>NZ_JBSFUS010000004.1:0-670949 GCF_053591915.1 Streptomyces sp. NPDC002853 | reverse complement strand
CTTCTTCTTGGCGGCCATGATGCCCTTGAAGGAGGGGTAACGCGCCTCGCCCGACTGGTCGGTGACCGACACCACGGCCGGCAGCGACGCCTCCAACTGCTCGGAGGCGGCATCACCATCACGGCGGCCCTTGACCACACCGTCCTGGACGGAGACCTCGGACAGCAGCGTCACCTGCGGGACCCCCAGACGCTCGGCCAGCAGCGCCGGCACCACACCCGCGGTGCCGTCGGTCGACGCCATACCGGAGATCACCAGGTCGTAGCCGGCCTTCTCGATCGCCTTCGCCAGCACCAGCGACGTGCCGATGATGTCCGTGCCGTGCAGATCGTCGTCCTCGACGTGGATCGCCTTGTCCGCGCCCATCGACAACGCCTTGCGCAGCGCGTCCTTGGCGTCCTCGGGACCCACCGTCAGCACGGTGATCTCCGCCTCGTCCGCCTCGTCCGCGATCTGCAACGCCTGCTCGACCGCGTACTCATCCAGCTCCGACAGCAGGCCGTCCACGTCATCACGGTCGACGGTCAGGTCATCGGCGAAGTGCCGGTCGCCGGTGGCGTCAGGCACGTACTTCACGGTGACAACGATCCTCAAGCTCACGCCGGCTCTCCTACCTGGTGTGGTTCGTTATGACGACGGTATGGCACTCAGTACCCCCTGTAAAGGTACGTAGTGCCAGACAGGCCCTCACGATGCTACGTTCCCCGCATGACTGAGGCGCGCGGACCAGCGAAGAAGGCCCCCATGCGGGAGGTGCTCGCCAAGGCGGCGTTCCAGTTGTTCCTGGAGCGGGGCTTCGAGCAGACCACGGTGGACGACATCGTGGCGCGGGCCGGGGTCGGGCGCCGCTCCTTCTTCCGGTACTTCCCGTCCAAAGAGGACGCCGTCTTTCCCGACCACGAGAGCTGCCTGGCCGACATGACGGCCTTCCTCGAGGCGGCCGACGGCGCCGACCCGGTGGACGCCGTGTGCGACGCGGCCCGGATCGTGCTGCGGATGTACGCCACGAACCCCGAGTTCTCCGTGCAGCGCTACCGCCTCACGCAAGAGGTCCCCGGTCTTCGTACGTACGAACTCTCCGTGGTGCGCCGCTACGAACGCACCATGGCCGGCTATCTCCGCCGCCGCTACGCCGACGCCGAGGACGGCTCCCTGCGCGCCGAGGTGATCGCCGCCGCCGTGGTCGCCGCGCACAACAACGCCCTGCGCTCCTGGCTGCGTTCGGGCGGCGACGGTGACGCCGAGGCGGCGGTGGACCACGCGCTCGAACTCGTGCGGGACGGGTGGGGGAGCGGCGCCACCGGCGGGGACGAGGCGGCGGACGGCGCCGGTGACGAGGTCGTCGTCATGGTGGTCTCCAAGCGTGCCCCCATGTGGCGGGTGGTCCAGCGCGTCGAGTCGGCCCTCGGCCAGGACTGATCCGTCGGTCAGGACTGAGCTCCGGCCGGCGGCGGAACAAGCGAGTAGCACTCAGTACCTTTACCGATTGGCACTCAGTGCCATATGGTGCGGATGCGTCGACGCCGAGCGCGGCGCATCCGAGCCGAGTGCAGGTCAATGCAGGGGGTCGAGACGTGTCCCAGCAGGAATTGAGCATCGCGCCGACAGAGCACGAGCGAACCGGCATGATCTACCAGCGCTGCCGGTGGTGCGGCACCGCGTCCTTCCGGCGCATGCTGTGTCCGGTGTGCGCGTCCAGTGATCTGGAGTCCGAGCGGAGCGACGGCGAAGGCGTCGTCGTCCAGTCCAGCGTGGTCAACCGCTACACCGGCACCGCACGCAACGAGTCCCTCGTCCGCTTCCCCGAGGGGTTCGTGTTCCGCTGCCGTGTGGTCGGCGCCTCGCCGCATCTCGTGTGGGTCGGCGCGCGCGTGCGGCCCGTGGCCGGGTCCGATCCGGAAACCGGGGAGGCCGTCTTCGAGCTCTGCGAGACGAACGCGAGCGCCGACTGGTAGTGCCGCACCGCACAGCCGGAGTGCCGAGGATCAGTTGACGCCGCGCTCGTGACCCTCCCAATAGGGCCCGCGCAGCTTGTACTTCTGGAGTTTCCCGGTGGCCGTGCGGGCCAGTTCGCCGCGGAACTCCACCGAGGTCGGCGCCTTGAACCCGGCGAGGTGCTCCTTGCAGTGCCGGATGAGCTCCTCCTCGGTGGCCTGTGTGCCGGGTGCGAGGACGACCAGGGCCTTGATGGTCTCGCCCCACTTGTCGTCGGGCACCCCGATGACGGCCACCTCGGCGACCGCGGGGTGGCTGAACAGGACGTCCTCCACCTCGATCGAGGAGACGTTCTCGCCGCCGGTGATGATGACGTCCTTCTTGCGGTCGCTGATCGTCAGATGGCCGTCCGCGCCGATCGACCCGCCGTCGCCCGTGTGGAACCAGCCGCCCTCCAGAGCCTGCGCGGTTTCCTGCGGCTGCTCCCAGTAGCCCTCCAGGATCACGTTCGAGCGGGCGAGGACCTCGCCCTCCTCCGACGTGCGCAGCGTGACGCCCAGTGCGGGGGCCCCGGCCTGGACCAGTTTCTCCGCGCGCTGCGGCGGGGTGAGGCCGTCCCATTCGGCGCGGGTGCGGTTGATGGTGAGCAGGGGTGAGGTCTCGGTGAGGCCGTAGATCTGGATGAACTCCCAGCCGAGCTCCGATTCGACCTGCTCGACGGTCTTGGTGGGCGGCGGCGCCCCCGCGACGATGATGCGCACCCGGTCCCGCCCCGGGATCTCCCCCTCCCACGTCCGCGCCGCCGCAAGGACCGCGTTGACCACGGCGGGCGCCGCGCACATCACCGTGACGCCGTGCTCGGCCACCCGGCGCAGGATCTCCGCGCCGTCCACCTTGCGCAGCACGATCTGGCGCGCGCCCATGCCGGACATCGCGAACGGCATGCCCCAGCCGTTCGCGTGGAACATCGGCAGGGTGTGCAGGTAGACGTCCCGGTCGGTGACCCCGGCGTGCAGCGCGAACGTCAGGGCGTTCACCCAGATGTTGCGGTGCGTGATCTGAACGCCCTTGGGGCGCGCGGTCGTTCCGCTGGTGAAGTTGATGGTCGCGGTGGCGTTCTCGTCGTGCTGCCAGGGCTCGGGTTCGGTGTCGAAGCGGTACAGCTGTTTGTCGGCGTCCGCCCCCAGCGTGTAGCGGTGCTTGCAGGTCACCCCCGAGAGACGGTCCTCGAGTTCGGGGTCGACCAGCAGGACGCTCGCGCCCGACCGGCCGACGATGTAGCCCACTTCTTCGGCCGACAGGCGGAAGTTGACCGGCACGAGGACCCGGCCGTGGCCGCTGACGCCGAAGAACGACGTCAGCAGCCGGGCGCTGTTGGGCGAGACCACCGCCACCCGTGCGCCGTGCGGCACCCCGAGCGCGTCGAGCCCGGCGGCCTGGGCCCGCGCCAGCTCACCCACGCGCCGATAGGTGAGCCCTTCCCAGGGCTCGGCCGGCTGATCGGGTTCGTCGACGATGCCGACCCGGTCCCCGTAGACGGCCGTGGCGCGGTCCAGAAAATCAAGGGCCCCGAACGGGACGAACATCCTGGCCTCCAGAAGCTCAGTCGATGTACGCCGCCTATCCGACCACGCCCCGGCGGAAACCGGGCCCCCGACGCCAGGTCCCTTCTGAACCTAGGCCGCTTGAAGCCGCCGCAAGGATGCCACCAGCTGGTCCACCTCCTCGGACGTGTTGTAGAGGGCGAGCGAGGCGCGGGCGGCCGACTCCAGGCCGTAGTGGGCGAGCGCGGGCTGGGCGCAGTGGTGGCCCGCGCGGACGGCGATCCCGTCGCGGTCGAGCCAGTCCGCGATGCCCGCCGGGTCGTGGCCCGCGAGGGTGAAGGTGAGGACCGCGATCCGCTCGGGCGCCGAACCGAGGACCTCCAGGCCGGGCACCGTGGCAAGGGCCTGTTGCGCGTACGTCATGAGCGCGCTCTCGTACGCGGCCACGGCGTCCCGGTCGAAGGACGTGAACCAGTTCAGCGCGGCGAGGAGGCCGACCACGCCCGAGATGTGGCCCGTGCCGGCTTCCAGGAGATGCGGGACCGGCGCGAACGTGGTCCGCGTGAAGTCGACCGACTCGATCATGTTGCCGCCGCCCTGCCACGGCCGCATGCCGTGCAGGACCTCCGGTTTGGCGTAGAGCGCGCCGATGCCGGTCGGGGCGAAGAGCTTGTGCCCCGAGAAGGCGTAGAAGTCGGCGTCCAGATCCCGCACGTCGACCGGGAAGTGCGCGACGGCCTGTGCCCCGTCCACCAGGACCCTGGCGCCGTAGCGGTGTGCGAGGGCGGTCATCTCCTTCACGGGCGGGACGGTGCCGAGGACGTTCGACGCGTGGCTGACGGCGACGAGCTGGGTGCGGGACGAGAGGAGGTCCGCGTAGGCGTCCTGGTCGATCGCGCCCTCGGGGGTCAGGGGGATCGGGACGACCCGGGCCCTGGTCTCCTTCGCGATCAACTGCCACGGCACGATGTCGGAGTGGTGTTCGAGGACGGCCACCAGAATGTCGTCCCCGGGCCCGAGGTTGGCCCGCCCCCAGCTCTGGGCCACCAGGTTGATCGCCTCGGTCGTGCCGCGCACGAAGACGATGTCGTCCGGCGACCCCGCCCCGAGGAACCCGGCGACCGCGGCCCGCCCCGCCTCGTACATCTGGGTCGCTTCGCGCGCCATGGTGTGCGCGCCGCGGTGGATGTTGGAGTTCGCGGTGCCGTAGAAGGCGCCGAGCGCCTCGATGACCTGGCGCGGTTTCTGCGTGGTGGCGCCGTTGTCGAGCCAGACCAGGGGGTGGCCGTTGACGGTGCGGTGCAGGATCGGGATGTCCTGGCGGGCCGACTCGGGCGAGAACCCCGGGGGTTGCAGCTGCGGGAGGGCGCTCGGAGCGGGGGCCGTGGCTGCCGGGGTCACGCCCCGGAGCCCCGGGACGCCCGCCCCGAGTGTCGTGACGTCAGGAATAGTCATGGTAGTTGGACACCTCGACGTTCTGCAGGACGGCGATGGCGTCCTCGACCAGGACCGCGGTGTTGAAGTACGCCGTCATCAGGTACGACGTGATGCCCTTCTGGTCGACGCCCATGTTCCGCATGGACAGGCCCGGTTCGACCTCGTCGGGGACGCCCGAAGGCCGCAGCCCTACCACGCCCTGCTCGGCCTCGCCCGTGCGCATCAGCAGGATCTCGGTGGTGCCGAGGCCGGTGCCCAGGCCGCCCGAGAAGCGCACCTTGTCCGAGGGGAGCAGCGGAACGCCACGCCAGGTCAGGAGCGGGCTGCCGTAACGGTTGTCCGTCACCGGGGGCACGCCGCGCCGCGTGCACTCCCGGCCGAAGGCGGCGATGGCCCTGGGGTGGGCGAGGAAGAAGCCGGGTTGCTTCCAGACCCGCGTCAGGAGTTCGTCCAGGTCGTCGGGCGTCGGGGCGCCGGTGCGTGCCTGGACCCGCTGGCCGGCGGAGACGTTGTGGAACAGGCCGTGCTCCGGGTGGTTCAGGAGCGAGGCCTCCTGCCGCTCCCGCAGCGCCGCGACGGTCAGGTTGGACTGCGCGCGGGTCTGGTCGATGGGCCCGTTGTAGAGGTCGGCGACCCGGGTGTGCACGCGGAGCACCGTCTGCGCCAGCGTCATGTGGTACTCGCGGGGCGCGTCCTCGTAGTCGACGAACGTCCCCGGCAGATCCGGCTCCCCGACATGCCCGGCGGTCAGATCCACCGGCACCTCGGCGCCGGGCGTCATGGTGTCCCCGTCGCAATACGCGGTGATCGCGCCGCCCAGCGCCTCGTCCCGGTCGGCGAGCCGCGCCAGTGCGCCGCGGTCCGCGCAGAGCGCGAGGCCCGGGGTGAGCGCCTTGACGCGGTACGGCATCGGCTGGGTCCTGGTCCACGCGCCGAGGTCGAAGAACTGGCCGTCGCCGATGACCTCGAGCAGCGCGTCCTCGCCGTAGCGTCCGGTCATCCGCTTCTCGGCCCTGCCGTGCACGACCACCCACAGCCGGTCGGCGGGGTCGCCCTCCTGGGCGAGTACCTGCCCGGCCTCGAAGGGGACCTCGGTGAAGGCGCCCGCCAGCTCCGCGAGCAGCGCGTCGTCGGCGTCACGCAGATAGGGGACCTCGCGTAAGTCGCCGGGCACGACACGCTGCGAGCCGCTCTCCTCGTACGTGGTGACGCGGTCGTCGCCGAGCACGAACGTCCTGCGGCGGTTAACCCGGTAGGTGCCCGACTCGACGTCCACCCAGGGCAGGGCGCGCAGGAGATAGCGCGGGGTGATGCCGCGCATCTGGGGAGTGGTCTTGGTCGTCGTCGCCAGTTGCCGTGCGGCATCCGGACCGAGTGCGAGCCGGTCGTTCACTGGAACCTCCTGGAAGAACGGTCTTTCGCGGCTGCCGCGATGGCATGCGACGCCGATCGTCTTCGGGGTGTTCCATGACCGCAAGGGGTCATTTATGAGTGCTAGTTGGGAAAAGGCCAGAAATGACCGGACAGTTGGTCTCGCGGCCCCTGACCAGCCTCCCAGGGCTCCGCCGGGGAGTCCCTCCGCAGCGGATATTGGGCTCGAATCATCCCGATACCGGACCCAAGCACCCCTGAAAGGAGCGCTTATGACTCGGGTATCGGCGTGAGGAGTCGGGAAGGATGGTTCCGGTGCGAGGGGTAGTCCCCTCCGTTTCACGAAGGGTGCAGCGATGACAGATTCGGTCCCTGGGCGGCTCACCGTCTCGCGGGCGACGCTCGACGACTGGCAGGTCGTCAGCGGGTGGGCGGCGGACGAGGGCTGGAATCCGGGCCTGCGGGACGGCCCTTCCTTCTTCGCGCAGGACCCCGACGGTTTCTTCATCGGCCGCATCGACGGCGAGCCGGTCTCCGCGATCTCGGTCGTGAACTACGACGAGGTGTACGCCTTCCTGGGTTTCTACCTCGTACGCCCGGACCAGCGAGGACGCGGCCACGGCCTCGCCACCTGGCGCACGGCCATCGCCCACGCGGGCAAGCGCACCGTCGGCCTCGACGGCGTGGTCGCCCAGCAGGACAACTACCGCCGTTCGGGCTTCGAGCTCGCCCACCACACCATCCGGTACGTGGGCTCCCTGCCCGGCGGCGGCCCGCGTCCCGCACGGGTCCTGCCGGTCGAGGCGGCGGGTCTGCGCGCCATCACCGCGTACGACGCCGCGAGTTACCCCGCGGACCGCCCGAGCTTCCTGGAGTCCTGGCTGACGGCTCCCGGGCACCGCGCCCTCGCCCGGATCGTCGACGGCACCATCACCGGATACGGCGTGCTCCGCCCGGCCCACGGCGCCCTGCGCATCGGACCCCTGTTCGCGGACACGCGCGCCGACGCGGAGGAACTCTTCGACGCGCTGACGGCGGAGGCGGACGACACTCCTGTCGTCATCGACGTCCCCGAGACCCAGCCGCACGCCGTCGCCCTCGCCGAGGCCCGCGGCATGAAGCCCACGTTCCCGACCGCCCGTATGTACACCGGCCCGGTGCGGGAGATGGCAGGGGAGCGGGTCTTCGGCGTGACCACGCTCGAACTCGGCTGATCCGGCTGATCCGGCTGATCCGCGAGGAGCCGGGCCCGCCAGGGGCCCGGCGCTTCTCCGCGGTGGTTACGTGATCGTCAGCCTCTTCTTCGCCGTGGCCTCCGAGCTGTTGCCGACGTAGAGGTCCACCGCCCCCTCCTCGACACGGAACTCGCCGTCCCGCGCGTTCGTCCAGAACCCGAGGTCCTCGGCGCGGAGGCGGAAGCGGACGGTCGTCGACCGGCCCGCCTTCAGTGTCACCCGGCGAAAGCCGCGCAGCTTGCGCACCGGCTGCGCGATGCTCGCCGCGATGTCGTGGACGTACAGCTGGACGACCTCGTCGCCCGTGCGGTCGCCCGTGTTGCGCACGCCGACCGAGACCTCCAGGGTGTCGCCCTCGCGCAGCGCCCGCGCCGACACCCGGTCGCGGCTCAGCTTCGGCTCGCCGAGCTCGAAGGACGTGTAGGAGAGCCCGTGCCCGAAGGCGAACTGCGGGCCCGGGGGCAGGTCGAGGTACTTGGACGTGTACTTGTTGTCCGCGTTGTACGGGCGGCCCGTCGACTCGTGGTTGTAGTGCACGGGAATCTGGCCGACCGTCCGCGGGAACGACACGGGCAGCTTGCCGCCCGGATCGACCTCGCCGAACAGCACGTCAGCGATGGCGTTGCCCGCCTCAAGTCCGGGGTGCCAGGCCTCGAGGACGGCCGGTGCCGACTTCAGCCAGCCGCCGACGGTCAGCGGCCGGCCGTTGACCAGGACCACCACGAACGGCTTGCCCGTCCCGGCGATCGCCTCGATCAGCTTCTCCTGCCCGCCCGGCAGGCTGATGTCGCCGCGTGCGGCGGCCTCGCCGCTCATCGCCGGCGGCTCGCCGACCACGACGACGGTGACGTCCGCCTTCTTGGCCGCCGAGACCGCCGCCGGGATGCCTCCGGTGTCCTCGCCCGCTGGGTCCACGCCCTTCGCGTACGTCACCTTCGCCCGCGGAACGGCGGCCTTCACCGCGGCGAGGATCTTTCCCGAGGGGAAGCTCTTCGCCGCGCCGGGGAACGTCCACGTGCCGAGCAGGTCGTCGGAGTCGCCGAACGGGCCGACGACCGCGATCGACCCGGTGGTCTTCTTGAGCGGGAGCGCCTTGCCCTCGTTCTTCAGGAGCACCATCGAGCGGGCGGCGGTCTCGCGGGCCGCCCGGCGGGCCTCGGCGGACGGCTTGTCGATGGCGGCGCCCTCGTCGACGTACGGATGGTCGAAGAGCCCGAGCGCGAACTTCAGGCGCAGGATGCGCGAGACCGCTTCGTCGAGGCGCCGCTCGCTGATCCTTCCGCTCCGCAGCAGCTTCTTGCCATGCTTGGCCAGGTCCGTGCTGGCCATCTCCATGTCGACGCCGGCGTTCAGCGCGAGGCGTGCCGCGTCGGCGCCGTCCTCGGCGAAGCCGTGCGCGACGAGTTCGTCGACGCCGTTCCAGTCGCTGACGACGAAGCCGTCGAAGCCCCACTCCTTGCTCAGCACGTCGGTGAGCGTGTGGGAGTTGCCGTGGGCCGGTACGCCGCTGATGGTGTTGAAGGAGGCCATCACCGTGGCCACGCCCGCGTCCAACGCGGCCTTGAACGGCGGCAGATAGTGGTTGCGAAGGCGCGACTCCGACACGTCGACCGTGTTGTAGTCCCGGCCGCCCTCGGCGCCGCCGTACGCGACGAAGTGCTTGGCGCAGGCGGCGACGCGGTCCTTGGCGTCGAGTCCTGAACCCCTCTCGCCCTGGTAGCCCTCGACCTTGGCCACCGCGAACGCCGTCGTGAGATACGGGTCCTCGCCGCAGCCCTCGGCGATCCGGCCCCAGCGCGGCTCGTGCGTGACGTCCATCATCGGCGAGAACGTCCAGTGCACGCCGTTCGAGCGGGACTCCTTCGCCGACACCTCGGCGTCCCGCCTCGCGACCTCCGGGTCGAAGCTCGACGCCTGGGCGAGGGGGATCGGGAACGTGGTCCACAGGCCATGGATGACGTCGAGGCCGAAGAGCAGCGGAATGCCGAGCCGGGACTCCTCCACCGCGATGCGCTGCAAGGCGTTGCTGCTCTTGGCGCCGAAGATGTTCAGGACCGAACCGAGCCGTCCGGCGCGCGCGGCGTCCTCGACGTCCTTGGTCTCGCTGCCCCCGGGGCCCGTGCTGACCGACCAGGGGAGCTGCTGCAGCTGACCCAGCTTCTCTTCGACAGTCATACGGTCGAGCAGCTTGGTGATCTTCGGGTCGAGAGGGCCGGTTGTGCTCGTGGGCCTCGGTCGTCGTGGCGCGGCCTGGGCGATCCCGGTGCCGGCGGCGGTGAAGCCGCCCCCCGCGACGGCCGTGCCGCCGATCGCGGACAGCAGAGTACGCCTTCGTAGCTCTCGCATGTGTTCGCCTTCTCGCATCAGGAAGTCGACAACCTCTGTGATGGCCACAAGAGTTGAAGCGAAAGTACGTTCCTGTTACACGCGGGTCAAGGGAGGCGGCCGTGACGCGCGGGGTCTCGTTCGGGTGTCTCGCTCCCAACGCTTGACCTCAAGGAAACTTGAGGTTCTACGTTCTTCTCATGAGCATGGAAACGACAGCCTGGACCCAGCTGCAGAGCGTCATGCACGCCGAGCAGGACCGCCGTCCCTTCGCCCGCGCCACCCTGCGCCGCATCGGGACCTTCTCCCGTCCGCACAAGCGCCGCATCGTCTACTTCGTCCTCCTGAGCATCATCACCGCGCTGCTCGCGGTGGCGACCCCCGTCCTCGCGGGCAGTGTCGTGGACGTGATCGTCAAGGACGGCGACTCCTCGCTGGTCGTCCGGTACGCACTGCTCATCGCCGCCATCGCCGTCGCCGAGGCCGCTTTCGGACTGCTCGGCCGCTGGCTGTCGGCGAACCTGGGGGAGGGGCTGATCCTCGACCTGCGGACGGCCGTCTTCGACCACGTACAGCGCATGCCGGTCGCCTTCTTCACCCGCACCCGCACCGGCGCCCTGGTCAGCCGCCTGAACAACGACGTGATCGGCGCCCAGCGCGCGTTCAGCAACACGCTCTCCGGAGTCGTCGGCAACGTGGTCACGCTGCTCCTGACCCTGGCCGTCATGCTGAAGCTCTCCTGGCAGATCACGCTGCTCGCGCTCGTCCTGCTCCCCGTCTTCATCGTGCCCGCCCGCCGCATGGGCTCCCGGATGGCCAAGCTCCAGCGCGAGGCCGCGCACCACAACGCGGCCATGGGCACGCGCATGACCGAGCGCTTCTCCGCCCCGGGCGCCACCCTCATCAAGCTCTTCGGGCGGCCCGGCGCCGAGTCGGAGGAGTTCGCCACGCGGGCCCGGCGGGTGCGGGACATCGGTGTCCGCACGGCCATGGCACAGTCCACCTTCATCACCGCGCTCACCCTGGTCTCCGCCCTCGCGCTGGCCCTCGTCTACGGCCTCGGCGGCTACTTCGCCCTGAACGGCACCCTGGAGGCGGGCGCGATCGTCTCCCTGGCCCTGCTCCTGACCCGCCTCTACGCGCCGCTGACCTCCCTGGCGGGAGCGCGGGTCGAGGTCATGAGCGCGCTCGTCAGCTTCGAGCGGGTCTTCGAGGTACTGGACCTCAAGCCGCTGATCGACGAGAAGCCGGACGCCCGCGAGGTGCCCGCCGGCCCGGTGGCGGTGGAGTTCGACGACGTCCGCTTCGGCTACCCGTCCGCCGACAAGGTCTCCCTGGCCTCCCTCGAAGAGGTCGCGTCCCTCGACACCCGGGGCGGCGAGGAAGTCCTGCACGGCCTCTCCTTCCGCGCCGAGCCGGGTCAGACCGTCGCGCTCGTCGGATCGTCCGGCGCGGGCAAGTCGACCATCGCGCAACTGCTTCCCCGCCTGTACGACACGGACGGCGGGGCCGTGCGCATCGGCGGAGTCGACGTCCGCGACCTCTCCGCGGCCTCGATGCGCCGGACGCTCGGCATGGTCACGCAGGACGGCCACCTCTTCCACGAGTCGGTCCGCGCCAACCTGCTGCTCGCCCGGCCCGATGCCACCGAGGACGATCTGTGGGACGTCCTGCGCAGGGCCCGCCTCGAAGACCTCGTACGCTCCCTGCCCGACGGCCTCGACACCGTGGTCGGCGAGCGCGGCTACCGGCTCTCCGGCGGCGAGCGCCAGCGCATGACGATCGCCCGGCTGCTGCTCGCCCAGCAGCGGGTGGTCATCCTCGACGAGGCCACGGCGCACCTCGACAACACCTCGGAGGCCGCGGTCCAGGAAGCCCTCGCCGAGGCACTGGAGGGCCGCACCGCGATCGTCATCGCGCACCGGCTCTCGACGGTGCGGTCCGCCGACCAGATCCTCGTCGTCGAGGCCGGGCGGATCGTGGAGCGCGGGACGCACGAGGAACTGCTCGCGGTGGAAGGCCGGTACGCGGAGCTCTACCGCACCCAGTTCGCGGTCAAGCCGGTGCAGGTGGCGGCGTAGAACAAGCGGCAAGGGCGCCGGACAGAGGGAAGTTGCCCCTCCGTCCGGCGCCCTTTTCGCAGGCCCGGGTTCTAGTGCCGTGCGGCAGAAGTGCGCCGCAGGCCGGCCGCCGCACCCGCGGCGCCCAGCAGACACAGCACCCCGGTCACCGTCACGGCGGTGTGCACGCCGTTCATGAACGCCTGGCCGCTGCCCTCCACGACCGCCGACCGCAGCTGCGCGGGCATGTCGGCCGAGACCGGTGCCGCGCCCATCGCCACCGCGTCCTCGGCCTTGTGGAGCCCGGCCGCCATGGGGTGCGGGACGCCCGCGCCGGTCAGTTCACCGGTCAGCGTCGAGCCGACCCGGCTGCTGATGAGCGAGACGAGGACGGAGGTGCCGAGCGCGCCGCCGATCTGCAGGGCGGTGGCCTGCAGCCCGCCGGCCACGCCCGCGTCCTGGACGGGGGCCTGGCCGACGATGGCGTCGGAGGACGCGGAAAGGACCATGCCGACGCCGAGGCCGAGCGCGATGAACGGCGGCCACATCGTGGCGTACGACGAGCTGGTGTCCCAGGTCAGCATGCCGAAGGCGGCGGCGGCCTGGAGCAGCATGCCGAGCGGCATCGTCAGGCGCGGTCCGAACCGCGCGGTGAGCGCGGCGCCCAGCGGGGAGGCCACCAGGGAGGCCAGGCTGAGCGGCAGGGTGCGCACACCGGCCTCGACCGGCGAGAAGCCGCGCACGTTCTGCAGGTACAGCATCACGAAGAAGATCACGCCGAGCATGACGAAGAAGTTCAGGGCGGTGATGACCGTGCCGGTGGTCAGCGCCCGGCTGCGGAAGAGCCGCATCGGCAGCAGCGGATGCGGGACGCGGTTCTCGTACCAGCCGAAGACCCCCAGAAGCAGTACGCCGACGCCGGCCGACCCCAGGGTCCCCGCGGAGGCCCAGCCCCAGGTCTCTCCCTTGACGACGCCGAAGACCACGCACAGCAACGCGACGGCCAGCAGCACGACCCCGAGGACGTCGAAGCGCTCCCGCCCCGCGTCGCCCTTGCCCGCGTTCTTGCTCTGCGGCAGCACGGCGGCGCTGACCAGCACGGCGATCACGCCGATGGGGGCGTTGATGTAGAAGACGGACTCCCAGGAGACGTTCTCCAGGAGCAGTCCGCCCACGATCGGCCCCAGCGCGGTCGACACCGCCGAGACCATGGCCCAAATGCCCACCGCCATACCGAACTTGCGCGGCGGGAACGCGGTGCGCAGCAGGCCCAGGGTGTTGGGCATCAGCAGGCCGCCGAAGAATCCCTGCACCGCCCGGAAGACGATGACACCGTCGACGGAACCGGAGAGGCCGATGGCGACCGAGGCGAGCGTGAACCCGACGACGCCGACGAGGTAGAACGTGCGGCGACCGAAGCGGTCACCGAGCTTGCCGCCCAGGATGAGGGAGGCGGCCAGGGCGAGCAGGTAGGCGTTGGTCACCCACTGCAGGTCCGCGGTGGACGCGTCGAGGGCGCGGCCGATCTCCGGATTCGCGATGGCGACGACGGAGGCGTCGAGCTGAACCATGAAGAGACCGAAGGCGACGGCGACGAGCGTCAGCCAGGGGTTGGCGCGCCTGCCCGTGGGGGCCGCCGCTTCCGGCGGGGAGTGCGCGGGCAGGGGGGAGTGATCCACGGTGGTGGACGGCATGAGGGTGCCTTGTCTGTGCTGAGAGATACGTAGAGAAAACGCGAGGGAACGCGCGGGCAGCGCCGTGCTGTTGCCGGGCCCGCGGAGAACCGTGCGCGGTGTCGGGGGGCAGGGCGATGCCGACCCCGTGACGTGAGTCGTGCGGGTCTACTCCGCCGAGGGCGCGACGTGCAGTTGCCGCGTCAGCGAGGCGAGCGCGCCGACGGCCGACCCCAGGGCATCGCGCTCGCCCTGGGTGAGGAACTGCAGGGCGCGGGCGAGGTGTTCACCCTCGAGGCGCCGGACCTCGGCCAGCTCGCGCTGGGCGCGGGGGGTCAGATGCAGATGCGCGATCCGCTTGTCGTCCGCGTCCTGCCGCCGCTCAAGGAGGCCCTGCTCGGTGAGCTGGGACACCAGGGCGCTGACGTTGTTCGGCCGCATCAACAGGGAGTCGGCGGCCTCACGTACGGTGACGCCTTCCTCCTGCGCCACGAGGCGCAACAGCGCGAGCTGGGCCTCCGGAGGCTTGGGCAGCGCGAAGTCGCGGCCCACGTGCCGGTCGAGGGCACGGTTCAGCGCGGGCAGGCTCGCCGCGAGCGCTGAGGCCACACGGTCGAGGTCCTGGGCGGACGCGCTGGAATCGGGCATGACGCGACAGTACCTCTCCACAGATAGGTATGTCCAAAGATGTTTCTTCGCGGCACGCGCACGCCTCTGAAACCCACATCTGAAAATGCGATCGCCTGCAACGGAAACATCTGTTGGACAGGGCTTCACGTGCATTCAAGGATGTCTCGCACGGCAGCACCGTCAACGCGACACCGAGATGAACTGCCGTCTGAGTGGAGGATGAAGTGCCGAGCGAAGAAACCGAAGTTGTCGTCGTCGGAGCCGGCCAGGCGGGCGTGGCGGCCAGTGAGCACCTCGGGGCTCACGGAGTGCCGCACGTCGTGCTGGAGCGGCACCGCATAGCCGAGCGGTGGCGCTCGGAGCGGTGGGACTCCCTGGTGGCGAACGGGCCCGCGTGGCACGACCGTTTCCCCGGCCTCGAGTTCACCGACGTCGACCCCGACGGCTTCGCCTCGAAGGAGCAGGTCGCCGAGTACTTCACCGCGTACGCCGAGAAGATCGGTGCGCCGGTCCGCTGCGGCGTCGAGGTGACCCACGTGCGCCGGCACACGGGGCGAGAGGGCTTCCGGGTGGAGACGTCGCAGGGCTCGATCGACGCGCGCTTCGTCGTGGTGGCGACCGGGGCGTTCCAGCGGCCCGTCTTCCCGCCCATCGTTCCGGACGACGCCGTCCCCGTTCAGATCCACTCCAGCGCTTACCGCAACCCGGAGCAGCTGCCCGAAGGTGCGGTCCTGGTGGTCGGGGCCGGCTCCTCGGGGGTGCAGATAGCCGACGAGCTGCGTCGCTCCGGGCGCCGTACCTTCCTCTCCGTCGGCCCCCACGACCGCCCTCCGCGTGAGTACCGCGGGCGGGACTTCTGCTGGTGGCTCGGCGTGCTCGGGCTCTGGGACGCGGAGACGCCCCCGCAGGGCGCCGAGCACGTGACCATCGCGGTCAGTGGCGCACGCGGCGGACACACCGTGGACTTCCGTGCCCTGGCCGCCGACGGTGTCGAGCTGCTCGGGATGACCGCGTCCTGCGAGGACGGCGTCCTGCGCTTCGCGCCCGATCTCGCCACGAACATCGCGCTCGGCGACGAGAAGTACCTCGCCCTGCTCCGGGCGGCCGACGAGTACGTGGAGCGCAACGGTCTCGACCTGCCCGAGGAGCCGCAGGCCCATCTCCTCGGGGAGGACCCGGCGAGCGTGACCGACCCACGCCTGGAACTGGACCTGGCAGCGGCCGGCGTGACCTCGATCGTCTGGGCGACTGGCTTCGCCACCGACTACGGCTGGCTGGACGTCGACGCCTTCGACGAGAACGGCCGCCCGGAGCAGCGGCGCGGAGTCTCCGGCGAACCCGGCGTCTACTTCCTGGGCCTGCCCTGGCTCTCCCGCCGCGGCTCCAGCTTCATCTGGGGTGTCTGGCACGACGCCCGGTACGTCGCCGACCACATCGCGACCCGGCGGGGCTACCTCGCCTACCGCGGCGCCGACCGGACCGGCGCCGCGTCGGCCACCCCCAACACCTGAGGAGCAGACGATGACTTCCCCGGACCAGGGCCCCCGGCCCAAGCCCCCGATCGTCGCCGGCGGACACACCCGCATCCGTCCCTTCAACACCCGCGACACCTATCCCGAGCAGAACCTCGACAACGACCTTTGCCAGGCCGTGGTCGCGGGCGACACGGTGTACGTCCGGGGCCAGATCGGCCAGGACCTCGACACCAGTGAGTCCGTGGGCATCGGCGACGTGGAGGCGCAGGCCGAGCGGGCCATGGCGAACATCAAGATGCTGCTCGAAGAGGCCGGCGGCCGGATGGAGCACCTGGTCAAGCTGACCATCTACCTGGTCGACCCGCGCTATCGCGAGGCGGTGTACCGCACGGTGGGCCGCTGGACCAAGGGCGTCCACCCGATCTCCACCGGCCTGGTGGTGTCCGCCCTCGCCCGGCCGGAGTGGCTGTGCGAGATCGATGCCGTCGCCGTACTTCCTGAGGGAGCCGTACCGGTCGAGGGGGAGCAGGCATGACGTTCTCTCTGGTGGTCCGGGACGGCGAGCGGTTCGGCATCGCGGCCAGCTCGTCGAGTCCGGCGGTCGCCGCCCGCGTCGTCCATCTGCGGCCGGGCGTCGGCGCGGCGACGTCGCAGAACATCACCGACCCCACGCTCGGCACCAGCCTCCTGGAGGGCCTGGCGGACCACGGCGACGCCGAACGCGCCCTGGCGGACGTCACCGGGGCCGCGGGGAACCAGGAGACCATCGCCTACCGGCAGTTGACCGTCCTCGGCCGGTCAGGACCGGGCGTCGCCTTCAGTGGCCCGCACACCCTGGGCACCTTCGCGTCGGCCACCGCGGACGGCGCGGTCGCGGCCGGCAACATGCTGTCCGGCGAGCACGTTCCCGGCGTACTCATCGACGCGTACGCCGCCGCCACGGGGGAGTTGGAGGAGCGGCTGCTCACCGCTATGCAGGCCGCCGTCGCGGCCGGTGGCGAGGAAGGGCCGGTGCACTCCGCCGGAATGGCGGTCGTCGCGGACGTCGGCTGGCGGGTCACCGACCTGCGGGTGGACTGGGCCGATGACCCCCTGGACCGGCTCGGCGACCTGCTCGGCATCTGGCTGCCGCAACGCGACGACTACGTGCGGCGCGGACTCGACCCCGCCGGTTCTCCCTCGTACGGCGTTCCGGGAGACCTGTGATGGGGGCGATGAAGGAGGCGGCGCGGCACGCGGTCGACCGGCACGCCGAGGAGCTGATCGGCCTCTCCGAGCGGCTGCACGCCGACCCGGAGACCGCCTGGGAGGAACACCGGGCCGCCGCCGCGGTACCAGAACTCCTCGACCGCGCCGGATTCGACGTCACCCCGTCCTACCTCGGCCTGGACACCGCCTTCCTCGCCCGGTTCGGCAGCGGTCCGGTCCGGATCGCGCTGTGCGCCGAGTACGACGCGCTGCCGGGCCTGGGCCACGCGTGTGGCCACAACCTCATCGCGGCGAGTGCGGTCGGCGCGGCCCTGGGCCTTGCCGCCGTCGCCGACGACGCCGGGCTCACCGTGGAGGTCTACGGCACCCCGGCCGAGGAGGGCGGCGGCGGCAAGATCGAGATGCTCGACCGGGGAGCTTTCACCGGCGTGGACCTCGCGATGATGGTGCACCCGGCGCCGGTCGACGTCGCCGAGGCGCGCCCGTTCGCCGTCAGCCATTCCAAGGTGTTCTACACCGGGAAGTCCGCGCACGCCGCCGCGTACCCGGAGGCCGGGATCAACGCGGCCGACGCCTTCACCGTGGCCCAGGTCGCCATCGGTCTGCTGCGCCAGCAGTTGCCGGGTACGGCACGCGTGCACGGCGTGGTGACGCACGCCGGGGCCGCCCCGAACGCCATCCCCGAACGGTCGAGCGGGCGCTGGTACGTCCGTGCCGAGACGCTCGCCGAACTGGCCGAGCTCGAACCGCGCGTCATGCGGGCCTTCGAGGCGGGCGCCCTCGCCACCGGCTGCGACCTGGTGATCGAGCCGGAGAGCAAGCCCTACGCGGAGTTCCGCACGGACGAGACCGCCCTTGGGCACTACCGGGCCAACGCCCTCGCCCTGGGAAGGGAGTTCGCACCTCCCGGCCAGGCGGCGCGCATGAACCGCGCCTCCACCGACATGGGCAACGTCTCGCAGGTCGTCCCGGCGATCCACCCGTACATCGGCATCGGCTCCCTGCCCGCCACCAACCACCAGCACGAGTTCGCCGCCCACTGCGTGGGCGGACCGGCCGAGCGTGCCCTGCTCGACGGTGCCGTCGCGCTGGCCTGGACCGGCGTGGCCCGGAGCACTGCCGCACCTCCCCGGCCCTGACGCGACGACATCGGCGGAACCCGCACAGCTCCAGCTTCGGAACCCCTTTTCCCCAAGGAGGCGCGTATGTCCACGCGTGACAGCAGTGCCACGACGACCGAGGCCGAACCGGCCACCGACGTGGTCGCACTGCGCAGGAGCGTCGCAGCGGGAGCCGTGGGCGTGTTCGTGCACTGGTTCGACTGGGCCGCCTACGCCTATCTCGCCGGCACGGTCGCCACCGTGTTCTTCCCTGCCGGGGACGCCACGACCGGGCTGCTCGCCGTGTTCGGTGTGTTCGCCGTCTCGTTCGGCATCCGGCCCATCGGCGCGCTGGTCTTCGGGCCGCTGGGCGACCGGATCGGCCGCAAGCGCACCCTGTCACTGGTCATCTTCATGATGTCGGGCGCGACCCTGACCATCGGTCTGCTTCCCGGCTACGACTCGATAGGCGTCGCCGCTCCGGTGCTCCTGGTGGTGCTGCGCCTGATCCAGGGCTTCGCCGCGGGCGGCGAGTTCGGCAGCGCGGCCAGCTTCCTCGCCGAGAGCGCGCCACGGCGCCGGCGCGGATTCGGCGTGAGCTGGCTGGAGGTCGGCTCCCTGCTCGGCTTCCTCGCCGGCTCGTTCGTCTTCCTCGTCCTGTCCACCGCGCTCGACGAGAGCCAGCTCACCGCCTGGGGCTGGCGCATCCCCTTCCTGATCGCTGCGCCCCTCGGCATCATCGGCTTCGTCATCCGCAGCAAGATCGAGGACACCCCGGAGTACCGGGCGCTCGAAGCCAACGACGCGGTGCCCAGCAGCCCCGCCAGGGAATTGCTCCGCTCCCACAAGCGCGAACTGCTCCAGGCGGCGGGGCTGATGGCGGCCATGCACGTCCCCTTCTACGCGGTGCTGACCTACCTCGTCACCTACGAGACCGACCACCTGGGCCACTCGGCGGACAACGCGGCCCTGCTGTCCACCGCCATCTCGCTGATGGGTCTGGTGCTCGTGCCGCTGTTCGGCGCGCTCTCCGACCGGGTGGGACGCAAGCCGGTGTTCATCGGGGCGACGCTGGCCCTGCTGGTGCTGTCCACCCCGGCCTTCCTCCTGATGCGGACCGGCCTCGCGGGCACTTGGGCCGCCGGCCTCGTGCTCGGCGTGATCCTGGCGGCGATCCTGGGGACCTACGCGGTGTGGTCGGCGGAGATCTTCCCCACCCGCACCCGGCAGAGCGGTCTTTCCGTCGCGTACAACATCACCGCGGCGCTGTTCGCCGGGACCGTGCCCTACCTGATGACCGTGCTCATCTCCGCGACGGGCAGCACCCTGGTGCCGGGTCCGTACCTGATGGTGTTCGCCGTGGGCGGCCTGATCGCCGCCCTGACCCTGAAGGAGACCGTCGGCACCACGCTGCTGCGCCCCGAGGACGTTTCCCCCGATGAGGTCTCCCGCACGCCCGACAAGTCCCGCGCGCCCGCCGCGGAGCGGGTCTAGGAGGCGGCGCCGCATAGGGTCGGTGCGGACACCGTTCACCGGGCGCAAGGGTCTCGTATGACGTCACCGCTGGGTTTCACCCTCGTTCAGCTGCGCTACTTCCTCGTGGCCGCCGAGCGTGGCTCCATGACCGAGGCGTCGGCCGAGCTGCACATCGCCCAGTCGGCCGTGTCCGCCGCCATCCACAACCTGGAGCAGGATCTCCAGGTGCAGCTCTTCATCCGGCGGCGGGGCCGGGGCCTGACCCTGACCCCCGCCGGGGAGCGGCTCCAACAGCAGGCGCGGGACCTGTTGGCGCGGGCCCGCGAGGTTCACCGGGAGGCACGGGGCGACGGGGAGACCCTCTCCGGTCCCGTGGCCGTCGGCTGCTTCGTGACCCTGGCCCCGTACTATCTGCCGCCTCTGTTCAGCGAGTTCACCCGGCGCCATCCCGGCATGGAGATCGACGTGGTGGAGGCGGAGACGGACCAGCTCGTCCAGGCCCTGGCAGCGGGACGCATCGACTTCGCCCTCACCTACGGCCTGGGTCTGTCGTCCGAGCCGGACCTGCACAGCGAGACGATCGCCCGCGCTCCGGCCTACGTCATCGTCGCGGCCGACCACCCGCTGGCCGGGCAGGGCAGCGTGGAGCTGGCCGAGCTGTCCGCGGAGCCCCTCGTCCTGCTCGACCTCCCGCACAGCCGCGACTACTTCCAC
Source organism: Streptomyces sp. NPDC002853 (assembly GCF_053591915.1). Classification (NCBI taxonomy): domain Bacteria; kingdom Bacillati; phylum Actinomycetota; class Actinomycetes; order Kitasatosporales; family Streptomycetaceae; genus Streptomyces; species Streptomyces sp. NPDC002853. Next base: position 650,765 of record NZ_JBSFUS010000004.1, on the reverse strand, counting down.
GCGCTGGTGGCCGCCACCGGCACCGCACCCGACGTGCGATACCGCACCCGCAGCTACGAGACCGTGCGCTCGCTCGTCGCGCGCGGACTCGGTTACTCCGTGCTCAACCAGCGGCCGTCGACCAGCCAGACCTACGGCGGCGGCGAGGTCGCGGAGCTGCGGCTACGAGACGGCGGGCCGCCACTCGAAGTCAAGATCGTCTCCATGGGTGGCGTGGCCCAGACCGCCCGGGCCCGAGCGGTGATGAACCTGCTGAGGGAGATCGCCGCCCGGCCCGCCGGGGCCCGCGCGGACGGGTGAGCAAGAAGACCCCCCACCCATGGGGGCGTTGCGCCCGGCCGGTCGGGTGGGTCAGGGCCGGTCGTACCACTCGCACTTGAGTGCCGTGTCCGCATCAAGGCAGATACTGACGGACGTCGCCCCGCCGGGCACATCCGCGGGGAGCGTGGCATTGAATTGGTATGTCACGTTGCACCGAGTGCCGCTGGTCCGCCTGTCCAGTTCCTTGCCGGAGGCACCGTACGTGCTGAACCACAACCTGCTGCAGCCGACGGTCCGGTGTGTTCCGGCGGCCCCGACCGACCGGTCGCGCCAAGTCAGGGTGCCACGGACGGAGCTGGCGCCGATCGTGATGTCGAAAGGGGTGGTCGGGTAGGGGGCTGTCTGCGCCCCGGCCGCGGGAGCGCCCAGCAACGTGCCCGCGGTCAGCACGACGGAACCGAGGGCGGCGGTGAGATGAGTCTTCATGCGATCTCCAGGATGGGGACTACAGGGCCCGACCGCGGTCGCGTGCGGCATCAACCGGGATGCGCTGCCTTCCCGGCCGACACCGCCACACGACGCCATATGACCCTCAGCTGACGAACAATCGCCACATGGACCGCTGCAGTACTAGTGCAGGCCGTCGATGCAGTAGCCGGCGCGGTAGCAGGTCTGTCCCGCGAGGTAGTTCTGGTTCTCGTCGGTCATGTAGACCCAGATGTTGTCGGACCCACCGACGACGTTCGCGGCAAGGGCGAAGTCCGCCGGCCCGGATCGATTGCACCAAGTGCTGCTGCTCTTGAAGTCCAGTGAGGTGCTGCCGGCGAACGCCCGCGCGTAGACCCGCCGACAGTTGCTGGCCTTGAACGATGCGTCGATGCCGACCGACCGGTTGGACCAGCTGGCCGTGCCTTTGTAGTAGCTCGCCCCATAGTCGATCGAGACGGTGGCGGCAGCGGCGCCGACGGCGGTCGCGGGTGTCGCCGCGAAGGCCAACCCGGCAACCGACACGGCTGCGGTCACGGCCACGCCGACCTTCCTCGTGCGGCTCTTCACCTTCGATGCGTCCTTCAACTGCACCATGACAACCACTCCCTGGTTCCTCGAGTGCCGGATGCGCGATCTCACCGTCGTGCGGAGGCGACCGCCTCAGATCCGGCAGTGAACGTCGCTGCCGTGTTCGGCACCACGACCACACCACGCGGGAACCTCGGGCCGGAAAGCATTCGAGCCAGTTCAAATCCGTCGCGACGCCTGCTAGCGTCGGGCGGTGCTGACCCTGCGTGTAGACGCCAATACAGTGTCCAGGGCGCGGTTGGCGCCTTCCCCCGCCTCGGAATCCATGGCGTGGCTGAGACTCACCGCCGCGTCGGGACGGCACCCGGTCTTCGGGGATCCCGGATCACTCGCCCGAGCGTCACTTGCCCATCCCGATGTGGCCCTGCTCGTAGACCTGTTGCCGCAGAACGGCGACACCTACAGACCTGACCTGCTCACCCCTCAGCCGGGAACGGACGCACAGCGCCGCGACCTGATCGACGAGCAGATCGCGCAGATCGAGGCCGTGGCGCAGGCCGACCTCGAGACCCAGGTCTTCACCCACACCCGGACCCACTGGAACAGGCCGCTCCTTGCCACCACCCGCCGGATCGCGGAGTCGGGCAAGATGCAGCGCCGTCTCGCCAACGGCCTCGCCCGGTTCTGGCGCGACACCTTGGCCGAGGGCTGGCCCGAACTGCGCTCGATCGTCCATCAGGACATCGCCCACCGCGCGACAGCCATCGCCACCCACGGCATCGGCCGGACGCTCGGAGCACTCCACCCCGACATGGCCTGGGCAGGCGACGCGATCACCCTCGCCAAGCCGTGGGATGCCGAAGTCGAGGTCACAGGAGGGGACTTGGTGCTCACCCCCAGCGTGCTCGGCCGGCCCGCCGTCGTCATCCAGGTCGACACCCCCGGGCAATTCGTCTTCTACTACCCCGCCCAGCGGATCGGAGCCGACCGGGATCGCAGGTCCGGAAAGATCGCGCAAGTGGTCGGCAACGCCCGAGCGGCCTTGCTCGCGGACCTCGAAACCGCCCGGTCCACCGCGGAACTCGCCGCCCGGACCGGATACGCCCCGGGCACCGTCTCCTACCACCTCAGCGCCCTGCACCGCGCACGCCTCGTCACCAAGGTCAGAGACGGGCGCTACGTGTTGTACCAGCGGACCGCGCATGCGGCAGGACTCCTGGAAGAAGCCCATTGCGGTACTCGACGCTCCTCGCTCTCAGGGTCACCCGCCGCAGATCGCGAAGCCTGCCCGGCTGCAACCGAGAGTGCTCGTTTCGGGATCTGACGCAGAGCAAGTGACTGCTCGCTCAGGGGAGTTGCTGCAGTGGAGATCGAGTGTGTTACCCATACGCAATCCCGAGGGCGGGACAAGAGCCCTGGCCGGTGGCAGGATGCACCGCAGCTTGCGCAGCACACAGCGCTGTTGATCTCGCTCGCGCCCTGGTTCGAGCCTGCCCTGGAGGTCCTGTGTCCGCTCGTCCCCCCAAGTCCGTTCGTTCCCCGGTGGCTGCCATAGCCCTGACCGCAGCCGCCGGCCTGCTGATGGCGGGCTGCACCAGCACCAAGTCCGACAGCGACGGCGACAAGGGCGCCTCGGGGATCAAGCTCGTCTCGTCAGGCAAGATCAAGACCTGCACGCATCTGCCCTATCCGCCGTTCCAGTCGAAGAAGGACGGCAAGATCGTCGGCTTCGACGTGGATCTGGTCGACCTGGTCGCCAAGGAACTCAAGGTCGAGCAGGAGATCGTCAACACGCCCTTCGAGGGCATCGAAACCGGCCAGGACTTCAACATCCGCAAGTGCGACCTGGCCGCCGCAGGCATGACGATCACCGACGAGCGCGACAAGGTCATGGACTTCTCGGACCCCTACTTCAACGCCACCCAGGCGCTGATCACCAAGAAGGGGCAGCCCTACAAGACCTTCGAGGATCTCAAGGGAAAGAAGCTCGGCTACCAGAAGGCCACCACCGGCGGCATCCACGCCAAGAAGGAGAGCAAGGGCCTCGACGTGGAGCTCGTGGAGTACGAGGACGTCGGCCTGCTGCTCACGGCGGTCAAGGCCGGCAAGGTCGACGCGGGCATCAACGACAACGGCGTGCTCTTCGAATACATCAAGGACAACCCGGACACCGAGGTGACCGCGGAGTTCGACACCGGTGAGAAGTACGGAATCGGCTTCCGCACGGGCAACGACTCACTGCGCAAGAAGGCCAACGAGGTCCTCAAGGAGGCTCGTTCCGACGGCAGTTACGACAAGATCTACAAGAAGTGGTTCGGCACCACTCCGCAGAGCTGACCTCAAGCATTCAAACGGCTGACCAGAGGAGTTCTGCACGTATGCCCATGTCCCGACGGCGGCGGGCACGGCTGTTCCGCGGCATCCAGTACGCCGTGCTGTTCATCGCCATGGCCGTGATCGCGCTGGTGGCCGACTGGGGGACACTGCGCCAGGCGTTCTTCGACGTGGAGATCGCCAAGGCGCTGTTCCCCGAGGTGATCACCACCGCGCTGGTCAACACCGCCTACTACACGCTACTCGGCTTCGGCTTCGGCCTGGGGCTCGGCGTCGTCCTCGCGCTGATGCGGCTGTCCACGGTGCCTCCGTACCGCTGGATCGCGATCGCCTACATCGAATTCTTCCGCGGCATCCCCTCCCTCCTTGTGTTCATCGCGCTCGGCTTCGGTGTGCCGCTGGCCTTCGAGGTCGCGCTCGACATGGACATCACGGTGATGTTGTCCCTGGGCCTGGTGGGCGCCGCCTATATGGCCGAGACGATCCGCGCGGGCATTCTCGCCGTGCCCAAGGGGCAGACGGAGGCGGCCCGTTCGCTGGGCATGTCACCGGGGCGTGCGATGGTGTCGATCGTGATGCCGCAGGCGTTCCGGATCGTCCTGCCGCCGCTGACCAACGAGCTGATCCTGCTCACCAAGGACTCCTCACTGGTGTATCTGCTCGGCCTCTCGCTCGGCCAGTTCGAGCTGGCCAACTTCGGCCGGGACGCGCTGAACGAGCACAAGAGCCTGACCCCGATCCTGATCGCCGGACTGCTGTATCTCGTCATCACACTGCCGCTCGGCCATCTGGTGCGGCGGCTCGAGGCCCGTACGGCGAAAGCCAGGTGAGCACCATGAAGTTGGACAAGACACCCGACGCGCCCGCACCTTCGGGCCAGGCGATCGAGGTGCGCGAGCTGCGCAAGTCGTTCGGCGATCTGGAGGTGCTCAAGGGCATCGACCTCACGGTCGGGCGCGGCGACGTGGTCTGTGTCATCGGGCCTTCGGGCTCCGGCAAGTCGACCCTGCTGCGCTGCGTCAATCTCCTGGAGGAGCCCACGTCGGGCACGGTGACGGTGGCCGGCACGGAGGTCACCGACCTCGATGTGGACATCGATCGCGTACGCCGTCGGATCGGCATGGTCTTCCAGTCCTTCAACCTCTTCCCGCACCTCAAGGTGCTGGAGAACCTCACCATCGCGCAGCGCCGTGTGCTGCGGCGCGGCAAGGAGGAGGCGGAGCGCGTCGCGCGCGCCAACCTCGCGCGGGTGGGCCTCGTCGACAAGGAGCAGTCCTATCCGGCGCAGCTCTCCGGCGGGCAGCAGCAGCGGGTCGCGATCGCTCGGGCGCTGTCCATGGACCCCGAGTTGATGCTCTTCGACGAGCCGACCTCCGCGCTCGACCCGGAACTGGTCGGGGACGTACTCGCGGTGATGCGCTCGCTCGCCCAGGAGGGGATGACAATGCTGGTGGTCACCCATGAGATGAGCTTCGCGCGCGAGGTCGCCGACCGGGTGGTCTTCATGGACGACGGGGTGATCGTCGAGGAGGGCACGCCCGAACGCGTGGTGGGCGACCCGCAGCACGAGCGGACCCGGACGTTCCTGGCGCGCGTACTCGATCCCGCGGCGGCGGAGGTGGGCGAGGTCCCGGACACCGGACCGCACGAGAAGCGCGTGGACCGCTGAGGGCGCCTGTGAGGGCGCCTGCCGGACATGGGAAAGTCCTGGATTCGAAGGGTGCCCGATGTAAAGTGAAAGGCGCCCTTGACCTGCAAAAAGCTGGCAGGGAGCCGTCTCTCGGGAGTCCAGATGCTGCGCACCATGTTCAAGTCCAAGATCCATCGCGCCACGGTGACCCAGGCCGACCTGCACTACGTGGGATCCGTCACCATCGACGCCGATCTGCTCGACGCCGCCGACCTGCTGCCCGGCGAGCTCGTGCACATCGTCGACATCACCAATGGCGCCCGCCTGGAGACGTACACCATCGAAGGTGAACGCGGCAGTGGCGTCATCGGCATCAACGGCGCCGCGGCGCATCTTGTGCACCCCGGCGATAAGGTGATCATCATCAGCTATGCCCAGGTCGACGACGCCGAGGCCCGCACCTTGCGACCCAAGGTCGTGCACGTCAAGGACGTCGACGGCGCGAGCAACCGCATCGTGGCCCTCGGCGACGACGCGGCCGCGCCGGTGCCGGGCGCCGAAGACATGGCGCGCAGCCCGCAGGCCGCGCCCGCCCTCCAGGAGTGCCGATGAGCAGCAGTGGGATCGAGATCCGCGACGACCGGGCGCGCGGCGTCCTCGAGGCGCGTGCGGGCGATGAAGTCGTGGGCCAGATCGTCTACTTCACGCTGGACGCGCCCGAGCCCGCCCTGGTGCCGGTGCACACCGAGGTCGTGCCCGCCCATGAGGGCGAGGGCATCGCGGGATCGCTGGCCAGGGAGCTGTACGCGCAGGCGGCGCGGGAAGGCGTCGCCGTCGCGCCCCTGTGTCCGTACGTCGTGAAGTGGGCCGAGCGGCACCCCGACGAGGCGCCCGTCGCCTCGGGGGCGCTGGTCAGCGCCGCCCTGGACAAGGTGAAGTCCGACCCGGCCGCGTGGTGACCGCCACGCTCGCCCTGCTGCACACCTCGCCCGTGCACGTCCCCGTCTTCGAGGGGCTGCGGGACCAGGACCACCCGGGGTTCGCGCTGCGGCACCTCGTGCGCGAGGACCTGCTCGCGCGGGCCCGTGCCGAGGGGCCCGACGCGGTGGCCGGCGACGTCCAGGAACTGCTGGTGCGGGCCGTCGCCGAAGGGGCGGACCTCGTGCTCTGCACCTGCTCGACGATCGGCGCCGTCACCGAGGCGCGCGCCGCGGCCGTCGGTGTCCCCCTCGTACGCGTCGACCGGCCCATGGCGGCCGCCGCCGTGGCCGCGGGGCGGTCCGTGGCCGTCGTCGCCACCCTCAAGAGCACCCTGGGGCCGACCCGCGCCCTGGTCGAGGAGGAGGCCGCCCGCGCCGGGCGGCCCGTCGACGTCACCGAGGTCCTGGTGGACGGCGCCTGGGAGAGGTTCGAGGCCGGTGACAGGGAAGGCCACCTGCGTCTGATCGTGGACGCCGTCGACGCCCTGGCAGGCGTTGACTCCGTCGTCCTGGCGCAGGCGTCGATGGCGGACGCGGCCGACCGCGCCGCTCTCCCGGTGCCGGTCGTCTCCAGCCCGCGCCCCGGTCTGCGCGAGGCCGTTCTCCGGTGTGGTGTCGGCGCCAAGTCGTAGGCTGACAGCGGGAGGTGAGTGACCGCTCACCTCCCGCGTACTCCATCGACCGACACTTCACCTTTCACCTCACGCTTCACGGGAGCGGACATGGCGCAGCAGGACGAAGAGGCCGTGATCAGTCCAACCGGCTGGGTGGCCAAGCAGGCCCGCCTGTACGAGGAGTCGGGCGGCACGAAGGGCACCGGGGTGCAGGGCGTCCCCTGCCTTCTGCTCGACTACCGCGGACGACGCACGGGCCAGTTGCGGCGCACCGTGCTCATCTACGGCCGCGACGGCGACGACTACCTGATCGTGGCCTCGAACGGCGGCGCCGACGAGCACCCCTTGTGGTACCGCAACCTCGTCGACGCGCCTGACGTACGACTGCGCGTCGGCACCGAGGACCGGTTCGCCGCCCGCGCCGAGACACTGTCGGCCGAGGACAAGGCCAGGGTCTGGCCGAGCCTCGTCGAGCTGTTCCCCCTCTACGCGGACTACCAGGCCAAGACGGATCGCGACATCCCCGTCGTGCGCCTCAGCCGCACCTGAGACCGAGGCCGGACGGCGCGGGGACGCGTGGACTCGGCAGGCGTGGGCACGCGAGGCGGGAGAGAGTGGACTCGACCGATCTCCGACCCGATGGAGGAGACATGACCGTCCCGTATCCCGACCCCGTGCCGCCGAGCCCGATCCCCGACCCGAACGGGCCGAATCCGGTTCCGGACCCCGAACGGCCCACACCGGGCCCGGGTCCCGGCCCCGTGCCGCGCCCGACTCCGGACCCGCCGCCGACCCCGCTCCCGCCGCCGGGTCCGGAGCCCGAGACGGAGCCGAAGCCGGTCTGACGGCAGACAAGGTACGGCAGACAGGTACGGCAGACAGGGAGACCGCCGGAGTGAGCAGGTCCTAGGCCTGCACCTCCGAGCGGTCCCCGCCCCACAAGGTGTGGAACGAACCCTCGCGGTCCGTACGCCGGTAGGTGTGCGCCCCGAAGAAGTCCCGCTGCCCCTGCGTGAGCGCGGCCGGCAGCCGGTCCGCGCGCAGCGCGTCGTAGTACGCGAGGGCCGCCGAGAAGCCCGGCGTGGGGACACCCTGCCGGGTGGCCGCGACCAGGACCGCGCGCCAGTCGTCCTGGGCCGCACCGATCTCCTGCGCGAACGTCTTGTCCGACAGGAGGCTCGGCAGGTCCGCGCGCGTGTCGTACGCGGCGCGGATGCGGTCCAGGAAGGCGGCGCGGATGATGCAGCCGCCGCGCCAGATGGCGGCGACCGCGCCCAGGTCGATGTCCCAGCCGTACTCCTCGCTGCCCGCGGCGACCTCGTGGAAGCCCTGCGTGTACGACACGATCTTCGAGGCGTACAGCGCCTGCTCGACCTGGTCGGCGAAGGCACTCGCCTCGGCCTCGTCCAGCGGGCGGGCGGTCGGGCCCGCCAAGTCCTTGGACGCCGCCCGCAGTTCGGAGTGGCCGGAAAGCGACCGGGCGAACACCGCCTCCGCGATCCCCGACACCGGAACGCCCAGATCGAGGGCGATCTGCACCGTCCAGCGGCCGGTGCCCTTCTGCTCCGCCTGATCCTGCACCACGTCCACGAAGGGCTCGCCCGTCGCGGCGTCCACGTGCTTGAGGACCTCCGCCGTGATCTCGATCAGGTAGGAGTCGAGGCGGCCGGTGTTCCAGGTGCGGAAGATGTCCGCGATCTGCGCGGGGGAGTAGCCCGCCACGTCACGGAGCAGCTGGTACGCCTCGGCGATCAACTGCATGTCCGCGTACTCGATGCCGTTGTGCACCATCTTCACGAAGTGCCCCGCGCCGTCCGGGCCGACGTGGGTGACGCACGGGGAGCCGTCCTTGGCCTTCGCCGAGATCTTCTCCAGCATCGGACCGAGCGAGGCGTACGACTCCGCGGAGCCGCCCGGCATGATGCTCGGGCCGAGCAGCGCGCCCTCCTCGCCGCCGGAGACGCCCGTACCCACGAAGTGGATGTCCTGCTCGCGCAGTTCACGCTCGCGGCGCCGGGTGTCCGCGAAGTGCGCGTTGCCCCCGTCGATGATCATGTCGCCCGGCTCCATGAGCGGCGCGAACTCCTTGATGACGGCGTCCGTGGGCTCGCCGGCCTTCACCATGATCACCAGGCGGCGCGGGCGTTCGAGCGCCGCCACGAACTCCTTGGCGGTCTCGGTGGCGATGAACTCGCCCTCGTCGCCGAACTCCTCGACCAGCGCGTGCGTCTTGGCCGCCGTGCGGTTGTGCAGGGCGACGGTGTAGCCGTTGCGTGCGAAGTTGCGGGCCAGATTGCGACCCATGACCGCGAGGCCCGTGACACCGATCTGGGCTGACGTGCTGCTCATGCCGTGGCTCCTGAGGTGGAAGTGCCGGAGGTGTTCGCCAGTATTGCCCCGCGGCGTAGCGTGACATTCCGACACTGTGTCCGACGGAGGAGCCGCCCGTGCCCCATTTCGACATGCCGCTCGACGAACTGCGCCGCTACCGGCCCGAGATGACCGAGCCCGAGGACTTCGACGCGTTCTGGGAGAAGACCCTTTCGGCCGCACGCGAGCACGACCTGGACGCCCGCTTCGCTCCCGTCGAGGCCCACCTGAGCACGGTCGACGTCTTCGACGTGACCTTCGCCGGGTTCGGCGGTCACCCGGTCAAGGGCTGGCTGACACTGCCCGCCGGGACGACCGAGCCGCTGCCCGCCGTCGTCGAGTACATCGGTTACGGCGGCGGCCGCGGCCTCCCGCACGAGCGTCTGCTGTGGTCGGCCGCGGGGTTCGCGCACTTCGTGATGGACACCCGGGGGCAGGGCAGCGGCGGTTCGGCGGGCGACACCCCCGACCCGGTCGGCAGCGGGCCCGCCTACCCGGGCTACATGACGCGCGGCATCGAGGACCCCCACGAGTACTACTACCGGCGTGTCTTCACCGACGGCGTACGGGCGGTCGAGGCGGCCCGCTCGCACCCGCTGGTGGACTCCTCGCGGGTCGCGGCGGTCGGCGGCAGTCAGGGCGGCGGGATCACCCTCGCCGTCGGCGGACTCGTCCCGGATCTCGCGGCGATCGCGGCCGACGTGCCGTTCCTGTGCGACTTCCCGCGCGCCACGACGCTCACCGACCGGCCGCCGTACCGGGAGATCGCGCTCTACATGAAGGCGAAGCGCGGCGTCGAGGAGCGCGTCTTTCGCACGCTCTCCTACTTCGACGGTGTGCACTTCGCGGCGCGGGGCACGGCGCCCGCGCTCTTCTCGGCGGCTCTGGAGGACATGACGTGCCCACCGTCCACCGTCTTCGCCGCCCACAACGCCTACACGGGGGCGGAACGTTCGATGGAGGTGTACTCCTTCAACGATCATGAGGGCGGTGGCCCCTACCAGCAGAGTGTCCAACTCCGGTGGCTCCCGGAGCACTTGAAGGGCTGACCGGTGGTGCGCTCCCTCGGTCGCGCGCCCTTGTCACGGCTCGGTCGGAGCGGCTAACTTGCCGCCTTGTCGTGTGTCTGACGTGACTGTGATGTGTGTGACTGAGGGAGCTCTCATGGCCGTACGCGGTCGGCACCGCCGGTACCAGCCGAACCGGATCAACCGAGCTTCGCTGACCGTCACGGCGGGCGGCGCCGGGATGGCGCTCCCGCTGATCGGCACGGGCACGGCGGAGGCGGCCGACGTCGACACCTGGAACAAGGTCGCCGCCTGCGAGTCCACGAACAACTGGAGCATCAACACCGGCAACGGCTACTACGGCGGCCTCCAGTTCAAGCAGTCCACCTGGGAGGCGTACGGCGGCACCGCCTACGCCCCGCGCGCCGACCGCGCCACCAAGCACCAGCAGATAGCCGTCGCCGAGAAGGTCCTCAAGGCACAGGGACCGCAGGCCTGGCCGGTCTGCTCGGAGCGGGCCGGCCTGACGCGGGGCGGCGACGCGCCCGACATCACGCCGATGAGCGCACCCAAGAAGGCGGCGCCGAAGGCCCCCCAGCGCGAGGTCAAGGACGTCAAGCCGGAGGTTACCCCGCAGTCCACCGCAGGCCGCGGACAGATGTACACCGTCGTCCGCGGCGACACGCTCTCCGGGATCGCCGACGAGCGCCGGGTGAGCGGCGGCTGGCGGCAGTTGTACGAGGCCAACCGCTCGACGATCGGCGCCGACCCCGACCTGATCACGCCGGGCCAGCGGCTCGCGACGCGCGTCTCGCAGAAGCAGGCCGAGAAGCCGCAGGCCGCGCCGAAGCCGCGTACGCAGCCGAAGCAGCGGGCCGAGCCCAAGGCCGAGCCGAAGCCGAAGCCCAGGGCGGAGAAGCCCAAGGCCGAGCCGAACAAGGCGAAGCCGGCCCAGGCCACGCGGGGCATGTCCGCACCCGTGGCCGCCTCGCCGAGCACCCCCTACCGTGCCGCGGGCGGCTCCTGGTCGAAGGGCTACCACACGGGCGTGGACTTTCCCGTCGCCACCGGTACTTCCGTCAAGGCCGTCGCCGCGGGCACCGTCGTGTCGTCCGGCTGGGGCGGCTCGTACGGCTACGAAGTGGTGATCCGGCACGGCGACGGCAAGTACTCCCAGTACGGCCATCTCTCGGCGCTCACCGTGAAGGCCGGGCAGAAGGTGGGCGCGGGGCAGCGCATCGCGCGCTCGGGGTCCACGGGCAACAGCACGGGCCCGCACCTCCACTTCGAGATCCGTACGGGGCCCGGCTTCGGCTCCGACGTCGACCCACTGGCGTACCTGCGGGCCGGCGGCGTCCGGATCTGACGCGCGGCCGCCGCACGTGAACGACCGAAGCCCCTGGGGAATCCCAGGGGCTTCAGGATGTGTGCGAGGCCGCCGTGCGGGCCTCAGGTACCGATGCGTTCACGGCCGTGGCCATGGCGGAACAGCACCCGCCGGTGCGGTACCGCCGCGGGCTGGGAGGGCACCGCGGGCAGTTCGTGCGCCCGCTCCTCGGGCCGCCGCTCGCGAGCCACGGCGTCGGCCGCCACCGGGCCGCCCTTGGCCACCTGGACCGTCGAGGCCGCGGCACCCTGCGCCGCGCCGATCCGCTCCGTGGTCAGCAGGATCAGACCGCCGGCCGCGACGACCCCGAAGCCCAGGGCGACGGCCGTGCCCGCCGAGCCGTAGCGGAACGATTCGCCGAAGAGCGTGAGGCCCACCGCGGCCGCCACGACGGGGTTCACGACCGTCACGGTCGACAGCGGGGCCGCGAGGCCCGCGCCGCGGTAGGAGGCCTGCGAGATCAGGACACCGGCACCGGCCAGGACGGCGATCACGGCGAGGCTCGGCACCTGCTGCGTCAGCGAGACGCCCGCGTCCAGGTCCACCGCCACCGTCTTGGTGAACACCGAGGCGATGCCGAAGGCGACGCCCGCCGCGCTGGCCAGCAGCACACTGCGCACCACCGGATGACGGTGCACCGCGTGCGCCACGACCATGAGCGTCACCACGGCGCCCGCGGTCATCAGCGCCACCATGAACCGCTCGGTGCCGTCCAGGGACTGCGCGTCCGCAGACTGCGTCAGCGAGAGCAGCCCGGCCAGACCCACGGTCGCCATGATCGCCCCGCGCCAGGCGGTGGCCCCCGCCTTGCGGCGCACGAAGAGGGCGGCCATCGGCAGCGCGAAGACGATGGTGAGGGCGCCGAGCGGCTGCACCAGGCTCAGCGGCCCGTACGCCAGCGCCACCACGTGCAGCAGCGCACCCAGGCCGTTCAGCGCGATGGCGACCCACCAGGCGCCGCGGCGCAGCGGTGCGTACCGCCGCTCCGGCGTGCTGTCGGCGACGCGCTCCTGCAAAATGGCCCCGCCCGCATACGCCACGGCGGAGACGAGGGAGAGCAGCACGGCGAGCGTGAGGGCACTCATGAGGTGCTCCACGGCTTGCGTTGCGCCCCTTGGTGGGCCCGGGGCGTCCGGCGCGGCGAACGGTCGGCTTCCATACCCACCACGATCTCGCGAATTTCGCTCCACGTCGTCGTACCTCAGCAGGCATTGGGTCCTACTGCCGATGGAGTACGACCAGAGAGATGTCCTCCCCCGGGTGGGTTACGCGGCGGTTCGGCGGATCATCCGAAATCTCGAAAATTCTTGCGTACCTGCCCGTCGTGGCGCGCCCGTACAAGCCTCTGGACGGGCCGTGGGCGCGTCGGCGCACCATCGTCGACCGTATCCTCGGTCTCCGTGGAAAGGGGCCCGGATGCACCGGAACATACGCACTGTCGACGACGTCCTGAAGCTTATGGACGGCCTGTTCGCGCCGGAAGCCGACCGCTGGACCTCCGACGCGGCGACCTGGTGGGACGGCTTCTACACCGACCGTGACCGGCCGGTGCCGTTCTTCGTGGCGAAGCCGGACGAAAACCTGGCCTCGTACGTCGAGCGTGGGCTCGTCACTCCGGGGCGCGCGCTCGATCTGGGCTGCGGTCCCGGCCGCAACTCCCTGTACCTGGCCTCCCTGGGGTTCCAGGTGGACGCCGTCGACCTCTCCCCGGCAGCCGTGGACTGGGCCGAGGAGCGGGCCCGCGAGGCCGGGGCGGACATCCGCTTCCACCGGGGCGACGCCTTCGCGCTCACCGAGACCGAACTGGGCGGCCCGTACGACCTGATCCACGACTCGGGCTGTTTCCACCACCTGCCGCCCCACCGCCGCGTCAGCTACCTCTCCCTGCTCGACCGCGCGCTGGCCCCCGGCGGCCACCTCGCCCTCACCGCCTTCGCCGCAGGGGAAGCGGGCTCCGGCTCCGAGCTGCCCGACGCGGACTTCTACCGCGCGTCCGGACTCCAGGGCGGCCTCGCCTACACGCCGGAGTCCCTGCGCTGGATCTTCTCCGACCTGACGGAGGTCGAACTGCGTCGCATGCGCGACGAACCCGCCGACTCCGCGCGCTTCGGCGAGCCCTTCCTGTGGACGGCACTGTTCCGGCGGGACGCCCAGGCCCTGCTGTCGTGAAAGCCCCACTCGACCTGACCGAAGTCGGCTCCGTCGGCGGATTCTTCGCCCTGCGCACGGGCGAACCGCCCGCCGGGCCCCAAGTGACGCCCCTGGCACGGCTGTACGCGGGGGACGACGGGCCCCTCGCGTTCCGCGTCGACAAGGTCGCCGCCCGGCTGGGGGCGCCCGACGCGCGTGTCGCGGTGTCCGTGGCGCAGCTGGGGCTCGCGGCGCGGCTGTGGTCGGTGGCGCTCGGCTCGGCCGCGCTGCACGGCGCGGTGCCGGACCTCGATCCGGGGCGGCTGCACTGGGACGCGGACGGCAGCTCCCCCGATGACCTGTGGCTGACCGAGGTGCGGACGCGGCCCGGTGACGCCGCGAACATCCGGGACGCCGTGCAGCACGCCCATCTGGCTCCGTTGGCCGACGCCTTGCGCACGCGGCACCGGATCTCCGCACCCCTGCTGTGGGGCAACGCGGGCTCCGCGCTCGCCGGCGCGGCCCGCGAACTGGACACCTGGGCGCGCCGCACGGGACGTATCGACGTGGGGGAGCGGGCGCGGGCCCTGGCCGTGGAACTCTTCGACCATCCCGACCTGCGCGGCACCGGAACGCTGCGCGGCACGGCGTTCCGCCGCCGCAGCTGCTGTCTCTACTACCGGTGCCCGGGCGGCGGCCTGTGCGGGGACTGCTGCTTCGAGCGGCCGCCCCGGAGGTCGGTGCGGGCCTCTTCCCCACCGGGCGCTTCTGGGTGACCATGAGGGGGCGGACGACCGGCGGCTGGGGTGGACGGACGGAGGTTCTGCGTGCGAGTAGGACTGCTCACCCGGGAGTACCCCCCGGATGTCTACGGCGGCGCGGGCGTCCATGTCGAGTTTCTCGCACGGGAGTTAGAGGCCCTCGTCGACGTCGACGTGCACTGCTGGGGAGAGGGCGCGGCCGCCGACGGCCCCATGCGCCACCAGGCCTGGGCCTCCCTCGACGGCGCCAACGACGCCCTGCGCACCTTCTCCGTGGACCTCTCCATGGCGGCGGCGCTCACGGGCTGCGACCTCGTCCACTCCCACACCTGGTACGCCAACCTCGCGGGCCATCTCGGGAAGCTCCTGTACGGCATTCCGCACGTCATGACAGCGCACTCCCTGGAGCCGTTGCGCCCGTGGAAAGCCGAGCAACTGGGCGGCGGGTACGCCCTCTCCGGCTGGGCCGAGCGCACCGCCGTAGAGTCCGCGGACGCCGTGATCGCCGTCTCGCGCGGCATGCGGACCGACATCCTCGACTGCTATCCCGCCATCGACCCGGCGAAGGTACGCGTCGTCCACAACGGCATCGACACCGACCTGTACCGCCCCGTCGCGGGCACGGACGTCCTCGAACGCCTGGGGATCGACCCCCAGCGGCCGTACGTCCTGTTCGTCGGACGCATCACCCGGCAGAAGGGCGTGCCCCATCTGCTGCGCGCGGCCAAGGAGTTGGACCCGGCGGCGCAGCTGGTGCTCTGCGCCGGGGCGCCCGACACCCCGCAGATCGACGCCGAGTTCCGCACCCTCTTCGATGAGCTGAGCCGCGCCCGCGCGGGGGTCCACTGGATCCCGGAGATGCTGCCGCGCGAGCAGGTCATCCAACTCCTCACACACGCCCGCCTGTTCGTCTGCCCTTCGGTGTACGAGCCGCTCGGCATCGTGAACCTGGAGGCGATGGCCTGCGGCACCCCGGTCGTGGCATCGGACGTCGGCGGAATCCCCGAGGTCGTCGCCGACGGAAGCACGGGCCTCCTCGTCCCGTACGAGGAGAAGGAGCCGGCGGCCTTCGAGGCGCGCCTTGCACAGGCCCTGAACGACCTGGTCGGCGATCCGCGCACCGCGACCCGCATGGGCGCCGCCGGACGTGACCGGGCCGTCGGGGAGTTCGGCTGGGACGCGGTCGCGCGACGCACGACCCGCGTGTACGAGGAGTTACTCGAGTCCAAGTGATCCCGGTTAGTGATCCCGGTTAAGGGGGCGGCGCGATGCGCGGTGGACCTTCGGTGCTCGGAATCGTCCTGGCGGGCGGTGAGGGCAAGCGCCTGCAACCCCTGACCGCCGACCGGGCCAAACCAGCGGTCACGTTCGGCGGCACCTACCGTCTCGTCGACTTCGTGCTCTCCAATCTCGTCAACGGCGACGTCATGCGGATCTGTGTGCTGACCCAGTACAAGTCGCACTCCCTGGACCGGCACGTCACCACCACCTGGCGGATGTCCAGCCTCCTCGGCAACTACGTCACCCCGGTGCCGGCCCAGCAGCGCCTGGGCCCCCGCTGGTATCTGGGCAGCGCCGACGCGATCCTGCAGTCCCTCAACCTCGTCCACGACGAACAGCCGGACTACATCGCGGTGTTCGGGGCCGACCACGTCTACCGCATGGACCCGCGGCAGATGCTCAAACAGCACTTCGAGAGCGGCGCCGGGGTCACGGTCGCGGGAATCAAGGTGCCGCGCTCGGACGCGTCCTCCTTCGGCATCATCACGCCCGCGCGGGACGGCACCCGCGTCGAGCGTTTCCTGGAGAAGCCCACCGACCCGCCGGGGCTGCCGGGATCGCCCAACGAGGTGTTCGCCTCCATGGGCAACTACGTCTTCACCACGAAGACCCTGGTCGACGCGATCCAGCAGGACGCCGACGACGACAACTCCAAGCACGACATGGGCGGTTCGATCCTGCCGATGCTCACCGAGCGCGGCCTGGCCCAGGTCTACGACTTCGACGACAACCACGTGCCGGGGGAGACCGCGCGGGACCACGGCTACTGGCGTGACGTCGGCACGCTCGACGCGTACTACGAAGCGCACATGGACCTGATCTCCGACCAGCCGGTCTTCAACCTGGACAACCGCCGCTGGCCGATCTACACCCACCCGGGCGGCCTGCCGCCCGCCAAGTTCTGCGCGGCGGGCATCGCGAGTGAGTCCATCGTCAGCCCCGGATGCGTCATCCGGGGGCAGGTCACACGCTCCGTGCTCTCGCCCGGCGTGACCATCGAGGACGGGGCGGTCGTGCAGGGCTCGGTCCTGCACGACAACGTACGCGTGGGCAGGGGAGCGGTGGTGCGCGGCGCGGTCCTCGACAAGAACGTGGACGTCCCGCCCGGGGCGACGATCGGCGTCAACCCCGAGCGGGACGAGGAGCTCTACACGGTGTCGAAGGGCGGCGTGATCGCGCTGGGGAAGGGGCAGATCGTCCCCATGTAGCCGCCCCCGCGTCCGTGCGTACTACAGCACCCGGCGTCTGCGCCCCAGCCACGTCTGCGCGATCACCACGAGTGCCAGGAAGGCGCCGCTGACCACCTGTTGGTAGGCGGAGTCCAGGGAGCCGATCTGGTTGATGACGTTCTGGATGACCTTCAGGAGCAGTACGCCGACGAGTGATCCGCTGATGAAGCCGAATCCGCCGGTCAGCAGGGTGCCTCCGATGACGACCGCGGAGATCGCCTCCAGTTCCATGCCCGAGCCGAGGATGGTGACGCCGGAGACCAGCCAGGCCGCGTTGAGCGCACCCGCGAGGCCCGCGCAGAGGCCGGAGAGGGTGTAGACGGTGACCTTGGTGCGGGCCACGGGGGCGCCCATGAGGGCCGCCGCGTCCTCGTTGCCGCCGACCGCGTACACGTACTGGCCGAAGCGGCTGCGGCGCAGTACGACGGCGCCGGCGACGAAGAGGCCGAGGGTGATCCAGACGGGGGCCCCGATGCCGAGGAACTTGCCCTGGCCGAGCGTGGCGAAGAACGAGTCCTTGTCGACGAGGTAGGTCTTGGAGCCCTCGTCGGTGATGGACAGCAGGATGCCGCGCGCGCCCAGCATCGCGGCCAGCGTCACGATGAAGGGGGCCAGGCGTGAGCGGGCGATCAGGAGGCCGTTGACGAGGCCGATGAGTCCGCACACGGCCAGCGGCAGGAGCAGCGCCACCGCCGTCCCGTACTGCGAGCCCCAGGCCGCGAGCACGCCGCCGAGCGCGAACAGGGACCCCACGGAGAGGTCGATGCCGCCGGTGATGATCACGAAGGTCATGCCGAGGGCGACGACCGCGAGGAAGGCGGAGGAGACCGCCATGTTCTCCAGGTTGTCGCCGGTCAGGAACGTGTCGAAGCTGAGCGACGCCGCGATGACGGCGACCACCAGGGTGACCAGGGCGCCGTGCTGCTGGGCGAGCGCGCTGACGCGCTCGGAGCGGCTCGCCCCGGACTCCTCGTCCTCTGGCTTCTTCATGGGCTTGGCCTCGGATAGGACGGTGCCGGTCACCGCTTGCCCCTCTCCCGTGCCGCGTAGACGGCGAGAATGATCACTACGGCCTGGGCGATCTGTGTCCAGGAGGGCGGCAGATCGTGCTTGATGAGCGTCGTGGTGAGCAGCTGGATCAGTACGGCGCCCGCGACGGTGCCGCCGATCCGTACGCGACCGCCGCTGAGCGGCGTGCCGCCGACCACCACGGCCGTGATCGCGGACAGTTCCATCAGGTTGCCGAGCGAGGTCGGGTCACTCGCGGTGAGGCGGGCCGTCGCCAGGACACCCGCGATGGCGGCGAGCACGCCGGCGCAGACGTACACGAGGATCAGGACGCGCCGTACGGGGAGTCCCGCGAGGCGCGCGGCCGGGCGGCTGTCGCCGATGGCGAGGAGCTGGCGCCCGAAAGTGGTGCGGCGGACCACGAAGGCCACGATGAGCGCGAGGGCCGCCGCGATCAGGACGAGGTAGGGGATTCCCAGGACGTCGCCGGAGCCGAGCGAGGCCATGGTCGGGTCGCGTACGTCCTTGAGCTGGGGGAGCAGCACGAGGGCGAGTCCGCGGCCCGCGACCATCAGCGCCAGGGTGGCGACGATGGGCTGTACGCCGATGAACGCGATGAGGGAGCCGCTCGCGAGGCCGATGACCGCGCCGCCGATGAGCGCGACGATGATCGCGATCCAGGTCCCGTAGCCCAGGTAGAGGGAGAGCAGGGACGTGGAGAGCGCCATCACCGAACCCACGGAGAGGTCCACGCCCTCGCTGCCGATGGCCAGGGCCATGCCCAGGGCGACGATGAGGACGGGGGCGACCTGGACGGCCTGGGTGCGGAAGTTCTCGGCGGAGAGGAAGTGCGGGGTGAGGGCGATGTTCAGGATCAGGAGGACGGCTACGCCCAGGTAGACGCCGTAGTTCTGGAGGTGGCCGAGGATGCGGTCGCGGTCGGCGGCTTTCGCGCCGACGGCTTCCGTGGCGAGGTCAGTCATGGTGGTCTCCGGGGCCTCCGGTGGTGGCTATCGCCCGCATGAGGGCGTCTTCCGTGACCTTGGCGCCCGTCAGTTCCTCGATCACCGTGCCGTCCTTGAGGACGATGACCCGGTCGGAGCCTTCGATGAGTTCCTCCATGTCGGAGGAGATGAGGAGCACCGCGAGTCCGTCGTTGGCCAGTTCGTCTATCAGTTTCTGGACTTCGGCCTTCGCGCCGATGTCGATGCCCCGGGTGGGCTCGTCGAGGAGGAGGACCTTCGGGTTCATCGCCAGCCAGCGGGCCAGGAGGACCTTCTGCTGGTTGCCGCCCGACAGTTCGCCCACCTTCTGGTGGGGGCCCGACGCCTTGATGCGCAGGCGCTTCATGAACGTGTCCACGATGGAGTCGATGGCCGCCTCGTTCACCAGGCCGAGGCGGGAGAGCCGGGGGAGCGCGGCGAGCGCGATGTTCTCGCGGACGGAGAGGCCGGGGACGATCCCCTCGGCCTTGCGGTCCTCGGGGAGCAGGCTGATGCCGGCGCGGATGGCGGCGGGCGGCGAGCCGGTGCGGACCGTGTCACCCGCCACCACCACACGTCCGGAGTCGGGCGGCAGCGCTCCGGCAATGGCCTTGGCCGTCTCGCTGCGCCCTGAGCCGAGCAGGCCGCCCAGTCCCACCACTTCGCCGGGCCGGATCTCGACGGAGACGCCATGCAGGTGGTGGCGCATCGTCAGATCGTTTGCCCGGAGGATGGGTTGGGTCTCCGGGGCGTGTTCGCCGGAGAACTTGGTGACGCCCTCCTCGCGCACCTCCCCGATCTCGCGCCCCAGCATCAGCGAGACGAGGCGGAGCCTGTCGAGTTCCGCGATGGGCCCCGTGTGCACCAGCTTGCCGTCGCGCAACACGGTGACCGTGTCGCACACCTCGTAGAGCTCCTCCAGGCGGTGGCTGACGTAGATCACCGCGATACCGCGGTCCCGCAGCATGCGGATGACGCCGAACAGGGTCTGGACCTCGCGGGGTTCGAGCGACGACGTGGGTTCGTCCATGATGACGACCTGCGCGTCGACCGAGACCGCTCGGGCCAGGGCCACCATCTGCTGCGTGCCGACGCCCAGTTCACGCAGCGGGCGGCGCACGTCCACACGGATGCCGAGCCGCCGCAGGGCCTCGTCCGCCTCACGGTGCATGCGGCGGAAGTCGATGAGGCCGAGCCGGCCACGAGGTTCGCGGCCGAGGAAGAGATTGCGGGCCACGCTCATCAGGGGGACGAGGTTGACCTCCTGGTAGATGGTGGAGATGCCCGCGTGCTGTGCTTCGAGCGGCGTGGCGAACGTGACCTGCCGCTTGTTGTACGTGAGGGAGCCGGCGTCCGGTGCGTACACGCCCGTCAGCACTTTGATCAGCGTGGACTTGCCCGCGCCGTTCTCGCCGATCAGGGCGTGCACCTCACCGGCGCGCGCGGTGAAGTCGACCCCGTCCAGGGCCCGTACGCCCGGGAACGTCTTGCTGAGGCCGGTGACCGAGAGGACGTCGGACATCTCAGTACGCCTTGCCGAGGTCCGCCTTGGCGTTGTCCTTCGTGTACGCGCTGTCCTTGATGACGATGTCCTGCGAGACCTTCGTGCCCTTGGTGAAGGTGTCCAGGGTCTGGAAGGCGAGCGGACCGAAGCGCGGGTTCGACTCGATGACGCCGTCGATCCAGCCGTCGACGATGCCCTGCACGGCGTTGCGGGTTCCGTCGACCGTCACGATCTTCACGTCGCCGGCCTTCTTGCCCGCGCCCTTGAGGGCGTTGACGGCGCCGAGGCCCATCTCGTCGTTCTCGGCGTAGATCCCCTTGATGTCCGGCTTGGACTGGATGAGGTTCTCGGTGACCGACTGACCCTTCTCGCGGGCGAACTCGCCCGTCTGCTTGAAGACGATCTTCAGGTCGGGGGCCTTCTCCTTGACGCGGTCCTCGAAGCCCTTGGTGCGCTCGGTGGTGACGTTGTTGCCCGCGGAGCCGAGCAGGATCGCGACCTTGCCCTTGCCGCCCGTGGCCTTGATCATCTGGTCGGCCGCGCGCTTGCCCTGCTCGACGAAGTCGGAGCCGATGAAGCTGACGTAGTCCTTGCAGGCCTTGGCGTTGATCTTGCGGTCGATGGTGATGATCGGGATGTGCTTGGCGGAGGCCGAGCGCAGCACGGGCTCCCAGCCGTCGGAGTTCAGCGGTGCGATGACCAGCAGGTCCGCGCCCTTGGCGATGAGGTCCTGGACGTCGCTGATCTGCTTGGAGAACTGCGACTGGGCGTTCGCGGTGAGGAGTTTGACGCCGCGCTTCTTCGCCTCGGCCTTGATGGAGGCCGTCTCCGCGATGCGGAAGGGGTTGGCCTCCTTCTCGGACTGGGAGAAGCCGACGGTGGCGCTCTTGAGGTCGAGCTTCTTGCCGCCGTAGGCGTCTATCGCGCAGGTCGGGCCGCTGCCCTCGCTCGGTTCCGAGACGACCTGCCCCGAGTCGCCCTGGTCCTGGGACGCGGAGCTCTTGTCGCCGTCGTCCTCGGACTTCGCGCATCCGGTGGCGAGCGCGAGGCTCGCGGCGAGACCGGCGGCGAGGAGGGTCCTGGCTGAGGTGCGGCTAAGGCGTGTGGTCGGCTTCATGGAGTCCCCAAAACGGCACGGCCCCGGCGCTGAGAGCGCTCACGGGAGGATCGGCTCTTACGGTCACTCGGCGGTACGGGGAGCTTTTTACATCGTTGAAAGGGGGCTGTAAACCCTCCGCGCACGGGGAGCCTCCAGCTGACGACTCGCCAGTTCAGCGTCGCCCCAGCGTGCTCTCCCGCTCCACCAGGCGGAATTCGGCGGTGAGTTCACGTCCCTCGGGTGCTCCCGAGCCCTCCAGACTGCGCAGCAGCGAAGCCACCGCGAGCCGGGCGATGGCCTGTTTGTCCGGTGAGACCGTGGTCAGCGTGACCGCCCCGAACTGCCCCTCGGCGATGTCGTCGAAGCCCACCACCGCCACGTCCCACGGCACGCGCAGACCGCGTTCGTGCAGCACCCGCATGGCACCGATGGCCACCAGGTCGTTGTACGCGAAGACCGCGTCGGGCCGCACCCCCGCGTCCAGCATCCGCGCCATCGCCTTCGCCCCGTCCCAGCGGTTCCAGCCGCCGACCGGGCCCACCAGGCTGTCCGGCGCGGCTATCCCCGCCTGCGTCAACTCCTCGCGCCAGCCCTGGAGCCGGAGGTTCGCGGGCTGGTTCGCGGAATCCGTGCGGGCGCCGAGATAGGCGATGCGGGAGCGGCCGCGGCCGACGAGGTGACGTACCGCGGTGCGGGCCGCCGCGACGTTGTCGATCGCGATGTGGTCGTAGGGCAGGTCGTACTGGCGCTCGCCGAGCAGCACCAGGGGTACGTCGTCCTCGCGGCCGAGCAGGTCGGCCGACTCCAGCTCCAGCGGGCTCATGATCAGACCGTCGATCACCCGGGCCCGGAACCCCTGGCTGACCAGGACCTCCTGCTCGCGTTCGCCGCGCGTGTGGTCGAGCAGGACGGTGAAGTCGTGCTCGGCCGCCGCGTCGATGACCGCGCCCGCCAGTTCGGCGAAGTAGGGGTTTCCCAGTTCGGGGACGGCGAGCGCGATGATGCCCGTACGCCCTTTCCGCAGGTGACGTGCCGTCAAGTTCGGGCGGTAGCCCAGCTCGTCGATCGCCTCCTGCACGCGCGCCCGCATCGCCGGGGTGACGTGCTGATATTTGTTCACCACGTTCGAGACGGTCTTGATGGAGACGCCCGCGCGCTCCGCGACGTCCTTGAGGCTAACCCGCACGTGCAGCTCCCTGCGTCGAGGTGCACCCCTGTCCTGGGGTGTTTGTCATGGCCCTGGACAGCGCGCCGGAGAGCGTGCTGTCATGCCAACTGCCGTTCCTTCCAACGTTGTACAGATTCGTTGTACAGACTGCGGCGGTCAGCCGCCACCCCCTTCCTCAGCCTTCAAGCACCGCTTTCGAGCTACGGAGGATCTGTGCGCCCCACCCGACCCAGACGAGTCAGGCAGCGACTGATATTGCTGCTCACCGTCGCCCTCGCCTTCGCCGGACTCACCGCGGTCCCCGCCGCGACAGCCGCCGACGAACCCCCCGAGATCCACGGCCTGAAGGGCGAGTACTACACCCAGTCCGCCCCCGGTGCCTTCGACTTCCACGAGCTCAAGGCCACCGGCTTCGACCAGAAGATCGACTTCGACAACCTCGACCCGCGCCTGGCCTTCGCCACCGGCAAGGCCGACGACGCCACCGTCCGCTGGACCGGCAAGGTCGTCCCCGAGAAGACCGGCTCCCACACCTTCTCGATGATCGGTGACAACGGCTTCAGGCTCTGGGTCGACGGCAAGCTCGCCATCGACCACTGGGTCGACGACTGGGACAAGGAACAGACCGCGCAGCCGGTCGAGTTGACCGCCGGCAAGGCCTACGACATCAAGGTCGAGTACTTCGAGCACTACGGCGGCTCCAACCTCCACCTGCGCTGGACCGAGCCCGGCGGCACCAAGAAGGCGATCCCGCAGTCGGCCTTCCGCCTGCCCGACGGCTTCGACTACGACGGCGCCACCTCCGCCACCGTCCTCAAGGACGGCCGCACCCTGAAACTGGACTTCGCCCAGAAGCTCGGCGCGCCCCCGAACGGCCTCGCGGACCACATCGAGGCGGTCATCGGCGGCGCCAAGTGGCCCATCGGCACGATCAAGGCCGACCCCGATGACCCGCGCGCGCTCCTCGTGGGCCTCGAGGAACCCGTCGTCGGCAACAAGACGGGCACGGCCAAGGGCACCGCCGACATCCGCTACGACGGCAAGGGCGGCCTGGCGGGCGACGACGGCAAGGAGGTCGCCGCCTTCTGGAGCAGCGGCCCCAACCACTCCGAGCACCAGCTGCGCACCAAGTTCGCCGACGACGTGAAGCCGGGCAACGTGCTCCCCGAGTACCCGCGCCCCCAGCTGACCCGCGACGCCTGGCGCAACCTCAACGGGACCTGGCAGTTCGCCTCGGCCAAGGCCGGCGAGAAGCCCCCGTTCGGCAAGCAGCTCGGCGAGAAGATCCTCGTCCCCTACCCCGTGGAGTCCCAGCTCTCCGGCCTGGAACGGCACGAGGACCGCATGTGGTACCGCAGGACCTTCACCGTCCCGCAGGGCTGGAAGGTCGGCGACGGCAAGCGCCTCAAGCTCAACTTCGGCGCGGTCGACTGGCAGTCCGAGGTCTTCGTGAACGGCAAGAAGGTCGCCGAACACAAGGGCGGCTACGACAAGTTCAGCGCCGACATCACCGACGCCCTGAAGCCGGGCAGGACGCAGGAGCTGATCGTCGGCGTCTATGACCCGACCGACTCCAAGGACGGCGAGAACCCGCCGGTCGGCAAGCAGCGCCTGGACCCGAGCGGCATCTGGTACACCCCGTCGTCCGGCATCTGGCAGACGGTGTGGATGGAGCCGGTGGCGGCCGACCACGCCGACTCGCTGAAGATCACGCCCGACGTGGCCACCAAGCAGGTCACCGTCGAGCCCAAGGGCGTACGCGACGGAGTGCCGGTCAAGGCGGTCGCGTACGAAGGCAAGAAGAAGGTCGCCGAGGCGAGCGGACGCACGGGCAGCCCGCTCAAGCTGAAGATCGCCGAGCCGCACCTCTGGTCGCCGGACGACCCCTTCCTCTACGACCTGAAGGTCACGGTCGGCAGGGACAACGTCAAGAGCTACTTCGGGATGCGGACGCTCGCCGTGGAGAAGGTGAACGGCACACCGCGCACCATGCTCAACGGCAAGCCCCAATTCCTGATGGCCACGCTCGACCAGGGCTTCTGGCCGGACGGGCTGCACACCGCGCCGACCGACGAGGCGCTGGCGTACGACCTCAAGATGCACAAGGAAATGGGCTTCAACTCCGTGCGCAAGCACATCAAGGTGGAGCCCGACCGCTGGTTCTACTGGGCGGACAAGCTGGGCCTGATGGTCTGGCAGGACATGCCGTCGATGGACGCGGGCCGCAGCCCGGGCACGGCCGCCCGCGCTCAGTACGAGTCCGAGATGAAGCAGATGATCGACGAGCACTGGAACCACCCGTCGATCGTCATGTGGGTCACCTTCAACGAGGGCTGGGGCCAGTACGACGAGGGCCGCATCGCCACCCAGGCCAAGTCCTGGGACCCGACCCGCCTGGTCAACGGCATGTCGGGCCTCAACCTCGGACGCGACGGCGGCACCGGCGACATCATGGACGAGCACGGCTACCCGAGCCCGGCGCTGCCGCCCAAGCCCGACGGCGAACGCGCGCTGATCAACGGCGAGTACGGCGGCCTCGGACTCGCGGTGCCGGGCCACGCCTGGTCCGTCCAGCAGAGCTACGTCGACGTGGACCCGGCGACGTACACGGACGACTACCTCACCAAGCTGGACGAGGTGCGCGCGCTCGCCTGCAAGGGCGGCAACGGCGCCGTCTACACCCAGATCTCGGATGTGGAGGGCGAGTTGAACGGTCTGCTCACGTACGACCGCAGGGTCGTCAAGCCCGACGTGAAGCGGCTCAAGGCAGCACATGAGTCCTTGATCGGCGACGCGTCGCGGCCCGACCCGGCGGGCTGCCCAGGTTCCTGACCCGGGCACGGGGGCGCTCCGGACCGGTCGGCGGTCCGGAGCGCCTGCCCCGCCGACGCTCGACCCGTCACCGCCCGGCCCGCGCGCATATCCCGTGGACGCGGGCTCGTTCGCTTGGCACGATCACCCCGTGATCGACAAGAGTGAGTGGGCGAGGGCCGCGGCCCGGAACAACGCCGAGTGGTGCGACGCGGTCTGCCGCGCGCACGGCCTGGCGGGGGAGTTCGGGGAAGGGGTGTGGAGCAGCGCGCGGCGGACGCCCCCGCTGTATCCGGACGCCGTTTCGCTCACCCCCGAGGTGTCGGCTGCCGCATTGGTGGCGCGGATCGACACGACCTCACCGGGCTGCTCGGTCAAGGACAGCTTCGGCTGCCTCGATCTGGAGCCGATGGGCTTCGAGGTCCTGTTCGAGGCCCAGTGGATCCACCGACCCGCGGTCGCGGCTCCCGCGGGGCATCCCGGCGTCAGCTGGGAGCCGCTCAAGAGCGCTGATGCGCTGCCCGCATGGGAGAGCGCGTGGAACGACGGTGAGGGGGGCCTGGACTTGTTCCGGCCCGGAGTGCTGACCGGGGACACGACGTTCCTGGCCGGGACCTCCCTTGACGGCCACATCGTCGCGGGTGCCGTCGCGAGCCCCGGCGATTTCGTGGTCGGCATCTCCAACCTGTTCGCGGTGGGCGACGCGACGGGCGGCGAGGCGGCGGCCTGGGCCGGCTGTCTGACGGAGGTCGCCCGGCTCTGGCCCGGCCTGCCCGTCGTCGGATATGAGAGCGGCGAGAGCCTGGACGTCGCCGTCGGCCAGGGGTTCACCCCGGTCGGACCGCTGCGGATCTGGGTGCACACCTCCTGAGAGCCGCAGCCCGCTTCTCTCCCCGTCTCCCACCCCTTGACGCACGCGACGCGACCATCGAAGAATGATCGCGTTCCGCGCTTTGACAACGTTGTCCAAGGAGGCGTTCCCACCCATGAGATGGACCCAACGGCTACGCGGTACGGGGGTGGCGGTGGCCGCGGCCACGCTCCTCGGGGGAGCCCTCGCCATACCGGCGGCGCAGGCCGCCCCGGCGGCGGATGGCCGCCTTACCGACCTGGTCAACCCGTTCATCGGCACCGAGAACGAGGGCAACACCTATCCCGGTGCGGCCGTGCCCTTCGGCATGGTCCAGTTCTCGCCCGACACCGGCCACAACACCGGCTACGACCACTCCGACACCCACATCCGCGGCTTCTCGACCGTCCACCTCTCGGGCGTCGGCTGCGGGCTGGGCGGCGACCTGCCGGTGCTTCCCACCACGGGTGACGTCAAGGAGACGGACTACGCGAAGTACGCGGCGGAGTTCAGCCACGACGACGAGAAGGCGAGCCCCGGCTCGTACCAGGTGGGCCTGAAGTCCGGCATCGATGCGGAGCTGACCGCCACCAAGCGCACCGGCGTGCAGCGCTACACCTTCCCCGCCACCGAGAAGGCCAACGTCCTGCTCAACGCGGGTCAGTCGCTGCACAAGACGGGCAGCACCAAGGTCGAGATCCTCGACAGCCGTACGGTCCGCACGGCGATCACCGGCAGTGGCTTCTGCCAGGACACCAAGCCGTACACCGTTTACACGATCACCAAGTTCGACCGGCCCTTCACCACGTCGGGCACCTGGAAGGGCGACACCGTCACCGCGGGCTCCAGGTCGTCGTCGGCGGGTGAGGAGCGCAACGGCGCGTACGTCCGCTTCGACACCTCCAAGGACCGCACCGTAGAGGCGACCACCGCTCTGTCATACGTCGACGCCAAGGGTGCCGCGCTCAACCTCCGCGCGGAGGGCGGGCGTTCGTACGACCGCGTCGCGAAGGCGGCCCAGCGGGCGTGGGAGGACCGGCTCGACGACGTGAAGGCGCAGGGCGGCAGCGAGACCGTGCGCCGCACGTTCTACTCCTCCCTCTACCGTTCGTTCCTCGCGCCGAACATCGGCAGCGACGTCGACGGCCGGTACACGGGCTGGGACCAGAAGATCCATCGCGCCAAGGGATTCACGTACTACCAGAACTGGTCCCTGTGGGACACCTACCGCACCCAGGCGCAGCTCCTCGCCCTGCTCGCGCCGCACGAGTCACGTGACATGGCGCTCTCCGTCCTGAAGATCGACGAGGAGAGCGGCTGGCTGCCCAAGTGGGGCTACGGCACGGTCGAGACGAACATCATGACCGGCGACCCCGTCACCCCTTTCCTCACCAACGCCTATCAGCAGGGCCTGCTCAAGGGGCATGAGGAGGAGGCGTACCGCGCCCTGAAGAAGAACGCGGACGGTGTGCCGCCCGCCGACTCGGCGCCCGTGGGCCGCGAGGCCAACAAGGAGTACCTGAGCGAGGGCTTCGCGCCGTACATCAAGGGCCGCCCGCACGCCAAGCCCGGCGACTCGGACTACGACCACGGCGCTTCCGCGACGCTGGAGTACGCGCTCTCGGACGCGATGCTCGGCCAGATGGCCGCCGACCTGGGGCACAAGGCCGACGCCAAGCGGTACGCGGACCGTGCGCAGAACTACCGGAAGATCTTCGACGCCTCGACCGGTTTCTTCCGGGCGCGGGACGCCGCGGGCGCCTTCACCGGCCCGGCCGACCCGGCCAAGAGCGAGGGCTTCCACGAGGGCACGTCCTGGCAGTACCAGTGGCTCGTCCCGCAGGACCTGCCCGGCATGGTCGGTCTCATCGGCGGCAAGCAGGCCACCAACGACCGCCTCGACTCCTTCTTCGCCTACGAGCAACTCCTGAAGGACCCGGCGAAGACCGCGCGCGAGGTCTGGGTCAACGGACCCTACGACTACTACAACGCGGACAAGTACAACCCGCAGAACGAGCCCGACCTCATCGCCCCGTACACCTACCTGTCGACGGGCCAGCCGTGGAAGACGACCGACGTGGTGCACGCCGCGCTCACCCTCTTCACGGACACCCCGACCGGCATGACCGGGAACGATGACCTCGGCACCATGTCCGCCTGGAACGTGCTGTCCTCGATCGGTGTCTTCCCGGTCCAGCCCGGCACGGACACCTGGGGGCTCTCGACGCCCGTCTTCGAGCGCGTCGACCTCAAGCTCGACCGCCGCTATTACCCGAAGGGCCGTCTCACGGTGAAGGCGCCGGGCACCTCGGACACCAAGCGGTACATCCAGTCGGCGCGCACGGACGGCGCCGACTACGGCAAGACGTACCTGACGACCGACGACATCCGTGACACCCGCGAACTGTCCTTCACGGTGGGCGACAAGCCCTCGAAGTGGGGCACGTCGCAGGACGCAGCGCCGCCGGCGCTGAAGTGACGTACCCGCCCGCGCTGAAGTGACGTAGCCGATACGCCACTTGCGCACCACCAGGCCCGCCTCTCCCGGAGAGGCGGGCCTTAATCTGTTGTTAACTGTGCGTAGCTTGATCGTACTTGACCGTAGTCGCGCTACGGCGCTTGACTGCACACTCATGCCATCCCCCGCATCGTCCTCGACGCGAGAGCAGGCCGTTGAACCCGTTGACAGCGCGAACCCCTGAGTCCTCCGATCTGCTCGCACCTCTCGACCTCGCCTTCTGGAACATCGAGTCCGCCGAACACCCCATGCACCTGGGAGCGCTCGGCGTCTTCGAGGCCGACTCGCCGGCCGCCGCCGAGCGCGCCGCGCGCCTCCTCGCCGAGCGGGCGGCCGCCGTGCCCGGACTGCGGCTGCGGATCCGCCCGGTCTGGCTGCCGGTCGGCGGGGCCGCTCGCGCAGCCGACCCCGCCTTCGACGCGCTGGACCACGTCCGCCTCGCCGAACCCACGGCCGACTTCCACGCCGCGGCGGGCGCGCTCATGCAGCGCCCCCTGGACCGCGCGAGGCCGCCGTGGGAGGCGCATGTGCTGCCGGGCGGCGACGGAACCTCCTTCGCCGTGCTCTTCAAGTTCCACCACGCCCTCGCCGACGGGCTGCGCGCCCTGATGCTCGCCGCGGCCGTCATGGACCCCACCGAGCTGCCCGCCGCCCGTCCGGCGCCCGCCGGGCCCGAGACCTCCCGGTGGTCCTGGCTGCCCGACCCGCGCAAGCTGCCGGGTCTGGTCCGCGACACCGTCGGCGATGTGGGGCAGGCCCTGGACATCGGCTCGTCCGTCGCCCGTGCCACCTGGGGCGTACGGTCCTCGGCCGCCCTCACGTCGCAGGCCACCGGGACCAGGCGCACCGCGGGGGTACTGCTCGACCTGGACGACGTGCACCGCGTGCGCAAGACCGTGGGCGGCACGGTCAACGACGTACTGATCGCCGTGGTCGCGGGAGCGCTGCGCCGCTGGCTCGACGAGCGGGGCGACGGCAGCGAAGGCGTGGAGCCGCGCGCCCTGGTCCCCGTGTCCCGGCGCAGGCCGCGCTCCGCGCAGCCGCCGGGCAACCGGCTTTCCGGGTATCTGGTCCGCCTGCCGGTCGGCGATCCGGACCCGGTGGCGCGGCTGCGGGCGGTGCGGGCCGCCATGGACCGCAACAAGGAGGCGGGGCCCGGCCGGGGCGCCGGTGCCGTCGCCCTGCTCGCCGATCATCTGCCGCCGCTCGGCCACCGCATCGGCGGCCCCGTCGTCGCGCAGGCCGCCAGGCTGCTCTTCGACATCCTCGTGACCAGCGTCCCGTTGCCCAGCCTCGGCCTGCGGCTCGGCGGCTGCCCGCTCACCGCCGTCTACCCCTTCGCGCCGCTCGCCCAGGGGCAGGCGCTGGCCGTCGCGGTGTCGACGTACCGGGGCCGGGTGCACTTCGGGCTGGTCGCGGACGCGGCCGCCGTGCCCGATCTGGACGTGCTGGCGCGCAGCGTGCGGGAGGAACTCGCTGGGCTCGTCGAAGCGTGCGTAAACCGTCCGCGTTTGGTAGAGGGGCCCGTCGCTACGTAAAGTTCTCTTCTTTGGAGCTTCCGCGGTCACCCAGACGAGCCGCGGCATGAGTGACGCGAGGACAGCGGCGATGACGGTGACAGAGGACAGCCCGGGGGCCGGCGGTCCGGCCGAGGCCCAGGAGGCCGGGTCGGTCTCCTTCGGTCCCGGCATCGACCCCGACCGTCTCGCCGTGTGTCTCGGTGTGCTCGACGAGCTCGACAAGCTGGACGTCGACCACCCCGACGCGATCGCGGTGCGCCGGGCCACGGCCGGGATCTACCGCACCGTGAAGCAGCGCCGCCGTCAGGAGCGCAGGGCTGCCAAGACCGCGCACGACAAGGCCGTGACGGAGGCCACCGCCACCGGCTCCGCCGAGCGCATCGACGACGAGACCGAGGGTCTGCTGCCCTCCTCGCAGACCGAGGAGGGCCGGATCGCGGGGATACTCC
Organism: Streptomyces sp. NPDC002853; assembly: GCF_053591915.1. Lineage (NCBI taxonomy): Bacteria > Bacillati > Actinomycetota > Actinomycetes > Kitasatosporales > Streptomycetaceae > Streptomyces > Streptomyces sp. NPDC002853. Next base: position 619,854 of record NZ_JBSFUS010000004.1, on the reverse strand, counting down.
AGCGCCCCCGCTCCTGCTACACCTGCAAGACCCGGTACGTGGAAGTCGACTACTTCTACCACCAGCTGTGCCAGGACTGCGCCGCCCTGAACCGCTCCAAGCGCGACGCCCGCACCGACCTCACCGGCAAGCGCGCACTGCTCACCGGCGGCCGCGCCAAGATCGGCATGTACATCGCGCTGCGTCTCCTGCGCGACGGCGCGCACACCACCATCACCACGCGCTTCCCCAAGGACGCCATCCGCCGCTTCAAGGCGATGGACGACTCGGCCGACTGGCTGCACCGCCTGGAGGTCGTCGGCATCGACCTGCGTGACCCGGCGCAGTCCGTCGCGCTCGCCGAGCGGCTCGCCGCGGCGGGACCCCTCGACATCCTGATCAACAACGCGACGCAGACCGTACGCCGCCTGCCCTCCGCGTACGCCGCCCTGGTCGACGGCGAAAGCGCGCCGCTGCCCGCCGGGGAGCTGCCCGCCCACTCCGTCATCGGCGCCTTCAACTCCGGCGCGGTGGACGGCCTGGCCGCACTGCCCGTCGGCACCAGCGGCCTGGACGCCCAGCAGGTCGCCGACCTCGCCCTCGTCGCGGGCAACGCCAGCGTCGCCCGGCACCTCGACGGCACCGCCATCGACGCGGGCGGCCTGGTCCCGGACGTCGTCGACAGCAACACCTGGGTGCAGACGATCGAGCAGATCTCCCCGGTGGAGCTCCTCGAGACCCAGCTGTGCAACTACACCTCGCCGTTCATCCTGATCAGCGCGCTGCGTTCGGCCATGGCCGACGCCGCGAAGAAGGCGTCGAGCGGCCGCTCCTACGTCGTCAACGTCTCGGCGATGGAGGGGGTCTTCGGCCGCGGTTACAAGGGCGCGGGTCACCCGAACACGAACGCGGCGAAGGCCGCGATGAACATGGTGACGCGGACCAGCGCCCAGGAGATGTTCCAGACCGACGGCATCCTGATGACGTCGATCGACACCGGCTGGATCACCGACGAGCGCCCGCACTACGACAAGCTGCGCCTGGCCGACGAGGGCTTCCACGCCCCGCTCGACCTGATCGACGGCGCCGCCCGGGTCTACGACCCGATCGTGCGGGGCGAGGCGGGCGAGGACCTGTACGGCATCTTCCTGAAGGACTACGCACCCGGTAAGTGGTAGCCCGCGGGCCGCGGGCGGCGTCCGGCCGGCCTCCTCAGGCCTCGCCCGTCGCCGCCGCCCGCAGCCGCTCGTGCACGGCGTACGGGGCCGTCGTACCGGCGGCGGCCCGCACCCGCGTACCGCCGTCGACCAGCACATCGGCGCCCGTCACCCATTCGGCTGCATCCGAGACCAGCCACGCCACGGCCCGCGCCACGTCCTCCGGTTCACCGATGCGACCGAGCGGCAGGCTCGCGGCGAGCTGCTCCTCGGCGCCGTCCCACACGAAGCGGGCCATCTCGGTGCGGATCAGGCCGGGGGAGACGGAATTGACCCGCACGTCGGGCGCCAGTTCGCCCGCGAGCTGGGCGGTCAGGTGCAGGAGCGCCGCCTTGCTGGTGCCGTACGCGCCCACGTTCGGGCCCACGTGGGAGGCGCCCTCGGTGCAGATGTTCACCACGGCGCCGCCGTGCCCGCCCATCCAGGCCCGCCAGGCGAGCTGCGTCAGGCGCAGCGCTGCCTCGACGTTCACCGTGAAGGCGGTGCGCCACCGGGTGAGGTCGACGTCCATCAGCGGGCCGTAGGGGGCGTTCGTCGCGGCGTTGTTCACCAGGACGTCGAGCCGCCCGAACTCCTGGACGGCGAGCGCCACGCAGGCCTGCGCCCGACCGGAATCAGCCACGCCGCCCACGCACCCCACGGCCTGGGCGCCGTCCGCGCGCAGCCCGGCCACCGCCGCCTCCAGGGCGTCCGGTTCGCGGGCGGTCAGGACGAGGCGGTGCCCTGACTCCGCCAGCGCCCGCGCGACGGCGAGCCCGATTCCTCGCGAGGCGCCGGTCACCAGGGCCACCGCGCCGTCCCTTGCCTGGGCGGAAATCATCTGCGTACGGTCCCATGGAGACCCGGAAAGGCCCATGGGCTCGACCCGTTGAGAATTCTTCGGCTCGCGGGCCACCCCCACACCGGGATCAACTGTCCGAAATACACTCCTTCGGCGGACCCCATAGAGCGCGGGCGCGCTCATTTGGTTAATGTGAGGCGAACGGACGGTCTCCAGGGGATCCACAAGCACCCCTCGGCCGCCCCGGGACAGGCTCGCCACCGTGGCCGCGATCCCGCCTTTACAACGGCGCCACCGCGACCGAACAGCTCTTGTCCTTCCGTTACGCGACACAAAGGAGTGCGCGGTGACACCAGATCTGACGAAGCAGGAAAAGCGACCGGCGGAACGCGGCAGTGAGCGGGCCGGCAGACCCCGCAAGCTGAGCAACCTGGACTCGTGGGCGAAAGCGGCCCCGATCCGCCTTGCCGGCTACGAGGACGACCTCGCCGAGCCGCACATCCTCCCCGGGATCGACTGATCCCTGCGCTTTCGCCGCGCGCCCCCTGCCCACCCGGCCGGGGGCGCGCGGCGTTGTCCCGGCGGTCTCGTCCACGCAGGTCGGCCCGCACGCGCATGCACCGGCGGTTGCGGGTTACTCCGGGAGTATGGACGGAACATCGGATGCAGAGCGCGACGTGGACAGCGCGCCGGAAGAACCCACGCAGTTGCCCAAGCGGTCCTGGAAGGCGGTGCTCACCGGCGTCGTCAAGGAGTTCCAGGACGACGAGCTGATGGACCGGGCCGCGGCACTGACCTACTACGGGGTGCTGTCGCTGTTTCCGACGCTCCTGGTGCTGGTCTCCCTGCTCGGCGTGGTCGGGAAGTCGGCGATCGACTGGCTCCTGGAGAACCTGGAGAAACTCGCGCCCGGTTCGGCCCGGGACATCATCGGCGACGCCGTGAAACAGCTGGCGGGCCAGGGCGGCGTCGGCTCGCTGATGGCGGTGGTCGGCATCGTGCTGGCCGTGTGGGCGTCCTCGGGGTACGTAGGGGCGTTCATCCGCACCGCCAACGCCGTCTACGACATGCCCGAGGGCCGGCCCGTGTGGAAGGTGCTCCCGGTCAGGGTGGGCGTGACGGTGGTGCTCCTCCTGCTGGCGGTCGTCAGCGCGGTCATCGTGGTGTTCACCGGCGGTCTCGCCAGCACCGTGGGCTCGGCCCTGGGGATCGGGGACGCGGCGCTCACGGTGTGGTCGATCGCGAAGTGGCCGGTGCTCGTCGTGCTGGTGACCTCCATGATCGCGCTGCTGTTCTGGGCGACGCCGAACGTGAAGGGCCGCGGTTTCAGGTGGATCACCCCCGGCAGTGTCATCGCCCTGGTGATCTGGCTGATGGCCTCGGCCGGATTCGCCTTCTACGTGGGGAACTTCAGCTCCTACAACAAGACCTACGGCGCACTGGCCGGAGTGATCATTTTTCTGGTGTGGCTGTGGATCAGCAACATCGCGATCCTGCTCGGCCTGGAGTTTGACGCGGAGCTGTCCCGGCAGCGTGCCATCGCCGGTGGGCTTCCCCCCGAGGAGGAGCCCTACGTGCCGCCACGCGACACCCGTGCGTGGGATGAACAGGACCGGCGCCGCGTGGCGGAGTGACGACGTGTGACGCCGTCCGCGACGACCGCGGCCCTCGACCATGTGCCGATGCCGAAGATCGGGGTACTCGGCAGCTGAACAGACAGGAGGTTGATGACGATGGCCCAGACAGGCCCGCACCCCACCGGCCGTGACGGCACCGGACAGACCGCCCCCCACAACGAGCCGGTGGGCGACCTGGTGCAGCGCGCCTCACAGCAGCTGACGGAGCTGGTGCGCGGCGAGATGCGGCTGGCACAGGCGGAGATGAAGGAGAAGACCAGGCGCTACGGCAAGGGCAGCGGGTTGTTCGGCGGAGCCGGTCTCGTCGGCTTCCTGACCCTGCAGGCGCTCGTCGCCACCGCGATCGCGGCGCTCGCCGTGCCGCTTCCGGTGTGGGCCGCGGGGCTGATCGTCACCGCCGTCCTCGGTCTGATCGCCGCGGTACTGGCACTGACCGGCAAGAAGGAGGTCGGCCGGGCCGCCCCGCCGATCCCCGAGCAGGCGATCGACGGCGTGAAGGCCGATGTCGCAGAGATCAAGGAGAGTGCACAGCGATGAACCAGCCCGACGACAAGCACACCGCGGACCCCGGGGAGCTGCGCGCCAAGGTCGAGAAGACCCGGCAGGACCTGGGGGAGACGGTCGAGGCACTTGCGGCCAAGACGGACGTCAAGGCCCGCGCGCAGGAGAAGGCGGTCGCCATCAAGGGGCAGACCGCCACCAAGGCCGCGGAGCTGGGTGAGCAGGCCAAGGCCAAGGCTTCCGAGGCCGCCCACGTGCTGCAGGACAAGGTGCCCGACCAGGTCAAGGACAAGGCCGTCGCCGCCACCGGGCAGGTGAAGGCCGTGGCCGGACAGGCCAATGAGGTGTGGCACGACAAGGCGCCCGAGCAGGTCCGCAACCGCCGTACCGCCTTCCTGGCGGGTGGCGCGTCGCTGGTGCTCGCGTACGTGCTGGTGCGGCGCAAGCGCAGGCACGGGAGCGCGCGGTGAAGGCCTCGAAGATCGCGTACAAGCCGGTCGGGATGGCGCTGGGCGCCCTCGCCGGTGTGGCCGCGGGCGGGCTCTTCAAACAGGCGTGGAAGATGGTCGCCCACGACGAGGACGCGCCCGACGCCACCGACGAGGACCGCGACTGGGGCGAGATCCTGCTGGCGGCCACGCTGCAGGGCGCGATCTTCGCCTTGGTCAAGGCGGCTGTCGACCGCGGTGGCGCCGTCGCGACGCGTCGGCTGACGGGTGCCTGGCCCGGCTGACGCGGGTCGGTAAATGAACGAAGGTCCATATTCATCCGATGGCTCAGCGCAGGGCAGCGTAAATGTCCAAGTCCCCGCCGTGGGCAATGCATTGACACCCTTCGGAGGCGCTTGAATCATCGGATGTCATGACTGACATGCGCATGATCTTCGCGCCGCCCCGCGCGCGGCTCCGCAGACTGCGAGGCGCCGCGGTGGCCCTGCTGCTGCTCGCGGCGCCGGTCCCGGCGGCCCAGGCCGCCGGGACCTCGCGGCCCGCCGCGGACCCGCCCCGCACCGTCCCCGCCCTGGCCGACTGGACGCCGGGGAAGGGGAGTTACGCCTACGGCCCTGAGACCCGGCTCGTCGCGCACGGGCAGGCGGCCCGCGACGTCGCCCGCACCCTCGCCGACGATCTGCGCGCCGCGGGCGAGGGCCAGGTGCCGGTCACCGGCGGCGCCCCGCGCGACGGCGACATCGTGATCGACGTCGCGCCCGCCCGCAAGGCGCTCGGCGCCGAAGGGTACGAACTGCGTGCGGGCAAACGCCTGGAGATCACCGGCGCGAGCGACGCCGGCGCCTTCTACGGCACCCGCACCCTCCTCCAACTCCTGGCCCAGAGCGACCGCGTACCGGCCGGACGCACCGTGGACGTGCCGCAGTACAAGGAACGCGGGGTGGGCGTCTGCGCCTGCTACATCCATGTCTCCACGCCCTGGCTGGAGAACCTCGTACGCGACATGGCGTACAACAAGCAGAACCAGCTGCTCCTCGAACTCAAGGTGAAGAGCGACAAGCACCCCGAGGCCAACAGCTGGGGCTACTACACCAAGAGCGAGATACGCCGCATCGTCGCCCTCGGCGAGAAGTACCACGTCACGATCATCCCGGAGATCAACTCGCCAGGCCACATGGACCCTTGGCTGGAGAAGCGCACCGATCTCCAGCTCACCGACTCCGACGGAAAACCGCAGCCCTCCCGCCTCGACATCACCAAGGACGAGGCCTTCGCGTACTACACGAGCCTCATCGACGAGTACGCCGAGGTGTTCCCCGCGAAGTCCTGGCACATGGGCGCCGACGAGTACATGCTCGGTTCCGACTTCGCCAAGTACCCCCACATCCTCGAATACGCGAAGAAGAAGTACGGCGAGAACGCGACCCCGCAGGACGCCTTCGTCGACTTCATCAACCGGGTGCACGCGTACGCCAAGAGCGAGGGCAAGCAGCTGCGCATCTGGAACGACGGCCTGACCGGCGCGAACACGGTGCCGGTCGCGGCGGGCACGAGCGTGGAGCACTGGCTCGACGTGAAGACCAAGCCGAGCCAACTCATCGCCCAGGGACACCCGTTGCAGAACGCCGCCTACGCGCTCTACCTCGTCCGCGGCGGCTTCCACACCGACACCAAGGCGCTGTACGACCAGGCATGGGACCCGCGCAGCTTCGAGGGCGAGAAGCTCGCTTCGCGCGACGGCATCACCGGGGCGAAGATCAGCCTGTGGCCCGACAACGGCCGGGGCGAGACCGAGAACGAGGTCGCGGCCTCCATGGCGCTGCCGCTCAGCCACGTCGCCCAGGTCACCTGGGGATCCGCGCACCCGGACCCGACGTACGCCGACTTCACCTCACGCGCCAGGTCCGTCGGGCACGCCCCCGGCTGGCGTGACCTGACCAAGCCGCCGGTAACGGACGGGACGTACACCCTGCGCGACACCAAGGGACACTCCGCGCCCGCCGCGTACGAGATCAAGCGCACCGCCGACGGCTACGTCACGCTGAAGGCCACCGCGGACGGCACCTGCCTGGAGACCCGCAGCGGGAAACTCACGCTCAACGTCCCCCTTGAGCCGGGCAGTTCGGTCACGCGCGAGTCCTGCGACACGGCGAACACCTTGCAGCGATGGCAGCTGACGAGGGCGGCGGACGGCTACCGGCTGACGAACGCGATCACCCGGATGTCCGTGCACGTGGCCGAGGACGGGCGGCTCCAGCAGTACCCCACGGATCAACGGGCCCCGGCCACCTGGTCCTTGACCGCCCGCTGACCGAGCACCTCGACATCCGACAGAAGGACCGCGCCCCCATGACTGTCAGCAGACGTCTCTTCGTGACCGCCGCCGTCAGTACGGCGGTCGCCGCGTCGAGCGCATCCCTCGCTCTCGCGGCACCCGGCCCCACCGGCGCCCCCGCCGCTCCACAGCCGCCCCACCGCATTCCGATCAGCCCCAAGGACTCCCCGGAAGGAGTCGTCGCCAAGGCATCCCAAGTGCGGCCGACGGAGCGGCAGATCGCCTGGCAGCGCCTTGAACAGACCGCGTTCCTGCACTTCGGGGTCAACACCTTCACCGGACTCGAATGGGGCACGGGCGACGAGGACCCCGACGTGTTCCAGCCGTCCGGACTCGACACCGACCAGTGGGCGCGGGCCCTGCGCGACGGCGGATTCAAGCTCGCCATCCTCACCGTCAAGCACCACGACGGCTTCGTGCTCTACCCCTCGCGCTACACCAAGCACAGTGTGGTGAGCAGCAGTTGGCGGAACGGCAAGGGTGATGTGCTGCGTTCGTTCGCCGACTCGCTGCGACGGCACGGGATCAAGGTGGGCGTCTACATCTCGCCCGCCGACGAGAACCAGTACCTGCACGGCGTCTACGCCAACGGCAGCGCCCGCTCACGGCGCACCATCCCCACGCCGGTACCGGGCGACGACCGGGCGGACGCCGCCGCCGTACGGTCGTTCACGCTCGACGCGACCGACTACGGCGCACACATGCTGAACCAGCTGTACGAGGTCCTCACCGAGTACGGGCCCATCGACGAGGTGTGGTTCGACGGCGCCCAGGGGCGCATCCCGCCGGAGAAGGTCGAGACGTACGACTGGGACAGCTGGTACACGGTCATCCGCGCCCTGGCCCCGGACGCGACAGTCGCTGTACGCGGGCCCGATGTGCGCTGGGTCGGCAACGAGGGCGGCCTGGCGCGCGAGAACGAGTGGAGCGTCGTCCCCGTCAAGGATTCGGGGAACGGCAGCATCGACTACGCCCTGCAGTACGACGCCCCCGACCAGGGAAGCCGCCAGGCGCTCGCCGAGGCGAGGGAGGTCGCCCAGTACGTGCAGTGGTGGCCGGCGGAGTGCGACGTCTCGATCAGGCCGGGCTGGTTCTACCACGAGGACGAACAGCCCAAGTCGGTCGAGCAGTTGACGGACATCTGGTTCCGCTCGGTGGGCCGGAACTCCGTGCTGCTCCTCAACATCCCACCGGACAAGCGGGGCCTGCTCCCCGAGGCGGACGTGGCGCGGCTGCGCGAGTTCCGCGAGCGGATCGGACGCGAACTGCCCGAGGACTTCGCGCGGGGCGCGCGGGCCCGCGGTGACGGCCGCCGCCCGTCGAACGCGGTCGACGGCGACCCGGACACGGCATGGGCGTGCCCGGCACCCTCCCGGGGGACGCTCACCGTCGACCTGGGTGAGGCGCGCGAGGTCGACCGGATCCGGCTGGGGGAGGAGATCGGGCAGGGGCAGCGGCTGGAGCACGCGGTGATCGAGACCCGGGTCCCCGGCGGCTCCGGATGGACCCTCGTGACCGAGGTGGAGACGGTGGGGGCGAGCCGGGTCCTGACCCTTGCCGCGCCGGTACGGGGGCGGGAGTGGCGGCTCCGGGTGACGGGGTCGCGCGGCGCGGTGCGCCTCGCGGAGTTCGGCCTGTACCGGTCGCGGGTGTAGCGGACCTCTCCGAGGCGCCAAGTGGGCCGGGCCGCGCCGGTGTTACCGTCGCGGCCATGTCCAAGAACGAGATCGACGCCGTGACCGCCGAGTTCTTCGGCGCCTTCGACAACCGGGGCGGCCGGGCCGCCGACGTGGCCCGGATCCGCCGCCTGGTCCTCCCCGGGGGCGTGATCGTCTCGACCGGACCGAAGCTCACGGTCTACACGGTGGAGGAGTTCATCGAGCCGCGCGAACGGCTCCTGTCGGAAGGCCGGCTGACCGACTTCTGCGAGTGGGAGACATCCGAACGGACCGACATCGAGGGCGACATCGCCTCGCGGTTCGGCACGTACCGCAAGTCCGGGACGCTGGACGGCGAGCCCTTCGAGGGGAGCGGGACCAAGGCCATCCAGTTCGTCCGCACCCCTGAGGGCTGGCGGATCGCGGCCTTCTCCTGGTACGACAAGGTTTAGGGCCATACGACGACGCCCCGCACCGTCAGAGGGGCCGGCCCGTCCTCCTCGTGGAACCTGATCCAGCCGACATCGACCGAGCCGTCGGGCCGCTCGTGGCGGTCGACAGCTCTGCCCGCCAGCCAGACGAGCAGCTCGCCGACACGATCGAAGTCGTCCGGGTGTATCTCCTGGCGTGCGCTCAACGACCAGCCTTCCTCGCGCGACAGCAACGCGGAGGTGAGGACCCCGCCCACCTTCGAGGCCGCGTCGTGACACCCCAGGAGCGGCACAGGGTCGTCCTCGATCACCGGGTCGCCCTTGTCGTCCTCCACCACGACCGGGAACGCGCGCACGATCGTCAGGGTGCCCGGCCGGGGGCCCAGGCCGAGATGCCACCGGAGTTCGGCGATCTCCTCGTCGGAGACGTCCGCGCACAGGTCCAGCGCCACCGAGAGCTCGTAGATGTCCGCCATGCCGGCACCGTACTCGCGGGGTACGACAGTCCTGCGGGCACAGGGGCAGCGGGCGGCTCAGGCCCCGGCCACCCGCCCCGTGCTCTCCCGCTCGATGAGCGTGGGCAGCGGCACCTGGACCGTGGCCGCGGGGCCGTCGTCCAGGAGGGAGAGGAGTTCGCGCGCTGCCGTACGCCCGAAGGAGACCGTGTCGCGTGACAGGGCCGTGAGCCACGGGTGCACCATCCGGCACAGTGCCGAGTCCTCCCACGCGATCACCGACACGTCCCCCGGCACGGAGAAGCCCAGCGAGGCCGCCGCGGCGACCCCCGCGACGGCCATCACGTCGTTGTCGTACACCAGGGCCGTCGGCGGTGACGCGGCGGACAGCACCCGCCGGGTCACGGCGGCACCCTCGGCGTCCGAGTAGTCCGTGGTCACCGAGCGGACCTCCGACAGGTCGCGCCGCTCGGCCTCGGCCCGCAGCGTGCGGATCCGCCGCTCGGTGTGGGCGAGGCCGGGCAGTCCCGCGATGTGCACGATGCGGCGGTGGCCGAGGGCGTGCAGATGGTCCACGACCGAGGCCATCGCGCCCGCGTCGTCGGCCCAGACGGTGGAGAGGCCCGGGTGCTGTGCCTCCGGGTCCGGCACGCCGCCCGTCACCACCGCGGGCAGCCCGAGGCCGTCGAGGAGCGCCGGGCGCGGGTCCCGCGTGCGCGGGTCCACGACGAGGACGCCGTCCACCCGGTGCTCGGCCCACCAGCGCTGGTAGACCGCGCACTCGGCGGCCACGTCCTCCACCACCTGGAAGAGCAGCCCCAGTTGACGCTCCGCCAGGACCTCCTGGATGCCCGAGATCAGCTGCAGGAAGAACGAGTCGACGCCCAGTGTCCCGGCGGGCCTGGCCACCACGAGCCCCACCGTCGCCGACCCCTCGCCGGACAGCGCACGCGCCGCCGTGCTCGGGTGCCAGCCCAACTGCTCGGCGACCCTGCGGACCCGGTCGCGGGTGACCTCGGAGACTCCGGGCCGGTCGTTGAGCGCGAAGGACACGGCGCTCTCGGAGACGCCGGCGCGGCGCGCGATGTCCTTCATGGTCGGCCGGCGTGCCGGGGACCGCTTGCCTTGCACCGGTGTTGCCCCTTTCCTGTGGCGCGCATACTAATGCGCTTGAGCCAGCACACTCTAAAGCGCTTTAGTCGACGCTCGCAAGAAGTTCAACGCACCGCTCTGACCTGCCTTGTTGAAGTGGTTGGCGGGCTTTCTCAACGAATCCATTGACTTTTTGCCGGAGTTCCATGCAAGGTCTGCCTCACGCTGGGCCGAGCAAAGGAGCCGTTTCACCGTGCGCATCTCCCACCACCCCCGCAGCATCCCCGGAAGGGCAGCCGCCGCTGCCGCCGTCCTCGCCGTGCTCCTGCCGTTGAGCGCCTGTGGCGACGGCGACGGCGGCGACGGCGGCGGTTCGACCGACGCGTCCGGCAAGATCGAGGGCGAGATCACCTTCCAGACCTGGAACCTGAAGGCGAACTTCAAGTCGTACTTCGAGGGCGTCGTCGACGGCTTCGAGAAGAAGTACCCCGGCACGAAGGTGAACTGGGTCGACCAGCCCGGCGAGGGCTACGCCGACAAGATCAGCGCCGACGCCGCGGCCGGCACCCTGCCCGACGTCGTCAACGTCTCGCCCGACCTGGTGGCCCCGCTCGCCAAGGCCGGTCTCGCGCTCGACCTCGACAAGGCCGCGGGCAAGTACGAGAAGGAGTACCTGCCGGGTGCGTGGAAGAGCCACCAGATACCGGGCACGCAAGGGACGTACGCCTTCCCGTGGTACCTGAACACCGGGCCGCTCTTCTACAACAAGCGCATCTTCAAGGAGGCGGGGCTCGACGCCGACAAGCCCCCGAAGACCTACGACGAGCTCTTCGCCGACGCGCTGAAGCTGTCGAAGGAGACCAAGGGCAAGACCGCCACGCTCGCCAACGTCCCCACCATCGAGGACTTCGGACGCTACGGCGTACCGCTGATGGACAAGGAAGGGACCAGGTTCACCTTCAACGGCCCCAAGGGCGTGGAACTCCTCAGCAAGTACAAGGAGTTGTACGACGCGAAGGCCCTGGACGGCCAGGCGCTCACCGCGACACCCGAGTCGACGGGCAAGAAGTTCCTCACCGAGGCCGTCGCCATGAACCCCGGAAGCGCCCTGGACCTCGGCAAGTTCAAGAAGGACGCGCCCGGCCTCTACAAGAACATCGGGATCACGCCGCAGATCACCGACACCGGCAAGGACAACATGTACGTGATGGGTGTCATGGTGAACACCCGCACCAAGCAGACGCCCGCCGCCGTGGCCTTCGCGCACTACGTGACGGACGCACAGCGCCAGATGTCCTTCGCCAAGAAGGTGGCGATCTTCCCCAGCACGAAGGGTTCGCTCGACGACCCGTACTTCACCAAGCAGGACGGCACCGACGACACGCGTGTGCGGGTCGCCGCGGCCAAGTCCATCAAGACCGCGGTGAATTACACGCCCGTGCTGTTCAGCGAGCAGATGAAGATCGAGCTGCGCAACGGTGTCGCCCGGGCGCTGCAGGGGAAGCAGAGCCCCAAGGAAGCGCTTGACAACGCTGTCAAGAACTGTGACCGGCTGCTGAAGCAGAGCTGAGAAGACGACACGGACCACCACCATGAAAAGCTCCAGCACCGCGACCGTTCCCCGTGCCGCCGACACCGCCCCCCGTGCCGCGGCCGACCAGGCCCCGCGTCGCCGCATCAGGCGTCAACTGCCGTCCAGCCCCTGGCTGTTCGCTGCCCCGGGCCTGCTGATCGTCGGCATCTTCATCCTCTATCCGTTCGTCAGCACGCTCATCAACTCCTTCACCGACAAACGCACCCTGATCCCGGGGGAGTACGTCGGCCTGGACAACTTCCGCGAGCTGCTGCACGACGACATGTTCTGGATCGGGCTCCGCAACTCGACGCTCTACATCGTGGGGGTCGTCCCCGCGCTCGTCCTGCTGCCGCTGCTGCTCGCGATGCTCGTCCAGAAACACATCCCCGGCATCACCTTCTTCCGGTCCGCCTTCTACACGCCGGTGGTCGCCTCCATCGTCGTGGTGGGCCTGATCTGGGTGTGGATGCTGGATGAACGGGGCCTGGTCAACGCGGTGCTGGAGGCCATCGGCGTCGGCTCGGTCGGCTTCCTCAGCGACCAGTGGCTGCTCCTGCTGAGCGCCATGGCCGTCACGGTCTGGAAGGGCCTCGGCTACTACATGATCATTTACCTGGCGGCGCTCGCCAACGTGCCACGTGAACTCCACGAGGCCGCCTCGGTGGACGGCGCGGGCTCCGTCCGCCGCTTCTTCACCGTCACCGTGCCCGCCGTGCGCTCCACCATGGTGCTGGTGGCCGCGCTGTCCTCGGTCGCCGCCTTCAAGGTGTTCTCCGAGGTCTATCTGATGGCCGGGCCCAACGGCGGCCCGGCGGGCGAGGACACCACGCTGGTCATGCTGGTGCAGCGCGTCGGCACCGGCCTCACCGGCCGTGTCGGGTACGCGTCGGCCATCTCGGTCGTCGTCTTCGTCGTCACCGTCGCGCTGATGCTGCTCGTGCTGCGCGCCGACCGGAAGGAGGACGCGTGAGCATCGCGACGGACACGCGCAAGACCGAGCAGGCGGCGCGCAGGACGCAGGGCAGGGCCGGGAAGGGCGGGGCCCGCAGGCGCGGGCGGATCACCGACGAGAACGGCCGCCGGATGCCCGTGTGGGAGCTCATCCTGCGCTACGGCCTGCTGCTCGCCGTACTGGCCCTGATGATCGGCCCCTTCCTCTGGCAGCTGTCCACCTCCCTGAAGGGCCCGCACGAGAACATCTTCAGCTCCCCGCCCAAGTTCCTGCCGAGCAGCCCGACCTTCCACAACTACGAACGCGTCGCCGACACCATCCCCGTCTGGGACTACGCGCTCAACTCCCTGAAGGTGGCCGCCGCCAACGTGGTGACCAACTGCGTGGGTGCCACACTCGCCGGCTACGCGCTCGCCCGCCTGCGCTACCGGGGCCGCCGCGCGGCCACGGTCGTGTTCGTCCTGGCCATGCTGGTGCCCGTGGAAGGCATCATCATCGCCCAGTTCACGACCATGCGGGAGCTCGGCCTGAACAACACCCTCATCGGTGTGCTGCTGCCCGGCTGCGTCTCCGCGCTCAACGTCCTGCTGATGCGCAACGCCTTTTTGAACCTGCCGTACGAGATCGAGGAAGCCGCGTTCGTCGACGGCGCCAACGTCTGGCAGCGGTTCCTGCGGATCGCCCTGCCCGCGGTCAAGGGCACGCTCGCCGTGGTGGCGATCTTCGCCTTCATGGGCGCCTGGGACGACTTCCTCTGGCCGCTGATCGTGCTGAGCGACCCGGACCGGTTCACGCTCACCATCGGCCTGAACTACTTGCACGGCACCTTCGCCAACGACGAACGGCTCGTCGCCGCGGGCACGGTCATCGCCGTCCTTCCGCTGATCGTGCTCTTCGCCTGCCTCCAGCGGTACTTCTTCCGCGGGGTGGGCGAGGGGGCGGTCAAGGGCTGAGCCGCCCGCATCTCCCCCCGCACCCCCGAGAACCAGGACTCGCATGCCTAGTACGACCCGTGAGCCTTCCGCCGCGCCACCTGCCCGTCGGACACCGCGCTTCGGCGCGAACTACACCCCCAGTCAGGGGTGGTTCCACCACTGGCTCGACTTCGACATCGACGCCGTGCGCGCCGACCTCGACGCGATAGCGGCGCTCGGCCTCGACCACATCCGGGTCTTCCCGATCTGGCCGTACTTCCAGCCCAACCGCACCCTGATCCGGCCGCGTGCCGTGGAACAGCTCGTCGCCCTCGCGGACGCCGCGGCCGAGCGCGGGCTCGACGTCAACGTCGACGGCCTGCAGGGGCACCTGTCCAGCTTCGACTTCCTGCCCGCGTGGACGCAGACGTGGCACCGGCGGAACATCTTCACCGACCCCGATGTGGTGGAGGGTGAGGCCGTCTACCTGCGTACGCTCGCCTCCGCGCTCGCCGACCGTCCGAACTTCATCGGCATGACCATCGGCAACGAGGTCAACCAGTTCTCGGCGGGCCCGCACCCCGACCCGGACCGCATCACGCAGGACCAGGCGGGGGAGTGGCTGCGGCGGGTCCTCGCCGCGTGCGAGGAGGGTGCGCCCGGCAAGCTGCATCTGCACGCCGAGTACGACGCCGCCTGGTACCAGGACGACCAGCCCTTCACCCCGGCCCAGGCCGCGCGCCTCGGTGGCGCGACCGCCGTGCACTCCTGGGTGTTCAACGGCACGGCCCAACGGCACGGACGCGAGGGCGTCGCCACCGGGCAGCACGCCGCGTACATGATCGAACTGTCCAAGGCATGGGCGGACGATCCGCACCGTCCGGTCTGGCTCCAGGAGGTGGGCGCGCCTGCTCCCCTCATCCCCGCGGAGCACGCGGCCGCCTTCACCGAGGTGACGGTGGAGGCGGCGCTCGACTGTGCTGACGTGTGGGGGGTGACGTGGTGGTGCTCGCACGATGTGTCGCGCGGGCTCGCCGATTTCCCCGAACTCGAGTACAGCCTCGGTCTGCTGACCAACGACGGCCAGGTCAAGCCAGGGGGCGAGGTACTGGCTCGGCTGGCGAAGGAGTGGCGGGGGCGGGAGTACGCGCCTGCGGTCCGCTCGACCGCGGTCGTCGTCGACGACTCCACCTCGCGGCGGTCCGCGTGTGCTCCTGGGGGAGCGGTGTTCGAGACGTTCGCCCGTCTCGTCGCGGACGGGGTCCGGCCCACCACCGTTCTGGCCGGCAGGGCCGGTGACCCTGCGCACTTGGCTGCGCGGGGCATCACGGAGGTGGTGCGGCCGGAGGAGGTCGGCTAGCCCCAAGACCTGTCCCCAACCCCGCCCCTTCCCGAAACCCGCTCCGGCGCGGGGGCCTTGGTTGCCGTCATCACCGGCTTCGCCGAGCTCGTCCTCAAACGCCGGACGGGCTGAACCGTCAGGCCCATCTGGTACGGGGTCTGGGGCAGAGCCCCAGGTAGGCCCCCGCGCCGAGCGGGTTTTCGGGAAGGGGCGGGGTCGGGGAGAGAGAATCCCGCCACCCCACCCGCACCGACCACACAAACGGAGAGCACCATGCACGACGACCGCACCCTCATAGAAGCCCGCCTCAAGCGCGTCCTCGACGAACGCATCCGCCCCGCCGTCCACCCCGAGTCCGTACCCCTGGACGTGGCCGTCTGGAACGCTCCGGGAGAGCCCGTGCCCGTCGCGGAGGGACTCGCGGCGCACCCCGAGCCGACGAAGGTCGGAGCCGCCTGGGGCGCCCCCTGGGCCACCAGCTGGTTCCAGGTGACCGGCACCGTTCCCGAGGAATGGGCGGGGAAGACCGTCGAGGCCATCCTCGACCTCGGCTTCGACGAGAACATGCCCGGCTTCCAGTGCGAGGGCCTGGTCTACCGCCCCGACGGCACCCCGGTGAAGGGCCTCAACCCCCGTAACCAGTGGGTGCGGATCGCCGCCCCGGCGGCCGGAGGCGAAGACGTCCACCTGCACATCGAGGCCGCGTCCAACCCCGTCATCCTCGACTACCACCCCTTCCTGCCCACCCAGCTCGGCGACAAGGAGACGGCCGGCAGCGAGCCCCAGTACAAGCTCGCCCGCATGGACCTCGCCGTCTTCGACGAGACCGTGTGGCAGCTCGTCATCGACCTCGAAGTGCTCGGTGAGCTGATGCAGGAGCTTCCCGAGGATTCCGGGCGGCGGTACGCGATCGTGCGCGCCATCGGCCGCGCCCTGGACGCCGTCGACCTCCAGGACGTGAACGGCTCCGCGCCCGCGGCCCGCGCCGAACTCGAAGGCGTCCTCACCACCCCCGCCGAGCCCTCGGCCCACCGCATCAGCGCCGTCGGCCACGCGCACATCGACTCCGCGTGGCTGTGGCCGCTGCGCGAGACGGTGCGCAAGGTCGCGCGTACGACGTCGAACATGACCGCGCTCCTCGAGGACGAGCCGGACTTCGTCTTCGCGATGTCGCAGGCGCAGCAGTGGGCGTGGGTCAAGGAGCACCGGCCCGAGGTGTGGGCGAAGGTCAAGAAGGCGGTCGCCGACGGGCGGTTCGTGCCGGCCGGTGGCATGTGGGTCGAGTCGGACACGAACATGCCGGGGTCGGAGGCGATGGCCCGTCAGTTCGTGCACGGCAAGCGGTTCTTCCTCGACGAGTTCGGCGTCGAGAACGACGAGGCGTGGCTGCCGGACACCTTCGGCTTCGCCGCAGGTCTTCCGCAGATCATCAAGGCGGCGGGCTCCAAGTGGCTGCTGACCCAGAAGATCTCCTGGTCGCAGACCAACCGCTTCCCGCACCACACGTTCAACTGGGAGGGCATCGACGGGACCCGCATCTTCACGCACTTCCCGCCCGTCGACACCTACAACTGCTCGATGAAGGGCAGCGAGATCGCCCACGCGGCGAAGAACTTCAAGGACAAGGGTGTCGCCCGGCACTCCCTCGCCCCGACGGGCTGGGGCGACGGAGGCGGTGGCACCACCCGGGAGATGATCGCGAAGGCGGGCCGCCTCCGCGACCTGGAGGGCTCCGCCACCGTCAAGTGGGAGACCCCGGCTGCCTTCTTCGAGAAGGCCGAGGCGGAGTACCCGAACGCCCCCGTCTGGGTGGGCGAGCTGTACCTGGAGCTCCACCGCGCCACGCTCACCAGCCAGGCGGGCACCAAGCAGGGCAACCGCCGCAGCGAGCACCTGCTGCGGGAGGCGGAACTGTGGGCGGCGACGGCGGCGGTCCGCGCACCCGAATTCGCCTACCCCTACGAGGAGTTGGACCGCATCTGGAAAACGGTGCTGCTCCACCAGTTCCACGACATCCTGCCCGGCTCGTCCATCGCCTGGGTGCACCGGGAGGCGCGCGCGACGTACGCGAAGGTCGCCGATGAGCTGAACGGCATCATCGACGCGGCTCAGCGGGCGCTCGCCGGGGAGGGCGGCGGCACGGACACCACCCTCGTCTTCAACTCCACCCCGCACACCCGCGACGGCGTCCCGGCGGGCGGCGCGCGGCCCGCCGCGATCGACGGCCAGTCGGCGATCGCCTCCCGTGCCGACGGCGGCTACGTCCTCGACAACGGTCTGCTGCGGGTCGAGATCGACGCGCGCGGCCTGATCGTCTCGGCGTACGACATCGTGGCCGACCGGGAGACCGTCGCGCCCGGCCAGGCGGCGAACCTGCCGCAGATACACGCCGACTTCCCGAACATGTGGGACGCGTGGGACGTCGACGAGTTCTACCGGAACACCGTCACGGACCTGACGGATGCGGACACGGTCGAGCCCGTCGAGAACGACGCGTCGGTCCGTGTCGTACGCAGCTTCGGCGCTTCGCGGATCACACAGACGCTGACCCTGTCGCCCGGTTCCATGCGCCTGGACATCGACACGGAGGTCGACTGGCACGAGACGGAGAAGTTCCTGAAGCTGGCGTTCCCGCTGGACATCCACGCGGAGCGGTACGCCTCGGAGACGCAGTTCGGCCACTTCTACCGGGCCACGCACACCAACACGAGCTGGGAGGCCGCCAAGTTCGAGGCGTGCAACCACCGCTTCGTGCACGTGGAGGAGCCGGGCTGGGGCGTGGCGCTGGTCACCGACTCGACGTACGGCCATGACGTGACCCGCACGGTGCGCGCCTCGGACTCCGGCACGACCACGACGGTCCGCGCCTCGCTCCTGCGCGCCCCGCGCTTCCCCGACCCCGAGACGGACCAGGGCGTCCACCGCTTCCGGCACGCGCTGGTCCCGGGCGCCGCGATCGGCGACGCGGTGCGTGAGGGCTACCGGATCAACCTGCCCGAGCGGCAGGTCCAGGGCGGCGCCGAGGTGGCCCCGCTGGTGACCCTCGACAACGACGCCGTCGTCGTCACCGCGGTCAAGCTGGCCGACGACGGCAGCGGTGACGTGGTCGTCCGCTTCCACGAGTCGCGGGGCGGCCGGGCCAAGGCGACGCTGAGGGCGGGTTTCCGGGTCGGCTCGGTCGAGGTGACGGACCTCCTGGAGCGCCCCCTCGCGGACGCGCCGGCTCCGGAGCGCTCGGACGACGGTGTCGCCCTCACCCTGCGCCCGTTCGAGCTGGTGACGCTGCGGCTGACGCGGGCGTGATGTCTGACTGAGCGGCAGAGCGCAGCTGCTCAGGAGCCGGGCGGGCTGGTCGACCAGCCCGCCCGGTGCTTATGCCGTCGCGGACCGGTGTGCCACGGCGCACACTGACCCACATGCCTGTAGCCCTGCATCACATCGTCATCGACGCCCACGATCTGCCCGCCCTGGCCCGCTTCTGGGCGGAGGCGCTGCACTGGCGGATTCTGTCCGAGCGCGAGCGGGAGGTGGTGATCGGGCCCGACGAGACCGCGCCGGTCGGCATCTGCTTCATGCCGACGACGGACCGCAAGGCCGTCAAGAACCGTCTGCATCTGGACCTGACGTCCGACGCCGAGGACCGCGACGCCGAGATCGACCGCCTGCTCGCACTCGGGGCGCGGCGGGCGGAGGTCGGACAGACCGGCGAGGAGACATGGACGGTCCTGGCCGACCCGGAGGGGAACGAGTTCTGCGTGGTCCGTCCGAAGCACACCCTCATCGGTTAGAGCGGGGGCTGCGCGTCAGCCGTCCACCTGCGTCCGCATCCACTCCTCCACCTCTCCCACATGTGCCGCCGCCGCGGCCCTGGCTGCCTCTGGGTCGCGGGCCACCAATGCCCGGTGGATTCGGGCGTGTTCGCGGCGGGTACGTTCGAAGGCGCCCTCTTCCTGGTAGCCGCGCCAGACCCGTGCGCGGAACGTGCGGGACGACAGGCCCTCCAGGATGGCCGCCATCGTGTCGTTGCCTGCCGCGAGGGCGATCGTGCGGTGGAACGCCAGGTCGTGGGAGAGGATCTCCTCCGGGTCCTCCGTGGCGTTCATCGCCTCCAGGTGTTTCTCCACGTCCGCCAGTTGGTCGGCGGAGATCCGCGCCGCCGCCAGCGCCGTCGCCGTGGATTCGAGGACCCGGCGTACCTCCAGAAGTTCCACGAGGCGCGGTCCCCGTGACAGGTCGGCCACGACGCCGAAGGTCTCCAGGAGATCCCCGGCCTCCAACTGGGTGACGTAGATGCCCGAGCCGTGCCGGGCCTCCAGGACCCCCATCACCGTGAGCGCACGGATGGCCTCCCGCATGGAGCTCCGTGAGATGCCCAGCTGTGTGGCCAAGTCCCGTTCCGTCGGCAGACGTTGGCCCGGTTCGAGCCGGCCCTCGCCGATCATCGCCTTGATCTGTTCGATGGCCCGTTGCGTCACGGTGCCCTTCTGCGGGGCGGTCTGGTCCACGTAACGCTCCTCCACTAGCCGAGTGCGCCGCAGTCTAATCAGGGATGTGGTCGGACCACTACGGCCTGAAAGCAGGAAAACTTGGCGTCGAGGGGTGTTGTGAGCGCCAAGTGGTCTGATAAATATTCGCCCATCAGTCGCTAGGACGCCCGATCCACGCTCGATGAGGAGCCGTCAGATGGCCGGCAGAACAGTGCGCAACTGGACCAGCAAGGCGGGGACTTCGCGCGCGGCGCGGATCGCCGCCGCCGCGGCCTGCGCGTCCCTCGTGCTCACGGCATGCGGCAGCACGAAGGACAGCGCGGCGCCCGCGGGCGGCGGAGGCGGCGGAGAGGGCAAGGTCGGAGTGATCCTGCCCCTGCTGACCTCGCCGTTCTGGCAGTCGTACAACGACTACGTGCCCAAGATGGCGAAGTCCGAGGACGTCGACGCGATGAAGACCGTCAACTCCAACAGTGACCCCTCGCAGCAGATCACCGACATCAACAACCAGCTCAACCAGGGGGTCAAGGGGCTCGTCGTCGCACCCCTGGACAGCGCGGCCATCTCCGCGGGACTCGACCAGGCCGAACGCAAGGGTGTGCCCGTGGTCGCCGTCGACGTCGCCCCCGAGAAGGGCAAGGTCGCGATGGTGGTGCGGGCCAACAACGTCGCGTACGGCGAGAAGGCCTGCGACTACCTCGGCGAGAAGGTCAAGAGCGGCAAGGTCGTCCAGATCATGGGAGACCTCGCCTCCGTCAACGGCCGCGAGCGCTCCGAGGCGTTCCGCACCTGCGTGAAGAAGAAGTACCCCAAGCTCAAGGTCCTGGAGATCCCCGCCAAGTGGGAGTCCGACACCGCTGCCTCCAAGCTGGACACCCTGCTCAACTCCAACCCCGACATCAAGGGCATCTACATGCAGGCGGGCGGCGTCTATCTCGCGCCCACCCTGCAGACCCTGAAGTCCAAGAAGATGCTGAAGAAGACGGGCGAGAAGGGACACATCACCGTCATCTCGAACGACGGCATCCCGCAGGAGTTCGACGCCATCCGCAAGGGCCAGATCGACGCCACGGTCTCGCAGCCGGCCGACGCGTACGCCAAGTACGGCATGTACTACATCAAGGCCGCGATGGACGGGAAGAAGTTCAAGCCAGGCCCCACCGACCACGACTCCACCATCGTGAAGCTGCCCAGCGGCATCCTGGAGGACCAGCTGCCCGCGCCCCTTGTCACCAAGGAGAACGTGGACGACTCCGAGCTGTGGGGCAACACGGTCAAATGAGTACGCCGATGACCGAGCCCCCCACCGGCCCGGCGACGACCCCGCTCGTCGAAGCGGCCGGCATCACCAAGCGGTACGGACCCACCGTCGCCCTTCAGGACGGACAGCTGACCGTCCTGCCCGGTGAGTCCCACGCCCTCGTCGGCCGCAACGGCGCGGGCAAGTCCACCCTCGTCACCATCCTCACCGGACTCCAGGCCCCGGACGCGGGCACCGTCCTCTTCGACGGGGAGCCCGCGCCCGCGCTCACCGACCGAGACGCCTGGCGCCGCAAGGTGGCCTGCGTCTACCAGAAGCCGACGGTCGTGCCCGATCTGACCGTCGCCGAGAACCTCTTCATCAACCGGCAGCCCGAAGGCCGCGGCGGCTTCATCAGCTGGCGCAAGCTGCGCGCACAGGCCGCGGACGTGCTCGACACCTGGGACGTGCGCGTCGACCCGGACGCGCGCACCGCCGACCTCAAGGTCGAGGACCGGCAGATGGTCGAGATCGCGCGGGCACTCAGCTTCGGGGCGCGGTTCATCGTCCTGGACGAGCCCACCGCGCAGCTCGACAACCGTGAGATCGAGCGGCTCTTCACGCGCATGCGGGCGCTCCAGGAGTCCGGGGTCACTTTCCTCTTCATCTCGCACCACCTCCAGGAGGTGTACGAGGTGTGCCAGACCGTCACGGTCCTGCGCGACGCCCGCTGGATCACCACCGAGCCCGTGGCCGACCTGCCCCGCGCCGCCCTGGTCGAGGCGATGGCGGGCGAGGCGCTGCGGGAGAAGGAGGCCGCCGAGGAGTCCGTGGCCCGGACGGAGGTCCCCGCCGACGCCCCGGTGATGCTCGACGTCAGGGGCCTCACCGGCGACTCGTACGCGGGCGTCGACCTGACCGTCCGCACCGGTGAGGTCGTGGGCCTCGCCGGGTCCAGCGGCAGCGGCAAGATCAACCTCGCGGAGACCGTCGCGGGTCTGCGTACGCCGACCGCCGGAAGTGCACAACTCGACGGTGAGAAGCTGCCGTTCGGGGATGTTGCCGCCTCTCTGCGGGCCGGCGTCGGCTGCGTGCCGCGCGACCGGCACGACCAGGGCCTGGTCTTCGGGATGACGATCGGCGACAACGCCACGATGACCGTGCTCGACCGGCTCGGGAAGTACGGCTTCGTCCGCACGGAACGCAAGCGCGGCTTCGCCGAGGAGCTCATCGACCGCCTCGACATCCACGCCGAGGGACCCCATCAGCCCGTGTCGGACCTCTCCGGCGGCAACGCCCAGAAGGTCGTCATGGCGCGCGCACTCGCCTCCGACCCGCGACTCCTGGTCCTGATCAACCCCACCGCGGGCGTGGACGTGAAGTCCAAGGAGTCACTGCTCGCCCGGATGGACAACGCCCGCGACGACGGCACCGCCGTCCTCGTCGTCTCCGACGAACTGGACGACCTGCGGCGCTGCGACCGCGTCCTGGTCCTCTTCCACGGCCGGGTCGTCGCCGAGCATGCGGCGGGCTTCAACGACCACGACCTGATCGCTTCGATCGAAGGGGTGGGCGAGACGCGCCCCGACAGGGGCGCGGGGAACGGCGCGACCAGCCACAACGGGCCGGCGGCCGCATCACAAGGAGACCACCATGGCTGACCTCAAGGCCCCGGCAGCGACGGGCGCCCCCGTCACGCAGGGGCGCCCCGCCGAATCGCGCTCGGCGAAGGACATCGTCCTGCGCAGGGCGCGTGAACTCGCCCTGGTTCCAGCCCTGCTGCTGCTCATGCTGCTCGGCGCCCTGGTGAACGACTCGTTCCTCACGGAGCGCAACCTCATCTCGATCCTGGGGGCCTCCGCCGCCCTCGCGATGGTCGTGCTCGCCGAGTCCCTCGTCCTCATCACCGGCAAGTTCGACCTCTCCCTCGAATCGGTCGTCGGCATCGCGCCCGCCGTCGGCGCGCTGCTCGTACTGCCCGCCGCGCAGGCCGGATTCGGCACCGAGATGCCCGCAGCGGTGGCGCTCCTCGCGATCCTCGCCGTCGGCGCGGTCATCGGCGCCTTCAACGGCATCCTCGTGGTGAAGCTCAAGCTCAACGCCTTCATCGTCACGCTCGCCATGCTGATCGTGCTGCGCGGACTGCTCGTCGGCGCGACCGAGGGCAAGACGCTCTTCGGCATGCCCGACGCCTTCTACACCCTCGCCACCTCGACGTTCCTGACCATCCCGCTCTCGGTGTGGCTGGCCGCGATCTCCTTCGGCGTCGCCGGCTTCGTCCTCAAGTACCACCGGGTGGGGCGCGCCCTGTACGCGATCGGCGGCAACGCGGACGCGGCACGCGCCGCGGGCATCCGCGTCGAGCGCGTGATGCTCGGCGTGTTCGTCGTCGCCGGTGTTCTCGCCGCCGTCGGCGGACTCATGCAGACCGGCTACGTCGGCGCGATCAACGCCAACCAGGGCCAGAACATGATCTTCACCGTGTTCGCGGCCGCGGTCATCGGCGGCATCAGCCTCGACGGCGGCAAGGGCACCATGTTCGGCGCCCTCACCGGCGTCCTGCTGCTCGGCGTCGTACAGAACCTGCTCACTCTCGCCCAGGTGCCTTCCTTCTGGATCCAGGCCATCTACGGCGGAATCATCCTGGTCGCCCTGATGATCGCGCGCATCACCACCGGCCGCGCACAGGACTGACCCCGCTCCGGGTTCCCCCGTCTTCCTGCCCCTTTCCGGAAAGGCCTCCTGTGTCCCCGACCTCCGCCCGCATCACCGCGGTCGACACCTACGACGTACGGTTCCCGACCTCCCGGGAGCTGGACGGATCCGACGCGATGAACCCGGACCCCGACTACTCCGCCGCCTATGTCGTGCTGCGCACCGACGCGGACGACGGCCTTCAGGGGCACGGCTTCACCTTCACCATCGGGCGCGGCAACGACGTCCAGGTCGCCGCGATCGAGTCGCTGCGTCATCACGTGCTCGGCCGGTCGGTCGAGGAACTGTGCGCCGATCCGGGGACGTTGAACCGCGACCTGGTCGGGGACAGCCAACTCCGCTGGCTCGGGCCCGAGAAGGGCGTGATGCACATGGCCATCGGTGCCGTGGTCAACGCGCTGTGGGATCTGGCGGCCAAGCGGGCGCGCAAACCGCTGTGGCGGTTCCTTGCGGACGCCGAGCCCCAGTGGCTCGTCTCCCAGATCGACTTCCGCTACATCGCCGACGCCCTCACCCCGCAAGAGGCCCTGGACATGCTCCGGTCGGGCCGCCACGGCGCCGCCGAGCGTGCGGCCCTGCTGCGGGAGCGCGGTTTCCCCGGATACACGACGTCACCCGGCTGGCTCGGCTACAGCGACGAGAAGCTGACCCGCCTCGCCCGGCAGGCCGTCGCCGACGGTTTCACGCAGATCAAGCTGAAGGTCGGCGCGGACCTGGCGGACGACGTACGCCGCTGCCGTACCGCCCGCGAGGCGATCGGGCCCGACATCCGCATGGCGATCGACGCCAATCAGCGCTGGAACGTGGGCGAGGCCGTCGAATGGACGCGCGCCCTCGCGGAGTTCGACCCGTACTGGGTGGAGGAGCCGACGAGCCCCGACGACGTCCTCGGCCACGCCGCGATCCGCAAGGCGGTCGCCCCGGTCAAGGTCGCCACCGGCGAGCACGTGCAGAACCGCATCATCTTCAAACAGCTCCTCCAGGCGGGCGCCATCGACGTGCTGCAGATCGACGCGGCACGCGTCGGCGGAGTCAACGAGAACCTCGCGATCCTGCTCCTTGCCGCCAAGTTCGATGTTCCCGTCTGCCCGCACGCCGGTGGGGTCGGCCTGTGCGAACTCGTCCAGCACCTCTCGATGTTCGACTATGTGGCGCTCGCGGGGACCACCGAGAACCGTGTCATCGAGTACGTCGACCACCTCCACGACCACTTCGTCGACCCGGTCGTGGTGCGCGAGGGCCACTACAGGGCGCCCACCGCGCCGGGCTTCTCGGCCACCATGCGCGCGGAGTCCCTCGCCGAATTCACCTACCCGGACGGCGCCTTCTGGGCCGCCGACCTCGCTCAGGGCAAAGGAGCCGCCGCATGACCGACGCCCAGGACTTCGAAGGGCTGAAGGCCCTGGTCACCGGGGGAGCCTCCGGGATCGGACGGGCCACCGCCGAACTGCTCGCCGCGAGAGGCGCCCGGGTCGCCGTGCTCGACCTGGATCCCGGCAGCGTGGAGAAGCCGCTCACCGGCCACCGCGCCGACGTCTCCGACGACGCCTCGGTGCGCGAAGCCGTCGCCGCCGCCGTGGAGGATCTCGGCGGACTCGACGTACTGATCAACAACGCGGGCATCGGCGCGCAGGGCACCGTCGAGGACAACGACGACGACCAGTGGCACAAGGTGATCGACGTGAACGTTCTGGGGATCGTGCGCACCACCCGCGCCGCCCTGCCGCACCTGCGCGTCTCCACCCAAGCGGCGATCGTCAACACCTGCTCCATCGCAGCGACGGCGGGCCTCCCGCAGCGCGCCCTGTACTCGGCTTCCAAGGGCGCGGTGCTCTCCCTGACGCTCGCGATGGCCGCCGATCATGTGCGCGAAGGGGTGCGCGTCAACTGCGTCAACCCCGGCACCGTGGACACCCCGTGGGTCGGCCGCCTCCTGGACGCCGCCCCCGACCCGGCGGCCGAGCGTGCCGCGCTCGCGGCCCGCCAGCCCACCGGGCGCCTCGTCTCGGCGGACGAAGTCGCGGGCGCCATCGCCTACTTGGCGAGCCCTCTGTCCGGCGCGACCACCGGCACCGCGCTCGCCGTCGACGGCGGCATGCAGGGCCTGCGGCTGCGCCCGGCGGGCAAGTGAGCGGCCTGACGCGGCGCACCCTTGGACCCGGCGGCGTCGAGGTGACCGAGCTGTCCTTCGGCGCCGCCGGCCTCGGCAACCTCTACACGCCGATCACCAGCGAGGAGGCCGCCGCGGCGGTCGACGCCGCCTGGGAGACCGGCATCCGCTACTTCGACACCGCCCCGCACTACGGCATCGGGCTGTCCGAACGCAGGCTCGGCCAGGCACTGCGGGCACACCCACGGGACACGTACACGCTCTCGACCAAGGCGGGCCGCCTCCTCGAAGCGGTGGAGAGGCCCGCGGGCGACGACCTCGCCCATGGCTTCGCCGTCCCGGCCACGCACCGCCGGGTCTGGGACTTCAGCGCGGACGGCATCCGCCGCTCCCTGGAGGCGAGCCTCACCCGTCTCGGCCTCGACCGTGTCGACATCGTCTACCTCCACGACCCGGACGACCACGCCGAGCAGGCCTTCCGCGTGGGATATCCGGCCCTGGAGCGGCTGCGCTCCGAAGGCGTCGTGGGCGCGATCGGCGCGGGCATGAACCAGACGGCGATGCTCACCCGCTTCGTCCGCGACACGGACGTCGACGCCGTGCTGTGCGCGGGCCGCTACACGCTCCTCGATCAGAGCGCCCTGACCGAGCTGCTCCCGGCCGCGCACGAAAACGGCACAGCTGTCGTGATCGGCGGCGTGTTCAACTCGGGTCTGCTCGCCGACCCCAGACCCGGCGCGAGGTACGACTACACGACCGCGCCGCAAGATCTGGTGGACCGCGCCCGCCTTCTGCGGACGATCGCGGAGCGGCACGGCACCACTCTGCGCGCGGCGGCCCTGGCCTTCCCCCTGGCCCACCCGGCGGTGACCACCGTCCTGGTCGGCGCCCGCTCGCCGCACGAAGTCCGCGACGCGGCCCGGCAGTTCGCGGCCACCGTGCCCGGCGACTTCTGGAAGGAAGCCCGCACCGAAGGGCTGCTGCCCGCCCACGTACCCGTCCCCGGAGAGGCCCCCGCGTGAGAGTCGCCCTGCACACCAAGGTCCGCGCCGACCGCGTCGCCGAGTACGACGCCGCACACCGCGAGGTACCCGCCGAACTGGTCGCCGCCATCCGTGCGGCGGGCGCCACCTCCTGGACGATCTGGCGCAGCGGCACCGACCTCTTCCACGTCCTGGAGTGCCAGGACTACGCCCGCCTGCTCGCCGAGCTGGACAAGCTGCCGGTCAACGTCGCCTGGCAGGCGCGCATGGCCGACCTGCTCGACGTCGTCCACGACTACTCGGCCGAGGGCGCCGACGCGGGACTGCCCGTCGTGTGGGAACTGCCGTGACGGCGGAACCTGCCGTGAGCCCCGGGATCGTCGACTCCCACCACCACGTGTGGGACCTCTCCGTACGCGACCAGGAGTGGATCACCGGGGACGCGCTCGCCCCGATCCGCCGGAACTTCTCCCTCACCGACCTGCTGCCCGAGGCCCGCGCCGCGGGCGTCACCGCGACCGTGCTCGTGCAGACGGTCACCGTGGCCGAGGAGACCCCCGAGTTCCTCGCCCTGGCGGCGGACAGCGACCTGGTCGCGGGCGTCGTCGGGTGGACCGACCTCACCCGCCCGGACGTCGGTGACACCCTCAGCCGGCTGCGTGAACTTCCCGGCGGGCAGCATTTGGTGGGGATCCGGCACCAGGTGCAGGGGGAGCCCGACCCCCGGTGGCTGCTGCGGCCCGACGTGCGCCGGGGCCTTGCCGCGGTCGGCGCGGCGGGCCTGAGCCACGACCTCGTGGTCCTGCCCCACCAACTTCCGGCCTGTGTCGAGGCGGCGCGGGAGCACCCAGGGCTCACCTTCGTCCTGGACCACCTGGGCAAGCCGCCCGTCGCCTCCGGTGCGCTCGAACCCTGGGCGGCGGCCGTCCGTTCGCTCGCCGAGCTCCCCAACACCGTCTGCAAGCTCTCCGGCCTGGTGACCGAAGCCGACCCGAGGACGTGGACGGTGGACGACCTGCGCCCGTACGCGGACACCGTCCTGGACGCCTTCGGCCCCGACCGCCTGATGTTCGGCTCGGACTGGCCGGTCTGCACCCTGGCCGCCACCTACCCGGAAGTCGTGGACGCGGCACGGCAGTTGACCGAGACACTCACCGCAGGTGAACGCGCCGCCCTCTTCGCGGGGACCGCCACCCGCGTCTACGGCCTCTGACCGGCCGCTGACCGGCCTCTGACTCACCGGGGCGACGACACCCGCGTCGGCGGCAGGAACTCCCGCACGTACGTCCGCTCCCAGTGGGCACCGGTCTCCCGCAGCTCGCGCCAGGTCGTGCAGCGGTAGCGGTAGAGGCGGGCACGGATGTACGCGGGAGGCGCCTCCTGCGGGAAGGGCACGTGGCGCAGCAGCCGCAGCGTGTCCCGGTCGCCGTCCAGGAGCCGCTCCACCAGGGGGCCGAACCACGAGCGTGCGTAGGCGGGGGAGAGCGCGGCGAACCACATCATCCAGTCGAGCCGCAGATGGTAGGGCGCGAACTGCCGCGGCCGGCGGCGCACATCACCCGGCTTGCCCTTGAACTCGTACTCCCGCCACTCCGAGTCCTGGCGGGGCGTGGTGTCCGCCGTGCCCTCGATGACCACCTCCTGGCGGACGCGGCTGACGCTGCCGAACGCGCCGTAGGTGTTGACGAGATGCAGCGGGTCGAAGGAGAAGTTCATGATCTGCCGGCGCGAGAACAGGTTGCGCGCCGGGCGGTAGCTCAGGCCCAGGATCAGGGCCGTCACCGCGATGACGACCACCTCGTACCAGAGCGGGGACGCGGGCGACGCCGACGGAGCTCCCGCGCCGCCGAAGTCCACGACGGACACGGCGAGGACGATCGTCAGCCAGTTCAGCCAGGCGAAGTTGCCCGAGAGGACCAGCCACAGCTGGGTGGCGATCATCAGGCAGGCCGCGGCCGTCGCGACCGGCTGCGGCGTGAACAGCAGGACGGGCACGACGAGTTGCGTGAAGTGGTTCGCCGCGACCTCCATCCGGTGGACCGGCTTCGGCAGGTGGTGGAAGAAGCGGCTCAGCGGTCCCGGCATAGGCTGCGTCTCGTGGTGGAAGTACAGGCAGGTGAGGTTGCGCCAGCACGCGTCGCCGCGCATCTTGATCAGCCCGGCCCCGAACTCGACGCGGAACAGCACCCAGCGCAGCAGGAAGAGGATCAGCACCGGTGGCGCCGTCTCGTCGTTGCCGAGGAACACGGCGAGGAAGCCCACCTCCAGGAGCAGCGACTCCCAGCCGAAGCCGTACCAGGTCTGCCCCACGTTCACGATCGAGAGATACAGGACCCACGGCACGAGCCAGAGCAGCATGCCGCCCCACAGGGGGAGCAGCCCGTCGGCGCCCGCGAGCAGCGCGAGGGCGAAGCCGCAGCCCGACCACGCGACGAGGGCGAAGAAGCGGTCCGAATAGTGCAGCTGGAAGAGGCTCGGCGCCTTGCGGAAGGGCACGCGCTCGACGTGACGCGGTACCGGCAGCATGCCGCGCTCACCGATCAGCGCACGGAACTGCAGGGCCGCGCCCAAAAACGCGACGAGGTAGAGCGCCGCCAGAGCCCGCTGGAAGACGAGGCGGCCGAGCCAGTACTGATCCGCTGTGAACCACTCCACAAGGCCATCTTGCGCCCTGACCGGCCCGGCGCCCCTCCTCGGCTTGCGCACCCGCTCCGACTGCCCCGGAGAATGGGGCAAAGTGCCCGACAGCAGGCGGGAGAGCAGGGTGCGTATGCCCACCAGGCCCACCAGGCCCACCAGGATCTACGCGACGGCCTTCGCGCTGTCCGCGGCCCTCGCCGTCGCGGGATGCTCGGGCGGCGGCGAGAAGAACTCCGCCGCCGGCGACGCCGAGCTGTTCATGCAGCCGGTCGCCGCCCAGGGCCCCGATCCCTTCACCGACTCCACCGCGACGTCCACGGCGACCCCCTCGCCCGTCACCCGTTCGCCGCAGCCGTCACCGACGGGTACGTCCTCGCCGACGGCCCAGGGCGTGCGCTCGCTCTCGGGTGGCACGCCCGGCCTGTACGGCGGCACGCACTCCCTGGGCAGCTGTGACGTCGGCGCCCAGGTCCGCTTCCTCACCGCCGACCAGGGCAAGAGCCGCGCCTTCGCCCAGGCGTCGGGCATTTCCCGGGCGGACATCCCGGGCTTCCTGCGTGGTCTGACGCCGGTCGTGCTGCGGGCCGACACCCGCGTGACCAACCACGGCTACCGCGACGGCGGTGCCACCAGCTTCCAGTCCGTGCTGCAGACGGGCACCGCCGTCCTCGTCGACAACCGGGGGCTGCCCCGCGTGCGGTGCGCCTGCGGGAACCCGCTGAAGCCGCCGGTCGCGCTCAAGGGCACCCCGAGTCACCAGGGCGAGCAGTGGTCCGGCTACCGCCCGGCGCAGGTCGTGGTGGTGACCCCGGCACCGAAGATCATCGTGAACATCACCATCGTCAACATCGTCGACAACACCTGGATCGAGCGGAAGACCGGCGACGAGGACGGCGGCGACGACCACACCGTGCCGCCGCCGCACCCCACCCCGAAGCCCACCCCCACCTCGCCGACCCCGACCGACCCGGACGACAGCGACTCGCCCAGCGACAGTGACACCCCGAGCGACAGCGGCACGCCCAGTGACAGCGACTCGCCCGATGACAGCGATACGCCCGGCGACAGCGACACCCCGAGCGACGGTGACACGCCCGGTGACAGCGACTCGCCCAGCGACAGTGACACCCCCAGTGACAGCGACTCGCCCGGCGACCGGGACGCCACCTCCACGGACTGCCCCACGCCCTCTCCCGCCACGGGCACGGAGCCGCCCACCGGCACCCCGTCCGAGATCCCGCCGGGCTGCCCGACGCCCGCGCCCGGCGGCTGAGCGTGCGCACTCGGGCCTGACAGCGAAGAATCATGAAGTGTCATGACGCCCACGCCACTGCCGGACGACTGGCCAGCGGATCCCCGGTCGATCCTGGCGGCCAACCGCACAGGCTGCTTCGACTGGGACCTCGACAGCGGCCTGATGCATCTCGATGCCGCGGGCCACGAGGTCTTCGACGTGCGGGCCGACGAGTACGACGGGCACCCGACGAGCCTCGGCGTACGTGTTCCGCCGGTCGAGGCGCACCGACTGGACGCCTACGTCTCGCAGGCCCTCAAGGACGGCAGCCGCACCTACGGCATCTACTTCCGCATCCGGCTGCGCGAAGGCGGGCTGCGCTGGACCCATACCCAGGGGTTCATCCACCGCGACGGGACGGGCCGTCCGCACCGCATCGTCGGCATCGTCCGTGACGCCACGCAGGAGCTGGGCGACAGCACCGCCCGGCATCAGCGCGCCGACGAGGAGGAGGACCGCCGCCGCCGCACGAGCATCGTGCAGGGCACCACGGCGGCCCTCGCACACGCCCGTACCGTCCGGGACGTCATCGACGTGCTCAAGGACACCCACGGCCTCGCACACCTGGGCGCCTCGAACCTGGTCATGGGCCTGGTCGAGGCCGGGCGCATCCGGCTGGTCGCGGAGGGGCCCGTGGGCAGCTTCGTGCCGGGCACCAAGTTCACGCGGATCGACGAGCGGTATCCGATGAGCGACGCCGTGCGCACGCTCTCGCCGCGCTTCATCGAGACAGCGGCGGAGTTCGCCGCCTCGTACCCGGATCTGTGGCCGCACATAGACGAGCTGGGCATCACATCGGCCGCGTATCTGCCGCTCATCGCGCAGGCCAAGCCGATCGGCGTGCTCGGCCTGCTCTACCAGGACAAGACCGGCTTCACCGAGGAGGAGCGCAACGTCCTGGTCGCCCTCGGCAGCGGCATCGCCCAGAGCCTCCAGCGCGCCATGTTCTACGAGCAGGAGAAGGATCTCGCCCAGGGCCTCCAGCAGGCGATGCTGCCGCGCACCATCCCCGGCGTGCCCGGCGCCGACATCGCCGTCCGCTACCGCTCGGCGGCGCTCGGCCGGGACATCGGCGGCGACTGGTACGACGTGATCCCGCTGCCCGGCGGACGCGTCGGGGCGGTCATCGGCGACGTACAGGGCCACGACACCCACGCGGCGGCCGTCATGGGCCAGCTGCGCATCGTGCTGCGCGCCTACGCCGCCGAGGGGCACCCGCCCGCCACCGTCATGGCCCGCGCCTCCGGCTTCCTGCACGAGCTGGACACCGAACGCTTCGCCACCTGCCTCTACGCGGAGGCCGACCTGTCGACGGGCGTGGTCCAGCTGGTGCGGGCAGGACACATCGACCCGCTCCTCCAGCGGGCCGACGGCACCTGTCGCAGGGTGCCGGTCGAGGGTGGTCTGCCGCTGGGGCTCTCGGCCGAGTTCGGCCGTCTCGAATATCCGGTCACCACCTTCGAACTCGACGCGGACCAGGCCCTGTTGCTCTTCACCGACGGCCTCATCGAGGAGCCGGGCGCCGATCTCGACGACGGTCTGCGGGCCCTTGGCGAGCTCGCCTGCTCGGGGCCGCGCGACCTCCAGCATCTCGCGGACCGGCTCTGCGGGATCGTGGACGAGCGGGGCGGCGAGGACGACGCGGCGCTGCTTCTCCTGCGCCGCCGCACGGTCGACGCCCCCCGGTCCGGCGGCCGCCTCCAGCAGCACGTGGGCCCCGGCGACCCGGAGGCGCTGGCCGAGGCCCGGCACATGATCCGGGCCGCGGTGCGCGCCTGGGGCGCCCGGGACGGCGCCGACGAGATCGAGCTGGTGGCGGACGAGCTGATCACCAACGCGCTGATGCACACCGACGGCGCGGCGATCGTGACCCTGCGGGTGGTCAGCGGCAGCGACCGGCGCCTGCGCATCGAGGTCGAGGACTCCTCCAGTGCTCTGCCGCGCCGCCGGGAGGCGGGGGAGTCGGGGGTGTCGGGGCGGGGGTTGCTGCTCGTGGACATGCTCGCGGACGTGTGGGGTGTCGAGTCGCGTGGCACCGGCAAGTGCGTGTGGTGCGAGTTCATCGTGCCCGCCCCG
Source organism: Streptomyces sp. NPDC002853 (assembly GCF_053591915.1). NCBI lineage: Bacteria > Bacillati > Actinomycetota > Actinomycetes > Kitasatosporales > Streptomycetaceae > Streptomyces > Streptomyces sp. NPDC002853. The sequence goes on along the minus strand of NZ_JBSFUS010000004.1, from coordinate 586,990 downwards.
GAGAACGAGGGTTAGGGGCGAGCGGATGGCACTGTCGGAACTGGGACAGGAGTGAGCGAATGCCGGAGCTTCCCGAGGTCGAGGCGCTGCGCGCCTTCCTCACCGACCACCTCGTCGGCCACGAGATCGTGCGGGTCCTGCCCGTGGCGATCAGTGTCCTCAAGACGTACGACCCGCCGCTCACCGCCCTCGAAGGGCGCACCGTCACGGCCGTCGCGCGCCACGGCAAGTTCCTCGACCTGGACGCGGACGGCCTGCATCTGGTCACCCACCTCGCCCGCGCGGGCTGGCTGCAGTGGAAGGACCGCCTCCCCGACGGCACACCACGCCCCGGCAAGGGCCCTCTCGCGCTGCGGGTCGCCCTGGACACGGGGGAGGGCTTCGACCTCACCGAGGCGGGCACGCAAAAGCGCCTCGCGGTGTACGTGACCGAGGACCCGGCAGCGATCCCCGGCATCGCCCGCCTGGGCCCCGACCCGCTGGCCCCGGACTTCGACGAGGACCGCTTCGCCGGGCTCCTGGCGGGCGAACGCCGGCAGATCAAGGGCGCGCTGCGGGACCAGACCCTGCTCGCGGGCGTCGGGAACGCGTACAGCGACGAGATCCTGCACGCGGCCCGCATGTCCCCCTTCAAGCTCACGTCGAGCCTCACCAAGGACGAGATCCACGGGCTGTACATGGCGTTGCGGAGCACGCTGACCGAAGCGGTGGAGCGCTCGCACGGCGTCGCGGCGGGCCGCCTGAAGGCGGAGAAGAAGAGCGGCCTGCGCGTGCACGGCCGCGCCGGTGAGACGTGCCCCGTGTGCGGTGACACCATCCGCGAGGTCTCCTTCAGCGACTCCTCGCTGCAGTACTGCCCCACCTGTCAGACGGGCGGGAAACCGCTGGCGGACCGGAGGATGTCCCGGCTGCTGAAGTAGCCGTGTGCGCACGCGAGTTCAGGGGCTGCGCAAGGTCAGCAGGCGCTGTCCGCCGGTGGTGCGCACCTCGTAGCGGGCGATGTCCTTCCGGGGCAGGGCCGCGCCGCCCTGTGTGGCCAGCTCCTCCGACGGCTCGCCCGCGGGTGCTTTCCACGTCGTCACCGTCTGCTCGGAGCCGTCGGTGCCGACGGCGATGAGCTCGCAGACGTGGGGGCCGTCGGGGTCGCGGACCCGGAGCCCGATGTCCGTGCCCCACTCGCGGCCCCGCGCGGTCAGCGTCGCCGAGACCCCGGTGCGGCCGTCGCGGGCGGTGATCTGTTCCGGGCCGGGCCCGTCGGCCCGCAGCACCGCGGCCACGGGAGCCGCGAGCGCCAGCACGACGCCGGCCGCGACCGCGCACAGCCACCGCCGGCGCCCGGCCCTGCGCAGCCGCACGGCCTCGGCGAGCAACCGCTCGCCGAGCCCGGGGCCGGGCACGGCCAGCGGCTCGACGTGCGGCGGCGTGAGACGTTCGTAGGCGGCCAACTGCTGTGCTGTCGGGCCGAGTTCCGCCAACAGGGCCCGGCACTCGGGGCAGTCCATGAGGTGGTCGTCAAAGCGGAAGGTGTCGGCCGCGTCGAGGACGCCGAGCGCGTAGGCGCCGGCGTCGCGGTGCCGCTCCAGGGGCCTCATGGCGTTCCTTGCGTGACGAGTCGGGCAGGGGGGTGCTTCCTGCCCTCCCGTACGCAGCGGACCGCCGAATCACTCAAGACACGGGACGCGAACACTCGCACGGGGTGTCAGGGCGACTCCGTGGCGGTGTCGGAACACTTCTGCCGGAGCGTCAGAACAGATGGATCGCCAGGTGTCCGAGCGGCAGCCCCAGGCGCCAGGCCGCCGTCCACACCTTGGGTCCGTCGTCCTCACCGGACGGCGATCCGCCGCCCGGCACCGCGTCCAGATCGGGCGCGAGCAACTCCGTCTCCTCGAGCCAGCGCCATGCCAGGTCGGCCAGCTGCAGGTCGGGTGCGGGCTCGCCGGAGGCGACCGCGTCCGCCGTGAGCAAGGCCATCCGCTCACCGACCCAGTCGAGCCACGGCTGGTCGTACGCCGTCAGGGACAGCCAGGTCTCCAGCTGGGAGACCACACGGATGCCCGAAAGCTCGCCATTTGTGTCGGAGAGGAAAATAGTCAGGGCCAGAGCATCACGCCCCGCGCGGTATTCGAAAGATGTCGGCGGCATCAAATCGCCGGTACGCAGCAATTCGTCCGCGATGTACTCGGCGTACAACCACGCCATCGGCACGGCCAGTTCGCCATCACTCGGGCCCTCCGTGTTTCCTCGGCTCTCGTGCAGCATCCCGTCTCGCCTTCCTCCGATCCGTGCGCGTCGCCGGCCTCTGGCCCCCAATCCGGAACACGGATGAGGACAGCCGATTACCCGAAGGGGCCTCCGAGCAAGGCGCTTTACGGAGGCTTGACCCAGCCCTCGGTTTCGTCGCAGGTCGGGGCCCCTCTGTTCTTCGTGTCACATGGCCGGATGATTTAAGTCCGTTTCGGGGACTATGACGGCATTGCTGCTTGACTCGGCATTGTGTCCGAATGTGGATTCGTTTCGCCGAATATCCCCCATTCACGGAGCATGGTCGATGACGCAGCGCACACCCCAGGGAACAGCCCTTCTGGCCGCGGCAATGATCGGAGCCACTCTCGCCGGGACCGCCGCCTGCACGGCGAATACCGAGCCCGCACAGGAGCGGAATACGGAGCAGCGCGGCGAAAGACAGCGGGAAGACACCCAAGGCGGTAATCGGGATGCTCCGCCCCCCGCCCCGTCGGCGGCCGGTGGCGGCCAGGACGCCCCGCGCGCCTTCACGCTCGTCGCCTCCGGGGACGTGCTCCCGCACTCCTCGATCATCAACAGGGCCAATGCCGACGCGGGCGGCAGCGGCTACGACTTCGTGCCGATGCTCAAGGGCGTCAAACCCGTCGTCGCCAAGGCGGACCTGGCGATCTGTCACATGGAGACGATCTACGGCGAGAACGGCGACTACACCGGCTACCCCAGCTTCAAGTCCCCGCCCCAGATCGCCCGTGCCCTCGCGGCCACCGGCTACGACGCCTGCTCCACCGCCTCCAACCACACGCTCGACGACGGCGCGGCGGGGGTGAGCCGGACTCTCGGCGCGCTCGACAAGGCAGGCGTCAAGCACGCGGGTTCGGGCCGTACGGCCGCCGAGGGCAGGTCGCCCGCCTGGCTGCGGGCGGGCGGCGCGAAGGTGGCGCAGCTCGCGTACACGTACGGCACGAACGGCGCCCCGATGCCCCAGGGCAAGCCCTGGACGGTCAACCTCATGGAGCGCGAGCGCATCATCGCCGACGCACGGGACGCGCGGAAGGCCGGCGCGGATGTGGTCGTCGTCTCGGTGCACTGGGGCACGGAGTGGCAGGACGCCCCCGACGCCCGCCAGCTGAGCCTCGGCAGACAGCTCACGGCGTCAAGCTCGGGCGGCCGCCCGGACATCGACCTGATCCTGGGCACCCACGCACACGTCCCGCAGGCCTACGAGAAGGTCAACGGGACCTGGGTCCTCTACGGCATGGGCGACCAGATCGCGGGCGACATGATCAACCACGAGGGCGCGAACGACCCGCGGGGCAACCAAGGCACCCTCGGCCGCTTCACGTTCGCCCCGCCCGCTGCCCCCGGCGGCCGCTGGGAGGTCAAGAAGGCCGAGTTCATTCCCCAGTGGTTCAACACGGCCACGGGTCGTGTGACCAACCTGAACGAGGCGCTGGAGCGCGGCGAGGGCGTCGCGGACATCCGCGACCGGATCCGCGGCATCGTCCTGAGCCGGGGGGCGGGGAAGGACGGCCTGCTGATGGGCAAGTAGCCGGGCTTCCCCACCTGGCAGCCCCTGCCGTGTGTGGCCGGACCGATGGCCGGTCGCGGCCACACCCCCGGCAGGCGTCTCACCCGAGCCGCACGAGCCACCCCCGCCCCGGCTCCACGCGTATCGTCTCACTCGCGGCGAATTTTCGCTCCTGCTGGAAACCCTCGATCGCGGGAGCGTAGGCGGCGACGGGCCCCGAAGCCGTTTCGAGGACGACGTCCACGGGCTCACCGGCCCACGAGGCGAGTGCCGTCACGGTCCCTCCGGGCCCTTCCCACGTGGTGGCGAGTACATCGTCCCGCCCGGTCCGCACGGGAGGCGCGTCGGTGGCCCACCACCCCGTCATCTCCGCCTCCGGGAGCCGAAGTTGGTCGAAGGCGTGCCACAGCGGCCGTGCGTCCGTCATGGGCGCCCGCGCGGTCATCCCGAAGACCAGCCCGCGCCAGGGATTGCCGCCGCCCTCCAGCATCTCGCCCATGAGGCCGAAGGGGATGCCCGAGATCTCGACGAGCCAGTACGCGGGATCGGCTCCGGCGCCTCCGTCCGCGCCCTCGTAGTCGAAGAGCTCACCCAGCCAGAGCCGGTCGACGTAGGGCAGCAGCTCCGCGTAGAGATTGGCGCTGGAGGCGAACCCGTCCGGCTCGCGGTACTGGTTGCAGGAGTGCAGGTCGACCAGGGGTGGCCGCTCGCCGGAAGCGGACAGCGCCTTGCGGACCCGCTTCATGGTCGTGCGGTCGTACGCCACGTCGTCGAGGTAGAGCCCGTCGACGCCGACCACCCTCCGCAGCCGCTCGACGCCGCTCACATAGGAGTTGTGCCACCGCGAGTCGCCGGAGGTGACGACCGCGACGTCCCCCACGTCGGGCGCCACCCACCCGGGCACGTAGTCCCCGCCCAGATGCTCCCGCAGCCAGGCGTGCCCGCCCCCGGGACCCGGTGCGAAGATCTCGTCGCCCAGTGAGGCGAGCACCGCCAACTCCGGCGTGTGACGCGTCAGTTCACGCACGGTGTCGTACACCTTGACCTGGATTCCGAGCCGGTGCGCCTCCTCGGTGTAGGAGCGCAGGGCGTCCGCGCCCAGGAGCGGGTCGTTGATGTACGGGTTGGGCGGTGTGGCGTGGTGCAGATTGGCGACGTTCGCGCCGTACCCGGCGATCTCCGTGGGAGACGCGTACGCGTGGAAGTAGCGCTCGGAGAGCTGCCGCGCCGGGTCGAGCGGCTTGAACGGGGTCAGGAGGAGCCGGAACTCGAAGCAACGGCTCTCGCCCGCGTGCAGCGTGAGCGGGCCGCTGAACGCGCTGAGGCCGCGCACACCGTCGCTCGTGCGCAGCCGTACCCCGCCCGCCCCGTCGCCGGCCCAGGAGCGCGGGGTGCGCAACGGCTTCTCGCGGTAGTAGTTGGTGTTGAGCGGCCGCGCGTAGTGCTCGTCGCGCAGGCTCAGCTGGAGCCCCGCTGCCGGATCGCCGAGCCAGAAGGCGTCCTGGTTGCGGGTGGGCGTGTCCCACCCCCAGTCGTATGTCGCCGGGCACGCACGGCCCGTCAGACCGAGCCCCATCGCGTACCGCGCGATCTCTTCGCGCACCGGCACGTCCAGCGTCACGTCGAGTTCGGTGTCGGCCGTGGCCTCGACGGTGGCGCGCACAACGAGGAAACCGTCGGCCTCCAACTCGCCCTCGGTGCGCAGGAGTACGTCCTGTCCCGCGGCCCGTGAGGACCAGCGGACCCGCGCGGGGCCCGGCCGGTCCAGGCTGAGCGGCCCGTGTTCCAGGGGGCGGCCGAGGTCCAGGGTGACGGGAGCGGCGAGCAGGTCGCGCGGCGGTCCGTCGACGCGTGTGACGCTCGGCGTGAAGGTGGACACCAGCCGCCGGGGGAGTCCCTCCGGGCCGAGCTCGACCGTGCGGCCGAGCAGCGTCAGCCGCTGTCCGCCGTCCGTGGCGGCCACCTCGACCGGGGTGAACGGCGCCACCGGCTCGTCGTCCTGCGCGAGCGTCGAGTCCAGCCAGGCCAGCCGGGCGAGCCGCCATGGTTCACCGGCGCCGCCGTCGGGGACGGCGTCCCGGCCGACGGTGATGCGCAGCGGCAGCACGCGCTCCGGCACACCGGACGCGCGGACGGCGATCTCCCCTTCGTACAGGCCGGGTTGAGCCTCCTCGGGCACCTCCACGCCGAACCACAGCGCTCCCGCGCGCGACTTGCCGACCGCGACGCGCCGCTCGAAGGACCGGCCGCGCGCGTCGATGCCGCCGGTGCTGAGGCACCGTACGGAGAAGGGGAGCCCGCGGATCTCGCCGCGTAGGTCCGTCAGCTCCTGGAGCGCGTACACGCCGACCTGCACCGCGTGGAACTCCCCGCGGTCCGCCGTGACGTCGAGCGGGGAGAAGGGGGCGGCCAGTGCCCAGCGTGCGGGCAGTCGTTCGTAGCGGCCGAGCGGGTGGGTACGGTCCTCGCCGAACAGGAGCAACTGAGCATCGCTATGGGCCTGTTCGAGACGGGCGCATTCGTCGTCCGTGGCCGCGAAGCCGAGCGGCGCGAAGGAGTCGACCGCGCTCGCCGCTTCGTAGCCGAACGCGTGGGCGCGGGGCAGCTTCTCCCACCCGTCGGCGCCGTGCAGGCCGCACCGGTGCACCCAGCCGGGGTCCGCCGTCCGCGTCGGGGGCCGGTAGGCGGCCTGCGGATAGTAGGGCTTGCCGCCGTGTGCGTACGGGAGATAGTGCACGGCGTAGCTGCCGGGGCCGTCCACCGGCTCGAAGGCGATGCGCCCCCGCTCGGCCGTGGCGTCGACCGTGACGGTGTTGCGCACGCGCTCCCCGGACGGCCCGATCACGATCACGTCCACCGCGCCGGGGTCAGGGTCCTGGCGCCGCCACGGGAGTTCGGCCGCGACGGCGGGCGCCGCGGTGTCGGAGGTGTCCGCGCGCACGAGAAGCCGGTGGTTACCGTAGACATCGCTGTCCCAGGAGCCGATTCCGCACGCAAGCTCCGGATGACCAGTCTCACCCATCTGTGCTCCCCCAAGGGCGCTATTTAGCAGGTAAGTTTCTCAATCGCTCCGGGTCACACTGGAGATCAACCGATCGCGCTGTCAAGGGGGATGCCTTGAATAGGCAGGACATGAGCGGGGACCCGTCGCTGCTGCGCCGCCTCAACGCGGCCGCCGCTCTGCGCGTGCTGCGCGAGCGCGACGAGATCACCGTGCCCGAACTGGCGGGGCTCATCGGTGTGTCGCGGCCCACGGCCCAGGACCTCACCGCCCAGCTCCTGCGCGAGGGCCGCTTGGTGGAGCTGACGCCGGGCAGCGGCAGCGTGGGCCGGCCGGCCCGCAGATTCCGCTTCCGGGCGGAGGCCGCCCACGTCCTGGGCGTGGACATCGGCGCGCACAAGATCCTGGTGCACGCCGCCGACCTGCTCGGCCGCACGGTGGCCACCCAGCGCGTCGCCGTCACGCCCGAACTCCCGGCACGGCAGCGCCTCGACGCCGTTCGCGAGGCGATCGCGGGCTGCCTGGCCCAACCCGCCGCGGCGAACGTGCGCCCGCTGGCGACCGGCGTCGGCACCAGCGGCATGGTGGACGCCGCGGGCCGGGTGGTGGAGAGCGATTCGCTGCCCCAGTGGACGGGCCTCGACCTCACCCGCGAACTCGCCGACCCGGCCCACGGACCCGTCGTCGTGGGCAACGACATCCAGCTCGCCACCCTCGCCGAGTGCACCGGGGGAGTGTCGGTGGGCGCGGGCGACTGCGTGTACCTGTACGTCGGCAACCGGCTCGGCATCGGCCTGTGGCTCCGCGGCGAGCTGCACCGCGGGCACCGCGGCGCGGCGGGGGAGATGGTCGCGGGAGACGGCTGGGAGCGGTGCTACCAGCGGCTCCTCGACTGGTTCGCGGGGCACCAGGGCGCGGACAGGCCCACCCGCGAGAACGCCGCCCGCGCGGTGGTGACCGCGGCGGCCGCGGGTGACGGCGGAGCCAGGTACACCCTGCGCGCCTTCGCCGAGGCACTGGCCGACAGCCTGGCCCGCCACGTCGCCGTACTCGACCCGCAGTCCGTCGTGCTCGGCGGCGGCATCTCCCGGGCGGGCGCCCTGCTCAGCGAACCGTTCGCGGCGCGGCTCGGCGCTCTGTGCCCCTACCGGCCGACGGTCCAAACCTCCGTACTCGGCGAGGAATCCACCGCAATCGGGGCAGCTCGCCTCGCACTGGAACACATCGAGCACGCCGAGCAGAAAAGTCCAACTCTCTAGGACCGGAAGGTGGTTGACGGGCGGGAGTCACGCTTCGATGATGTGGCTCTCTTTCGGCAAGTTGGCTTCTTAATTGGCCGGCTCTCGACGGCCGTCCCGGCTGTCGGCTGCCACTTTTCTGTTCCGTCGTGCCGCCAGGCCAGGGAGTACGTGTGACATCCCCAGCAACGCGACGCAGGCCACGAGCCGCGTCGCCGCCACCGTCCGGGTCAGCTCCGAAGCCGGGTCCGCAGTCTCCCGGGCCGCCGCACCACCGCCGCGTCCCGCTCCGCGTCCGCCTGCGGAACAACTGGGTGATGCTCGCCCTCATGGCCCCCGGCCTGCTCTTCTTCCTGCTCTTCTTCTACGTGCCGATGCTCGGCAACGTCATCGCCTTCCAGGACTACCAGCCCTTCATCGGCTTCAAGGAAAGCCCCATGGTGGGCCTGGCCAACTTCCAGGAGCTCTTCGCCGACCCGGCGTTCTGGGAGGCGGTCCGCAACACCCTCGCCTTCGCCGCACTCCAGCTGATTTTCTTCTTCCCGGCACCGCTGGCCCTCGCCCTGCTCATCAACAGCCTGGTCAGCCCGCGCATCAAGAAGTTCGTGCAGAGCGTCGTCTATCTGCCGCACTTCATCTCCTGGGTCCTGGTCGTCGCGCTCTTCCAGCAAGTGCTGGGCGGAGCGGGCCTGTTCAGCAACTACCTGCGCGACCACGGCATGTCCGCCCTGGACGTGATGACCGACCCCAGCACCTTCTCCCTCCTCATCACCGGCCAGGTGATCTGGAAGGACATCGGCTGGGGCATGATCATTTACCTCGCGGCCCTCGCGAGCGTCGACCAGAGCCTGTACGAGTCGGCGGCCGTCGACGGCGCCGGACGATGGCGCCGCATGTGGCACGTCACCCTGCCCGCCGTACGCGGCGTCACGATCATGCTGCTCGTGCTGCGCCTCGGTGACGTCCTGTCCGTGGGCTTCGAGCAGTTCCTGCTCCAGCGCGATGCGGTCGGGGCCCGCGCCTCGGAAGTCCTGGACACCTACATCTACTACCACGGCGTCGTCTACGGCGACTGGGGCGTCGGCGCCGCCGCGGGCCTGGTCAAGGGCGTCGTCGGGGCCCTGATGATCTACGGCGCCAACAAGGTCGCCCACGCCTTCGGAGAGCACGGGGTGTACAGCAAATGAGCAGCTTCGGATTTCCCCTGCGCTCGCCGCGCACCCGCGAGGAGCGGCCCGCCTGGGAAGAGCCGCCCACGAGGATCGGCTCGACCGCCAAGGCCGTCGTCATCACCGTCATCTGCGCCGTGATGATCCTGCCCTTCCTCACGGTCCTCTCCACCAGCCTCGCCTCCCGCGAGGAGATCACCGAGGCGGGCGGCTTCGTCCTCTTCCCCACGGACCCGACCCTGGAGGCGTACCGCACCATCCTCTCCGGCGGCATCGTCTCGCGGGCCGTCGTCGTCAGCGTCCTGATCACCCTCGTCGGCACGGCACTCTCGCTCCTGACGACGATCGCGCTCGCCTACGGCCTCAGCAAGCGCGGCGTCCCCGGCAGCAAGCCGATCCTCCTGATGGTGCTCTTCACGCTGCTCTTCGTGCCGGGCATGGTGCCGATGTACGTGGTGGTCAAGGAGCTCGGACTCCTCGACTCCTACTGGTCGTTGATCCTCCCCGTCATGATCAACGCCTTCAATCTCGTCGTCCTGCGGGCGTTCTTCATGAACATCCCCGAGGAGCTCTACCAGGCAGCCCGGATCGACGGCGCGGGCGACTGGCGGATCCTGACCCGCATCGTGCTTCCGCTCTCCAAGGGCGTCGTGGCCGTCGTCGGCCTCTTCTACGCGGTGACGTACTGGAACGCGTTCTTCAACGCCATGCTCTACCTCAACGACTCGGGCAAGTGGCCCATCCAGCTGGTCCTGCGCACCTACGTCGTCCAGGGCAAGTCCATCTCGGGCGACCAGCTCGGCGTCAGCCACATGCCGCCCCAGCAGTCGATCTCCATGGCCGTGGTCATGATCGCGCTCATCCCGATCCTGCTGCTCTTCCCGTTCCTGCAGAAGTACTTCACCAAGGGCGTGCTCACCGGCGCCATCAAGGGCTGACCTTCCCGTTCCCTGAACCCCTTTGCGGAGATTCCCATGACAGGCATGTCCCGACGCACTTTCCTCAGTCTCTCCACGGCCGTCGCGGCGGGCGCCGCCGCCACCTCGCTGACGGGCTGCGGCTCGGGCGCGAAGAAGACGGGTGAGGCGGCATCGGCGAAGGTCAAGCTGCCTTCGTACGTCCCCTTCACCAAGATCAAGCCCGATCTCCCGCCGGACGCGAAGGGCCTGTCGGCGGGTTTCCTCTCGTACCCCAAGGACCTGGTGCGCAGCGTCCCGAAGACCCCCGGCGACGGTTCGAAGATCACGGTGCTCACCGAGATCTGGACCCAGCCGCCTGCCCCGGCGGGCTCCAACGCCCACTGGAAGAAGGTGAACAAGGAACTCGGCGTCGACCTGGAAGCGATCCTGGGCACCGACCCCGGATACGAGGAGAAGTTCTCCGCCGTCATCGCGGGCGGCGATCTGCCGGACCTGCTGTGGATACCCCCGAACCAGGGCATCCAGCACATCGCCGAACTGCTCGAGGCCAAGTGCGCGGACATCACGGAGTACGTCTCCGGGGACGCGGTGAAGGACTACCCGAACCTCGCCGCGATGACCCCCGCGCACTGGAAGACAGCCGTCGTCAACGGCAAGATCTGGGGCGCCCCCAGCCCGTACCCCGCCTTTGGACAGGTCTACGGCGGCAACCCGAGGATCTGGGAGAAGGCGGACGGCTTCTCGGCGAGCAGCCCCGAGGAGTTCCTCGCCAAATGCAAGGAGGTCACCGGCGGCAAGGTCTGGGCCCTCGAACCGATCTACGTCAACGCCGCCAGCGTGATGAGCCAGTGCTTCGGCGCCCCCAACAAGTGGCGGCAGAACAAGGACGGTTCGCTCACCTGGTTCCAGGAGACCGACGAGTACACCGAAGCCCTCGGCTTCGTCCTGAAGCTGAAGAAGGCAGGGGTCTTCTACCCCGGAAACCCCAAGATGGCGGACGCGAACACCAAGCTGGCACAGGGCTCGATCGGCGCCACCGTCCACGCCAACCCCTTCAACGCGCGTCGTGACATCCGCGTCCAGGACCCCGCCCTGGCCACCGAGATCCTGATCCCGTTCGGCGTGGGCGGCAAGAAGCCCAAGCACCACTACCACCTGGGCACGATCGGCTACACCGCCATCAAGAAGGGCGACGAGAAGCGCGTACGCATGCTGCTCCGGGTGCTCGACTACCTGGCCGCGCCCTTCGGCAGCACCGAGCGCGAGTTCCTCGAGTTCGGCACGGAGGGCGAGGACTTCACGTACGACAAGAACGGTTTCCCGGAGCGGTCCAAGCAGGGCAAGCAGCAGGTCGAGGGCCTGTTCAGCGGACTGACCACGGCGACCACCTCACCCTTCGCGCTGGTCGCCTCAGCGTTCCCGGGCGCCGCCCGTGCGCAGGACGTCAAGGACGTGTACGCCGCCGAGCAGAAGCTCATCGAGACCGCCGTCCAGAACCCCGTCGTCGGCCACTACTCCGACGCGTACACCCAGCACTACGGCCGCATGTCGACGGAGGCGACCGACCTGGTCAACGACATCGTCAGCGGCCGCAAGAAGCTGAGCGAGTGGAAGCCCTTCTGGGCGGAGTGGAAGAACAAGGGTCTGGAGCAGATGGCCCGGGAATTCCAGAAGTCCATCGAGAGCGCCTGAGCAACGCCGTCAGGGAGCGCGGTCGAGCTTCGCCAGCTCCGACTTCCGGTACGAGTACCCGAAGTACACGATGAGGCCGACCGCGAACCACACCGCGAACCGCGCCCACGTCTGCCACTGGAGGAACGTGATCAGCCAGATGGAGAAGACGACCCCGATGGCGGGCACCACCGGCATTCCGGGGCAGCGGAACGTACGCGGCAGATCGGGCTGCTTGTAGCGCAGCACGATCACCGCGATGCACACCACGACGAAGGCCAACAGGATGCCGATGTTGGTCAGTTCGGCCGCCTCGCCGATCGGCAGGAACCCGGCGATGGCGGCCGAGGCGAACCCGACGATCCACGTCACCCGCGTCGGCACGTGGCGGGTCTTGTGCGTCTTGGCGAACCACTTCGGCAGCAGTCCGTCACGCGACATGCTGAACCAGACGCGGGTGACGCCGAGCATGAAGGTGAACATCACGGTGAGGATGCCGATGATCGCGCCGACCGCGATGACGTCGGCGAGACCGCCGAGGCCCACCGACTTGAAGGCGGTGGAGAACCCGCTCTCCGGGTCGATGTCCTTGTAGCTCTGCATGCCCGTCAGGACGAGGCAGGCCAGGACGTACAGCACCATCGAGATCGCAAGCGAGTAGAGGATCGCCTTCGGCATGTGGCGCTGGGCGTCCTTGGACTCCTCGGCGGCGGTGCTCATCGCGTCGTACCCGAACACGGCGAAGAAGACCGTGGCCGCTCCCGTGAAAGCCCCGCTGACGCCGAAGGGGAAGAACGGCTTGTAGTTGCCCGTGTTGATGTGGAAGAACCCGACCGCGATCACCACGAGAACGACGATGACCTTGAGGACGACCACGACCATCTCGAAGCGCGCCGCGTTCTTGATGCCGAGCGTCAGCAGATAGGCGATGAGCAGACACAGCACCGCGGCGAACAGGTCCACCTTGTGGCCGTCGCCCGTGCCGGGTGCGCCCAGCATCCAGTCGGGGAGCTGCGCGCCCATGTCGTTGAGCAGGAAGTTGAAGTAGCCGGAGATGCCGATCGCGACCACCGCCACGATCGCCGTGTACTCCAGGAGCAGGTCCCAGCCGATGAACCAGCCGGTGAGCTCGCCGAGCACCACATAGCCGTAGGTGTACGCCGATCCCGCCTTCGGGATCAGGCCCGCGAACTCGGCGTACGAGAAGGCTGCCGCCGCGCTCGCGATCCCGGCGATGAGGAAGGAGACGAGGACGGCAGGACCGGCCGTGCCGTTGGCGACCGTCCCGGCGAGGGTGAAGATGCCGGCGCCGATGATGCCGCCGACGCCGATCGCGGTGAGCTGCCAGAGACCGAGCGAGCGGGAGAGCCCGCCACCTGCTCCCTCTTCGGTCTCGTCGATGTGTTCGATGGGCTTACGGCGCAGAACGCCGTGCCCCATCCGGAGTCCCGCCATGAGCTCCACCTTTTCGCTGACGGCAGTCGGCTGATGGCGGATCATGATGGCGCAGGCGCGTGCGTGACGGAAGACGCCACACCCTTCATATGTCTGAGGGTTCAGCAGTCCGGGGGCCGGGGGCTACGGCACCACGGTGACGGGCCAGCGGCCCGCCTTGACGAGACGTACCGCGACCGAGCCGACGATCCGGTGGCCCGCCTGCTCGGAGGCGCCGACGATCACGGCGTCGGCCTTGAGGTCGTCCGCCGCGGTGACCAGGCCGCTGTAGGGATCGCCGCGGAAGGTGTGGAACTCCCAGCGCACGTCGAATATGTCCTTCACCCGCTCGGCCGACTCACGGATCTCGGCGATCAGTCCCTCGGCGATCTCGTCGGTCGTCTCGGCCACCGGAGCGCCGAGGGCGGCGCCCGCGGCCATCACCGGCTGGATGTAGACGACGGCGAGCAGGGCGCGCTGCCGTCGCGCGAGGCCCCCGGCATAGGCGGCGGCCCGGAGCGAGGAGTCCGATCCGTCGACACCGACGACGATCACCTTCGGGCCGTCGGTGCCGCGTTCGAACTGGTGGGAGTGGTCTTCAGTCACAGCCGAGAGGTTAACGGAGAGCCCGATTCCTGATGACGGCGCCCACGGCCGGGAAAAGGGCTCCGCTGATCCTCTCTTGTCCCCTCGTGTCCTCGCTGGTCCCATCGGGTGCTTTCGTGGCCCGCAGTGGTGTTGCTGTCCGGCGTCCGCCTTCCGCCATGCGACGGATTAGTAATGAAAAAGGATCAAATGACGCCAGGGCGCCGCGCACTTCTGCGCGGCGCCGCTGTCTTCGGTCTGGTCGCGACCGCCGGGTGCGCGGGCACGGAGCGCAAGCCCACACCAGGGCCCACGGCCTCCGGTGGCTCGGCGGCCGGCGGCCCGCCCGCCGCGCGCGCCCTCAAGCCCTCCGCGTACCGCCTCCAGCCCATGGCGGGCAACGGTCCGCCGCGCGCCGCGCGCGCCCTGCCCCGCGTCCGCAAGGCACCGATCCTGCGCATGGACGGGCAGGGCCGCAGCATGTTCCTGACGTTCGACGACGGCCCCGACCCGCGCTACACGCCGGGCATCCTGAGCACCCTGCGCAAGTACGACGTCCGCGCGACGTTCTTCGTCTGCGGTGAGATGGCAGTCGACAACAAGGACCTGCTGCGCCAGATGGCCGACGACGGACACCTGATCGGCAACCACACCTGGACGCACCCGCTCCTTCCGAAGATGAGCCGGAGCGCGATGCGCGAGGAGATCGAGCGCACCTGCGAGGTCGTGGAGGAAGCGGTGGGCGAACCCCCCGCCTGGTTCCGCGCCCCCTACGGCGCCTGGAACCGCAACGCCTTCCAACTGGGCGCCGACCTCGGCATGGAGCCGCTCGCCTGGACCGTGGACACCCTGGACTGGACCGAGCCGGGCACGGGCACGATCATCCGGCGGGTACGGGCCGGTGCGGGGCCCGGAGTCGTGGTCCTCTCGCACGACGCGGGCGGCGACCGTTCACAGAGCGTCGCGGCCCTGCGGACGTACCTGCCGGAGCTGATCGACGGGGGCTACCGGATCACGGTGCCGAGCCGCCACGAAACGTAGAAAAAATATTCCGCCCGCCAGCCCGCCAGCCCGCCCGGTTCCGTGTTCCGCCGGCGCATTCTCGCCGTCAGCGCACATCCACCAGGCGGGCGAAAGCGACGACGTTTCCGTCGTAGCCGTTCCGCTTGGAGAATCCGCCGCCACAGGTGATGACGCGTAGTTCCGGAGCGCCCTTGTCGCTGTAGACGCGGCTGCCCGGGAAATTGTCCTTCTCGAACACTTCGATTCCATAGATCTCGAAAACCGCCGTCTTGCGGTCCCTGCGCAGGACCTCGACGCGATTTCCCTTCTTCAGCGAACCCAGGCCGTAGAAGACCGCGGGACCCTGCTGATTGTCGACATGGCCGACGATCACGGACGTGCCCTTCTCGCCCGGTGACACCGCTCCGGTGAACCAGCCCGCGAGGTTCGGGTCCTCCGCCGGAGGCGCGTCCACCCAGCCGTCCTCGTCGAGCCCGACCGGCATGACCGGCGCCTCCACCTGGATGCCCTTGATCCCCACGCGTTCGGCGGGGGAGAACGTCAGCGGCGCGACCGTCTGCCCCGCACCGTCGGGTGCCTGGTCCGCCGCGGCGGCCGAGGCGGGCTGGGGCGGGCCCACGTCGAATTCCCCTGAACCATTCCGGATCAGCGCGAGGCCGGTCAGCAGAACGAGTGCCATCACGCCCCACGGCGCGCGCTTCCGCTGCGATTCCTCTTCATCGGCCGGCTGGGACGAAGGCATTCTCTGATCCCCTCTCAACGCGGCATTCGAACCGCGTCCGTTGCGCGTACGAGAACGCTAAGCGCGGCGCGAGGGACGGGCGACAGAGCGGGAGCGAACGGGTGGCGCCCATACCGGGCATGAGCCATCCGAGTCGCGGTCGGCAGGAAATTTCTGACGGTCCGTGACCTGCGGCAATATCGGCTTGTACGTTCGCGCTTCGGCGTGTCGCCTCACCAGGACGGCCGATCGCCGAAATGCGGGCCTGAGCAGGGCAACTGAGGGTCTGTCTGGGAGGCGCTCTCGCCGATCGACCGGGGAACGGTTACCCCGGGGCGCTTTCCGCGGAGGATTCACATGCGTACTTCTCGTATGCGCACCACTCGTGCCCTCGCGGTCGCCGTCACCGCGGGCGCCGTCGTCGGCCTCGCCGCCCCGACGGCTTCGGCATGGGCCGACCCGTCCAACATCGTCGCCATGCCGAGCGTGATCCCCCGCGGGGGTCAGCTGACGGTCACGGTCGACGGCTCTTCCTGCTCGTCTCCGGGCAGCAAGGTCACGTCGAATGCCTTTCCCAACACGCCCCTGCACACCATGAACGGCGGCACCGCCAGCGCGAACCCCAGGGTCTACCACCACGCGAGCCCCGGCGCCCACAGCATCACCGTGCACTGCGGCGGCAAGACCCTCACCAAGCCCGACGCGTTCACCGTCATCCACGGCGGCGTGCGCGGTGGTCTCGGCGGCAGCAGCAGCTCCGGGGCGACCGGCACCGACATGGCGATCGGCGGGGCGCTCGTGACGGTCGCTCTGGTCGGCGGCGGAGTGTTCTGGATGCGCCGCCGCTCGGAGAACGCGGGGCGCGGCATCTGACCACGGGCCCGGCACCGGGGTGCCCGCCCCTCGCACGTCGGGCGCTCGCGTGCCGGGCGTGCACCGTTCCGCCTCCCCGACCGGCGCGTCCCCCTTCCGCGCCGGTCGGGCGGCGGGCGGTCAGGAGTTGTTGCCGTCGCCGGTGCGGCGGCGCGTCCAGTGGTACGCGGTGGCGAGGGTGCCGACGATCAGGGCGCCGCCGAGGGCGATCTCGTGCAGGTCGAGCCCGCCGAAGCTGCCGCCGGCTCCGGCCTTGACCCCGTGGTGGACCGGGCCGGTGGGGTGCGAGGTGGGGTGGTGGGTGGGGCGGCCAGTGGCGATGGTGAGGTCGGTGGTGCCGGTCTCGCCCTTGCAGTCGAAGGTCACCTCGTACATCGCGCCGGGCTTGGCGTCGGGGAAGACCATCGCGGCGACGGAATTCTGCCCCTTGGGGATGTGCGCGTCGTCGAAGACGCCGGAGGTGACCTTCGTGTCGCCCTGGCAGCCGTCCACGCTGAGCTGGACCTGGCCGCCGGCGGCGATCGTGGACGGGGTGACGCGGAAGCCGAACGAGGTGATGTTGTTGTTCGTGTCGGTCTCGTCCGCGACTGCCGTCGACGCGGTGGTGGCGGTGAGGGTCAGGGTCGTGGCGGCGAGAAGAGCGGCCGAGGCGACGCGTATCGCGCGCATGATGATTCCTCCGGGTCCCCGAGGAGCAGCCGCGGACCTTCTTCCGCTTTCACCTGATATGCACCTCGATGCGGCAAACGCTAAACAGGGACTCACACGCCCGCGATCCACGTCGCGCGAACGGGGCAACGGTGTGGGCCGGACAGGGGAACGGGGCGGGGTGTCGCGGTCGTGGTGGCGGGGTTTCGGGGGGCGGGGCTGTAGAGGGGTAGGCGGGGGCTGTTGCCGGGGGCGTGAGCCGGGCTCCGCTGGGTCGCGGGCCGGGTGATCTTCGGTGCTCCTCGTACGTGGTGGGGTGTCGCGGTCGTGGTGACGGGGTTTGGGGGGTTGGGGCTGTACAGGGGTAGGCGGGGGCTGTTTCCGGGGGCGTGAGCTGGGTCCCGCTGAGTCCTGGCTCGGGTGATCCTCGGTGCTCCGTCGTACGTGGTGGGCGATCCTGCGCACGATCCGCCGGGCCTGGTACGGCGCCGGGCCTGCACGAGCCCGGCCTGGTGCGGCGCCCCGCCCAGGACGGCGCCCGGTCAGGCGTGGCCGGGCGGCGGTTCGTGGGCTCGGTGTCCTTCTGCGGTCGGCCGGGCCAACTCGTGCCTCGCGGCGCGGGGTCCGCACCGGCCGCCGCTGTGCCGGCGCGTGGCCGGTGCGGGCGAGTGATCGTGCCCGTGCCCGTGCCCGTGCCTGGTCCGGTCGAGTCCAGGGTGCCCACGGTCCAGGCGAGCGGCTTCACGCCCCGGGTGCGTCAGGAGCCAGGCCCCCACATATGCGCCTCGCCGCCTCGCCATTCCACGAGGTGGGGGTCGTCCAGGGCCATGTCCGCGTCGCCGAGGCCCGCGCGGCGCAGAAACTCCACCAGGTCGTGATCGTCGCGCGCGACACCGACGGCCTGCCCGCGCACGGTGACCCGCCGTCCGCCGTCGGAAGCGGGCGGGTGGACGATGATGGGTGTCTGCCAGGTCATGCCACCAGAGTGCGCTGTACGGGGCCGCCGTGCAGCATGGTTTACGGACCCGTGTGCGAAGCCGGTCCCGGGAGGCCGGGGTAGCACCGCGCCGGTACCCCTCCCGAAGGCGCCCGCCGCACGGTGCGAGCACCTCGTCCACCAGCGCGACAAGGTCCGAGGCTTCGCCCCCAAGGCATCCTGGACCACATTCGCGAGCTCGGCGCAGAAGCCGGGCCGCACCTCGCCCACGCGCCCCGCCCACGCGCCCCGCCCACGCGCCTCGCCCACGCGCCGCCCCGGCCACTTCCCGCCGCCCCGCCACGACCTTGTGTGCGAGAGGACGAACCGGCCGGCCCGGCGGGCGATCTCGGTGACGATGCACAGGCGCTGGCACAGGGTGCACGCAGCCGGCGAGGTCGTCGAGGAGATCGGTGAGCGCGTAGCGCTGGTCCTCCAGTTCCCTCCTCCGCCGCTTCCGGCGACCCGCCGGGCGGCAGCCCCCTCGCCGCGTCCAGGAGTCCGGCGCCGGTCCCGTCCCGGTCCACGATCGCGACTCCGTCGGCGCACAGCGAGAGCAGCGAGGGCCATGCCCGCGGAATCTCCTTCCGCACGTCACCGCGCTGCCGCCGAGCATCGCCGCCACCGCGCCGGGGTGCCGTGCCCGGGCCAACTGCCGCGCGATCCGTGTGGGTTCGATGGGTTCCGTGGCAAAGGGTGCGCCACCTCCTTTCGGGGTGCGGGTCAGACGGCCGGTCGGACGTGGTCTCGCCATAGGCTGGCCCCGATGATTGAGACCGTCGTGTTCGACGTGGGGGAGACCCTCACCAAAGATGACCGCTACTGGGCGTCCTGGGCCGACTGGCTCGGCGTGCCCCGTCACACCGTCTCCGCGCTCGTGGGAGGTGTCGTCACGCGGGGCCGCGACAACACCGAGGCGCTGCGGCTGCTCAGCCCGGACATAGATGTCGCCGCCGCCCATCAGGCCCGCGAGGCAGCGGGGCGCGGTGAGCACCTGGCCGAGACCGACCTCTACCCCGATGTACGCCCCGCCCTCGGCAAGCTGCGCGACCAGGGGCTGCGCGTCGTCATCGCGGGGAACCGCACCGAGCGCGTGGGCGAGTTGCTGCGGGGCCTCGACCTGCCCGCCGATCTCGTCGCCACCTCGGGGGAGTGGGGCGTGGCGAAGCCTGACCCGGCCTTCTTCGCCAAGGTGATCGAGGTGGCCCAGGCCGCCCCGGAGCAGACGCTGTACGTCGGAGACCACCCCGCGAACGACATCTACCCCGCGAAGGCCGCCGGCCTGCGGGTCGCGCACATCCGGCGTGGGCCCTGGGGGCACTGGTGGGCCGACGACCAGGCAGTCGTCGAAGCCGCTGACTGGCGGATCGACTCCCTCACCCAGGTCGCGTCGGTCATCGCGGAGTGAGTGGGCGTCAGAATCGCGGCCCCGCGCGTGAATTGCGGGCGGGGCCGCGCATTCCTCATCCCCCGAGGTTGTCGAAGAGTGCGCGGAACGGATCCGGGGTGGCCGCGACGCCGCGGCTGTAGGGGGCGTCGAAGTCCCAGATGAGGAAGAGCAGGAAGGCGATCAAGGCCGAGAACAGCCCCGCGAGGATGAGTTCGCGCGGAGTGCGGCGGATCTGCAGGGCGAAGATCATGCCGACGGTGACGAGACCGCCCGTGATGAGCCCGAACCAGACCACGCCGGGCATGGTGGCCCCGGCACTGTCCCCGCGGGAGTTGCGCGCGTCGTCGGCGATCGCGACCTGGTCGACCAGCGGCTGGTAGGCCTGGGCCTCGAAGTCGGACTTGGGCTGGTAGTCGGTGACGTCGTGGCGCACCCGGTCCAGGAGTTCGGTGCCGCGATCGGTGAGTTCACCGCGGTCGGTCATCGCGTCCCACTCGGTGTTCACGACATGGCTGACATACGCGTGTACATCCGTACGGATGCGCTCGCGGACGTCGTCCGGATAGACCCGGGCACGCTCGGACACCTCGTGCAACGCCTGGGCCTCGGTGTGCACATGATCCTCGGCGACGCTGCGGGCCTCCCAGACACCGGCGATGGCCAGGCCGAGGACGATGGCGTACACCACGCCGATCATCATCGTCATGTACTCGATGACGTCCGGGGTCTCCGAAGCGTCGTAATCCGGGCTCGTCCTGCGGTGCCGCAGGAAGGTGACGACCAGGACGACGCCGCACGCCGCCGCCATCGCGAGGGTGAGAACAAGCCATTCCGACATGGGACCTCCGACGGGTCAGCGCGGCCGTAGCGCAGCGACGGCGAGCACCGCGGGCGCGGTGACGAGCAGGGTGAGCGAGACGAGGGACGGGCCGCTGCGGGGCGGCGCCTTGCGTGGGGTGACGCGGTACGAGGGGTAACTCACCGGCTTCGGCGTGACCTTGGCCGGGGCGGACGGGGTCGGCTTCGGCTTCGGGCTCGGCCGCGGGGGTGGCGGCGGAGTGGGCTCGGGAGGGGTCGGCCGGGCGGGCGGTGGCGGCGGTGGCGGCGGAGGCGGTGGCTCCGGCGCGGGCGGCTCCGGGCGCGGCGGCGGGGCCGGAGCGGGGGGTGGCGGCGGTGGCGGCGGGGGTGGAGGCGGCGGCTTCGGACGGCGCGTGGGGCCCGCCCGGCAGACCACGCCGTCGCCCGCGACGGCCACGGCGTCACCGCCGGGTCCGTCGCCGATCGAGGCGTAGGCGCAGTTGTCGGCGGGCGCGATGGCCGGTGCCGCGGCAGCAGCCGGCGCGCCGAGCAGCCAGGCCAGCAACAGAAGCGCCAGTAAGCGTGTGACCAGGCCGGACGAGGCCCTAGTGGATCCATGCACGTCAGGGATCATGGGCAGCGCGTCGCCCTGCCACGCCGATGCGGGCCTCCTATGACCCGAAGGGAGGAGACGCCGTGCGCGGCCTTGACGAACAGGCGGGCGCGGGCTTGCCGAAGGGGCGGGCGTGAGCCCGCGGAACGGGCGGGCACGAGCCTGCCGGAGAAAAGAATCTTGAACGCCGGTTGAACGCATCAGCCGTCTCCGCCCGTACCTAGGGCCATGCGTGACGCACTCAGCGGCACGACACCCAAGCGGACAGCGGGAGTTACCGATGAAGACCTGGCGAAGCGCCTCACTCGTAGCGACAGCTGCGGCCATGCTGGCGCTGACGACGGCGTGTGGTCAGGAGAAGGGGGACCAGTCGCCGAACGGGCAGAACGTCGGCAACCAGGCCCCGGCCAAGCAGGACGGGTACGGGGCCGGGGACGGGTACGGCGCCGACACGGGCGACGCGAAGGAAGGCGCGGGCAAGGCGAAGGCGGCCGGTCAACTCGCCGTCTGGGACAGCAAGAAGCTCGGCAAGGTCGTCACCGACAGCGAGGGCTTCACGCTCTACCGCTTCGACAAGGACACGGCCCAGCCCCCCAAGTCGAACTGTGACGGCGCCTGCGCGACCACCTGGCCGGTCGCGACCCCCGAGGGCGCGGCAGCCCCGGCCGGCGTCGACAAGTCCCTGCTCGGCGAGGTGACCCGCTCCGACGGCAGCAAGCAGCTGACCATCGACGGCTGGCCGATGTACCGGTACGCCAAGGACACCAAGGCCGGCGACGCCAAGGGCCAGGGTGTGGGCGGCACTTGGTACGCGGCCGCCCCCGACGGCAAGAAGGCCGCGCCCGCGGCCGACGAGGCCGAACCCCCCGCCGAGACGGCTCCCGTCGACCCGGCAGGGCTCTCCACCCGCAAGGACCCGAAGCTCGGGGAGATCGTCGTCGACAAGAACGGCATGACCGTCTACCGCTTCACCAAGGACTCCGCCTGGCCGATGAAGTCCGCGTGCACCGGCGCCTGCCTGGAGAAGTGGCCGGTGGTGCCGCCCGTGGCCAAGAACGACACCAAGGGGATCCTGAAGAAGGGGTTCGTCGTCTTCGACCGCCCCGACGGAGTGCGCCAGCAGACGATCGACTGCTGGCCGATGTACACCTTCGCCGGTGACAAGAAGCCCGGCGACACCAATGGGCAGGGCGTGGGCGGCACTTGGTACGCCGCCGGCCCTGACGGAAAGCCTGTCGGCGCCCCGAAGTAGGCGTACAGGAAGCAGGAGTACGGGAAGCAGCCGTACAGGAAATAGACGTACAGGAAATAGAGGTACAGAAGCAGTCGGCGTCGAAGGGCAAGTCCGAAGACGAAGTCAGCCAAGAAGGGGGGTCGGTCAGAAGTACCTCGCGTACGGTCTACCGGTCCGTTCCTTTCCCCCTCCCGGGGAGGAACGGACCGGTTCTTTGGGTTGATATTCGGCACTTGCCACAGGCAGTGACCGAGAACGGACGACCAATTTCCGTTTTGACTCGCTCCCTTGGCGGACGATCAGTAGCCTCACCTTCGAACACCGGCTCGTCTCGCCTACGTCTTGGAGTCCTGATGGAGCGTCCCGCCTGGGCCCCGCAGGGCATCGACATCACGATGCCCAGCGTGTCCCGCATCTATGACTATTACCTGGGCGGTTCGCACAACTTCGAGGTCGACCGGGACGCGGCCCGCCGGGCGATGGAGTTCATGCCGGGGCTGCCCAAGATCATGCAGGCGAATCGTGCCTTCATGCGCCGAGCGGTTCGTTTCGCCGTCGACGAGGGCATCACCCAGTTCCTCGACATCGGTTCGGGCATCCCCACCTTCGGAAATGTGCACGAGGTCGCGCGGCGGGCCGACCCCGAATCCCGCGTGGTGTACGTCGACCACGACGCGGTCGCCGTGGCGCACAGCCGTGCCGTGCTCGACGGTGACGAGAAGGCGGCCGTGGTCGCCGCGGATCTGCGCAAACCGCAGGACATTCTGGGCAGTTCGGAGGTCGAGGGGCTACTCGACCTGGGCCGGCCGGTCGCCCTTCTCCTCGTCGCCGTCCTGCATTTCGTGGAGGACGCGTACGATCCCTACACAGCGGTCGCCGAACTGCGGGACGCACTCGCGCCCGGCAGCGTGATCGCCCTCACGCACGCCTCGTACGAAGGGATGCCGATCCCCGCCGAGCAGGCCGGTCAGGCCGTCGGCGTCTACAAGGACATCCGCAATCCACTGATCATGCGCTCGCGCGAAGAGATCGCGCGGTTCTTCGAGGGATACGACATGGTGGAACCCGGCCTCGTGCCGATGCCGCGCTGGCGGCCCGACACCGCGCCCGAGGAGGAGGATCCCTATGCCTTCTCCGGGTTCGCCGGCGTGGGGCGCAGGGCATGAGCGGGGAACCGGACGGCCCCGAGGGCAGAGTGCGCAGGTTCGCCACCATCTGGAGCCGCGCCATCTTCCCGGTGACGGCGACGTCGCTGACCCGTCCCGAGTTCGAGCTGCAACTGGTGCCGCTGGCGCGGAGGTTGCGTGGCGCGCTGCACGAGCGGATCTTCGACGCGGCCGAGGGCCAGGCGATCGGCGCGGCGCTCGTCGGCACGCACTGCACCGACCCCGAGGCACTGAGCCGCACGCTCGACTGCGTGGACGCCTACCTCGTCCTGTACTGCGGCGAAGACGGACCCCAGGAAGAGCTGCGGGCGCGGTCCGCGCGCCTGCAGCACGCCGTGGCCGCGGGTTTCGCGGCAGCTCTGCGCGAGCGGACCCTCGCCGAGCAGGAGGCGATATCCCGGGCAGCCCTGAACGCACGCAGCGCGGTCGCCGAAGCCCTGCACGCGAGCGAGGCACGCTTTCGTGCCGTCTTCCACGGCGCGGCGATCGGCATCGGCATCGCCGACCTCACGGGCACGGTCCTGGAGGCGAACGACGCGCTGATCCGCATGTTCGGCGGACTGGAGAGCCAGCTGCGGGGCCGCAACGTCGCGGAGTGGACACACCCGGAGGACTCCCCCCACGTATGGAAGCTCTACGAGGAGCTGGTGCGCGGGGAGCGCGAACACTACCGCGTGGAGAAGGCCTTCTACCGCCCCGACGGCACCGCCCTGTGGACCAATCTGACCGTCTCGCTGCTGCGTGACGCTGACGGAGTGCCGCAGTACCAACTGGCGTTGATGGAGGACACCACCGAACGCCGGCTGCTCAATCTGCGCCTTCGCTACGAGGCCACGCACGACGCGCTCACGGGCCTGCCCAACCGCACCCTGTTCTTCGAGCGCCTTGAGAAGGCCCTCGCGGCGGGCGACGGCGCACGCTTCGGGCTCTGCTATCTCGACCTCGACGGCTTCAAGACCGTCAACGACAGCCTCGGGCACGCGGCCGGCGACCGGCTCCTCGTCGAGGTCGCCGACCGGCTCCAGTCGTGCGCCACGGCGCCCGGCGAGATGGTCGCGCGGCTCGGCGGCGACGAGTTCGTGGCGCTGACCACGGGCCGCGACACCGAGGCCGAGGTGGACGAGCTCGCCGGGCGCATCATGCACGCGCTCTCCACGCCGATCCGCGTCGAGGGCCGAGAGCTGACCGTGCGCGGCAGCATCGGCATCGTCGAGGGCCCCGCCGGTGAGCGTGGCGCGGCGGAGGTGCTGCGCAGCGCCGACATCACGATGTACCGCGCGAAGTCCGCGGGCGGCAACCGCTTCGAGCTCGCCGACCCCGAGGCCGACGCCCGCGCCATCACCCGGCACGGCCTGACCACCGCGCTGCCCGCCGCGCTGGAGCGTGGCGAGTTCTTCATCGAGTACCAGCCCCTGGTGCACCTGGGCGACGGCAGCGTGCGCGGGGCCGAGGCGCTGGTGCGGTGGCTGCATCCGCAGCACGGCATCATCGGGCCCGACCGGTTCATCCCGCTCGCCGAACACACCGGTCTGATCGTGCCGCTCGGCCGCTGGGTGCTCGAGGAATCCGTCCGCCAGGCCCGCACCTGGGAGGCACGGCACAAGGACGCCGGACCGCTGCGGGTGAACGTCAACCTCTCGCCCATGCAGCTGAACCACCCCGGCCTGGTCTCGGACACCGTGGAGATCCTGGAGCGCGCCGGCCTCGAACCGGGCGCCCTGTGCCTGGAGGTGACCGAGTCGGCGCTGATCGGCGCCGACGACGACCTGCTCAAGCCGCTGCGGCGGCTCGCCGAGATGGGCGTGGACATAGCGCTCGACGACTTCGGCACGGGCTATTCGAACCTCGCCAATCTGCGCCGCCTGCCGGTGAGCGTCCTCAAGCTGGACCGCTCCTTCACCCAGGGCATGCAGCACTTCCCGGCCGACCCCGTCGACCTGAAGATCGTCGAGGGGATCGTCGCGCTCGCCCACAGCCTGGACCTCGCGGTCACGGTGGAGGGCGTGGAGACGGGCGCACAGGCGGATCAGCTGCGAGAGTTGGGCTGCGACACGGCGCAGGGCTGGTACTACGCACGGCCCGGCCCGCCGGACCAGCTGCACGAGCTGGCGCTGGCCGACGCGACGACCTGAGGAGTACGAGGATGGCCTCCGAAGAGATCCAGTGGGTGTACGCCTTCGTGGACCGGCCCAAGGACCGGTTCGCCGAGGCACATGCCTTCTGGGCGGCGGTCACCGGGACACGGCTCTCCGCGTTCCGAGGCGATGACGATCAGTTCGTGACGCTCCTCCCGGACGGGGCCGACGCCCTCCTGAAGGCGCAGGCGGTCGAAGGTCCCGGCGGCGCGCATCTCGACTTCGCCGTGGAGGACGTGCCGGCCAAGGCGCGCGAGGCCCACGCGCTCGGCGCCACCACGGTCTTCGCGGAGGAGGGCCTCGAGGTCCTGCGCTCTCCCGGCGGCCAGCTGTTCTGCGTGGTGAAGTGGGAGGGCGAGCGGGTACGCCCCGAGCCGCTCGCCGCACCGGACGGGACCACGAGCCGTCTCGACCAGGTCTGTCTCGATGTGCCGCCGGTGGTGTGGGAGGCGGAGAAGACGTTCTGGCCCGCGTTCACGGGGTGGTCCGCGCGTCCGGGTTCGCGTCCGGAATTCCACCTCGTCGACCCGGACCCGCGGCTGCCGATCCGGATCCTGCTGCAGCGCCTCGACGACGATGGTCCGGCCGGGGCACACCCGGACTTCTCCTGTTCGGACCTCGAAGCGGACCGCGTCCGGCACGAGGAGCGGGGCGCCGAGACGGTGTGGCGCGGGCCGCACTGGATCGTGATGCGCGACCCGGCGGGCGGCACGTACTGCCTGACGATCAGGAATCCCGAGACCGGCGGTCTGCCCGCCGCCCGTTAGCCGCCTGAGCGCCCCTCAGGGGCGCGGGGAACTGGGCGACCAGCCCCCACCGGCCCGCGGAGACACACGACCCTCACCGCTCCACCAGCATCCGCTGCAGCTCCCGCGCGGCCCGTGGCGGAGCCACATCGCTGCGGTGGGCCAGCGCGATCGTACGGTGCAGGGAAGGCCGGGCCAGGGGAGTCATCCGCAGCCCGCGCCCGGCCCGCTCGGCGACCATGCGCGGCACGACCGCGACCCCGAGTCCGGCCCGCACGAAGCCGAGTACCGCGTCCATCTCGCCGCCCTCGACCGCGAACTCCGGCTCGAACCCCTCGGCCCGGCAGGCGGCGACGGTCAGCTCCCGCAGGTCGTAGCCGTGCCGGAACATCACGAGGCGCTCCCGCTGCAGATCCGCGACCCGGACGCTCTTGCCGCCGAACCCGCGCGCCTCCGGCGACGACACCACGACCAGGTCCTCGCGGAGCAGCTCCACGGTGGTCAGGGCCGGCGAGGGGCTGGGGAGGGGGAGCACGACGATGGCGAGGTCCAGGGCGCCGCGCGCCAGTTCGCGCACGAGGTCGTGGGAGCCGCTCTCTTCGAGCAGGAGCTGGATGCCGGGGTGCCGGTCGTGGAAGGCGCGAAGCACCTCGGGAAGCAGGCCGGTGCAGACGCTGGGCGTAGCCCCCAGGCGGATACGGCCGCGGCGCAGCTGGGCCAGCTCCTGGACCTCGATGCGGGCGGTGTCGGCGTCCGCGAGGATGCGGCGGGCCAGCGGAAGCAGCGCCTCGCCCGCGTCGGTGAGCGCGATGTTGCCGCGGGCCCTGCTGAACAGTTCGGCGCCCAGCTCCTTCTCCAGGGCGCGGACCTGCTGGGAGAGCGAGGGCTGCGATACGTGCACCTGCTCGGCGGCCCGCGTGAAGTGCCTGGTCTCGGCCACCGCGACGAAGTAGAGGAGCTGTTGGAACTGCATAC
Source organism: Streptomyces sp. NPDC002853 (assembly GCF_053591915.1). Classification (NCBI taxonomy): domain Bacteria; kingdom Bacillati; phylum Actinomycetota; class Actinomycetes; order Kitasatosporales; family Streptomycetaceae; genus Streptomyces; species Streptomyces sp. NPDC002853. Next base: position 559,902 of record NZ_JBSFUS010000004.1, on the reverse strand, counting down.
ACGCCAGGGTACGGCCGATGATAGCCAGTCGCTATCGAGATGAGCTGATCCATCTCTTGGACCGATCGGGACCTTCGGCCTTAGCGTCGGTCCCATGGCTCTGGCAACGCGGACGGACCGAAAACGGTCGTCGATGGCGCGCACGATCTGGGACTCGTCCGTCGGCAAGAAGACAGTGATGGCAGTGAGCGGCCTGATCATGCTGCTCTACCTGATCGCCCACATGATCGGAAACCTGAAGATCTTCTTCGGGCCCGGGGAGCTCAACCACTACGCCCACTGGCTGCGCACGGTCGGCGAGCCCTTCATGCACTACGAGTGGACGCTCTGGCTGATCCGCGTCGTGCTCGTCGCCGCCGTGGTCGCGCACGCCGTCTCCGCGTACCAGCTGAGCCGCCGCGACATCAGGGCGCGCCCCGCCAAGTACGTCAACAAGAAGGCGGGCAAGAGCTTCGCCACGCGCACGATGCGCTGGGGCGGGATCATCCTCGCCCTGTTCATCGTCTGGCACATCCTGGACCTGACGACCGGCACCGTGCACCCGGGCGGCTACGAGCACCTGCACCCGTACCAGAACATCATCGACACGTTCTCCACGTGGTACGGCAACGTCATCTACATCGTCGCCGTCGTCGCCCTCGGCTTCCACGTGCGCCACGGCCTGTGGAGCGCCGCGCAGACCCTCGGCGCGGGCAAGGCGACCCGCGACCGCGCCCTGAAGATCATCGCCAATGGCGTCGCGTTCGTCCTGACGGCGGGCTTCGTCGTCGTCCCCGTGGCCGTCATGACCGGAGTGGTGAGCTGACCGATGAATTCCTCTCGTGAACACGCCTCTCGTGAGTACGCCGATTACGCGACCGGGGAGCCGGTCGCCGATACCAAGGCCCCGGCAGGGCCCGTCGCCGAGCGCTGGGACACCCGCCGTTTCGAGGCCAAGCTGGTCAACCCCGCCAACCGCCGCAAGCACACGGTGATCGTCGTCGGCACCGGCCTCGCGGGCGGTTCCGCCGGTGCCACGCTCGCCGAACAGGGCTACCACGTCGTCCAGTTCTGCTACCAGGACTCGCCGCGCCGCGCCCACTCGATCGCCGCCCAGGGCGGCATCAACGCCGCGAAGAACTACCGCAACGACGGCGACTCCGTCCACCGCCTCTTCTACGACACCGTCAAGGGCGGCGACTTCCGCGCCCGCGAGTCCAACGTCCACCGCCTCGCGCAGATCTCGGTGGAGATCATCGACCAGTGCGTCGCGCAGGGCGTGCCCTTCGCCCGCGAGTACGGCGGTCTCCTCGACACCCGCTCCTTCGGCGGCGTACAGGTCTCCCGGACGTTCTACGCGCGCGGTCAGACAGGGCAGCAGCTGCTCCTCGGCGCCTACCAGGCACTCAGCAGGCAGATCGCGGCAGGCAACGTCGAGATGCACCCGCGCACCGAGATGCTGGACGTCATCGTGGTCGACGGACGCGCCCGCGGCATCGTCGCCCGCGACCTGATCACGGGCAAGATCGAGACCTATTTCGCCGACGCGGTGGTCCTGGCCTCCGGCGGCTACGGCAACGTCTTCTACCTGTCGACGAACGCCATGAACTCCAACGCCACGGCCGTATGGCGCGCTCACCGGCGCGGCGCCTACTTCGCCAACCCCTGCTTCACGCAGATCCACCCGACCTGCATCCCGCGCACCGGCGACCACCAGTCGAAGCTGACGCTGATGAGTGAGTCGCTGCGCAACGACGGCCGCATCTGGGTCCCCAAGGCCCAGGGCGACGACCGCCCGGCCAACAAGATCCCCGAAGATGAGCGCGACTACTACCTGGAGCGCATCTACCCCTCCTTCGGCAACCTCGTGCCCCGCGACATCGCCTCGCGCGCGGCCAAGAACGTGTGCGACGAGGGCAGGGGAGTGGGGCCGGGCGGCCAGGGCGTCTACCTCGACTTCGCCGACGCCATCGAGCGCATGGGCAAGAAGGCGGTCGAGGCCAAGTACGGCAACCTCTTCGACATGTACGCGCGGATCACCGACGAGGACCCGTACAAGACGCCGATGCGCATCTATCCCGCCGTGCACTACACGATGGGCGGCCTCTGGGTCGACTACGACCTGCAGACCACCGTCCCGGGCCTGTTCGCCGTCGGTGAGGCCAACTTCTCCGACCACGGCGCGAACCGCCTCGGCGCTTCGGCCCTGATGCAGGGACTCGCCGACGGCTACTTCGTGCTGCCGTCCACGATCAACGACTACCTCGCGCGCAACCCGCACCACGGCGAGATCTCCGACGAGCACCCCGTCGTACGTGAGGTGCTCGACGAGACCACCGACCGGATCTCCCGGCTCCTCGCCGTCGACGGGGACCGCACACCCGACTCCTTCCACCGTGAACTCGGCGAGCTCATGTGGGAGTTCTGCGGCATGGCCCGTACGGAGACGGGGCTGCGCAAGGCGCTGGAGCGCATCCCGCAGATCCGCGAGGAGTTCTGGCGCCGGATCAAGGTCCCCGGCACCGGCGAGGAGTTCAACCAGTCCCTGGAGAAGGCCAACCGCATCGTCGACTATCTGGAACTCGCCGAGCTGATGTGCCTCGACGCCCTGCACCGTGCCGAATCCTGCGGCGGTCACTTCCGCGAGGAGTCACAGACACCGGACGGCGAAGCGGCGCGCGTGGACGAGGAGTTCTCGTACGCCGCCGCCTGGGAGTTCACCGCCCCTGGCGCTGCCCCCGTCCTCCACAAGGAAGACCTCGTCTTCGAGTACGTCCATCCCACTCAGCGGAGCTACGCATGAAGCTCACCCTGCGCGTCTGGCGCCAGCAGAACGCCGACGCCGACGGCGCCATGTCCACCTACGAGGTCGACGGCATCTCGTCCGACATGTCCTTCCTGGAGATGCTGGACACCCTCAACGAAGAGCTCATCGTCAAGGGTGACGACCCCGTCGCCTTCGACCACGACTGCCGCGAGGGCATCTGCGGCGCGTGCTCGCTCGTCATCAACGGCGACGCGCACGGGCCCGAGCGCACCACGACCTGTCAGCTGCACATGAGGTCCTTCAAGGACGGCGACACGATCGACGTAGAGCCGTGGCGGGCCGCCGCCTTCCCGGTCGTGAAGGACCTGGTCGTGGACCGCTCGTCCTTCGACCGGATCATCCAGTCCGGCGGGTACATCAGCGCTCCGACCGGGGCTGCCCCCGAGGCGCACGCGGCGCCCGTGCCGAAGCCCGACGCGGACTTCGCCTTCGAGCACGCGGAGTGCATCGGGTGCGGTGCCTGCGTCGCCGCCTGCCCCAACGGATCGGCGATGCTGTTCACTTCGGCGAAGGTCAACCACCTGGGTGTGCTGCCGCAGGGTGCCCCCGAGCGCGAGACGCGTGTCCTGGACATGGTCGCGCAGATGGACGAGGAGGGCTTCGGCGGCTGCACGCTCACCGGCGAGTGCGCCACCGCCTGCCCCAAGGGCATCCCCTTGCCTTCGATCTCCGCGATGAACAAGGAGTGGTTGCGGGCCACGCGGAAGGTGAGCCGCTAGACACTGCGTGGGGCCGTGGGGCCGTGGGGCCGTGGGGCCATGGGGCCGTGGGGGCCTGCGGGTCGATTGTGGCTGGTCGCGCAGTTCCCCGCGCCCCTGCGCGGCGCGTAACTTCGCCGCATGCATCCCGGAGCGTACGACCCCGCCAGGACGGCCGTCGTCACCGCCGACGGCACACGGTCCCTCACCTACGGACAACTCGAAGAACGCTCCCTGCGGCTCGCGGATCATCTGCGGGCCGCAGGCTTGCGCAGGGGCGATCACTTCGCCCTGCTCTGCGACAACGACCCGCGCGCCCTCGAGGTCTACTGGGCGGCGCTGCGCTCGGGCCTCTATCTCACCGCCGTCAACCACCACCTCACGACGGACGAAGCCGCGTACATAGTCCGCGACTGCGGGGCGAAGGTGCTGATCATCTCCGGTTCGCTCGCCGAACTGGGCGCGGCGGTGGTCGAGTTGGCGGGCGGGCCGCCGATCCTGCTGGGCCTCGACGACGGAACGTACGAGAAGGCCCTGGAGGCCGCCTCCGCCGAACCGCCCGCCCACCAGCCGCGCGGCACCGACATGCTCTATTCCTCCGGCACCACGGGGCGCCCCAAGGGCATCAAGCCCGCGCTGCCCGAGGGTGACGTGCGCGACGAGCCGAGCACCTATGTGCTGATCTTCCAGGCCATGTACGGCTTCGGCGAGGACACCGTCTACCTCTCGCCCGCCCCGATCTACCACGCGGCGCCGCTGCGTTTCTGCGGAGTCGTCACGTCGCTCGGCGGCACGGTCGTCCTCATGGACGCCTTCGACGCCGAGGGGGCCCTGGCGGCCATCGAACGCCATCGGGTCACGCACAGCCAGTGGGTGCCGACCATGTTCGTACGAATGCTGAAGCTGCCCGCAGAGGTGCGCGAGCGCCACGACCTGTCGTCGATGAAGATCGCCATCCATGCCGCCGCGCCCTGCGCCGTCGAGGTGAAGCAGCGGATGCTGGAATGGTGGGGGCCCATCCTGTACGAGTACTACTCGTCGACGGAGGGCAACGGCATCACGTTCATCTCGCCCGACGAGTGGCTGCGCAAGCCCGGCTCGGTGGGCAAGGACGGGTTCCTCGGCGAGCTGCGCGTCTGCGACGAGGCGGGCGAGCTCCTTCCGCCCGGCGAGACCGGCATCGTCTACTTCGAGCGCGACGAACTGCCCTTCCGCTACCACGGCGACGAGGACCGCACCCGCCGTGCCCAGCACCCCACGCACCCGAACTGGACCACCACGGGAGACATCGGGCACGTGGACGAGGACGGCTACCTCTTCCTCACCGACCGCAAGGCATTCATGATCATCTCGGGTGGGGTGAACGTCTACCCGCAGGAGGCCGAGGACTGCCTCGTGCTGCATCCGGCGGTCGCGGACGTCGCGGTGATCGGGGTGCCGGACGCGGAGATGGGGGAGGCCGTCAAGGCGGTGGTGTGCCCGGCCGACGGGGTGACCGCGGGGCCCGAACTGGAGCGTGAGCTGGTCGCGTTCGTGCGCGAGCGCATCGCCCACTACAAGGCCCCGCGTTCCGTGGACTTCACGGACTCGCTGCCCCGCACCCCCACCGGAAAGCTGGCCAAGTCCTCGCTGCGCAAGTCCTACTGGGAGTAGGCCGGGCGGGGAGAGCCTCCGCGTCAGTCGGCGGCGCGGCCGGCCAGGACCGTCTCACGGAAGGACGCCACCACCGGCCGCAGATCGACGGCGTGCCAGGCCGCCCACAGGTGAACGGATGCCTTGTGCCAGGGCAGTTCGCGTACGGCGACACCGTCCGTCGTGCCGCGCACCATGCTCCTCTGGATGAGCGCGACACCGAGGCCCGAGGCGACCAGGCCGAGCGCGGTGAGCGGCTCGGCGGCGTCCAGGCGGATGTCCGGCGTGAAGCCGGACGCCACGCACGAGGCGAGGAAGGCGTCACGCCAGGCCGGATCCCGGGAGTTCTCCACCGCGATCCACGCCTGCCCGTCCAGGTCGCCCGGCGCCAACTCGGCCTGCCCGGCCAGTGGATGGGCCGCGGGCAGCGCGAGCAGCAGCGGATCTTCGAGGAGAGGTGCGGCCAGGAGATCCGGGTCGTCCTTCTCCGGCGGCTCCTGGACGAGGGCGATGTCGAGGCTGCGCTGGCGCAGGCCCTCGAACTGCTCCGCCGCGGAGAGGCTGTAGAGGGCGACGTGGATGCCGGGGCGCTCCTCCTGCAGGGTGCGCAGCGCGCCCGGCAGGACGCCGGTGTGCATCGCGTCGCCCACGTAACCGATACACAGGCCGCCCTCCTCGCCGCGGCCGAGCCTGCGGCCGAGGTTCTCCAGGCGGTCCGCGTGCCGGAGCAGGGCGCGGGCCTCGCTCAGGAACACCCGGCCGTCGGCGGTGAGGCGGATGCGCTGCTGGCTGCGTTCGAACAGGACGAGGCCGAGCTGCTTCTCCAGCTGGGCGATCTGGCGGCTGAGCGGTGACTGGGAGATGTGCAGCGCCTCCGCTGCGCGGCCGACGTGTTCCGTCTCGGCCACGGCCACGAAGTAGCGCAGTTGTCGCAGGTCAAGCATGTAAGACCTCGGAGGACTCAACTGTGTCCAAGCGAGTCTTGGACAGTCTCAAGCGTCGATCCTAACCTCGGAGACGCACGGCCGACGGATCACCCGAACCCTCACCTGACCCCACGGAACCGTCGAAATCCACCACCGCGAGGAAACACCCCCATGAGCATCAAGCACCTCCTCCCCGGAGCCCTCGGCTTCGGCACCGCCCCGCTCGGCAACATGTTCCGTGCCATCCCCGACGCGGAGGCCGCGGCCACCGTCGAGGCCGCCTGGGACCACGGCATCCGCTACTTCGACACCGCACCCTTCTACGGAGCGGGCCTCTCCGAGATCCGGCTCGGCGACGTCCTCGCGGGCCACCCGCGCGACGCCTACGTCCTGAGCACGAAGGTCGGCCGCGTCATCCTGGACGAGGCCGAGGACCCCGCCGCCCGCGACCTCGGCGAGAAGGGCGGCCTCTTCGAGCACGGCCGCCCGAACAAGATGGTCAACGACTACACCGCCGACGCCACCCTGCGCTCCATCGAGGACAGCCTGAAGCGGCTGAGGACGGACCGGCTCGACATCGTGTGGGTGCACGATGTCGCACAGGACTTCTACGGCGACGAGTGGCTGGCCGCCTACGAGCAGGCCCGTACGGGAGCTTTCCGCACCCTGGACCGGCTGCGCGACGAGGGTGTCATCAAGGCCTGGGGCCTCGGCGTTAACCGCGTGGAGCCGCTCGAACTCACCCTGGACCTGGACGAGCCGAAGCCCGACGCCTTCCTCCTCGCGGGCCGCTACACCCTCCTCGACCACGACCGCGCCCTCCAGCGGCTGCTGCCGCTCGCCGAGACCCAGGGGGTCGACGTCGTCGTGGGCGGGCCCTACTCCTCGGGCATCCTGGCGGGCGGGCAGCACTTCGAGTACCAGAAGGCGCCCGCGGAGATCGTCGCCAAGGTCGAGCGCATCAAGGCACTCGTCGAGCGGCACGGTGTCGGCATCAAGTCCGCCGCCCTGCAGTTCTCCCTCGCCCACCCGGCGACGGCGGCGGCGATCCCCGGAGCCACCAGGCCCAGCCGCATCGCCGAGGACGTCGCCGCGCTCGGCGAGAAGATCCCCGCCGCGTTCTGGACGGACCTGCGCGCGGAGCAGCTGATCGCCGAGGACGCGCCGGTGCCCACCGCGTGACCCGAAGCAGCCCCTCGCGGCCTGAGGCAGTGACCGGCCGTCAGACCCGGGCGATGAACTTGACCTCGACTAGCAACTCCGGGAAAGCCAGCCGCGGAGTGCCGACCATGGTGCTTGCCACCTGCGGGTCCGGCCGTCCGTAGGCGTCCTTGCGCACCGGGCCCGCCGCGGCGTCGGTCGCATCGACGTCCAGGGCGTAGATGACTTCCTCGACGACGTCGTCGAGCGATGCCCCGAAGCGCCCGAGCAGTTGTGCCGCGTTGGCGTAGCACTGGCGCAATTGCTCGCCGGTGCGGGAGAAGTCGGTGACGCGTCCGGCATCATCGACGGGAGCGGGAGCGATCACTTCCGTACCGCTGTGGGACACCTGGCCGGACAGGTAGATGGTGTCGCCGTGTCTGACCGCCTGTGCGTACCCGTAGGTCTTCTCCCACGGGACGCCGAAACTCTCGACTTGCTGTGCGCTGCTCATGAGGTCGACGGTATGAGGCGGTTCAGGGGCGGGCCAGGCTCGGCTGTGCCACTTACGGCAAGGATCGTGCCAGGGCCGGCATCGGGTCCGTGAAGGTACGAGGGGGAGCGCAGTGGGATCAGAAGAAGGCCGGACGGTGGTCGCGATCCTGGTGATGCCGCGCGTGTTCGCGCTCGACGTCAGCATCCCCGAGCACGTCTTCGGGCGGCATCCGGGCTATCGGGTCCTCGTACGCGGAGACGTGAGCGGAGAAGTGAGCGGCGGGGCGTCGCTCGCCGACGTCGAATCCGCCGACATCGTCGTCGTGCCCGGCTACGAGGAACCGCACGTCCCGGTCCCGGACGCATACCTGAAGGCGCTGCGGATCGCCGTCGAGCGAGGTGCCCGTGTCGTGGCCATCTGCACAGGGGTGTTCGCGCTCGCGGCCTGCGGAATCCTGGACGGCAGATCGGCCACGACGCATTGGCGCCATACGGAAGAACTCCGTACGGCGTATCCCCGCGTGGACGTCGTCGAGAATCGGGTGTTCACCGAGGACGGGGCCATTCTCACGTGCGCGGGCGGAGGCGCTGGAATCGACGCGTGTCTCCATGTCGTCGAGCGGGATTTCGGTGCGGTCGTCTCGGACGGTGTGGCGAAGGACCTCGTCTTCTCCTCCACCCGTGGCGCGAACGAACCGCAGTACAGGGACGTGCCCGTGCCACCGCGCGACAGCCTGCGGGCGACGCGGGAGTGGGTGCTCGACAACCTGGGGGCCGCGATCACCGTGCAGCGGCTTGCCGATCACAGTCTGCTGTCGAGGCGGACCCTCGTTCGTCGTTTCGTGCGCGAGACGGGCCTGCCGCCCATGCAGTGGGTGACCCTCCAGCGGATTCTCGACGCGCGCAGGCTTCTGGAGGCCTCGGACTGGTCCGTGGAGAGGATCGCCGGCACGACCGGATTCGGGTCGGCCGCCAATTTCCGGACGATCTTCCGGAGGGAGGTGGGAGTGACCCCGACCGCTTACAGAAAGCTGCGGCGACCGGAGCAAGCAATGCCAGCAATGCCGGCAATGCCGCTAATACGGTCAAACCCGCCGAAGCCGCTTGAATGATCTACTGGGCATGGGGGACAAGGCAAGGGCCACGTCTGGGGCCACGCAGTCGCACCGCAGCAGGAGGTAACACAGCATGCTCGTCGATCTCTCCGGCAAGACCGCCCTCGTCACCGGATCGACCCAGGGGATCGGGGCGGCCATCGCGGCCGGCCTGGCCAGGGCGGGCGCCCGGGTGGCCGTCAACGGCCGTTCCGCCGCTTCCGTCGACAAGGCCGTCGACCGGCTGAAGGGGGAGCACGGCGCCGCCGAGTTCTTCCCGGCCCCCGGCGACATCTCCACCGACGAAGGCGCCGCCCAGGTCTTCGCGGCCGTCCCCCGGGCGGACATCCTCATCAACAACCTGGGCATCTTCGGCGCCGAGCCCGCCCTCGACATCAGCGACGACGAATGGCGCCGCTACTTCGAGGTCAACGTGCTGACCGCCGTCCGCATGATCCGTCACTATCTGCCCGGGATGAAGGACCGCTCCTGGGGGCGTATCCAGAACATCGCCAGCGACTCGGCGCTCGTCACCCCGGCCGAGATGATCCACTACGGCACGTCCAAGACGGCGCTCCTCGCGGTCTCCCGGGGGTTCGCGAAGGAGGCCGCCGGATCGGGCGTGACCGTCAACTCCGTGATCGCGGGCCCCACGCACACCGGCGGCGTGGAGGACTTCGTGTACGAGTTGGTCGACCCCGCCCTGCCCTGGGACGAGGCCCAGCGGGAGTTCATGGTCAAGCACCGCCCGCAGTCCCTGATCCAGCGGCTCATCGAGCCGGAGGAGATCGCACACATGGTGGTCTACCTCAGCTCCCCGCTGGCCTCGGCCACGACGGGCGGCGCTCTCAGGGTGGACGGCGGCTACGTGGACGCGATCGTCCCGTAGCGAGGCCGCCCCGCCCCGATTGCCTTGCGACGCCTAGTCGTTGGTGGTCACACGGACGTAGTCGACGACCAGTTGCTGCGGGAAGGTCGTGCTGCCGTCGGGGTCGCCGGGCCAGTAGCCGCCGACCGCGAGATTGAGGATCAGGAAGAAGGGCTTGTCGAAGACCCACTGCTTGCCGCCGAGGTCGGCGGGGGTGCGGGTCTGGTAGACGTTGCCGTCCACGGACCACGTGACCTTGTTCGGTGACCAGTCCACCGCGAAGGTGTGGAACTTGTCCGCGAACGCCTCGCCGCCGGGCAGGGTGTAGCCCGCGCCGATGCCGCCGGAGCCCGAGTAGCCGGGGCCGTGCAGGGTGCCGTGGACGGTGCCGGGCTCGAAGCCGACGTTCTCCATCACGTCGATCTCACCGCTCTGGGGCCAGCCCACGCTGCCGATGTCGGCGCCGAGCATCCAGAAGGCGGGCCACATGCCCTGCCCGCGCGGCACCTTCATGCGGGCCTCGACATGGCCGTACGTCTGCGTGAACTTGCCGGAGGTGTTGAGGCGGGCCGAGGTGTACTCACAACGGCCGTACCAGCACTGGTAGTTCTCGGGGTTCTCCTTGCGGGCGGTGATGACCAGGTTTCCCTGGCCGTCGAGGGCCGCGTTCTTGTTGCCCGAGGTGTAGAACTGCCGCTCGTGATTGTTGACGTTGTCGCCCGTCTCGATCTGCCACTTGCCGCCGTCGACCGCCGAGCCCGCGGGCCCGTTGAAGTCGTCGGTGAAGGTGGCGGCCGCGGCGGCGGGAGTGGGGGAAGGGGCCGCCGATGCTCCGGAGGGGAGACCGGTCAGGGCCGTGGCGCAGCAGGCCAGGGCGGCTGTGGTGAGCGCCGCACGGCGGCGCCAAGAGGTATGCACTGTCATCACATCGCTTCACGTGGGGGTGGCGAGAGAGTGGGGGGTGCTGAGTGCTGAGGCGTACGCACAGGTCGTCAAGACGTGCGCATGACAATTCGATGTCGAGAACTGAACGCGGCGAGTGATCAACCCCGCCGCTTTGTTCAGTACTTGATTTAAGGCAGACTCCGGTGCGCCGTCAAGGAGTTGGTGTGTACCAACCTCAGCGGCCCCCGTCCTTCGCCCGCGCCAGATACGGCGCCGTCCGGCTCCCCGCGGCCTTCGCCACCACTCCGGGCGGCCCCGCGGCGACCACGTGACCGCCCTGGTCACCGCCTCCCGGACCCAGGTCGATCACCCAGTCCGCGCCGGCCACCACCGCCATGTCGTGCTCGACGACCACCACCGAGTGGCCCGCGTCGACCAGGCCGTGCAACTGGCGCATCAGGACCTCGACGTCGGCCGGGTGGAGCCCGGTCGTCGGCTCGTCCAGAAGGTAGAGCGTGTGACCGCGCCGGACGCGCTGCAGCTCGCTCGCCAGCTTGATCCGCTGGGCCTCGCCGCCCGACAGCTCCGTCGCGGGCTGCCCGAGGCGCAGGTAGCCGAGCCCCACGTCGAGGAGGGTCCGCAGGCTGCGGGCCACCGCCGGGGTGTCCGCGAAGAACTCCGCGGCCGCCTCCACCGTCAGGTCGAGCACCTCCGCGATGCTTCGTCCCTGGTATGTCACTTCGAGGGTCTCGGGGTTGTAGCGGGCACCCCCGCAGTCCGGGCAGGGCGCGTACGTGCTGGGCAGGAAGAGCAGCTCCACGCTCACGAACCCCTCGCCCTGGCAGGTCTCGCACCGTCCGCCCGCCACGTTGAAGGAGAAGCGGCCGACTCCGTAACCCCGCGTGCGTGCCGCGTCCGTGGCCGCGAAGACCTTGCGCACGACGTCGAAGAGACCCGTGTAGGTGGCCAGGTTCGAGCGCGGCGTGCGACCGATCGGCTTCTGGTCGACGCACACCAGGCGCCCCACGCCGTCGAGGTCCTCGGTGACCTCGCCGATGAGCGTGGACTTGCCCGACCCGGAGACGCCGGTGACCGCGGTGAAGGCACCGAGCGGGAACTCGGCCGTCACGTCGCGCAGGTTGTGCCGGCTGACGGGGCCGACCTTCAGCCAGCCGCGTGGCTCGCGCACCTCGCGCGGCGGCGCGGACTCACGCCCGAAGAGGAAACGGGCCGTCGCGGACTCCGTGACGCCCTCCAGATCCGCCACCGGGCCGCTGTGGAGTACCTGCCCGCCGTGCTCACCCGCGTCGGGACCCACGTCGACGAGCCAGTCCGCGTGGCGCATGACATCGAGATGGTGCTCCACGACGAAGACCGAGTTCCCCGCGGCCTTGAGCCGGTCGAGGACGGTGAGCAGGGACTCCGTGTCCGCCGGGTGCAGACCGGCCGACGGCTCGTCCAGGACGTACACGACGCCGAAGAGCCCCGAGCGCAGCTGGGTCGCCAGGCGCAGGCGCTGCAGTTCGCCGGCGGAGAGGGTGGGGGTGGCGCGGTCCGGGCTCAGATAGCCGAGGCCCAGCTCGGTGATCGTGTCGATGCGGGCGAGGAGGTCCGTGGCCAGCACCCGGGCCGCCTCCGAACTCGCCGCGCCCTCCAGGGATGTGGCGAGCTCCGACAGCGGCAGCGCCGCGAGATCGGCGATCGTGCGCCCCGCGAAGGTGACCGCCATCGCCTCCGGGCGCAGCCTGCTGCCGCCGCAGGCGGGGCAGTCGGAGCTCGCGAGGAACCGCTCGGCCTTGGTGCGCAGTGTCTGGCTCTTGGAGTCCGAGAACGTCTTCATCACATAGCGCCGGGCGCTCATGTACGTGCCCTGGTACGGGCGTTGGATGCGGCCCGCGTCCCGCACGGGATGCACCGTGACCACGGGCTGCTCGTCCGTGAACAGGATCCAGTCCCGGTCCGCCTGCGGCAGCTCGCGCCAGGGGCGGTCGACGTCGTGACCCAGGGCGTCGAGGACGTCCCGGAGGTTCTTGCCCTGCCAGGCGCCGGGCCAGGCCGCGATCGCGCCCTCGCGGATGGAGAGGGACGGGTCGGGGACCAGGAGTTCCTCGGTCGTGCCGTGCACCCGGCCCAGGCCGTGGCACTCCGGGCAGGCCCCGGCGGCCGTGTTCGGCGAGAACGCGTCCGAATCGAGCCGCTCGGCGCCCTCGGGATAGGTGCCGGCGCGGGAGAACAGCATCCGCAGGGAGTTCGAGAGGTTGGTGACCGTGCCCACCGAGGAGCGGGACGTGGGCGCGGAGCGTCGCTGCTGGAGCGAGACCGCCGGCGGAAGCCCGGTGATCTCCCCGACCTTCGGCGCCCCCACCTGATGGATCAGCCGCCTCGCGTACGGGGCCACGGACTCGAAGTAACGGCGCTGGGCCTCCGCGTAGACCGTCCCGAAGGCGAGCGACGACTTGCCGGAGCCGGACACCCCCGTGAAGACCGCGAGGACGTCGCGCGGGACGTCCACGTCGACGTCGCGGAGGTTGTGCTCGCGGGCACCCCGGACACGTACGAACGGATCGTGGGGGCTGTGCATGAGGACTCCGTAGGCGGCTCGGGGGCAAACCCCACGATTCTAGGTCCCGGCCAGACCCGCGACCCGGGCCAGGCGCCGGAAGGAGTCGAGGAGGGCCGCACGGTCATACGTACTGGTCGTGACCAGCACTTCCTGTGCCCCGCTCTCCTTGATGAGCAATTCGAGCTCGTCGGCCACCTGCTCCTCGGTGCCGTGGATGTGGCCGGTGAGCCCGGACTCGTAGAAGCCGCGCTCCTTCTCGGTCATCGTCATGTGCGGCGACTCGACGCGCTCGGCCGGGGGCAGGGGCGGGAAGGTGCCGTGGGTGCGTGAATACGCCATCGACCACGCTTCCGGTATCAGCAGGCGGCGGGCATCCTCGGGGGTCGCGGCGACGGCGACCGTGCCCGAGATGACCACGTACGGCTCGCTGGACCACTCCGACGGGCGGAAGGCGGCGCGGTAGTGATCGATGCCGCGGAGCATCTTCTCGCGGCTCCTGATGTCGCCGATGACCATCGGCAGCCCGGCCCGCGCCGCGACGGTGGCTCCCTCGCCGATGGCCAGGACGAACGGCGGGACGGTCATGCCCTCGGTGGGGCGGGCGTGGGCCCCGGTGTCCGACGTGCCGCGGAACCAGCCCAGGAGCTCGGTGAGCTGCGCTGCGAAGTCCTCGGCGTCGTGCTTGTCCCGGCCCAGCGCCTTGCGCACCCCGTCGGTGAACCCCACCGAGCGGCCGAGCCCCATGTCGATGCGCCCGGGGAAGAGAGCTTCGAGTACCCCGAACTGCTCGGCGACGACCAGGGGTTGATGGTTCGGCAGCATCACGCCGCCCGTGCCGACCCGGATGGTGCGCGTCGCGGCGGCGACCGCGGCGGCCAGGACCGTCGGGGCGGAGCCGGCGACACCCGGCACCGCGTGGTGCTCCGACACCCAGAGACGGTGGTACCCGAGCCCTTCGAGCTCCTGCGCCAGGCGCACGGTGTCGCGCAGGGCCTCGGGTCCTTCGTGCCCCTCGCGGGTGCGGGAGCGGTCGAGGACGGAGAAGCGGGTTGATCCGATCACTGAGGTCACGACAGGTTCAACGCCTGAACGGCGCCATGATTCCCGGCCCCGACCCCGACCCCGACCCCGACCCCGAGTCCGAGTCCGAGTCCGGGTCCGGGCGAGGTCGTCGCGGGGACTGCCTAGGCTGGGCACGTGAGTGACGACAGCAGGCCGCTGGCCGTATTCGACCTGGACAACACCCTCGCGGACACCGCGCATCGCCAGCGCTTCCTGGAGCGCAGGCCGCGGGACTGGGCGGCCTTCTTCGCGGCGGCGCCGGACGACCCGCCGCTGGCCGAGGGGGTGGCGCTCGCTCTGGAGAGCACGCGCGAGTGCGAGGTCGTCTACCTCACGGGCAGGCCGGAGCGGTGCCGCGAGGACACCGTGGCGTGGCTGGCGGCCCAGGGGCTCCCGGCGGGGCGCATCTGGATGCGCCGCAACGACGACCGGCGGCCCGCCCGCCGGACCAAGCTGGAGATCCTGCGGCGGATCTCCAGATCCCGTGAGGTCCGGATGCTGGTGGACGACGACGAGCTGGTGTGCGACGAGGCCGAACGGGCGGGCTTCACGGTCGTACGGGCGCGCTGGGCGAGCTCGTCAGCCGCGCTGAAGGACGCTCAGGAGCGCGAAGGGCGGACGTGACCGCTCGGGCGACGGCCCTTGGTGAGGGTCAGGCGCTGTCGCCGTCCTCGGGGCGGAACCCGACCTTCAGGCCCACCTGGTAGTGCTCGATCTCGCCGTTCTCGATGTGGCCGCGCACCTGGGTGACCTCGAACCAGTCCAGCGAGCGCAGCGTCTGCGAGGCGCGGGCGATGCCGTTGCGAATGGCCTGGTCGACGCCCTCGTGCGAGGTGCCGACGATCTCGGTGACCCGGTAGGTGTGGTCGGACATGAGGCAGTTCCTCTCCGCCGTGTGGTGACGTCACGGCTGTGCGGTGACGTCACTCCACCGTGCCCCACCACGCGGCGGTGCGCGAGGCGGTGGGCGCTGGAACCCAATCTCGGATTGCGATGCCGTTGCCCCTTGACCGGCTCATTGGTACATACCAAACTCCAGCCATACCCGTTCGAGCCACCAGCTCACCCCCCCGCGTCGGGCCGCCCCTCCCTGTCCGCAGGCAGAAAGTGACCCACGTGAAACCGCACCGCCGCGCCGCCATGTCCCTGACCCTCGTCCTCGCCGCCACCACGCTGCTCCCCGGCTGCGGTGTGCTGCCGGGCGGGGAGGACGAGAAGCGGACCGTCACCGTGTGGCTCATGAGGGGCAGCGCGTCGGCGGAGTTCATCAAGCGCTTCACCACGGACTTCGAGAAGCGCAACGGCGACGTCGACCTGGAGATACGCCTCCAGGAGTGGACCGGCATCGGCGGCAAGGTCAAGGCCGCGCTCAAGGCCGAGGAGGGGCCCGACGTCATCGAGGTCGGCAACACACAGGTCGCTCAGTACGTCGACGAGGGCGGGCTCTACGACCTCACCCTGGAGTCCGCGCGTGACCTCGGCATGAAGGACTGGCTGCCGGGTCTCGCCGAGCCCGGGCGCTACAACGGCAGCCAGTACGGCATCCCCTGGTACGCCGCCAACCGCGTCGTCATCTACAACAAGGACCTCTTCGCGCAGGCCGGGATCGAACAGCCGCCGAAGACGCGCGCGCAGTGGATCTCCGACACGGAGCGGCTCAACTCCGGCGGCGGCCAGGGGATCTACCTGGCGGGCCAGGACTGGTACACCCTGGCCGGATTCATCTGGGACGAGGGCGGCGAGCTCGCCACGGAGGCCAAGGGGTCACGCGGCGTGTGGGAGGGCAGCCTGCACACACCCGCGGCGCTGCGGGGCATGGACTTCTACCGGCAGCTGCAGGCGTTGGGCGAGGGCCCGCGCGACGCGGACGAGGAACACCCGCCGCAGGCCGGGGTGTTCGCCAAGGGGGATGTGGCGCAGATCGTCGCCGTGCCCGGTACGGCGCGCGCCATCGAGGAGGCGAACCCCAAGCTGAAGGGGAAGCTCGGCTACTTCCCGATCCCCGGCAAGACGGCGGCGAAGCCGGGGGCCGTCTTCACCGGCGGATCCGACCTCGTGGTGCGCGGGAAGACGAAGGACCGTGCGGGCGCGGTCGCCGTGATCGAGGCGCTCGCGGGCAAGAAGTGGCAGACCGACCTGGCCCGGACGATGAACTACGTGCCGAACAAGACGACGCTCGCCTCCGCCGTCTCGGGCGAGGACGGAGTCGCCGCGATGGCCGAGGGCGCCGCGCGGGGCCGGGCGACACCGACCACCCCGAAGTGGGCCGCGGTGGAGGCGGACAACCCCATCAAGGCGTACATGTCCAAGGTCCTCGCCGGGGGTGACCCGGCGACGGAGGCGAAGGCCGCCTCGCGCCGGATCACCCGGGAGCTGGACGTCAGCGGGCCGTGAGGGACGCCGGCCCGGTCTCCTGGCCCTAGCGCGCCACGCTGAGCGACAGCGCGAAGCGCTTCCTCTCGTCCGTCCACCAGTGGGTCAGCTTCAGGTCGGCGGCGGACAGCTCGGCCCGTACGCCCTCCTCGCGGAACTTGGCCGAGATCTCGGTGCGCATCTCCTCGTGGCGGTCGAAGTCGACCGCGAGGTCGAGTGCCGGGATCTTCACCGTCTGGGCGGCCAGCGAGCGCAGGCGCATCTCGATCCACTCGCGCTCGCTGTCCCAGACGGCCACGTGCGAGAACGCGTCGGGGTCGAAGTCGGCGCCGAGCTCGCGGTTGATCACGGTCAGGACGTTCTTGTTGAAGGAGGCGGTGACGCCGGAGCCGTCGTCGTACGCCGAGACGAGCACCGACTCCTCCTTCACCAAATCCGTGCCGAGCAGCAGCGCGTCACCCGGGGAGAGCAGGGTGCGCACCGACGCCAGGAACGCCGTGCGCTCCGCGGGCAGCAGATTGCCGATCGTGCCGCCGAGGAAGGCGACGAGCCGCGGTCCCGGCGTGCCCGGCAGGGCGAGACCGCCGGTGAAGTCCGCGATCAGGGCGTGCACGTTCAGGGAGGGGCGCGAGGCGAGCAACGTGTTCGCGGCGCCGGTGAGGGCGCTCTCGCTCACGTCCACGGGCACGTAGGTGTGCAGGTCCGCGAGCGCGTCGATCAGATGACGGGTCTTCTCCGAGGAGCCCGATCCCAGCTCGATGAGCGTGCGCGCGCCCGTCGCCGCGGCGATCTCCGCGGCACGGGTCTGCAGGATCTCGCGCTCGGCACGCGTCGGGTAGTACTCGGGCAGCGTGGTGATCTCGTCGAAGAGGGCGCTGCCCCGCGCGTCGTAGAACCACTTGGGCGGCAGCGTCTTGGGGGTACGGGTGAGGCCCTGCAGGACGTCGGCGCGCAGAGCGGCTTCCGTGGCGTCCACGGGCAGGGTGCGGGTCAGCTGGAACGGGCTCACGCGGTGGGCTCCTTGAGCGGGGTCAGCAGGACATCGGTACGGCTTGCGGCGAGCAGGGTGCGGTCGGGCACCTGGCGCCAGTGCGGATCGTCGTCGTAGGGCTCGGAGGCCACGACGGTGCGGCGGCCCGGTTCGGCGAGGTACCAGAGGGTGTCGCCCCAGGCGGTCGCGGCGATCGTCTCGCCGTTGGTGAGCAGCAGGTTGAGGCGTGACCCGGGGGCGGCCTCCGCGACCTCGGTCACGGTGTCCGCGAGGGCCTGGCCCTCTTCGTCGCCGCTGCGCAGCCGGTGCAGGACCAGCGCCCACACCAGGGCGGAGTCGCAGCGCGCCTCCATGGAGAGCAGGTCCGCGGGCGGCAGGAGGCGGGACACCTGGGCCAGCGAGCGGGGCCAGCCGGTGACCGCGCCGTTGTGGCTGAACAGCCAGGTCCCGGCGGCGAAGGGCGCCGCAGCGGCCTCACCGTCCGCGCCCGCCTCGGTCGCGTCGCGCACCGCGGCGAGCACGGCCCCGGACCGGACGACCCGGGCGAGGTCGGCGAAGGACTGATCGCCCCAGATGGGCCCGGAGCGGCGGTAGCGGGCGGGCACCGGGTCGCCGTCGGCGTACCAGCCCACCCCGAAGCCGTCGGCGTTGACCGTGCCGTAGCGCTGGTGGCGTGGCGCCCACGACTGGCGCAGCAGACTGTGCGAGGGGTCCACGAGGAGCTTGCCCAGCGGCTCTTCCGGCCCGAGGAAGGCCAGGTGACGGCACATCAGCGGGCCTCCGTCGGATCCGCGTCGCGCGCGGTGCGGAACCCGGAGAAGATCTGCCGGCGGACCGGGTGGTCCCAGTTGCGGAAGGTGCCCCGGCACGCCACCTCGTCCACGGAGAACGCCCCGCCGCGCAGCACCTTGTAGTCGCCGCCGAAGAAGACGTCGGAGTACTCGCGGTAGGGGAAGGGGGCGAACCCCGGGTAGGGCAGGAAGTCGCTGGAGGTCCACTCCCACACGTCGCCGATCAACTGGCGTACGCCGAGCGGGGATTCACCGGCGGGGTAGCTGCCTGCCGGGGCCGGGCGCAGATGGCGCTGGCCCAGGTTGGCGTGCTCGGGTGTGGGGTCCGCGTCGCCCCACGGGTAGCGCGTCGAGCGGTCGGTCGCCGGGTCGTGCCGGGCGGCCTTCTCCCACTCCTCCTCCGTGGGCAGGCGCCGGCCCGCCCAGCGGGCGTAAGCGTCCGCCTCGTACCAGCTGACGTGCAGCACCGGCTCGTCGGGCGGCACGACCTCGGTGGCCCCGAAGTGGCGGCGCAGCCACTGACCGCCCTCGCGGCGCCAGAACAGCGGCGCCGAGAGCCCGTTGCCGCGGACCATGTCCCAGCCCGCCGGGGCCCACCACCGCTGCTCCTCATAGCCGCCCTCGGCGATGAAGCGCTGGAAATCGGCGTTGGTCACCGGCGTCGTGTCGACGAAGAACGGCGGCACGAGACGGTGGTGCGCCGGGCGTTCGTTGTCCAGCGCCCACGGCTCGGTGGAGGTGCCCATGGTGAACGGGCCGCCCGGCACGAGGACTTCGGCGGGGCCGCCGAACGGCGGCGCGGGCGCGGGGTCAGGTGCCGTGAGCGCCGTGGGCCCCGAGCGCAGCTGATGGGTGATCAGCATCGTCTCGTCGTGCTGTTGTTCATGCTGCGCGATCATGCCGAACGCGAACCCCGCGTCCGTCAGCGGCGAACCGCGAAAGGGTGTGCTCTCCAGGACGTCGAGCGCACGCCCCCGCACGTCGGCCGCGTAGCGGCGGGCCTCGGCGGGTGCGAGCAGCGGCAGGCTCGGCCGCTCGGAGCGGGGGTGCTCGAAGGCGTCGTACAGGCCGTCGATCTCGGGCCGCATGGCGTCACGGCCGGCCACCGCCCGCAGCAGCCACAGCTCCTCCTGGTTGCCGATGTGGGCGAGGTCCCAGACCAGGGGGGACATCAACGGCGAGTGCTGTGCGGTCAGTTCGGGCTCCTCGACGCACGTGGTGAGGAGCGAGGTGCGGTCCCTGGCGGCAAGCAGCGCCGCCTGGGCGCGTCGGCGAAGCGCATCGGGGTCGCTGACGGTTCCGGTCATCGGAGGATGCCCTTCTCGTGCTCGTGTTCGTGGTGGTGGCCGCCGTGCGGGTTCCCGTCGAGCAGGTCGTCCGCGGGGCAGCGGCCCCGCGCGACATACCGCTCGGTGTACGCGGCGACGGCTTCGCATACCTCGGCGCTCGCGCCGAGGCGGGGCAGCGCCTCGGCGGCCGCCGCGAAACACGCGGCCGCGGCCTCACGCAGCTCCGGATCGGTGAGCCCGCCCCGCGCCGCGTCCAGCCACAGCGGGCTGCGCGGCGCCGCGGGCGCACCCGGCGGGCACGCGCGCTCGGCCAGCGGCTTCACGGTGCGGTACGCGGTCTCGGCGGCCTGCGGGTCGTCGAACAGCGCGCTCGTCACGGCGAGCGGCACGATCCAGCCGTGCCGGCCCGGCTGGGCGTCGACCATCCGCAACTCCAGGTGGCCGCGCGGGCGTACGGGCGGAAAGAGCGTGGTCAGGTGGTAGTCGAGGTCGTCGCGCGTGGGCGGGCGCGGCGTCCCTGAGCGGGCCCAGGTGCGGAAGGTCAGCCCCTCCGGGACGTCCCAGGGCGCGTCGTCGTCGCCGTCCTCAGCTCTGACGAACATCACCGGTGCGTCCAGGGCGTGCCGCGCCCAGGCCGCCCGCGGCTCCGCGTCGAGCGGCGGCGCGCCCGACGTGCCCGGGGCGACGGACGCCCACACGGCCTGCCGCGTGGAGCGCCAGCCGGTGTAACGCCCGTTCTGGAACGGCGAGTTGGCGAACGCGGCGACCAGTACGGGGCCCAGCAGATGCGCGAGCCGCCAGCGGCGTCCGTAGCCGAGCGGGCCCGGCTCCTCGTGCCCCGCGTCCAGGCAGATCTGCACGGACGCCGTGGAGCACATCATGCGGCGGCCCGCGGGGCCCGTGCGGTCGAGGTAGCACTCCATCGCGTCATAGCGCGGCCGGTGCAGGATGCGGGACGGCGGCCGCCACGGATCGGCACCGAGCCCGGTGAGCGTCAGATCCAGGGTGGCGAGACGGTCGTGTACGAGGGAGAGGTCCGCCGATACGGCGGACACGCACTCCATGAGCGAGGCGGCGGGGAGCGAGCTGAGCTCCAGCTGGCCGCCTGGTTCGACGGTGATCAGGGAGTGCAGGGGCAGGGCCCGCAGTGCGGCGTAGGCCGCTTCGAGGCGGGCGGGGGAGACGGGCAGATGGAGCCGTTGCGGCTCGTGGATCAGCCATTCCAGTTCGACACCGGTGATGCGCGGTGGTCCGGTCTTGAAGCAGATGCCGGCGACCAGCGCCTCTGCCTCGGACTCGGATACCGCGGTGCCGTACTTCGCGCGGTACGTCGTACAGTCACCCTCGGGCATGCTGAGGTCCTCCTGTTCAAGTCCTGCCTGGTCCAGCGGTTGTGGACCACCCGGCCGACTCGATCGGGGTGGTCCGGGCCGGTCGGGGTCGGCAGCGCTCGTACCACCCAAGACCTTGTCGGCCGTTCGCACAAGAGTGCCCTTGGGGCCAAGCCGGTGCCAGGGAATTCTGTTGCGGCGGACGTCGGCGAAAGCTCACGATGCGTTCATGTGTGAGACGGGGGACGTAGCGGAGTCCGGGTCGGGGGAGTGGCCATGAGTGCGCGACTGCGCGGAATCGCGCAGCAGACCGAGGAGATCGTGGCTGCAGGGCGCTATATCGCTCCGGGTGGCCGCGAGGTCGTGATCGCGGACGCCGTGGACGCCGCGCGCTCCGGCACGCGGATGTTCGGTCCGGCGGCCCTGGACGGGACTCCCGTGACGCCGCCCGAGCTGATCTCCACGGTAATCGAGGTCACCGGGGAGAGCAGCTTGGAGGCCGCACGGCGCCTGACGGCCGCGGACGGGGGCCCGGTGGCCGTCCTGAACTTCTCCTCCGCGCGCAATCCCGGCGGCGGCTATCTGAACGGCGCCCAGGCCCAGGAAGAGGCGCTCTGCCGGGCCTCGGCGCTCTACACGTGCGTGCGCTCGGCCCGGGAGTTCTACGACCACCACCGCGCCCACCGCGACCCCTTCTACACCGACCGCGTGATCCACTCCCCGCTTGTTCCGGTCTTCCGCGACGACAAGGGACGGCTGCTCGACGACGCGTACGAGGCCGGCTTCCTGACCTCGGCGGCGCCGAACGCCGGCGTCGTGCTGCGCCAGGCCCCCGAGCGCGCGAAGGACCTGCCGGCCGCGCTGGCGCGGCGCGCGGAGCGGGTCCTGGAGACCGCCGTCGCCTGCGGCTACCGGCGCTCGTGCTCGGCGCGTGGGGCTGCGGGGTCTTCCAGAACGACCCCGCCCAGGTGGCGGACGCGTTCCGGGTGCTGCTCGACGAAGGCGGCCGGTTCCACGGGTACTTCGGGCACATCGCGTTCGGGGTGCTCGACCGTACGCGCGGCGCGGTGACGCGGGCCGCCTTCGAGGAGACGTTCGGCGCGGGCTTCAGGGGCGCGCCGAGTCCTGCCCGGCGGGGCTAACGCCAGCCGTAGCGCTCCTGGAGCCGCCGCACGACGAGGTTGAACCGCATCCGGTCCAGCGCGCACGCCTCACGCCGCATGCCCGCGTCGTGCACCCGGAGCACCCGGTCGATGTCCACCCAGGACTCGCGCCCTTCGCGGTCCCAGGGCCCGCTGCCGATCGGCACCCAGTCGCGGTCGTCGGCATGCTGCTTGCTGGAGAGCTGCACGGCGAGCAGCGTGCCGCGCGCCTCGCGGGCGACGACCAGGACGGGACGGTCCTTGCCGCGCCCGTCGTTCTCCTCGTAGGGCACCCATGTCCAGACGATCTCGCCCGGGTCGGGATCGCCGTCGTGGGCGGGGGCGTACGTCGTCTGAACCCGGCCGACCTCGCGCGGCTCGGCCTCGGTGGTCGCGGTGCGGCCGGTGCGGCCCGGGTGCGCGGACATCTGCGGGTCATCGGTGTTGGCTGTCACGCGGGCCACCGTAGAACCTGCCCGGCCCAACCCGCGGAGCGGGTCCGCCCGCTGAGCCGCGGGCCCGGGATCAGGCGGCTTCAGGCCACTGCTCGTACCAGCGCTGGTCGGCTTCGAGCTGGGCGGCCAGCGAGATCAGGAGCGGCTCGCTGTCCGCGGGCCCGAGCAGTTGCGCTCCGACCGGAAGGCCGTCGCCCACCCTGCCCGCGGGCACGTTGACGCCCGGCCAGCCAAGGACGTTCCATGTCCACGCGTAGGGACAGGCGGCGATCATGGCCTGGTCGGTGCGCCAGCCGCTGAGGGCGGCCATGGTGCCTATTCGCGGCGGGGGAGTGGCGGTGGTGGGCGTGAGGACGACGTCGTACGCCGAGAAGATCGCGCCGACCCTGCGGTGCAGGGCGCCTTCGGCACGGCGGGCCAGGCGCAGCGGAGCGCCGCCGAGCAGCCGGCCCAGGCGGGCCGCTTCCTTGGTCCGCGGGTCGAGCAGGCTCGGGTCCGGCACCTCGCGGGCCCAGTCCGCGATGCCCGCCGTGCCCCGGGGCACGAAGCCGAGGCCGATCTGGCCGTAGCGCGGGTCGTCCTCCACGACATCGTGTCCGAGGGCGGCGAGGCGGTCGGCGAGGACCATGACCTTGCGCCGCACCACGGGATGCAGCCGCTTGGGTGTCGCGGTGAACGGCATGCGCAGGGAGAGGGCGATCCGCAGCCGCCCCGGCTCCCGGGTCGCCGCGTCCGCGGCGCTGATGGCGGGCGGCTTGTGCAGGTCATCGCTGTGGTTGCCGCTCGCCGCGTCGAGCAGCAGGGCCGCGTCGGCGACGGTCCTCGCCAGGGGTCCGTTGACGGTGATGCCGTTGAAGGCCTCGGGCCAGGGCCACGTCGAGATGCGGCCGCGCTGCGGCTTGATCCCGACGAGATGGGTCCAGGCGGCGGGGATGCGCACCGAGCCCGCGCCGTCCGAGCCGAGCGCGGCGGGCACCAGGCCCGCGGCGACCGCGGCCGCCGAGCCGCCCGACGAACCTCCGGGGGTGTGGCCGGTGTGCCAGGGGTTGCGGGTGTCCCCGAAGGCGGGCCCCTCCGTGAAGGGCCACTGACCGAGCTCGCACGTGTTCGTCTTGCCGACGATCACCGCGCCGGCTGCCCGCAGCCGGCGCACCGACTCGGCGTCCTCCTTCTTCGGCGGAAAGTCGCCCCGGCAGCCGAACGCGGTCGGCTCGCCCGCCATGTCGGTGTCGTCCTTGACGGCGAGCGGCACGCCGAGCAGCGGCCGCCCCGTCCCGCCGGCCGCCAACTCCCGGTCGGCGGCGTCCGCTTCGGCGAGCGCGGCCTCGGCCCGCACCAGCTTGAACGCGTTGAGCGTGGGCTGCGAGGCCGCGATCCGCGCCAGCGTCCGTTCCGTCAGCTCACGTGCGGACACTTCTCCGTCGGCCAGCGCGCGGGCGGTGCGCGCGAGTCCATCGGCACGGTCGACAGTCATGTGGGGGCACCTTTGATCGACGGGCAGGTGCACCGCACGCTAACCGGCCGGGCAGGAACGCGGTACGTGGGCAGGGAAGTTCACGCCGCGAACGACGGCCGGGAGCGCGCCACCGCAGGCCGGGGGCGCCTCGGCGCCCGCCTGGGAGCGCTCACACGCCGTCTGGAAGGATGAGCCCCGTCATGGTGCAGATACCGAACAAGACCGCACAGCAGTCCGAGCGGCAGTCCGTGCAGTACTCCGTGCCGACGAGCGCCGACGTGGCGCGCCTGGCGGGGGTCTCGCGCGCGACCGTCTCGTACGTCCTGAACAACACGAGCGCCGTCCGCATCAGTGAGCCCACCCGCCGCCGCGTCCACGAGGCCGCGAAGGAACTGGGCTACGTCCCGCACGCCGCGGCCCGCAGCCTGCGCGCCGGGCACACCCGTGTGGTCCTGATGCCCACGCCGCAGATCCCGGCGGGCCCGCTCTTCAGCGAGTTCTTCAACGAGTTGCAGTGGGCGCTCAGCCGCTTCGACTACACGGTCGTGCAGTACGGCAGCCTCGGCTTGACCGGCGAGGAGGCGGCCCGTGCCTGGGCGGAGCTGCGTCCGGTGGCGGTCCTCGCCCCCGACGCCTCGGGGCTCGGCGCACGCGGTGTGAACGTCCTGAAGCGCTCGGGCGCCAAGGCCGTCTTCACGATCGGCCCGCAGCGGGCGGAGGGCGCCCATGCCCTGCTCATGGACCAGCGTCTGGTGGGACAGTGCGCCGCCACCCATCTCCTGGAGCGCGGCAGCCGGCACATCGGCGTCGTGATCCCCGAGGAGAAGGGCCTCGAACCCTTCGCGCGCCCGCGCGCCGACGGTATCCGCCGCACCCTGGCGCAGCACGGCACGGACGCCACGATGACCGAGCTGCCCCTGGCCTACGACGAGGAGTCGGCGGCGCGGCTCGCGGCGCGCTGGCGCACCCTGGGCGTCGACGGGGTGTTCACGTACAACGACGAGTTCGCGATGCTGCTGATGCGGGCGCTGCAGGACGAAGGCATCGCCGTCCCCGAGGAGACGGCGATGATCGGCGCCGACGACTTGATGCTCGGCAGGCTCCTGCGGCCGCGCCTCAGCACGGTCCGCATCGAGCTGCCGTCGGGTCAGAAGCTCGCGGAGCTCGTCGACCGGGTCGTGCGCGACCCGGGCATGGAGCCCGAGGTGCACGACGTGCTCGGTGCGACGGCAGTGCACCGCGAGTCGAGCTGACCCTTCTGCTTTACGGGTGTTTCCGCTGTTCTCGCTTACTGCTCCTGCGCCTCGGCCTTGGCCTGCTCCTCGGCGACGGACTTGCGGACCTCGTCCATGTCCAGCTGCCTGGCCTGTCCGATGACGTCCTCCAGAGCGGCCTCCGGCAGGGCACCGGGCTGCGCGAACACGGCCACCTGGTCGCGGACGATCATCAGCGTCGGGATCGACTGGATGCCGAAGGCCTGGGCGAGCTCGGGCTGCGACTCCGTGTCCACCTTGCCGAACACCATGTCGGGGTTGGCCTCGGCGACCTTGTCGTAGACGGGCGCGAACGACTTGCACGGACCGCACCACTCCGCCCAGAAGTCGATCAGAACGAATTCGTTGTCCGTGACCGTCTGGTCGAAGTTCTCTTTGGTGAGCTCCACAGTGGTGCTGGTCATGGTGTTTCCCTCTTCCTGCTGTCAGTCGAAGCCGTAGTGCACAACGGGCCGGGCGGCAGACGTATTCCACGCGCTCACCCGTGCCCGCTGTCGCGCGCGTACCCATGTGGCCACGGCGCACACCTGCGACCACACTGGCTTCCATGACGGATTCGAAGACATACGACGTAGTGGTCCTTGGTGCTGGTCCGGTGGGGGAGAACGTCGCGGACCGGGCCCGTGCGGGCGGCCTGAGCGTGGCGATCGTGGAGAGCGAACTCGTCGGGGGTGAATGCTCGTACTGGGCGTGCATGCCGAGCAAGGCGCTGCTGCGCCCGGTGATCGCCCGCGCGGACGCCCGCAGGGTGCCCGGACTGCGCCAGTCGGTGCAGGGGCCCCTGGACGCGTCGGCGGTCCTGGCGCACCGGGACTACTACACCTCCCACTGGAAGGACGACGGCCAGGTCGGCTGGCTGGAGTCGATCGGCATCGACCTCTACCGCGGCCACGGCCGCATCGCGGGCACCCGCCAGGTGACCGTCACGGGCCCCGACGGGACGGCGCAGACCCTCACGGCCCGCCACGCGGTGGCGGTGTGCACCGGCACCCGGGCCGCCCTGCCCGATCTGCCGGGTCTGGCGGACGTGAAGCCGTGGACGAGCCGCGAGGCCACCAGCGCGGACCACGTGCCCGGCCGCCTCGCGGTGGTCGGCGGGGGTGTGGTCGCCGTGGAGATGGCCACGGCCTGGCAGGCGCTCGGCTCGCAGGTCACCCTGCTCGTCCGCGGTGATGACGGCCTGCTCCCGCGCATGGAGCCGTTCGCCGGGGAGCTGGTCACCAAGGCGCTCACCGAGGCGGGCGCGGAGGTCCGTACGGGTGTTTCCGTGACCGCCGTGCGGCGGGAGAACGGCACGGTCACCGCGGCCCTGAGCGACGGCGGCACCCTCGAAGCCGACGAGATCCTCTTCGCCACGGGCCGCGCCCCGCGCACCGACGACCTCGGCCTGGAGACGATCGGCATGGACCCCGGGGCCTGGCTGCCGGTCGACGAGAGCCTGCGGGTGCAGGGCAGCGACTGGCTCTACGCGGTGGGCGACGCCAACCACCGTGCGCTCCTCACCCACCAGGGCAAGTACCAGGCTCGCATCGCCGGGGCCGCGATCACCGCCCGCGCCCAGGGCGTGCCCCTCCTGGAGACCGACGCCTGGGGCGCGCACTCGGCCACCGCCGACCACGCCGCCGTACCCCAGGTGGTCTTCACCGACCCCGAGGCGGCCTCGGCGGGCCTCACCCTCGCGGAGGCGGAATCCGCGGGTCATCGTGTGCGCGCGGTGGACTACGACATGGCGGGCGTGGCGGGGGCCGGCCTCTACGCGGACGGTTACGAAGGCCGTGCCCGCATGATCGTCGACCTCGACCGGGAGGTCCTGCTCGGTGTGACGTTCGTGGGCCCCGGCGTCGGCGAACTCATCCACTCGGCGACGGTGGCGATCGCGGGTGAGGTGCCGATCGACCGCCTGTGGCATGCGGTCCCGGCGTATCCCACGGTCAGTGAGGTGTGGCTGCGTCTGCTCGAGACCTATCGGGGCTAGCTCGCGCCGCCTGAACCATCCTGGGCCCGTCACCACCGCGGTGACGGGCCCTTGGGTTCAAGCGCGCTCAAGCGCAGGCTCAAGCGCTCAAGGTCGGCGTAGCAGCGCTACCAGCATCCGTAGCGCTGCTAACGATTCGGTGTTAGCGTTGCTTCCATCGGGGTGGCGGAATGCCGCCGCCCATCCCTCGGAAGCCGCAACAGGGAGCACGCCATGAGTGAACAGCAGTCGAGCACAGCCCGCCGGGTGGCCCTGGTCACCGGCGGTTCGCGCGGCATCGGGCGGGAGAGCGCCGAGCGTCTGGCCGCCGACGGGTTCGCCGTCGTCGTCAACTACGCGGGCAACAAGACCGAGGCCGACGCGGCCGTGGCCGCGATCACCGATGCCGGGGGAGCGGCGATGGCGCACCGCGCCGACGTGGCCGACGAGAGCGCGGTCTCCGCTCTCTTCGACGCCGCGGAGGAGACCTTCGGCGGCATCGACGTGGTCGTCCACGCGGCGGGCGTCATGACCCTCGCCCCGCTGGTCGAGACCGATCTGGATGCCCTCGACCGCATGCACCGCACCAACATCCGCGGCACGTTCGTCGTCGACCAGCAGGCCGCGCGCCGGCTGCGGGCCGGTGGCGCGATCATCAACTTCTCCAGCTCCGTCGTGGGTCTCGCCATCCCCGGCTACAGCGCCTACGCCGCCACCAAGGGCGCCGTCGAGGCCATGACGCTGATCCTGGCCAGGGAGCTGCGCGGCCGCGACATCACGGTGAACGCGGTCGCCCCCGGACCGACGGCCACCGCCCTGTTCCTGGACGGCAAGGACGAGGAGACCATCGCAAGGATGGCCGCCCAGCCGCCGCTGGAACGGCTCGGCACCCCACAGGACATCAGCGAGGTCGTCTCCTTCCTCGCGGGCCCCGCCCGCTGGGTCAACGGCCAGGTCCTGCGCGCCAACGGCGGCATCGTATGACCGCTCGGCCGTCCGACCGCTCGGCGGCCCGAGCCACGCCTGCCGGGCGAGGCGCGGCCGCGTATCAGCGCTACGGCGGCCTGCTAGCGTCCCTCGGGTGAGTACGCGAGAACGCATCCTGGAAGTGGCGGCACGCCTGGTCGCGGAGTCGGAGGACGGTGACGTCTCCACGCGGGCCGTGTGCGAGGCCGCGCAGGTGGGCGCCCCGGCGCTGTACCGGCACTTCGGGGACAAGCAGGGGCTGCTCGCGGCCGTGGTCGACCATGGCTTCGACAAGTACCTGGCGACCAAGCGGCGGCGAGAGGCCACCGCGGACCCCGTCGACGACCTGCGCGACGGCTGGGACAGCCATGTGGACTTCGCGCTGCATAACCCGAACCTGTACCGGCTCATGAACTCGCCCGTGATGCGGACCCCGCCCGCCGCGGCCCTGGAGTCCCACCAGATCCTCACGCGGGACCTGGAACGTGCCGCTGCGCAGGGCAAGTTGAGAATGACTCCCGAACTGGCCGCCCAGATGGTGATGTCGGCCAACGTGGGCGTGGCGCTCATGCTCGTCGCCCGTCATGCGACGTTCACCGACCCCGACTTGTCGCGGCGTGTACGGGACGCGGTGCACGCCGCCGTCTTCACCCCGGAAGTCACCGCAAGTCGCTCCGAAGCACCGCGGGAGGCTGATCAGGACGAGGTCCAACTGCCCGCCGTCGCAGCGAGGTTGAGTGCGACACTGGCGGTGGAACCACCGCAGGCGCTCACCTCCGCCGAGGCGACCCTGCTCACCGAGTGGCTGGACCGACTCGCGCGCTGAGAGCGCCCGGCGCGGACGTACGGCTCGCTCGACCGCCCGCGCCGCGCGCGGCCCCCCGGGGTCCGTCAGTTACCGGCGCCCCGCCAGGCCGCCTCCCGCAGCAGCCGCAGCCCGTTGAGGCCCACGATCACGGTGGAGCCCTCGTGGCCGAGAACGCCGAGGGGGAGCGGCAGGTTGCCGACCAGGTCCCAGGTGACCAGTACGGCGATGAACGTGCCGGCGATCACCAGGTTCTGCACCACGAGGCCGCGGGCGCGCCGGGACAGGGCGATCACCCTCGGCACGGTGGCGAGTTCGTCCCGCACGATGACCGCGTCGGCGGTCTCCAGGGCGAGGTCGGAACCGGCCCGGCCCATCGCGATGCCGGTATGGGCCGCGGCGAGGGCGGGCGCGTCGTTGACGCCGTCCCCGATGACGAGAACCTTGCGTCCCTCGCTCTCCGCCTCGCGAACCGCCGCGACCTTGTCCCGCGGAAGCAGCCCGCCCCGTACGTCCTCGATGCCGACCTCGGCCGCGACCCGGCCCGCGGCCTGCGGGTTGTCTCCGGTGAGCAACATCGGGGGTGTGCCGGTGAGGGAGCGCAGGGCGGTGACGGTGCTCGCGGCGTCCGGGCGCAGGCGGTCGGCGATGCCGAGCACACCCGCGGGGATCCCGTCGCGCACCACCAGTACGGCTGTCTGTCCGTCCTCGCCCAACTGCTCTGCGAGGAAGAGTACTTCGCTGCCCGGCGCGCCCGTGGAGCCGGCGTCCGCCCCGGTTTCGAGCAGCCGTGCCGGAGCGCCCACCTGGACGTGCGCACCCCCGACCGTGGCGCTGACCCCGATCCCCGGTGCCGATGCGAAGTCCGCCACCGGCGGAAGGTCCAGACCGCGAGCCCGCGCGGCGCTCACCACGGCGCGGGCCAGAGGGTGTTCGCTGCGGTGCTCGGCCGTCGCCGCGAGTGCGAGGAGGGCGTCGTCGGTCAGGCCGCTGCCGGGGAGCGCGTGGACGGCGGTCACCCGGGGTGTTCCCTCGGTCAGGGTGCCCGTCTTGTCGAGGGCGACCGCGTCGACCTGCCCCAGACGCTCCATCACGACGGCCGACTTCACCAGGACGCCGTGCCGCCCCGCGTTCGCGATCGCCGAGAGCAGCGGCGGCATCGTGGCGAGGACCACCGCGCACGGCGACGCCACGATCATGAACGTCATGGCCCGAAGCAGCGCCCCGGTCAGGTCGTCGCCGAACGCAAGCGGCACGGCGAACACGGCGAGCGTGGCGACGACCATGCCGAGCGAGTACCGCTGCTCGACCTTCTCGATGAACAGCTGCGTCGGCGCCTTGGTCTCCGACGCCTCCTCGGCCATCGCCACGATCCGCGCGATCACCGAGTCCGACGCGTCACGCGCGACCCGCACCCGCAGTGCCCCGGCCCCGTTCAGCGTGCCGGCGAAGACCTCGTCCCCGGTGCCCTTGGCGACCGGCAGCGGCTCCCCGGTGATCGTCGCCTGATCGACGTCACTGGCGCCTTCGAGCACCTCGCCGTCCGCACCGACCCGCTCACCGGGCCGTACGAGGATGACGTCGCCGACCTTCAACTCGGCCGTGTCGACAACCTCTTCGCCACCCCTGTCGCCCAACCGCGTGGCCGTGGTCGGCGCGAGGTCGAGCAGGCTGCGCACCGAATCGGCGGTACGAGCGGTGGCAAGGGCCTCCAGGGCACCCGACGTGGCGAAGATGACCACGAGCAGCGCCCCGTCCATCACCTGCCCGATCGAGGCGGCGCCGAGGGCCGCGACGATCATCAGCAGATCCACGTCCAGAGTTTTCTCGCGCAGCGCCCGCAGTCCGGCGAGCGCGGGATCCCAGCCCCCGGCGGCGTACGCGACGGCGTACAGCGCGCCCCACAGCCAGGAGGGCGCCCCGGTCAGCTGGAGGGGCAGCGCGATCAGGAACGCGCCCGTGGCCACGGCCGCCCAGCGGGCCTCGGCCAGCGCGAGGACGCGGGTGCGACGGCGGGGCGGCGCCGCGGGACCGGCGGGGGTTCCCTGGTCGGGGCGGGGGATCAGGGCAGTGGGCATGGCGAGGTAACCCTTCACGGGCTGGAGAACGGCAACGCCACCACCGTACAGGAATGAATGAACAGCTTTTCATGCGTACATGTGTCGTCGATAGGATGGCGCCATGGGCCACGGAGTCGACGACAAGAGCAACGCCACCACGCGCGAACGCCTGGACACCGTGGGGGCCGCCGAAGTCGCCGCCACGCTCCAGGCCCTGGCGACGCCATCGCGGCTGCTGATCCTCGCCCGTCTGCAGGAGGGCCCCTGCGCCGCCGGTGATCTGGCCGAAGCGGTCGGCATGGAGCAGTCGGCCTGCTCCCATCAGCTGCGCCTGCTGCGCAACCTCGGCCTCATCACCGGGGAACGGCGCGGCCGTTCCGTCATCTACGCCCTCTACGACCACCACGTGGCCGAACTCCTCGACCAGGCGCTCTTCCACGTCGAGCACCTGCGCCTCGGTCTGCGGGACACCCCGCCGGGCGGCTAGCCTGAGGGTGATCTTCGGAGGCGTTCCTCGGTGCGCTCTCCCGATTCCGCACAGGTGAGACATCCGCACAGGTGAGACAGGTGGCATACGGCGTGTGGCCCGTGGTGGTGGTCGTGGCCGTCGGCGGCGCGATAGGCGCGTCGGCACGCTATGGCGCGTCGCTCATCTGGCCGACCGCCCCCGGCACCTTCCCCGTCACGACGCTCCTGGTGAACGTCATCGGATGCGCGGTCATGGGCGTCCTCATGGCGGTCCTCACCGAGATGCGGGCTCCGCACCGGCTGCTGCGTCCCTTCTTCGGCACCGGCGTGCTCGGCGGCTTCACCACCTTCTCCACGTACGCGGTCGACATCGAGCGCCTGGTGGAGGGCGGCCACGCCGGTACGGGCCTCGCGTATCTCGGACTGACGCTGTTCGCGGCGCTCGCGGCGGTGTGGAGCGCGGCGTGGGCGACCCGCCGTCTGGTCCCGCGGAGGCGGGCATGACCGGGGTGGTCCGGTGAACTGGCTCTGTGTGGTGGCCGGGGCGATGATCGGCGCCCCGTTGCGGTTCCTCACCGACCGAGCCGTGCAGGCCAGGCACGACACGGTCTTCCCCTGGGGGACGCTCACGGTCAACGTGGCGGGCAGTCTGATCCTCGGCGTGCTCACCGGCGCGACGGTCGCGGGCGCCGCCTCCTCCCACCTGCAACTGTTTCTCGGCACCGGCCTGTGCGGCGCCCTGACGACGTACTCGACCTTCTCCTACGAGACGCTGCGGCTCGCCGAGGGGGGTGCCAAGTTCTACGCGGCGGCCAATGTCGTGGCCGGCGTCGTGGCGGCGCTCGGCGCGGTCTTCGTGGGCATCGCGCTGGCGGAGGCGTTCTGGGCGTGAACTCGCGTCACGCCCAGAACCGGACCTCTCGCTCCCGGGCCCAGACCTCTCGCTCCCGGGCTCAGACCTCTCGTTCCAGGGATCAGGCCTCGGCGAAGTCCCCGGAGAGGGCCGCCGCCATCCGCAGGTGCGGGGCCGCGTCCGCGTCCCGTCCCTGCCGCTCCAGCGTGCGGCCGAGGAGCAGCCTGGCGTACTGCTCGACGGGGTCGAGCTCGATGACCGTACGCAACTCGGCCTCCGCGCGCAGCAGTTGCGCCGAGTGGTAGTAGGCGCGGGCAAGGAGCAGACGCGGGGCGACCTGCTCGGGTACCTCGTCGGCCAGGGTGCCGAGGATGCGCGCCGCCGTGGCGTACTCCTTGGCGTCGAAGAACTGCCGCGCGCGCTCCCAGCGCTCCGCCGCGGTTCCGTGGTCGTAGTACGTCGTGTCCACTGTTGCCTCCTTCGAGCGCTCCAACGGTCAGGGTTGGTTAAAAATTCCACTACATGATTCGAACGGAACGGCGGCGCTGACGGGGTTCCTCCGGAATGACCGACGTGCGTGCCTGACGCCCGGTGCCCCACGGGTCTAGGTTGTGCGACATGAGCAATCTTGATCGCGAGGCGGTCCCGTCCCTGTGCGGTGGTCGCGGGTTCGTCGTCGCCGAACCGGTCCGTGAACTCCTCAGCCCCCGACAGGTCAAGCTCGGTGAGTCCACCGAGGTCCGCCGCCTGCTGCCCAACCTGGGCCGCCGCATGGTCGGCGCCTGGTGCTTCGTGGACCACTACGGCCCCGACGACATCGCCGAGGAGCCCGGCATGCAGGTGGGCCCCCACCCGCACATGGGCCTGCAGACGGTCAGCTGGCTGCACGAGGGCGAGGTCCTGCACCGCGACTCCACCGGCAGCCTCCAGACGATCCGCCCCCGCGAGCTCGGCCTGATGACCTCGGGCCGGGCGATCTCGCACTCCGAGGAGAGCCCCAGGGCGCACGCCCGCTTCCTGCACGGCGCCCAGCTGTGGGTGGCCCTGCCCGACACCCACCGCAACACCGACCCGCGCTTCGAGCACCACGCGGAGCTGCCCCTGGTCACGGCCCCCGGCCTGACGGCGACCCTCATCCTCGGCACGGTCGACGGCACCACGTCACCCGGCACGACCTACACCCCGATCGTCGGCGCCGACCTCGCCCTGACCCGCGACGCGGACGTACGCCTGCCGCTGAACCCCGACTTCGAGTACGCCGTCCTGTGCATGTCCGGCGAGACCCGGGTGGACGGGGTTCCCGTGCTGCCCGGATCGATGCTGTACCTGGGCTGCGGGCGCACCGAACTGCCGCTGCACGCCGAGTCGGACGCGGACCTGATGCTGCTCGGCGGTGAGCCGTTCGACGAGGAACTGATCATGTGGTGGAACTTCATCGGGCGCTCCAACGACGAGATCGCACAGGCGCGTTCGGACTGGATGGCCGGGCATCGTTTCGGCGAGGTGAAGGGGTACGACGGGGGGCCGATCGCCGCTCCGGAACTCCCGGCGGTTCCACTGAAGCCGCGCGGTCGCGTGCGCTGAACCGGATGGCCGCGTGACGCTGGCATATTCCCCACCGGGGGCGAATTCTTCGCCCCCGGTGGCGTCTCTTGGGTCAATGCCCGTACAAGTCGCGATAGTTGATATGCCAAATATTGCCTGCGGATGCTGCTCGCTGTTTATTCGTCTAGGCTTATAAAGGCGCCTCGAAAAGAACGGTTCTGAGGCGTGCGGCATGTAAGGCCTTGTCTCGTTCGCGCATTTACCTCATGCGCGGTGAGGGTCAAGGAAATCCATGCGCTGAGTTTCCACGACTGGCAGTACGTGCGAGAAACGCGCTGGCAAATCGTGGGCTACCCGGCGTTCTATGATGGAAGAGGTAGAAGCATGGCTTCCACCGAATTCACAGATCAGGACGTAGCCGAGACGCTGGACGTTGAGGCGGCTCTCGACCCGGTCGAGGCCGACGGCTCCTACCGCGACAGCCGCGAATGTGCGGCACTGGCCCTGACGGGCGGGACGATCTCCCTGCTGTTGTCGCCTCCGACACCGCGGCCCAAGAAGGCTTGACGGGCACCGGTATGGAGGAGTCAGGCACTACGACGCCTCTGGCGGGCGCGGTGCAGGGCCTCACCACGGAACTGGTCTCCGCTCTTCGGAGCGGGGGCCGGTTCCGGTTGACCGGCAGCGTGGCCGGGCCCGACGGGACGGCCGCCGAGGGCCTCGCTCTCGCCGCCGTACGCGTGGTGGGTGCCGATGCCGTGCTTCCGGGGGTCCTGCGCCGCACACCGCTCGAACCCGACGACGTCGCCCTGTTCGGCGAAGCCGTGCGGGCCTATCCGCCCCCCGCCGACGCCTCGCCCACGTCACTGTGGAGCCACTGGGCCATGCGACGCACACTGGCGGGACTCGACGCCTCCTTCGACGGCTCGCCCGAACACGCCACACCACCCCGGGCAGCCTGGCTGGAGGACGCCTCCTGGCAGGTGCTGACCCATCAACTCGCCGTGCTGGCACCCCTCGCGATGCCCGGCACCGACTGCGCGGTGGCCCGGGTGGCCCGCACGCGGCCCGTGGACGTCGCCCGTGGTTTCGTCCGCGCGGTCCGCCGCCGCGACTGGCTGCAAGCCGCCGGAGCCGGCCGCTGGCTGGTCCTGCTCGACGGTGTGCCGCAGACGCTCGGCCTTGAGGCCGGGCTGGAGTTCGTGGCCCACATGGGCTGTGCGGACCCCCGCGTGGTGCTGCAGGTGGAGGCGGCGCAGCTGTTGCGGGCAGGAGTGCCCGGGTGAGGGCGCGCGATGTCCGGGGGGTCGCCGAGTCGGCGCTGGCCTGGGTGTCCGAGCACCGTGACGACTTCGCGCTCGGGGACGACGCCCTTGCCGAGAGCGGCAACGTGAACTTCACCTGGAAACCGCTGGGAGAACTGGCGCACGTATGCGTCACCGTGCGCCGGCACAGCGAGGCGTCGTCGCCGCTGCACGAGCAAGCACATGAGCTGCTGGCCTTCGCCTGGCGGCAGACCGGGCAGGGCGACCTCCTGTGCCAGTTGCAGCGCCTGGAGCCCTTCGCGACGTACCCGTTGGAGATCTACGCGGCGTTCGCCTCGGCCGGTCTCCGTCACGAGGCCTTCGAGAAGGCGGCCGCGACGGTGACCCGCACCCGCTCCTGGCAGGTGACCGAGCAGCAGCCCAACCGGCGCCTCGGCATCCTCAACTCGGAGCGCCACAGCGGCATGCGGCCGCACCAGGGCATGGAACGCGCGCTGGAGCGCACCTGGCTCGGCGGCCTGCCGGAACCCTGGATGTTCGAGGGTGACGCCGGCTACACCCTCACCCATGTGATCTTTCACCTCACCGACTGGGGCGCGGCCCCGCAGCACGTGCCCTCGCAGGTCGCCGCCTACCTGTCGCAGTGGCTTCCGCCGTGGCTCGACACCTGCCTGGAGGACGAACGGTGGGACCTGAGCTGCGAGTTGCTGGCCGTGGCGGGCAGCCTCCCCGGCCCGCCCGACCGCACGATGCTGCGGGACTCCTGGACGCGACTCGCCCGAGCGCAGGCCGCGTCCGGCGCCGTTCCGGAGATCGGCTCCGGGCGGAGCGGCCGGCTCCCCGCGGACGACTTCATCGGTTGCTACCACTCGACTCTGATGACTGCCTTCGCCGCCGTCCTGACCGCCGGGGCGTTCCACGAGGACACCGATACGACCACTGTGGCGACCGGTAAGGGACCCGCACTCGCACGGCCGGAACACCCGCCGCCCGCGCACCGGGAACAGGGCGGACAGCGGGGACGAGGAGTGTCGAGATGACCAGCACCCGCCTCATGCACACCGTCGGCAGCCGCGCCCTGGAATGGCTGCACGCCCACCGCGACGGGTTCCGTCTGGAACCGGACGTCGACCCGGAAGTGGGCTTCCTCGAGCGCTTCAAGCCGGTCGGCGAACTCGCCCTCATCTGCGCGGTGCTGTTCCGCGAAGGGGTCGCCGGTTCCCGGCAGGCGCAGTTGGCACGCCAGCTGCTCGACCACGCCTGGCGCGACACCCTGGACGGCGGCCAGATGCTGGTGCACGGCCAGCGCATCGAGCTGCTTTCCCCCATCCCCTTCGAGGTCTACCTCCCCTTCAAGGAGTTGGGCTACAGCCACCCCGCCTTCGAGGAGATGGTCCGGCTCAACCAGAGCCTGGAGAGTTTCGCCGCCCACGAGATGTCACCCGTGCGCCGCCTCGGGCTCTCCGCGTTCCAACGCCGCGGCGGGCTCGAGCCCCGCCCGCCGGAGGCCGAGGTCATCGGACGGACGTGGCTGGGGCGCACCCCCGAACCCTGGACCGTGGAAGGACACACGGCCTACGACATCACCCACACCGTCTTCCACCTCACCGACTGGGGCAAGAACCCGGACAGCATCCCGCCCCCGATCGCCGACTACCTGGCCGCCTGGCTGCCCGCATGGCTGGACGACTGGCTCGACCTGGAGCGCTGGGACCTGCTGGGCGAACTCCTCGTCGTCGACGCGTGCCTGCCCCGCCCCACCCTCGACGAGCGGGCCTGGGAGGGTTTCGCCGCCGCCCAGCAGGCCGACGGCGCCATGCCCGCCGTACGCACCATCCCGCAAGGCGAGCCCGAGGAACTCTTCGACCTCATCTACCACCCCACGCTCGTCGCCGCCTTCGCCTCCGTCATGGCCACCTCCCGCGCCCTGACGCAACTCAGCCACCCCACGCCCACATGACGCCCTCCCACACGCCTTGGCCGGGCGAGCCACCCAACGCCACCGAAGACCCGCCCCGTCAGCCCCCGGCGGAGGCACGCCCGGAGGACGACGAGGAGACGGTGCGCCGACGGCTGGACGACGCCATCGCGGCGGTGCGGGCGCCCGACGTCGTCTTCGCACTGTCCCGCCACGGCCGGCGCACGGTGCGCTGCGGCGGCACAGGGCCTGCGCCGCCCGTACCCCGTGACCAGCTGCGTTACGAGATCGGTTCGGCCTCCAAGACGTTCACCGCGCTGCTGCTGGCCCACCTGACGCAATCCGGCACCCTCTCCGCGGGCGAGCCGGCCCTCTCCTTCCTCGCCCCGCCACGGCGCACCGGCGCGGACCCCGTCACCCTCGCCCACCTGATCACCCACACCTCCGGCCTGCCCGCCCTGCCGGCCGGCTTCTACCCTCGGGCCCTGCCCACCTGGCGCACCAACCCCTATGCCGGTTTCCAGGACCGCCACGTCATCGACGCCTTCGTGCGCCGCCGTCCACCCCGGCGGCCCGGATCACGCTGGCACTA
This sequence comes from Streptomyces sp. NPDC002853, assembly GCF_053591915.1. Taxonomy (NCBI): domain Bacteria; kingdom Bacillati; phylum Actinomycetota; class Actinomycetes; order Kitasatosporales; family Streptomycetaceae; genus Streptomyces; species Streptomyces sp. NPDC002853. Next base: position 522,205 of record NZ_JBSFUS010000004.1, on the reverse strand, counting down.
CTCCAACTTCGGTGTAGCCGTGCTCGGTCACGCCTTGACCGCCGCCACCGCCACCCCCTGGGACGACCTGCTCACCGGACAGGTGTTGCGCCCCCTGCGACTGGGCGGCACGGCCCTGCTCCCCGCAGGTCCGGGCACCGACGCCACCGGCCACCGCAAGGACGGCACCACGCCCACGCCCCCGCTGACCATCGGCGGCTTCCAGGCGGCAGGCGCGGTCCGTGCCACCCCGCACGACCTGCTGACCTTCCTCGAAGCCCACCTGGACCCGACGGGCAGTCCCCTGGCCGCGGCCCTGCGGGCAGCGGCCCGCCCGGTCATCCGGCGCGGCTGGGGGCACCGGCACACGCACACCATCGGCTGGTTCCAGCACCCCGCCCAGCACGGCCCGCTCTACTTCCACTGCGGGGCCACCCTGGGCCAACAGGCCTTCCTGGGCTTCCGGCCCGACACCGCGACCGCCCTGGCCGCCGTCTGCACCCGCCGCTACCGCGCCCGCGAAACGTTCGTGGCAACGGCGTACGCGCTACTGGCACAGGCCTGACCCCGGAGAAGCGGGACTCAGGCCTGTGCCGACCGGACGGTTCGTCAGGATGGTTCGTCAGACCCGCTGCCACAGGGCCGGCGTGCGGGCAGGCTGCCACACGCCCTGCGCCTGATGCGGTTGCAGGCACACATAGGTGATGCCGTTGTACGTCACCCGTGTCCCGGTCTCGTAGACCTTGCCCGCACCCCAACTGCCCGATGCCTCCTGTGTACTGGGCTCGCGCTGGGCGGGGGCCGTCTTCAACGTGAGCCCGAACTCGTCGAGCAGCGGGTTCAGCGGCTGATGGAAAGTGATCCCGCCGCTCTTGCAGTCACCGCTGCCGCCGGAGGTCACTCCCTGGGCCTGGGTGCCGGAGATGTAGGAGCCGCCGGAATCACCGGGCTCCGCACATACCGTGGTGCGGGTGACCCCCTCGATGACGCCCTCCGCGTAGCTCACGCTCGTGCCGTGCTGCTCGATGGTCCCGCAGTGCCAGCCGGTGGTGGAACCCGACCGGCAGACCGCCGCCCCGACCAGGGCCTGCACCGACCCGGTGACCTGGACATCCGTCTCTCTCTCGCCCTTCACCCGGGGCGTGGCGGTCCACTGGTCGTTCACGCTCACCCAGGACATGTCCTTGGCCGGGAAGACCGACGCCTCGAAGGCACCTTGGGCGACCTTGTTGAAGCCGGCGGTCTTGGCGCCCGGCTTGCCGCAGTGCCCGGCGCTGGCGAATCCCTGCTGGGCGCCCTTGGTCACCGAGAACCCCACCGAACAGCGCGCCTTGTCGTCGATGTAGTACGCGTCGCCCCCGCGGACGTCGTGCAGCGCGCGCGGTCGGTCGGCCGACACCTTGACGTCCAGGAGCCGCCGGTCGACTCCGGCGGCCGCGATCAGTTTGTCGGCGGCCGCGGCGCTCGTCGCCTGCACCGCCGCCTTGTTGGCCCGCACATCGACGTAGCGCACCGGCGTATCAAGACCGCCTGCCGCCACGGCGGAGGCATTCAGCTTCTTCGTGAGCGCCTCCAGCTCTCCCAGACCATGCGTGACGACCTTGGCGTGCGCGCCCTCCGCCTTGATGGCGGCCACATCCGCGGCATCCGTGGTCGCCACCACCAGACGGGCGGAGGTCGCGCCCTGCACCCAGGCGCCCGCGAAGTCCTTGCCCAGCGCGGTCTGCAGCCGGCCCGCCCGCGTCCCTGCCTCCGCCTCGTTGACCAACCGCGTGCGCACCTGCTCACCCGACAACCCCAGATCACGCTGAAGCGCCTGCAGCAAAGCCGCCGACGGCTTGTCGGCGGCCGTCGTCTGCGCGGCTGACGGGAGCGCGGGCGCCGCGGAGGACTGCGGCGCGGGCACCGGCGGGGGCGGCGCGGAGGGCGTGACAGCCGCGGCCACCGGCAACCCCGTCAACGCGAACGCGCCCAGCACACTGACCGCGAAGCAGGCGAGTCGGACAGGACGGGCAGGGTGGCCGGGGTGGCCGGCGTGTCGGTCAGCCATGAGTGATTCCTCATCCTCGGAAGATCCGGTTCGACGGGGTGGAGGCGGAAAAACCTCGGAACCTAGCCCTTGCCGACACCGACTCAGAAATTCCCCCCATGCCCCCAGTTCGGCACAACGGACCACATCAGCGACCCACCCGGCCCAACGCCCCGGGGTCCACCGACAGGGACACGAACGGGTTCAGCCAGCACCCGCCGGCCCGCGTTCCGCTTCCTCGACCGCCAGGCATACGAGAGTGTGCTCCGCGCGGTCCTGCGCGTCCGGCTGCTTCCGTGGCCGCTTGCGTCGCCGGGCGACGCGCCACAGAGCCACGACGGTGCGATCTCTGAACTCAGGCCCCAGGGACAGCACGCCGATGACGGCTCGGTCGCGGTCATCGGCGCTCACGCCGCGTCTGACGATGAAGCCGATGAGGGCATCGGCGGCCAGTGGTCTGTACTTCTCGCCTCCGGACAGCATGAGATCGACGAGTTCCTGTTCCTCGCTGCCGTACATCCGCCAGCGCCGGGAAGCCCTCTTCGCGGCGTCGGCTGCCGCATCGCGGTACTGGTCCCCGAGGCGGATGAGCCTCGCCATCGACTCCACTCGGTCATAGCGGTCGGTGCGACGACGGCGCAGAGTGCCACACAGGATCCGGGCCGCGTAGGGGGCGTACGCGTCGCCGAGGGCGATCAGGCGGTCGGCGATGTTCCAGAGGTCGTATGCGTCGAGTCGAGGGTGGCGGGCTGTCCGCCGCAGGGCCCTGGCAACTGCGGCGGTGTGCCCGAGGCGGTCCAGGATCGGAGCGGCGTCCACTCTGAGGTGGCGGCCTCTGAGCGCCCTCCTGAGCAGTCTCGTCGCCCTGCGGTGTTGTCCTGTGGACGGTTCGAGCAGAGCGATTGCCGTGGTGAGGCGTTTGTAGGGGTTGAGCCTTCGGTGCCGGAACGGGGAACAGAGGCCGCGGGCGGCCTCATCGATGTACTGCGGGCACAGACAGAGCAAGATGCGCAGGGCGAGGAGCCGTTCGGGGAACGCCGTCCCGCGGGCACCGATGATGTGGCGGAGTGTGTCGTCGTCGACCGGCACATGCGGGCCATGGAGCGCCAGCAGGGCTCGGACGGCCCTCCGGCGCGACCGCGGTGCCGTGTCCGGACGGGCAAGCGTCGAGGCAAAGGCCTCGGCCGCGAACCGGACGTATTGCTCGCCGAGTTCATGCAGCGCCCGGGAGACGCTCTGGCGCACGAACGGGCCGGAGCGTCGGTCGGTCAGGACGTCCTGGAATCCCCGGGCTGCTTCGCGCATGCAGTCGACGCCTCGGTCGCGCAGGGCCGCTGCGGCGCGCCCCCGGCCGTCCTGGTCACCGACGGACACATCGACGATCACGTCGTGCAGGTGCGCGGGGGTCAAGGACGACGAAGCACCGAGAGCCAACAAGAGGTGGATGACGGTTCGGCGCGTCTTGACCGCGGTGTCTTCCGCCGTGAGTCGCTCGTGCAGCTTCTCCGTGACCTGGGCGAGGTGTGGGTCCCCGAGTTCGCGGAGTGCGGACAAGGCTTGATCCAGCTCTCGGTTCCATGAGCTATCACCGAGCAAGGACGTAGTGATGGTTTCCGCCATCTCCTCGACCCGGACGGCACGGCAGGGCGCCAACTCGTGGATGGCGTACGCCCGAAGCCAGGGCGCGTCTTGACTCTTGATCATGTCGCGCAGAAGGTCGAGCATGGCGTCCACGCCTTGGTGCGGCCCGGCGGCCACGAAGTCCTGGGCGACCAGCCGGTCTCCGAGCGGTGCGGGGGAGTTGACCAAGGAGTTCCCTACGCGCCGCACGGCTTCCTCCGCGTACTCCCAGCCGAGTCGAAGGAGGGCACGGGCCGCCGTCAACCTGACATGGAACGGCTCGTCGTCCGACTCGACCCATGCTCGCAGGATGGTTGCGCGGCGCTCCGCGATCGAGCTTCCGGGGTAGGCCCTTCCCGACATGTGTCTCCACCACCCGAGCGGGCCCGGAGCGGGGCGCCTGAGAAAGATGCGTGTCCTGAGAATCGCGTCCGTGAGGTAGGGCCCGCCGAGGTCGGCCAGGGCCGTCAGCGCTGTCAACCGGTCCCGCCCGGTGGTGAACGGCGCATCCGCGACGGCACGGTAGGCGTCGGCCGCGGCGGGATGGAATCTGGTGTCCAATCCGCGCAGCGCGGCTGCCGCGTTCAGCTGCCGGTCGGCGCCGCCCCCCGGTTCGACGGCCACACGGCCGTAGATCTGTGCTGCGTGCTCCTTGTGAGCTCCGCCCAGCTCGGCCAGTTGATCGACCGCCACTTCTCTCTCCGACCACGGGATCCCGGTGTCCTCGGCCAGCGTCGTCAGCGCAAGACTCGCCGCGTACGTGTGCTCTTCGCCGAGGGCGGCGAGGGACTCGGCGGAGGAAACCCGTTGGTAGATGTCCGCCGGAAGCCGGCCTGTGAGGGCCATGCGTGCCTTGGCCGCCACAGCCGTGTTGCTGCCGCGGGTGTATTCAGCCAACAGGTCGACCGCGTGGTCCAGGTCGTAGTAGTCGACGCGTGCGTCGTCGGCGAGCCCGGTCAGCACGTCGGCGGCGGCCGTCGGGTCATGCGGGATCAAGGCAGTCGCCGCCAACACCCGGCAAGGGTCACCGGGGCGGCCCGCGGTGTGTCGTAGGTACGCCCTCACCCGGTCCTGGCGGATCCCGCCCAGGTAGCTCCACAGCGCGCTGTCGCTCCCCAGGCACCGATAGGTCTCGACGGCTTCGAGCAGGCGCTCGTAGTGGTGGTCTTCAGCGGGGCACCCCTCCGCGAGAAGTGCTCCGGCCAGGACGTGACGGCTGTAGAGACCGCCCTGCAGCCAGTCAAGCAGCGCGCGCCCACCCTCCCTTCGGCGGTTGCAGAAGTGGACAAGGGCCGCGCGGTAGGACTTCTCGTGCGAGTGGTCGACGATCCCCGATGCGGCCAGGATCGCTCTGCGCCAGGTCTCGTCCTGCGGGTCGAAGGTCTCCGGGAAAGTGCCGACCAGCCGCTCCGCCGCCAGGTGTTCGGCGAACGTCGCGTGCAGGAATTCCCAGCGGCCTCTCCGCCGCACGACAAGACCGCTGGCGAGGACGGTGTCGGTGACGGCGGTGTGCCAGCCGTCCAGCGGCGGATCGGCGCCGAAGTGCCGGCCCTGGAGATCGACGGCATGGGTCTCCCACCACTTCCGGGCCACCGACGGCAGATCGTCGGCTCCCTCGGCGACCTGGGCGTGTGCCAGGTACGTCAGAAGTTCCTCGCCGTGGTCCTTGAGGTAGGCAACCGCATGGCGGCCGTGCACCGTCGCCTCTGCCCGGCCCTCCAGCTTCTTCCAGAATCTTTCGAGATACTCCTGCCTCGCGGACCGGAGATGCACACGGAATTCCTGGTAAAGGGCCCACCGGCTTTCCGGCAACGGCTGATGCGGAGCGCCCAGAAAGACGAAGGCGGTGATGGTGGCGAAGAGCGGAAAGCGCAGAAGGTCACCCAATTCGGATTCCTTGGCCTGGGCCAGAAAATCCGGTGCGAGGTCGGGGCGCCCGGAGTCGCTGAACCACGTCCGGGCGAAGGCCTCCAACGCCTGCCGGTCGAAAGGCTGGAGGACGTAGTTCGTGAATCCCGCCTTCGTCAGTTCCCTCATCGCCTCGTCGTCGAAGCGGGAGGTGAGCAGCACACGTAGGGGCGACCGCGCGCCGAGCCGGGCGTGGGCGGCCAAGCGGTGGATGAGCAGGCTGCGGTGGTCCTGATGGACTTCGTCCAGGGCGTCGACGAGCACCAGCCAGATCGCGCCGCGCGGAAGGCGGGGGAGTGTTCCCGTACCGGCGTCGAGGTGGGTGGCCGAGGCCACGGCACTCTCCAACGACTGACCCCGGCCGGTGAGTTGCTGGGCGGCGACCAGCAGCGGCACGAGCCTGCCGGTCCCGGTCCCGGCTGCCAGCGCTTCCTCGCCCAGGCGCAGGGCACTGTGGTGCAGCAGGGTGGACTTTCCCGCGCCGGGCTCCGCCTGGACGAGCAGATGCGTGCCGGCCGAGACGTCACGCAGGACGTCGTCCAGCAGCCTGGGCGGGCCGACGTGCTGGGCAGTGAGTGTGCCGGGCCCCGCGCTGCCCTTGACGCCCGAGGGCCCGGGCCCTCGGCCCGCTCGGCGATCGGCGGGTGGCTCTAGGTCATCGGCTCTGCCGGTGGCGACCTCGCCCTCGCGCGGGTCGTCCTGGCTCAGCTTCTGCCGGACGTATACCGCGGTCAGTGTCCGGGGCTGCCTGTCCTGCCGGAAGTGGTACGGAAGTTCGTCGGCCTCCTCCCTCTGCAGCGCGAGTGCCGCCCGCACCGACGGGGGCAGCCAGTGCGGTGACACGGCGGCGGACCGGCCGCCATCGGGCAGTACGGGGATCGGGGTGGCGTCGATGCCGTGCGCGGTCAGGGCCTCGATGAAAACCGGGTCCTGGAGGCCGACCAGATCAGTGCCCGTGGTGTTCTTGCGATCTCCGTCCGGACGATGGCTTGCGGCGATCCCGACCAGGAGCTCTTCGCGCTTGGTGAGGATTCCCGCGCCGGAGTAACCGGCCCACGGCGAACCACCGGCTTCGGCACGCGGAGGATCGCTGCTGTGCACGGACAGTTGGAGCTGATGGTCCGTGCGGTCCGAGCCGAGCTGGACGGTCCCGTCGATCTGGTGCGCCCTGCGGACCGCATCCTCGACGGCGAACCGCGGGAACCCGACCGCGTGCACTTCTGTCTGGCCGAGGTCGTGCGGCAGCTCCCCGAACCGCAGAGCCGGCAGCGCATCCCGCTCCGCGTCCAGAATCAGCAGGGCGAGGTCGCGCTCGGCATGGATCACCACGCGTCGCACCACGAGGCGGGGAGCGAGCAACACGCGGTGCAGTGGCCGCACTTCGTACGCCGCCGCGCGGTCCCGCACCACGTGCGCCGCGGTGAGCACGACGTCACCGACGAGCAGGAACCCTGAGGCCTGGAAGTAGGCGTGGCTGTCCGGCTCCCGACGGACGACCTGCACGACGCGATCGAGGTGGCTCACCACATGCGCCGTCCGGCCATCCTGTGGAGGCCGCACGACTAGTCCTCGGCGAGAGGAAGCCGCTCGCCGTCGTCGGCCCCGGTGCGAACGCGTCCACCCGCGGCCGTCTCCGCCCTCAGCTGGAGGGACACCGTATGGGTGGCCTCGGTGTTCTTGGCGGCCTTGCCGTCCGCGGACAGCACCCAGAATTTGGCGCCGCCCCCGGCCTCCCGCGAATTGGTCACGGCCACCTGCAGGTCGAGGTTGATCGTCTCCACATGCAGTCTGACGGGGTGCCCAGCCGCTTCCAGCGCCGCTGCGGCCAGCTCGTCCCGGAGGGCCCTCAACGCTTCCGCGAGTCCGATCTCCACCGTTGGCCCCCTGTCCCGCACCCGCACCGGGCGCGCCACGGCTGACAGCACGTCATCGTCCTTCTCAGCGTACGACGATGTGGCGCGAGTGCCCGCGGTCTTGTGCACGGCGTATGAGCCCGGCACCGAAAAATCTCTCCACCAGGCAGCGAAAAGGAAGGGGTTGGCGGGCACAAGGGGTGCAGCGGAGCCGATGCCAGTTCGCCGAGCCCTCGGCCGGCTTCGGCCCACGGCCACGAACCGCCGATCAGGGAGTGCGCCCTCATGACCAGCCGGAGAACCACCGCCAAGCCCGTGGAGAAAGGATCCGTCGACGAGAGCGCGCCCTGGATGCGGGGCCTCCACGCCGACGCGGGCTATCTGCTCTACCGCCTCGGCCTGCGCTCGGGCCAGCTCTTCAACGCGGTGCTCCAGAGATCCGGCCTACGCCTGCGCCACTACGCGCTGCTGCGCCACCTCGCCACCGTGGAGGGCGCGGCGCAGCGCGAGCTGAGCCAGGAGCTCGGGTACGACCCCAGCGCGATCGTCGGCCTGGTCGACGACCTGGAACACCTCGGCTTCGTCGAACGCCGCCCCGCCCCCGACGACCGCCGCCGCCGCATCGTCGCCCTCGCGCCTGCGGGCCACGACTTCCTGCGGGACTCCGACGAGGTGGCGCGGGGGGTCACCGATGAGCTTCTGGCGCCGCTTGGTTCCCAGGAGCGGGAGACCTTGCATGTGTTGTTGTCCAGGGTGGCTCATACGGGTGGGGGCTGAGGGCGATGGTGCGGCGCCTCTGCGCGCGGCAACGGCGTGCGCCGTCGCAAGCACATGCTTCATGACGGAGCAGGGGCGGCCATCGGGCCTCCGTACGTGGCCGCCCCGTCCATGGTCTGCGGTCAGGAGCCCGAGGGCAGTTCCGCCCTCACCTCCCGTGCCGCCGCGACCAGGTTCTCCAGGGACGCCTTGGTCTCGGGCCAGCCTCGGGTCTTGAGGCCGCAGTCCGGGTTCACCCACAGGCGGTCGGCGGGGATGGCCTCAAGTCCCTTGCGCAGCAGAGCCGCTGCTTCCTCGGTGCTCGGCACACGGGGGGAATGGATGTCGTAGACGCCGGGCCCCGCCTCACGCGGGTATCCGTGCGCGGCCAGTTCGCGTGCTACCTGCATGTGTGAGCGGGCCGCCTCCAGGCTGATGACGTCGGCGTCGAGGTCGTCGATGGCCTGGACGATGTCGCCGAATTCGGCGTAGCACATGTGCGTGTGGATCTGCGTGTCCGGTCGTACGCCGCTGGTGGTGAGACGGAAGGATTCCGTGGCCCACTCCAGGTACGCGGCGTGCTCGGCGGTGCGCAGCGGCAGCGTCTCGCGCAGGGCGGGCTCGTCCACCTGGATGACCGAAGTCCCCGCGGCCTCCAGGTCGTCGACTTCGTCGCGCAGGGCCAGGGCGACCTGGCGCGCGGTGTCGCCAAGCGGCTGGTCGTCGCGGACGAAGGACCAGGCAAGCATGGTGACAGGGCCCGTGAGCATGCCCTTCACGGGGCGGTCGGTGAGGGAGTTGGCGTACGACGTCCAGCGCACCGTCATCGGTTCGGGCCGTGAGATGTCGCCCGCGAGGACTGGCGGGCGTACGTAGCGGGTGCCGTACGACTGGACCCAGCCGTGCTGCGTGGCGAGGTAGCCCGTGAGCTGTTCGGCGAAGTACTGCACCATGTCGTTGCGTTCGGGCTCGCCGTGCACCAGGACATCGATGCCCGCCTTCTCCTGGAAGGCGAGGACCCCGCGGATCTCCGAACGGATGCGCTCCTCGTAGCCGTCCGTGTCGATGCGGCCCGCCCGCAAGTCCGCGCGCGCGGTGCGCAGTTCGGTGGTCTGCGGGAAGGAACCGATGGTGGTCGTGGGCAGTTGTGGCAGGCCCAGACGGGACCGCTGGGCCGCCGCGCGCTCCGGATAGGCGTGTACGCGGCGGGCGTCGGCGTCCGTGACGGCGGCGGCACGGGCGCGTACCGCCGGGTCGTGGGTGAGGGCCGAACGCGAGCGGGACGCCAGGTCGGCACGGTTGGCGGCCAGTTCGGCCGTGATGGTGTCCGTCCCCTGGGCCAGGGCGCGCGCCAGCGTGGCGATCTCGGTGGCCTTCTGGTGGGCGAAGGCCAGCCAGCGGGCCACCTGCGGGTCGATGTCCCGTTCGGCGGTGGCGTCCAGCGGGACGTGCAGCAGGGAGCAGGACGCGGAGACGTCGACCCGGTCGGCGAGGCCCAGGAGCGTGCCCAGGGTGGCCAGGGACTTCTCCAGGTCGTTGATCCAGATGTTGCGGCCGTTGACGACACCCGCGACAAGGCGCTTGCCGGGCAGTCCGCCGACGGCGGCGAGATCCTGCAACTGGCCGGCGGCGGCCTCCGTGAAGTCCAGGGCGAGCCCCTCGACCGGCGCCTTGGCCAGCACGGGCAGGGCCTCGCCGAGCCTGCCGAAGTAGGAGGCGACAAGGAGTTGCGGCCGGTCGGCGAGCGCTCCGAGGTCGCGGTAGGCGCGGGCGGCGGCATTGAGCTCCGCCGGGGTGCGGTCCTGGACCAGGGCCGGCTCGTCGAGCTGCACCCACTCGGCGCCCGCGGCGCGCAGGTCGGCGAGGACCTCCGCGTAGACGGGCAGCAGGCGGTCGAGGAGGGTGAGCGGATCGAAGTCGGCGGCCACGCCGGGCGCGGGCTTGGCGAGCAGCAGATAGGTCACCGGGCCGACAAGGACCGGGCGTGCCGCGAGGCCGAGCGCCACGGCCTCCTCGAGCTCGGCGACCTGCTTGGCCGAGTCGGCGGCGAATACGGTGTCGGGGCCCAGCTCCGGCACCAGGTAGTGGTAGTTGGTGTCGAACCACTTGGTCATCTCCAGCGGCGCCACGTCCTGGGTGCCGCGGGCCATCGCGAAATAGCCGTCGAGGGAGTCGGTGTCGACGGCCTCGCGGTGCCGCCGGGGGACGGCGCCGACCATGATGCTGGTGTCCAGGACGTGGTCGTAGTACGAGAAGTCGCCGGTCGGCACTTCGTGGATGCCGGCGTCGGCCAGGTGCCGCCAGGTGGAACGGCGCAGCCGCGCCGCGGTCTCCCGCAGGGCGTCGGCGCTGACGCGGCCCTTCCAATAGCCCTCGACGGCCTTCTTCAGTTCCCGGTCGGGGCCCTGGCGGGGGTAGCCGTACACGGTGGCTCGTGCTGCCGCGGCTGCGGACTTCGCTGTCACGGAAATCTCCTTCGCGAGATGACTCCTGAGAATCCCGGGGACGGGACACGGACGCGAAGGGATGACGGACCGGGCGGACGGACGCGCGCCACCGGCGCGGTGCCCCACCTGATCTGTACGCCGACCCGCCCACGAGGTCACCGGGATGTCCGCACGTGAGGGATCACATGCGGGCAACGGGCAGGTCTTCGGACTCGCGGGCACATCTGCCGGGGCAGACACCTACTGGCCGTCGCTTCCCGGATCCGCTGGACCCAGTGCGTATGACGGCGGTCGTTCCCACTCACCGCTGCGGGGCAGTCCCGGATTCCCACCGGGTTCCCTCTTGCGACGCCTCTGCCTGGCGGACAGGGCGAACCAGCTGCACGGATCAGGCTAGAGGGTGGTCGGGCCTCATGGGCGGTACTGATCACATTCCGGACCGTGAGGTGAGACACGGAGGGACACGGAGGAACACGGCCCTGCGGTCGTCGTCTTTGTCGGGGGCGGGGCGTACGCCGGGCGCACACGAGCCGATGGGCAGGGGCTGACCAGGGGCGTACGCCCAGGTCATGTGCGCTCGCGCGTGCCACAAGCGGTGTGGTCCCGCAAGTTGTCAGGTCACTTGATTCCGCACTAGGGTCACCACGCCTTGGTGCTCGGGAAATCGGTGTGATGCCGGTGCGGCCCTCGCCACTGTGATCGGGAAGTCCGGCTCCAGCCCTCGCGGCAGCCACTGGGCGCAACACGCGCCCGGGAAGGCGGAGTCCGGTCGGTACGACCCGTCAGCCAGGAGACCGGCCAAGGCGCGTTGTCCATCCACGAGGTGCTGGAGAGGGTCTGCTTAGCCATGCACATAGCCGAGGGTTTCCTCCCGCCGGCGCACGCGATCGCCTGGGGCGTAGCGTCCGCGCCGTTCGTCGTCCACGGAGTCCGCTCCCTCACCCGTGAGGTCAAGGAACACCCGGAGAGCACACTGCTCCTGGGTGCCTCCGGAGCGTTCACCTTTGTCCTTTCCGCGCTGAAGATCCCGTCCGTCACGGGCAGTTGCTCGCATCCGACGGGAACCGGGCTCGGCGCGATCCTGTTCCGGCCGCCGATCATGGCGGTGCTCGGCACCATCACGCTGCTGTTCCAGGCGCTGCTGCTCGCCCATGGCGGGCTCACCACGCTGGGCGCCAACGTGTTCTCCATGGCGATCGTCGGGCCATGGGCCGGGTACGCCGTCTACCGGCTCCTGAAGCGGTACGACGTGCCGCTCATGGTCGCCGTGTTCTTCGGCGCGTTCGTCGCCGACCTGTCCACGTACTGCGTCACCAGCGTCCAGCTCGCGCTGGCATTTCCGGACCCCAGCAGCGGATTCATCGGCGCCCTGGGCAAGTTCGGCGGCATCTTCGCCGTCACGCAGATCCCCCTCGCGGTCAGCGAGGGACTGCTCACCGTCGTGGTGATGCGCCTGCTCGTGCAGTCGAGCAGGGGCGAGCTCACGCGGCTCGGCGTGCTGCTCCAGGGCACGAAGCCGTCCGCGGAGGCGGTCACCAAGAGCACGAACGAGAGCAAGAGCACGAACGAGAGCAAGAACGAGACGGAGACGGGGGCCAGCGCCTGATGAGCCGGAACGCGAAGATCAACACTCTGCTTCTCCTCATCGTCGCCGCGCTGGCCGTGCTGCCGCTGGCGCTCGGTCTGGGCGACGACGAGAAGGAGCCGTTCGCCGGGGCCGACGCCCAGGCCGAGACCGCGATCACCGAGATCGAGCCGGACTACGAGCCCTGGTTCTCGCCGCTGTACGAACCCCCCTCCGGGGAGATCGAGTCGGCGCTCTTCGCGCTGCAGGCGGCGCTCGGCGCGGGCGTCCTCGCCTACTACTTCGGTCTGCGCAAGGGGCGCCGTCAGGGTGCCGAGACGGCGCTGGCCGAGGCCGCCGCCGCGGAGCAGGCCGCCGACGAGAAGAGCAGCCGGGCCGGGACCGGGCAGGTCTGACGCGGCGTGCTGCCCATCGACGCGGCGGCGCACAGCAGTCGCTGGCGCCGCCGCCACCCCGTGGACAAAGCCGTGCTCGGACTCGGCCTCACCGTCCTTGCCGTCTCCCTGCCGCCCTGGCCGGGTGCTGCCCTGGTCCTGGTCGCCGCGCTCACCGTGCTGTTCGGACCCGCCGGTGTGCCGCCGCGCAAACTGTGGCGCGCCTACCGCGTGCCCCTCGGCTTCTGCGTCACCGGCGCCCTGACCCTGGTCGTCCAACTGGGCGGCCCCGAAGGGTTCGTCACGCTCGCCGACGGCGGCCCCGAGCGGGCGGGCGGACTGCTCCTGCGCACCTCGGCGGCCTCGCTCGGCGTCCTGCTCTTCGCCTTCACCACCCCCATGTCGGACCTGCTGCCCCGCCTGGTGAAGGCAGGCGTACCGGCGCCGGTCGTCGACGTGGCCCTGGTCATGTACCGGATGAGCTTCCTGCTCCTTGATTCCATGAGCCGCATCCGGCAGGCCCAGGCCGCGCGGCTCGGCCACACCACCCGGGCCGCCACCTGGCGTTCCCTCGGCGGTCTCGGCGCCACCGCGTTCGTGCGGGCCTTCGACCGGGCGAGCCGGCTGCAGGCCGGGCTCGCCGGACGCGGATATGACGGGACCCTGCGGGTGCTCGTGCCCGACGCCCGGATCTCGCGGCCCTTCGTGACCGCGAGCGCCGTGCTCCTCGTGGCCCTCGCGGCCCTCACCCTCGTACTGGAAAGGGTTCTGCCATGAGCGAGCCGAGTGGATCCTTGGTCGCTCTGCGCGCCGCTTCCTACGCGTACGAGGACGGGCCCACCGTCCTCAGCGGCCTGGACTTCGACGTCACCGAGGGACGCGCCCTCGCGCTGCTCGGACGCAACGGCAGCGGCAAGACCACCCTCATGCGGCTCCTGAGCGGCGGACTCCGCCCCGACCAGGGCCAATTGATCCTCGGGGACACTCCCGTGACGTACGACCGCAAGGGGCTCACCCGGCTGCGCACCACCGTCCAACTGGTGGTGCAGGACCCGGACGACCAGCTCTTCGCCGCCTCCGTCGAACAAGACGTGTCCTTCGGGCCGCTGAACCTGGGTCTCACGGACTGCGAGGTGCGCGGCCGGGTCGCCGAGGCTCTCGCCGCGCTCGACGTCAGCGCCCTGGCGGACCGCCCCACCCATCTGCTCTCCTACGGCCAGCGCAAGCGCACGGCCATCGCGGGAGCCGTGGCGATGCGACCCCGCGTCCTGATCCTCGACGAGCCGACCGCGGGACTCGACCCGGACGGCCAAGAACGCCTCCTGACCACTTTGCAGGGCCTGCGGGACGCGGGAACGACCGTGGTGATGGCCACCCACGACGTGGACCTCGCCCTCCGCTGGGCCGACGACGCCGCCCTGCTCACCCCCTCGGGAGTACGCACCGGACCGGTCGCGCGGATGCTCGCCCACCGCGAACTCCTTGCGCAGGCGGGCCTGCGCCTGCCCTGGGGGATCGCGGTCACGGAGCTGCTGCGGACGAAGGGCCTGCTGGACGATGCGGGCGAAGGGCCGCACACCCCCGAGGAGTTGGCGGCCCTCACGGCATCGGTGCCGCCCGGCGCGTCAGCCTGAGCGGCCGGTGGCCGGGGCGCGGACCGGCAGCAGCGTCACGGCGAGCAGCGGGATCGCGGCGAGCACGAGCCACGGCACCCACGGCATGAGCCCCGCGTCGAGGAGCGAGCCGGTCACGGCGCTGCCCGCGAGGACGATCAGGCCCGAGACCGACGACAGCGCCCCGGTGTAGAGGCCGAGCCTGCCGTCGGGCGTGAGATCCGGGACCCAGGCCCGGGCGGCCGGGGCCACCAGCATCTGGCCGAGGGTGAGCAGGACGACGAACCCGGCGGCGGGCAGCAGCCCGGCCACGCCGGTCCACCCGGCCGGCCGTGCGACGGCCACGACGGCGAACCCGACGGAGATGAGCACGAGCCCCACCGACATCGAGCGGCGCTCGTCGAGGCGCCCCGCCGCCCAGTGGGTGACCGGGAGCTGCGTGGTCACCACAAGGAGGGAGGAGAGGGCGAAGAGCCAGGCGATCGGCGCCTGCGACCCGGCCGTACGCTCCACCTCGTCCGGCAGGGCGAGATAGAGCTGGTTGTACGCCAGGAGATAGGCGCCGTAGGCACAGCACACCGCCAGGAACCGGCGGTTGCGCAACATCTCGCCCACGCCCCCGCGCACGCGGATCGGCTCGCGCCCCGGGATGCGCTGCGGCAGCAGCCGCACATGCCCGCCGAGGACGAGGACGAAGACCCCGGCCCCGGCCAGACAGACGGTGCGGAAGTCGACGGAGAGCAGCAGCGCCCCGATGAGCGGACCGAGGAACGCGCCGGCCTGGCCCGCCACGGTGAGCAGGGCCAGGACACGGGTGCGCGGGCCGCGGCCCGACTCCTCCCAGAGCACTGCCTGCCGGGCGACCTCGGACTCCACGGCGGGGGAGAACAGGGCGGCGGCGAACCCGATCAGGAGCACCGCGCCGATGACCGACCAGGTCTGCTGCGCGTAGCCGAGCCAGGCGAAGCCGGCGATCCGCAGCAGGCAGCCGGTGAGCACCACCGGCCGTACGCCGTACCGGTCGGTCAGGGCGCCGCCCACGACGAAGAGCCCCTGCTGGCTGAAGGTCCGCAGGCCGAGCACCAGGCCGACCAGCCAGCCCGCCATGCCGATCGACGCGCCCAGGTGCTCGGCGAGGAAGGGCAGGACGGCGAAGAAGCCGATGTTGAAGGCGAGTTGGGTCAGGATCAGCAGACGAAGGAGTGGCGACAGGTGCGGCCAGGTCGGTTCGCGGCGTGTGCGCTCGGCGGGCCGCAGCCGCGTGGGCAGGGGCAGTTGACGTCGGTCGCTCACCGGGCAGCCGTCCCGGCCGTCGTCAAGTCCCGCTCCGCGAGCTGTACTTCGACCATGTGAGGGGAGTCGTCGGGTCGGTGCTTGCGTCGCAGCCACCGGGGGATCGGGACTCCGCCCGCCGCCGTCACCGTCAGCGCCCCCAGGAGGGCGAGCGCGGCCGCCGGAGCCAGCAGGGCCCAGGGGGCGCGTTCGGCGTAGGGCTGGTTCTCGGCAAGCAGCAGACCCCACTCGGGGGACGGCGGTTGGGCGCCGAGGCCGAGGAAGCCGAGGGCTGCCAGGGCCAGCGCTACGGCGGGGAGCCGCAGCAGCGCGTGGCGCGTGACGGGCGGCAGGACCGCGGGCAGCAGATGGTGCCGCAACTGGTGGCGACGGCCCGCTCCCAGGCTCCGGGTCGCCGTCAGGTGCAGGGTGGCGCGCTCCTGGAGGAGCAGGGCGGCGGTGTGGGCGGCCAGCGGGACCCAGGCGACGGCGGCCACGGCGATCGAGGGGGTAGCCGCCCCGCTGCCCGCGACACCGGCGACGAGGAGTCCCGCGAGCGTCGGCGGTATCGCGTTCAGCGTGTCGAGCAGCGGGCCGGAGAAGCGCGGCAGAAGTCCGAGCAGGATGCCTGCCACCAGGGCGAAGGCGCTGATCCCCAGCGCCAGTGCGAGGGTGTGCAGCGCGCCGTGCCCGACCCGCGCCAGCACATCGCGGCCCAGGGCGTCGGTGCCGAACGGGTGCGTCCAGGACGGCGCCTGGAGCCGGGCCGCGGTGTCCAGGGCGAGAGGGTCCCGGGCCAGGCCGAACAGGATGACGCCAAGCAGCAGCCCGCCGTACAGCAGCGGCAGCCGGCTGGGCGCGGGCGGCGCCGGAAGGTGCAGCGTCGGCAGGGCCCCGTCCCGCAGCGCCGGACCGCTCGTGAGCCGGGACGCGAGGCGGAAGAGGCCGCCTGCCACGGCGGCGAGCAGCACGAGCGCCAGGGTGCCGGCCTGCAGGACCGGCAGATCCTGCGCCACCGCGGCCTGCAGGGTGGAGCGGCCGAGCCCGGGGATGTCGAAGATCTGCTCCACGGCGACCGCGCCACCGGTCAGGCCCACGAGGAACAGACCGAGGTTCGGCAGCAGGCCGGGCAGACAGCGGCGCAGCGCCTGGCTGGCGATGCGTCCGCTCGGGATGCCGCGGGCCGCGGCCGCCCGCGTCCACGGTTCGGCGAAGGCGCCGGGCAGCAGGTCGTCGACGAGCCGCCCGAGCAGCGCCCCGGCGGGCAGCCCGAGCGAGAGCGCGGGCAGCACGAGCCACTGGGGTCCGTACCAGCCGAGGGCGGGCAGCCAGCCCAGTTGTACGCCGACCACGGTGGCGAGCACCGAGGCGGTCAGGAACTCGGGCATCGCGGCGACGACCGCGGCCCCGCCACCGGAGGTGCGCCGCCCGGAGAGCCGGCGGCGGGAGCCGAGCCACAGGGTGCGGGAGCACACCGCGCCCGCCGTCACGACGGCCACCACCAGCGCGGCCGACATGAGCAGCAACGAGACGCCCAGGGCCTGCGTCACGGAGGGCAGCACCGCTTCACCGGAGATCCACGACCGCCCGGCGTCCCCGCGCAGGAGCCCGCCCGTCCACTGGCCGAGCAGCCGCAACGGCCCGTCGTCCAGGCCGAGTTCGCCGCGGACGGCCGCAAGGACCTCGGGGGTGGGGGTGCGCTCCGCCGCCCGCGCCTTGAGCACGGTGAGCGCCGGGTCGGTGCGCGACAGCCAGGGCAGCAGGCCGATCAGGCACAGCAGCGCCGCGGCGAGGGCCACGCGCCACAGCAGCACCGGTCCGCCGGTGCGGGCGAGGCTCCTGCGCATGCCGCCCTCAGCGCCTGGTGCCGGCGCCGACCAGCGTCCGCTCGTACGGGTCGAGGAGCTCCCCGCGCACGGAGCCGCCGACGCCCGTGATGATCCGCTGGTGGACCAGCGGCACGACCGCGTCGGTGCCGAGGATCGCGGCCTCGGCGTCCATGGCCGCGTCCTGCCGCTTCGCGGTGTCGGCCGTGTTCTCGGCCTTCCGCACGGCCTTGTCGACCGAGGAGTCGCACAGCTGCGAGAGGTTGTAGCTGCCGTCGCAGGTGTAGTCGCTCGCGAGGACCGACACGGGGTCGCCGGTGTCGAGCATGGTGTTGCGGGCGCCGACGAACGCGTCGAACTTCCCGGCCAGGGCGTCGCCCTCGATGCGGGAGGACTCGCGCACCTCGAGGGTCACCTTGAATCCGGCCTTCTGCAGCTGCTGCTTGAGCACCTGCGCGACCTCGGGGAGCTCGGGCCGGTTGTCGTACGTGCCCAGGGTGATGGACTTCCCGCCGGGCGCCGTCGCGTCCGCCTGTCCCTCGGGCTTGTCGCGCTTACCGTCGGCCCAGGTCAGGGCGGGGCCGAAGATGCCCTTGCCGGTGTCGGCGTGACCCTCGTAGACGTCCTTGGCGAGCGCGGAGGTGTCGATCGCGGCGCGGGCCGCGGCGCGCAGGCCGGGGTCCTTGAAGACCCCCTTCTCCGTGTTGAGCTGGAGGGCCGTGGTGCGTGCCGTGGCGGTCTCGCGCCCGTGGCCCTTGTCGAGGGACGCGGCCTGGGAGACGGGGACGGCCTCGGCGATGTCCACCTCGCCCGTGCGCAGGGCGTTGGTGCGCGCGGTGCCGTCGGCGATGAACCGCGCGTCGACTGCGGACGCCTGAGCGCGGCCGCCCCAGTAGTCGTCGAAGCGGTCGAGGGTGGCCGCGGTGGCGCCGGTGGTCTTCGTGAGCTCGAAGGGACCGGTGGCCGTGCCGACGGGGCTGACCTTGTCGCCCTTCGCGTACGCCTTCGGGGAGAGCACCGCGAGGCCGGGGCTCGACAGGCGCAGCGGGAGCGCCGGGTCGGGGTCGGGGGTGGTGATCCGGACCCGGTCGTCGCCGACGGCCTTGGCGGTGAGGGCGGCTCCCGAGAGGGCGGCGGTGACGGGCTTGGCGTTGCCCGCGTGGGTGAGGGCGGAGGCGACGGCGGACGGTGTGACGCGGCTGCCGTCCTGGAAGCCGGCCTGGCGCAGGGTGAACAGCCAGCTGCGGTCGTTCTCCTGCTGCCAGGACGCGGCGAGCGCGGGGGCGGCGGCGCCGTTCGCGTCCAGCTTGGTCAGGCCCTCGGTGACGCCGAGGCGGCTGAGGAGGGTCGCGTCGGCGCCGTAGGGGGAGAAGTTCTCCGAGGGAGGGAAGGCCAGCGCGACCTTGAGGCGGGCGCCTTCCGCGGAGTTGCCGGACGCGTCGTCCTTGGCGGCGAAACAGCCGCTGAGCAGGGGAGCGACGAGCAGGCCGGCTATGAGGGGACGGCGGCGGACGGAGCGCATGGTCCTCGTTCTCGGGGTGGGGTGGGTCCGGAAGTGCGGTGGAAGGCACGAAGACTACATGACAACCATTTCCATTAATGCGGCCGGGGGTGCGGTCCGCGCGCCGGGGGTTTCGGCGTCGGCACGCGACGACTACGGCCGCATGGGTACTTCGAAGTGCACGACCCGCGACCCGTCGGGGTCCTCGCGCTCGTCGTGCACCACCTTCCCCATGGACCGCCAGAAGCCCTCGGCGCCGGTGACCGCCGGGTCGGTGTGCAGATAGACGGATCGGTATCCGCTGTCCGACGAGGCGAAGTCGAGCAGCTCGCCGACCAGTCGCCGGGCGAGGCCGCGGCGCCGGTGCTCGGCCCGTACGTAGACGCGCCGCAGCTGCGCCGTCTCCCCGGAGGGGAAGCGCTCGGCGATCCAGCGCGGGTTCGGCGGGTGTGCGGGGCCGCGGGAGTCGAGTGCGGCGGTCGCCGCGACCGTCCCGTCCCGCTCGTCCACCGCGACGAGCAGGGTGTGGCGGGCGGGTCTCAGGTACGCGGCGTCGAGGTCGATGATGTCGCCGTGCCAGCGCGGCACGTACCCCGTGCCGAAGTCGTGGTAGACGGTGTCGAGCATGACGGCTCGCGCGGCGCCGAGGTCGGCGGCGCCGGCCGTCCTGATGCGGTAATCAAGCACTTGCACATCCTAAGCATTAAGCCGCTACGGCCTGCCACCAGCGGGTATCGCCCGGAATTCGGGCGCTGTGGCGGCTCGGTGCGCCGCGGCGCGGTTTCAGCCTCCGCGGTGAGCGACGTTGCATGGTCATGCGAAGTCATGCATACTCTTCCTATGTCCAAGGTCCTCACCTCCCTCCCCACCGGCGAGCGCGTCGGCATTGCCTTCTCCGGCGGTCTCGACACCTCGGTCGCCGTCGCCTGGATGCGTGACAAGGGCGCCGTCCCCTGCACGTACACCGCCGACATCGGCCAGTACGACGAGCCCGACATCGCCTCCGTGCCCGGCCGCGCCTCGGCGTACGGCGCCGAGATCACCCGACTCGTCGACTGCCGCGAGGCGCTGGTCGAGGAGGGGCTCGCGGCACTGGCGTGCGGCGCCTTCCACATCAGGTCGGGCGGGCGCCCGTACTTCAACACCACGCCGCTGGGCCGCGCCGTGACCGGCACGCTCCTGGTGCGGGCGATGCTGGAGGACGGGGTGCAGATCTGGGGCGACGGCTCCACCTTCAAGGGCAACGACATCGAGCGGTTCTACCGGTACGGGCTGCTCGCCAACCCGCACCTGCGGATCTACAAGCCCTGGCTGGACGCGGACTTCGTCACGGAGCTCGGCGGCCGCAAGGAGATGTCGGAGTGGCTGCTCGCGCACGAGCTGCCCTACCGGGACTCGACGGAGAAGGCGTACTCCACGGACGCCA
Source organism: Streptomyces sp. NPDC002853 (assembly GCF_053591915.1). Lineage (NCBI taxonomy): Bacteria > Bacillati > Actinomycetota > Actinomycetes > Kitasatosporales > Streptomycetaceae > Streptomyces > Streptomyces sp. NPDC002853. The sequence continues at coordinate 502,016 of NZ_JBSFUS010000004.1, read as the reverse complement.
ACATCTGGGGTGCCACGCACGAGGCCAAGACGCTCGAGCACCTGGACACCGGGCTCGAGACCGTCGACCCGATCATGGGCGTGAAGTTCTGGGACCCCTCGGTCGAGATCGACACGGAGGACGTGACGATCGGCTTCGACCAGGGCCGCCCGGTCACGATCAACGGCAAGGAGTTCGCCTCCTCGGTCGACCTGGTCATGGAGGCCAACGCGATCGGCGGCCGGCACGGACTCGGCATGTCCGACCAGATCGAGAACCGGATCATCGAGGCCAAGAGCCGCGGCATCTACGAGGCGCCCGGCATGGCGCTCCTGCACATCGCCTACGAGCGCCTGGTCAACGCGATCCACAACGAGGACACGCTGGCCGCGTACCACAACGAGGGCCGGCGGCTCGGCCGGCTGATGTACGAGGGCCGCTGGCTGGACCCGCAGGCGCTGATGATCCGCGAGTCGCTGCAGCGCTGGGTCGGCACGGCGATCACCGGTGAGGTGACGCTGCGGCTGCGGCGCGGCGAGGACTACTCGATCCTCGACACCACGGGCCCGGCGTTCAGTTACCACCCGGACAAGCTCTCCATGGAGCGGACCGAGGACTCGGCGTTCGGCCCGGTGGACCGGATCGGCCAGCTCACCATGCGGAACCTCGACATCGCCGACTCCCGCGCACGCCTGGAGCAGTACGCGGGCCTGGGCCTCGTCGGCTCCGGTCACCCGACGCCGATCGGCGCCGCGCAGGCGGCCTCGACGGGCCTGATCGGTGCCATGGACGGCGGCGGCGCGGAGGCGATCGCCTCGCGCGGTGAGACCACGGACGAGGAGTCGATGCTGGACCGTGCCGCGATGGAGTCCGGCACGGACTGACACGGCCGCGAACGTACGAACGCGAACAGCGGGCCCCGGCGGATCACCATCCGCCGGGGCCCGCTGTCTGCCGCCGACCGCTCGGGACGCGTCAGGGAATGGCCGGCGAGCGGTCGGCTCGGACCACGCCGAAGGCGTCCGCCATCCGCAGCGCCGCCTCCAGGTCGCCGTGCACTTCGACGACCTGGGCGCTGACCGCGTCCTCGAGCGGCAGGGAACCCACGCCCAGCTGGAGCAGGGTGCCCAGGTCGGTGACGAGGGTCGCGGCGGCGTCCGGGGCGGGGCCCAGGCCCGTCTCGACGGTGCCGTCGTCGAGGCGGGCATGGAAGAGCAGGTCTCCGATCACGAACTCGTAGGTCTCGCGCACGCCGCGAGCGTGCTCGGGACGGAACGTGGCACCGACGGCTCCGACGATGCCGTGCCGGCCGCCGGTCGCCTCGGGGTGTGCTCCGAGGATGGCGATCACCCGCGCGGCGGCGGTGAGTTCACCCTCGAGGCGGGCGAGGCCGCGTGCGACGGCGTCCTCGATGTCGACGAGGCGGGCGCCGACCGCCAGGAACGTCCCGAGGTCGGTCGTGATGGCGCAGACGGGGTCCGTCGCGCCGCCGTTGCGGATGTCGAGCACGCCGTCGTCGACGCGTAGATGGAACGTGTCGCCGTCGACCCGGAACTCGTACGTCTCCCGTAGGCCGGCGGCCTGTTCGGGCCGGAAGCTGGCGCGCAGGCAGCCGAGCACCCAGCTGAGCCGGAAGGTGTCACCGGGCCGGGTCGCGGTCGGCAGCCGCATGCCCCAGCGGGTCAGCTCGTCGAGCACCGGGCGCATGGCGGCGCCGAGTTCGGTCAGTTCGTAGACCGTCGAGGTGGCCGGTGGCGCCAGCTTGGCCTGGCTGACGAGATTCGCGTCGCGCAGTGCGCGCAGCCGCTCGGCCAGGACGTTGGGGCCGATGCCGGGCAGTCCGGCGACGAGGTCGGTGTAGCGCCGGGGGCCGAGCAGCAGCTCCCGCACGATCAGCAGGGACCACCGGCCCCCGACGACGTCCAGGGCTCGCGCCGCCGGACAGGACTGGTCATAGCTGCGTGTCATGCGGGCCGGGCCGCCTTCCCCCGTGGATGGCTGATGGGTGGCAGGTCGCTGCCGGTACTTAGGTTTTTGATGGTAATCGGCAACTCGCCTGATTCCGCGGCTTGTTGGTTCCTGGGCGGGCGGGGGTGGCGGCGCGGTGGCAGCACTTGCGATGTCCCGGTGGGTCACATGTCCCATTGGGACATTAGAGGAGTACAGTCGGAGATGAGGGGGACACCAGGCGCACAGCACGAGCCGAGAACGAGAAGAGGCATCCCAGATGTCAGCGCAAGAAGGCCCCGACATGCCCGCCCAGATGAAGGCCGTCCAGTACCGGAGCGTCGGCTCCGCCCCCGAGGTGGTCACCGTCCCGCGCCCGGAGCCGGGCCCCGGCCAGGTACTCCTGAAGGTCACCGCCGCGGGCGTGTGCCACTCCGACATCGCGGTGATGAGCTGGCCCGCGGAGGCGCTGACCTTCCCGCTGCCGCTGACCCTCGGCCATGAGGGCGCGGGGACCGTGGCCGCCCTGGGCGACGGCGTGACCGGCTTCGAGATCGGCGACTCCGTGGCCGTGTACGGGCCGTGGGGCTGCGGAGCCTGCCTGATGTGCTCGCAGGGCAAGGAGAACTACTGCTCGCGCGCGGCGGAACTCGGCATCCTGCCGCCCGGACTCGGGGCGCCCGGGGCCATCGCCGAGTACATGATCGTGGACAACACGCGTCACCTGGTCCCGCTCGGCGGCCTCGACCCCGTGACCGCCGTGCCGCTCACCGACGCGGGCCTGACCCCGTACCACGCGATCAAGACCTCCCTGCCCAAGCTGACCCCCGGCAGCAGCGCCGTGGTCATCGGCACCGGCGGCCTGGGGCACGTCGCGATCCAGCTGCTGCGGGCGCTGACCCCGGCCCGGGTCATCGCCCTCGACGTCACCGACGGGAAGCTGCGCCTGGCCCACCAGGTCGGCGCCCACGAGACCGTCCTGTCGGACGAGCACGCGGCGACGAGGGTCCGCGAGCTGACCGGCGGCCTCGGCGCGCAGGCGGTGTTCGACTTCGTCGGCGCGCCGCCCACCGTCGCCACGGCGACCGCCTGCGCCGCGGTCGAGGCGGACATCACCATCGTCGGCATCGGCGGCGGCGCCGCGGCCGTCGGCTTCGGCACGACCCCCTATGACGCGGCGGTCCGCGCCCCGTACTGGGGCAGCAGGGCCGAGCTCATCGAGGTCCTCGACCTGGCCCGTTCCGGCGCGATCGACGTGCATGTGGAGACGTACGCACTGGAGGACGCGCCCAAGGCGTACGAGCACCTGCACGAGGGCCGGATCAACGGCCGGGCGGTCATCCTGCCCAACGGCTGACCCCGCACGGCCCGAACGACGTGGGGCCCGGGGCAACAGCCCCGGGCCCCACGTGTGTGCCGCGCCGATGTGCCTAGATGCGCATCAGCCTTTCCGTGGCCTCGCGGTACTGCCGCAGGGCGAGGCGCAGTTCTTCCGTGTGGGCCTCGGTGTCGTGGCCCTGCCAGCTGGCGCGCAGGACGCGACGGTGCTCCGTGAGGGTCTCGGTCAGGTGCCTGACGGCTTCGTCGAAGAGGCTGTCGGCCTCTTCCACCGCCTGGCGCGGGTTCTCGACGAAGGTGCTGAGAGCCTGCTGGAGCCGCAGGCCGAGCTTGTCGTGCTGGTCCTGCGGGAGCAGGGCGGAGCCGACGTCACCGGCAGGGGTGTGGGAGCCGGGGGTGCGGGAGCCGAAGTCGTGCGCGCCCGGGTCGTGGGTGCCGGTCCCGGCGCCTGTCCCGGCGCCGGGGGCGTGCGTGCCGGGGGCGTGCGTGCCGGGCGCAGGGGAGCCTGCGGCGGGGGAGCCCGGAGCGGGAGGAGCGGGGGACGCCGCCGGAGCGGGTGCGGGGGCGGGGATGTCGCTGCCCATGGCCTGCTCGCGCGGTGTGCTGTGCCGGGCATCCGTCATGACGTGCCACTTCCCTTCGCGTGGCGCCGGGGCAGTGCCCACGGTGCGTGGCCGCGGTCGGCGGTGGAGTGCCGGTCGTTCCGGGTGGAGTCGACCGTGTGGTCGGCGACGAGCGCGTCGAAGAGGCGTCGGGCCTCGACCATGGCCTCGCGCATCTCCTCGGTGCCGCCCTGTCCGCGTGCCGCCGTGTGCACGCGGCGGTAGCCGTGGACGTGGTGGCCGTGGTGAACGGAGAGCGCGGCCACCTGCTCGTCGAAGCGCTCACCGTCCGGGAAGCCGCGGTCCCTGGACAGGCGGGCGATGAGTGCGTCGGCCTCGACCACGGCCTGCTGCGGTGATTCGACGAACTGCTCCTGGACGCCTGCCCACTGGGCCACGTAGCGCTCGCGGGCGCCGGGCGGCAGCGGTTCGGCCTTGACGGAGCCGTGGAGCCGTACGCGCTCGCGCAGCTCCAGTTCGGCTGCCCGCACGTCTCCGTTGTGCCGGGCGACGGTGTGGTCGTACTCGGGCCCGAAACGGTGCTTCAGACCGTGTCCGCCGCCCTTGGCTCGCCGCATGACGACGAAGAGGACGGCGGCTGCCGCGATGACGACCACGGCGATGATGACGGCGGTGATCATGGCTGCCTCCCTTGATGTCGTGGTGTGATCAGTTGATCTCGTGTTTCGTTCGGCGCTGAGGCCGGCCGATGGGCACCCACGCGACGCGGGCACCGATCGGGGCGTCTGTGATCAGCGTTTGAACGACTGCCTCCGTGTTCGCATGGCGGCCGAGTACCCCCATGTTCGGCAAACAGTCGGCCGAGTGCCGATTCCCGTCTGTCCGCACCCCACGACCCGGGTCGCACACGGTGGGACGGCCGGCCCACCGTGTGCTCAGGAGGCGCCGAAGGTACGCCGGTAGGCCTCGGGCGGCAGACCCGTGACGCGGGTGAAGTGGCGCCGGAGCGTGGCGGACGTCCCCATGCCCGTCCGGGCCGCGATCCGTTCGACGCTCTCGTCGCCCGACTCCAGCAACTCCTGTGCCAGGCGCACGCGTTGACCGAGCAGCCAGCGCAGCGGCGCCGTGCCCGTGACGGCATGGAAGTGCCGGGACAGATTGCGGCTGCTCATGCCCGCCTGCCGGGCCAGGTCTTCCACGGTGAGCGGCTGGTCGAGGCGGGCGAGTATCCAGGGCAGCAGATCGGCCAGGGGGTGGTCGCGGCCGTGCGTCACGGGTGCCGGGATGAACTGCGCCTGGCCGCCGTCCCGGTGGGGCGGGGTCACGAGCCGCCGGGCCAGTGCGTTGGCCACCGTCGCCCCGTGGTCGGCGCGCACGATGTGCAGGCACAGGTCCATGCCGGCGGCCTTCCCCGCGGAGGTGAGCACGCTGCCCTCGTCGGTGAACAGGACCCCGGCGTCGACCGTGACGCGGGGATGGCGCGCGGCCAGCCGGGCGGCGTGGGCCCAGTGCGTGGTGGCCCGGCGCCCGTCGAGCAGGCCGGCCGCGGCCAGGACGAAGGCGCCGGTGCACAGCGAGACGATGCGGGCACCTGATGCGTGGGCGGTGCGCAGGGCCTCGGTCAACTCGCCCGGCGGGTCCCGGTCGATGTCACGCCAGGCCGGGACGATCACCGTCCGCGCGGTGGCGACGGCTTCCAGACCCTGGGCGGGCTCGGCGCGCAGCCACGGCCCCACGCGGGTACCGGCCGCGCCGCACACGGTGAACGAGTACCAGGACCCGGCCAGGTCGGAGTGGTCCGAACCGAAGACCTCGAAGGCCGCGGCCGCCTCGAAAAGCATGGTGCCCTCGGGAAGTGCCATCGCCACGGTCCGCATGTCCGAAACTGTACGCCCCTCGTCATTCCGGCCGCTGGTGGTGTGCGGCCCGGCCCCGGATCATGGTGCCGGCAGGGCGCAACCGCCCTCAGGACAACGGGAGTCAACGATGAGCAACGCCCCCGCCACACCCACCGTGCAGCACGCCGGCGTCCGGTCCGACGCACGGACGGTCGCCGTCATCGGCGCGTACGGCCACACCGGCCGCTTCGTCGTGGCGGAGCTGCTGCGCCGCGGCCTGAAGCCGCTGCTCGTCGGACGGGACCAGGAGAGGCTGGAGGCGCTGCGCGGCCTGGCCCCCGGCGCGCCGGTGCGCGTGGCCTCCACCGGCGACGCGGCGTCCCTGGACCGCGCCCTCGACGGTGCCTCGGCGGTCGTCAACTGCGCGGGGCCGTTCCTCGACACGGCCCTGCCCGTGGCCGACGCGGCGCTGCGCGCCGGCATCCCGTACCTGGACGTCGCCGCCGAACAGGGCGTCAGCGCCGCCCTGTTCGACACCTACGGCGAGCGCGCGCGAGCGGCGGGCGTCGTCATCGCCCCGTCCCTGGCGTTCTACGGCGGCCTGGGCGACCTGCTGGCCACCGCCGCGCTTGGGGAGTGGCCGGACGCGGACGAGATCACCCTCGCGTACGCACTCGACAGCTGGCACCCGACGCGGGGCACCCGGCGCACCGGGGAGAGCAACGCCGGGCAGCACCTGGTGTACTCCGGAGGCGAACTGCGCCCGTTCGACTACTCCCAGGACACCTTCCCGTGGGACTTCCCCGAGCCGTTCGGCACCCAGGACGCCTCCGGGTTCGCGACGGCCGACCAGGTCACCCTGCCGCGTCACGTGCGGACCCCCGAGGTGCGGGCGGTGATGAACCTCGCGCCGCTGCGGGACATCCGGGCCGATGAGACGCCGGAGCCCGAGCCCGCCGACGCCGTCGGGCGCTCCGCGCAGACCTTCCTGGTCGAGGCGGTCGTCCGGCGCGGCAAGGAGATGCGGCGCGCGGTCGCGGGCGGGCGCGACATCTACGCCGTGACGGCACCGCTCGTCGTGGAGGCCGTCGAGCGCCTCCTCGACGGACGCGGCAAGGTGCCGGGCGTACGCGCGGCCGGTGAGGCCTTCGACGCCGCGGACTTCCTGCGGGCGCTCACCCCCGAGCACCTGACCCGGCTCGACCTGCCGTCCTAGGGCGACACGCCCCGTTCCGCGCGGGCGCCGTATCCGCCGCGTCGGATGACATGCTGAAACGATCAGTGAAGTCGAGATCGCGGTACGCGTACGGCGAGTGCCGGTGACACCCGGACCAGGCGAAGGGCAAGTGCGAGGTGCTGACCGTGCTGGTGCTGGCCGCCGATCACCAGGCAGGTGACCTGATCCCGCAGATCGAGGCCGTCCCCGGCGTGTACGTCATCTCCCAGACGGACGACAGCTTCCTCGCCATGGCGCGGGCCCGGGCCCTGCTGCCCGACGTCCTGGTCATCGACCTCAGCGCCCGTTTCGCCGGTGACGCCGCGACGGTGATCGACCAGGCCCGGCGACTGCGGCCGCCCAGCCACATCCTGGTCCACTCGGGCGACACCTTGGTGGGGGCCGTTTCGCCCGACGGCGCGGTCGGGCCCGCCGCCGCCGGTTCGCCGCCGGGGCTCGGGAACGCGCTCGCGCGGCTGGCGGGCGATGCGGCCCCGCCGCCGTGACGGGCGCCCTACGCCTCCGCGACCCGCACCGAGAGCCCGTAGTCCAGCTCCGACCCGTCGACCAGAAGTGCCTCGACGGTGCGGGTTTCGGGGTCGATGTCGGCCTCCATGCCGTCACCGGCGAACCGGGGGAACCCGGAGGCCCCGGTGTCGCCCGTGGCCACCACGACGGCCGAGCGCAGGGCGCCGCGGGCATCGGTGGTACTTGAGCCGTCCCCCGAGAACTCGGGGACCAGCAGGATCTCGAAACGCTGCGGGACAGTGTTCATGACCGTGACGCTAGACAGGAGTCGCGCGCCGCGCACGTCCACCGCTGCCGCCCGGCGCCGCCCACCGCGCTAGCCGAGCGTCAGCTCGACGCGCAGCCGCCCCCGGGGGGCGGCCCGCTCCGGCGGTTCGACACGGACGGTGGCCTCGGCGGTGCCGGACGGGCCCATGAGGGGGTCCGCCCGGCAGATGAGCCTGTATTCGCCCGTCGTGGGGGCGACGAGGGAGAAGCGTCCCTCGGCGTCCGTGACGGCAGCGATGTCCGGCAGAGGCCGTGGACCGTCGGTGAACAGGACGTGGGCGCCCGTCACCGGGGTGCCCGAGGTGTCGCGGACGACGCCGGTGATCTCCACTGCGGACTCGCTGCCGTTCATCGGGGTGCGCTCACGCCTTCCATGCCACGTAGTTGTTGAAGACGGGTGTGGTGAACCGGGTCCCGGAGTTCACCCGGGCACCGCCGTAGGCGTGGATGCCGAAGCCGTAGCGGCCGGTGCTGTCGATGCGGTAGACGGAGCTGCCGCTCTGCCCGCCCGCGGTGTCGATGTCGTAGTACACCTTGCGCGGGGCGACCGAGTCGATCCCGCGCGCCGCGTACCACTGGGTCCCGGACGGCTTGTCGCCCGGATAGCCGGAGATGTTGCCGGTGGTCTTGAGCAGGTCCGAGTCCGACCAGACGCCGAAGCCGAACCAGCCCGTGGTGGAGCCGATGTTGGAGGGCGTGATGATGGCGCCGTAGTCGAAGTTCTCGTCGCCGTTGCTCGTCCAGCCCGTCACGGAGCGGAAGCTCGTGCAGGTGATGCTGCCGTAGGGCAGCGAGGCGCCGTTGCGCCCCGGCATGACCTGGATGCTCTTCACCCAGCCGTCCCGGCCCGCCACGCCACTGCCCTTGATGTAGACGCAGTGGCCCGCGGTCGCCAGGGTGTGGGGTCCGAGCAGCCATCCGGTGCCCTGGTAGAGGGTGTTGTCGCGTGCGGTGATCAGCAGGTAGCAGTGCACGCGCCACGGGTACACGCTGGTGTTGGTGATCTGGATGCGGTCGTCGGGGCCGTGCACGGTCTCCGGGGCCAGGGGCGGCGGGCCGTACGACGCCTCGCCGATGTCGGGCAGCGAAGCGGTCGGGGCCGTCCAGGCCTCGGGCGCGAAGTGCTCCGGGCGCCGGTAGCCCTCGACGTGCTCCAGGCCCTCACCCGTCGAGTGCTGGGCCTGGCCCTCCGTCCCCTCGGAGGGCGGCTGGAGCACCGCCTCCTGCTCGGCGGCCAGGGTTATCGCTCCGTCGTCCGGTTCGTTCGTCACTGCGGTGTGTGGATCTTGCGCCATTCTGGATCACCCGGCTTCTCTCAGAGCTGCGATGTGATGCCTTGCAGGACGCCGCGGCCGCAACGTTTCTGGGTCGATTCCCTTGTTTACTGCCGCCGGACAAGTGCCGCAATGAGCCTTTTGCGCCGACCGTAGCGCGGGCGTAAGCACTGGGGTTCAGGGACGTCCTGTACGCCAACTGCCCGGCTCCCGCGGCCCAGTCGACGCTCGAGCCGTCAGCTCGCCCCGCCGCCTCACGGCGAACGGCCCGGGCGGGGTCCCAGTGGTCACGGCCGGGCACCCGCGCCCCGCCCGCGGCCGGAGCGGGCGGGGCGCGATGCCTTAATCACGACTCGAACAGACAAGCAGCCCCAGGGAGCGGCCCGTTCCGCCCGCGGAGGGCTAAGGGCGCGCGTAGGGCCGGGTCATGATCTCCATGTTGTGGCCGTCCGGATCGTCGAAGTACGCGCCACGACCGCCGAACCAACGGTTGATCTGGCCGGGTTCGGTATGGCTGGGGTCCGCGTAGTGGGTGACCCCGATCGCGTCCAGGCGGGCGATCATGGCGTCGAACTGCTCGTCGGGCACGAGGAACGCGTAGTGCTGGGACTGGACCGGCTCATCGGTCAGCTCGTAATAGTCGAGCGTCACGCCGTTGCCCAGGTCGACGGGCAGGAACGGTCCGAACGGGGCGCCGACCTTCAGGCCCAGGATCACGGCGAGGAACTCGGCGGACAGCTGCCGGTCCCTGGCGAAGACGACGGTGTGGTTCAACTGGACGGTCGTGACAGGCGAATCGGGGTCGTGCGAGTGCGACTGTGAGTGCTGGTGCTGCGGCATGTGTGAGGTCTCTTCCGGGTCTTGGAATCCACTGTCGGTGCGCCGCATGGGGCGCTGTGGGAAGTCGGAAGAGAGACGGCGGGGCTCTGGCCCGCCTCGCGCTCACGCCAAGGCCGGATGCCTCACTCGTACGTGGCCCATGGCCGACCCGGCAGTCACGCGAGTGATCTTAAAGGGCGCCATGGGGCGGGGCAACGCGTTTTTCGCCCGCGCCGGCAGGACGCCCGCGTCGCGCCTGACCGGCGCCACACCCCGGCCGGCCGGGCGTTAGCCTCGTCAGGACGACTGGGCAGTGAAAGGGAGACGGGCGTGGCGGAGCAGGAGCGGCGGTCCCGGCGGCGGGGGCAGGGTGAGCTGGAGGCTCAGGTCCTGACGGTCCTGCGCGAGGCGGAGGGCCCCGCGACCGCGGGCTGGGTGCAGGAGCGGCTCGGCGGGGACCTCGCGTACACGACCGTCGTGACGATCCTGAGCCGCCTCCTCGACAAGGGCGCGGTGACGCGCGAGCGCGCGGGGCGCTCCTTCGCGTGGACGCCGTCGGCCGACGAGGCGGGCCTCGCGGCGCGCAAGATGCGCAAGGTGCTCGACGGCGAGCACGACCGGGAGGCGGTCCTCGCCAGTTTCCTCACCGCGCTGCCGCCGGGCGACGAGCAGGTGCTGCGTGAGCTCCTGCGGCAGGCCGAGGCGGAGAAGGACGTCTGAACCGTCATGGGGATGTTCGTCCTGCTGCCGCTCGTGCTGCCGCTGACGGCCTGGCCGGTCGCCCGGCTCGCCGAGCAGCGGCTGCACCCGCGGACGGCGACCCGGCTGCTCACGACGGTCGCCGCGGTCATGGCGCTCTGCAGCACGCTGTGCCTGGGCCTGCTGATGGTCGTCGGCACGGCGCAACTGCCCGGCAACCCGCTGCCCGACGGCTGGTCGGACCCCGAGGTGCGCGCGGCCGTCCCGTACGACGAGGTCGCCGGGCGTCTAGCCATCCCGGGGCTGCTCGCCGTGGCCCTGGCGTGCGGCAGGACGCTGTGGCGCCACCGCCAGGTACGCCGCCGCGCCCACCGCGCGCTCGCCGGGCTGCCCGGCACCGCCGTCGCCGTCCTGCCCGACACCGTGCCCTACGCCTACGCGCTGCCCGGCGGCGCCCGTGACCGGGTCGTGGTGACCACCGCGCTGCTCGACTGCCTCGCCCCCGCCGAGCGCCGCGCCCTGTTCGCCCATGAGCGCGCCCACCTCGCGACCCGCCACCACCGCTACCTCCTCGCCGTGCAGCTGGCCGCGCGCGCCAATCCGTTCCTGCGCCCGCTGCGTACCGCCGTGGCCTACACGACCGAACGCTGGGCCGACGAGGACGCCGCCCATGCCGTCGGCGACCGCAGGGCCGTGGCCCGCGCGATCGGCAAGGCGGCTCTGCACTCCCGGGGCGCCCCGGCACCGACCCTGGCCGGACTCGCGGCGCCGGGGCCCGTTCCGCGCCGGGTCGCGGCCCTCCTCGGCCCTGCTCCCGCGGCGCGCAGCTGGCCCTCGCTGTTCACCGCGGTGGGGCTCGCGGCGTGGGCGGCCGCCGCGGGGGCAGTGGTCTCCGCCATGTCGTCGGCCAACTCCGCCGTGACGATGGTCATGATCCTGCACGCGGCGACCCCGCTCTGAGGGCGTGGGCCCTGCCCGACTCGCTTTGCCGTTCCTTTACAGTGGTGTAGAAGCACCACCGCTTCCACGCCACCGCCCTCGTACGACGCTTCGTACGAGTACGAGAAGGAGCCACGGACCCGCAATGGGTGAGCCTCCCAGTACGAACCGTGCCACGTCCCGCCCGCTGTCCGAGCGCGAGGGAACGGGGGTGGCACGGTGACCGAGATCCTGCTTCTGCTGCTCGCCCTGCTCCTCACGCTCGCCTGCGCGGTGTTCGTGGCGGCCGAGTTCTCCCTGACCACCGTCGAGCGCGGTGACCTGGAGCGTGCCGCCGAGGCGCGCGAGCGGGGCGCCGAGAGCGCCCTGAAGGCGGTCCGGCGGCTGACCCTTCAGCTCTCCGGTGCCCAGCTCGGCATCACCGTCACCTCGCTGGTCATCGGCATGCTCGCCGAACCGTCGCTCGCGGCGCTGCTGCGCGGCCCGCTGGAGGCCGCGGGTCTCGGCGGCGCCGCTCCCACCACGGCCACCCTCCTCGGTGTGGCGCTGTCCACCGTGATCCTGATGGTCGTCGGCGAGCTGGTGCCCAAGAACTGGGCGATCTCCCGGCCGCTGGCCGTAGCCAAGGTGGTCGCGGCACCCCAGCGCGGCTTCACCGCCGCCTTCGGACCGTTCATCCGGCACCTGAACAACACCGCGAACCACGTCGTACGCCGCTTCGGCCTGGAACCCGCCGAGGAGCTGGCCTCCGCACGCACCCCCGAGGAGCTGGTCGCCCTCGCCCGGCGGTCGGCCGCCGAGGGCGCCCTGGAGGCGGACTCCGCCGAACTGTTCGTGCGCACCCTGCACCTGAGCGACCTGACCGCGGAGAACGTGATGACCCCGCGCGTCGACGTACGGGCCCTGGAGGCGCACGCCACGGCCGCCGACGCGGCGAACCTGACGCACGCCACGGGCCTGTCCCGCTTCCCCGTCTTCCGCGACAGCCTGGACGAGGTCATCGGCACCGTCCACATCCGCGACGTGCTCGCCCTGGCCCCCGACAAGCGCCGGCTCACCCCGGTCACCGACCTGGCCACCGAGCCCCTTCTCGTGCCCGACAGCCTGCCCGCCGACCGGCTGCTCGAGCGGATGCGGGAGACCCGCACGATGGCCGTGGTCATCGACGAGTACGGCGGCACGGCCGGTGTGGCGACGGTGGAGGACATCGTCGAGGAGGTGGTGGGCGAGGTCCGCGACGAGCACGACCCCATCGAGGTCCCCGACCTGCTGCCCGCCCAGGCGGCCCCCGACGGCCGCACCGTGTGGGAGGCCGACGGGAGCGTCCGCATCGACCAGCTCGCGGCGATAGGACTCACCGCGCCCGACGGGCCGTACGAGACCGTGGCCGGACTGATCGCCACCCGGCTCTCCCGCATCCCGGCCGAGGGCGACGCGCTCGACCTCGACGGCTGGGGGCTCGCCGTCCTGGCGGTCGAGCACCATCGCGCCGACCGGATCCGCATCACCGAACCCGCGCTCCACGTGCCCCGCCAGGCAGTGGAGGAGGCACGATGACCACGCTCCAGCTCGCCATCGGCGCCCTGACCCTGCTCACCAACGCCTTCTTCGTCGGCGCCGAGTTCGCCCTGATCTCCGTGCGCCGCAGCCAGATCGAGCCCCGCGCCCAGGCGGGCGACAAACGCGCCCGCATCACCCTGTGGGGCCTGCAGCACATCTCCGCGGTGATGGCCACCGCCCAACTCGGCATCACCGTCTCCTCCTTGGTGCTCGGCGCGGTCGCCGAGCCCGCCATCGCGCACCTCCTGGAGCCCGCCTTCGAGGCGGTGCACATCCCGCACGCCCTGGTGCACCCGATCGCCTTCGTCATCGCCCTGACGGTGGCGACGTATCTGCACATGCTGATCGGCGAGATGATCCCCAAGAACGTCGCGCTCGCCGCGCCCGCCAGGACCGCCCTGCTGCTCGGCCCGCCGCTGGTGGCGCTCACCCGTGCCCTCAGGCCGGTCGTCTTCGGCATCAACGCCTTCGCCAACACCCTCCTCAAGCTGCTCAGGGTCGAACCGAAGGACGAGGTCGAGTCCGTCTACACCGACGACCAGCTCGCCCGCATGGTCGTTGACTCCAGCGAGGCGGGTCTCCTGTCGGCGGCCGACGGCGAGCGGCTGCGCGACGCGCTGGAGCTCGGCACCCGGCCGGTCGGCGAGATCCTCGTGCCGGCCGTCAGGATGCGCACCGTCGAACACACGGTCACCCCGGCACGCCTGGAGCAGGTGGCCGCGGACGCGGGCTTCTCCCGCTTCCCGGTGACGGGGCCCGAGGGCACCCTGCTCGGCTACCTCCACATCAAGGACACCCTGGGCATCGCCGAGCGGGACCGGCCCTTCCCGCGCGCCGCGTTGCACGTGGTCACGCGGGTGCACATCGACACCCCGCTCGACGACACGCTGACCGCGCTGCGGGCCGCGGGCAGTCACCTGGCCGCGGTCACCGGCGAGAGCGGCACGGTGCTCGGGTTCGTCACCATGGAGGACGTGCTGTCCGAGCTGGTCGGCCCCTCACCGGCGGCGCTCAACTGATTCACAGGTGGCGTGACTGTACGTGCGGGGGCTCCGGTGGCTAGGGTGCCCGTGATGTTCTACACAGGTGTAGCACCCGCATTGGACGTAAGACGCGAGACCGCGGGCCCGGGTTCCCCCGGGAGGTCCCGTGAGTGAGCCTGTCCGCTCGGTGCACCGGGCCGGGGCACTGAGCGCGCCGCTGCCCGCCGCGCGCAATGCCCCTCCGGAGGCTTCGGCGCCCCCCACGGTGGTGCCGAAGCCTCCGGTCAAGCGCCGGGACTCGTTCTTCGACAACGCCAAGTACCTGGCGATCGTGCTGGTCGCGATGGGTCACGCCTGGGAGCCGCTGCGCGGCGACAGCCGGGCGGCGGCCGCGCTCTACATCACCGTCTACACCTTCCACATGCCGGCGTTCATCGTCATCTCCGGCTACTTCTCGCGGAGTTTCGACGCGAGCCCGGACCGTCTCAAGCGCCTGGTGACGGGCATCGCGGTGCCGTACGTCATCTTCGAGGTGGCCTACACCTTCTTCAAGCGCTGGGCGGGCGACGACCCGACGTACCCGATCAGCCTGCTCGACCCCTGGTACCTCACCTGGTTCCTGGTCGCGCTCTTCGTCTGGCGGCTGACCACCCCGCTGTGGAAGCTGGTCCGCCGGCCGCTGCCGATCGCGCTGGCCATCGCCATACTCGCCTCCGTCTCGCCGGACATCGGCGACGACCTGGACCTGCAACGCGTCCTGCAGTTCCTGCCGTTCTTCGTCCTCGGCCTGTGCCTGAAGCCCGAGCACTTCCAGATCGTGCGCCGCCGGGAGGCCCGCATCCTGGCCTTGCCGGTCTTCGCGGGCGCCCTGCTGTTCGCGTACTGGGCGGCGCCGCGCATGAACGCCGCCTGGTTCTACCGCAGGGACAGCGCACAGGAACTCGCCGCGCCCGGTTGGTCCGGGGCCGTGATGACGCTCGGCATGTTCGGCTGCTCGGCGATCCTCGTGGCGTGCTTCTTCGCCTGGGTGCCGGGCCGCAGACTGTGGTTCACCGCGCTCGGCGCGGGCACGCTCTACGGCTATCTGCTGCACGGCTTCGTAGCCAAGGGCTCCCGCTTCTGGGACTGGTACGAACTCGGCTGGCTGCACACCCCGCTGGGCGAGATCACCGTCACCCTCTGCGCCGCGGCCCTCATCACCGCGCTGTGCACCCCGCCGGTGCAGCGCCTCTTCAAGTTCGCGATGGAACCCGAGATGGAGTGGGCGTTCAAGAAGGACGCGAAGGCGGTGGCCCGCGGCAGGGGCGCGCACCGGCGGCGCTGACGGGGATGGTGGAGATCGGGCCTCGGCGAGGCCGCCGCGGTGGATGATGGAGTCCGATGTCGGAGTCCATATCCCGGAGGGCCGGACGTGCCGCAGAACAACGACCCCCTGGCGGCACGGACGCCCGAGGAGATGCTCGACAGCTGCCGGGCGAGCGCGGAGCGCGTCGCGGGCCGGGTCTCCCGGTGGGACAGCGCCGACCCGTCGACCCGCTCGGCCGTCGACGCGGGGATCCTCCACCTCGACGAGGCGACGCCCGCAGATCTGCGGGCCCTGGCCGACTGGCGCCCGGCCTCCGGGCGCAACAGCGTGTACATGGACGCCACGACGGTGGGGATCGCCGACCGCCTGCTGGCCGGCGACCGGCGGTGGCTCACGCCGCTGACCCTGTGGGACCTGGCCGCGTTCGCGGACCGGGTGATCATGTCCGACCGGATCTACTACGCGGGCGAGCACCTCGTGCCCGCCGCGAGGCTCAACCAACTCCTCGGTGACGACGTGTTCGTGAGCCTGCCACCCCTCTCGCACACGGACGACGCGCCGGCGCGACTCTACGAACAGAGCCTCAGGTCCTACCGCGCCCTGATCTCGCCTCTCGCCCACCAGCGGGAGCTCCCGGCGGGCACCTACTGGGCGGATGCGGTACGGGAGGTGGCCGACGCCTGGACGCTGGTGACCGGACGCCCCGTGCGCCCCGGTGAGGCGCTTGCGGCCTGTGAGGCACAGGGCTGGTTCACGCCGAAGCTGACGCTGCTGCGCGATCCCTACTGCGACGACCTGCCGTCGCTCTCGGACGGATACTGCGCCCCGGTTCTGGGCGATGTGACGTACCGGGCCCATGCCGCCCAGTCCTTCGCGAACCTCCTCGGCCTTCCCTACGCGCCCGCGACCGCCCGGATGCCTTTCCGCCACTACTTCTGCGAACGGGGTTGGGAGCTGGAGGACCGACTGCTCACCGGCGAGGCGGCCGACCGCGCCTACCGCGAACTCGCCCGGGAGCAGGACCTCGTGCTTCCGGTGTTCCTGGCCGTCGCGCTGGCCGACGCCCGGCGGATCGAGGACGTGTGGCCGCGCCTGGCCGAACTCCGCACGAGGGCTCGCCGCTTCCGCGGGCACCGCGTGGAGCTGGACGAGGCACTGGCGCTCGGCGAAGCCTCCGACACCTCCCGGCAGTTGCTCATGGCGGTGCGCAGCGAGGCGGTCGGACTGACCGAGGTGTGCGGTCACGGAATCTCGTTGGTGGCGAAGATCGTGGGCCGTCTCACCAGGGCCACGCCCGCTCAGCTGCCCGAGGAGATCGCGACCTTGATGGGCATTGCCTCCTCGGAGGTGCCCGCCGATCTGCGGCGGCGCCTGTGGTGGCAGTGCTTCAGGCCTGAGCTGCGCTTTCTGATCCAGGTCCGGTCCCAGTCGCGGGAGATGACCGACGCGCTTCCGAAGATCGGCAGGCTCTGGGGGCTGCCGCAGGGCCGGGCGAAGGGCTTCCGTGACCGGTTCGAGCAGCTGGGCCGGCTGCGGACGGTCAGCTGAGTATCGAGCCGAGCCGGTCGGTGGGACGCCGGTCAGTCGAACCGGCTCTCGGTCGCCGCGATCCGCTCCCGCACCAGGGGATGCCGCGCCAGCTCCGGGTCGAGGAGGGTCTTCTCGTAGACCCAGGCGGTGCTGAGCTGTTCGGGTTCGAGTCCCCAGGCCTCGGTGAGGTCCGCGCTGTGCAGGTTGGCCCGGTCGAGGCGGGCCCCGGCGAGGTCGGCGCGGTGCAGCCGGGTGTTGAACATGTACGCGTCGCTCAGATCGGCGCCGCGCAGGTCGGCGTACGAGAGGTCGGAGGCTCCGAGGCCCGTGTGGGAGAGATCCGCGCCGCACAGATCCACGTACTGGGCATTGGCCTTGACCATCTGGCAGCCCCGCAGAGAGGCGCCGGTGAGCCGGGCGTTGCGCAGCAGGGCGTTCGACAGAGCCGCGTTTTCCAGCCGCGCTTGCGTCAGATCGGCGTCGTCGAGCCGTGCCTTCCGCAGGTCGGCAAAGTGGAGCAGGGCACCCTTGAGGCAGACGCCGCGCGCGGACGCGGCGTTGAACGAGGCATACGGCAACTGCGCGCCCCGCAGGTCGGCGTGGTCGAGGTCGGCCCCATGCAGGCCGGCGAACTCGAGCCGGGCGTTCTCGCCGTGGGCGTGGTGGAGGTCGGCTCCCCAGAAGCAGGCGTGCGTTGCCTGCGCGCCTCGCAGGTTCGCCTCCCACAGGTGCGCGTTGGTCAGATTGGCGCGGCCGAGCTGGGCGGACGTGAGGTCTGCCCGCTCCAGGAAGGCCCACGACAGGTCGGCGTCCCGCAGGTCGGCTTCGCGCAGATCGGCGTCCTGCAGGTCGCTGCCATTGAGCCGGGCGTGTGTCCATCGCCCGCGGCTCAGGTCGGCGGAGCGCAGGTCGAGACCGTTCAGTTCCGGGCGGCGCGCCTCGACGGCTTCATGACGCCGGGCCAGGGCGGTGAGGGCGGCCTGGACATCGGCGGCCAGAGCCACTGGTTCCCGGGCCCGCAGGTATAGGGGCCCTTGATGCCCGAGACGCGGATCCACCACACTCCGCCGGACGAATTCGACCAGCCCGTGGACGATCAGGTCGTGATCACCGTCGGACGAAGAGGCCGCGAGGAGCTGCTCCAGCGCGCTCACGGCGGCCAGCCGCACATCCAATCGCTCCGATGCCAGGTCCGCGTGATGGTCGTGGATCGTCAATGCTTCGCCCCCCCATGGGCCTGCCGTGAGCACCGAACGCGTCAAGGCTAGCCCGCCTCACTCCGGCGCGGGCCCGAACCTGCGCCGGTACGCCGAGGGCGTCAGCCCCGTCTCGCGGCGCATCAGGGCGCGCAGATTGGCGGTGGTGCCGAGTCCGCTGCGTCGGGCGACCGTGTCGAAGGGTGCCACGCCCCGCTCGATCAACCGGCAGGCCAGCGCGAGGCGTTCGCCGGTGAGCCAGGCCAGGGGAGTGGTTCCCAGCTGGGCCTGGAAGCGGCGGTGCAGGGTGGCGGGGCTGAGTGCGGCGCGCGCCGCGAGCTCCGGCACGCTGAGGGGTGAGTCGAGCCGCTCCTGGGCCCAGGCGAGGACCGGCGCAAGCGACTCGTCCGGCACCTCGGGCACCGGCCGCTCGACGAACTGCCGCTGCCCGCCGTCCCGGTGGGCGGCGAAGACCAGGCGGCGGCTCACCGCGTTGGCGACCTCGGCGCCGTGGTCACGGCGGACCAGATACAGCCCGAGGTCGAGGGCGGCGGCGCTGCCCGCCGCGGTCAGGATGTCGCCGTCGTCGACGAAGAGGACGTCCGGTTCGAGCCGTACGCCGGGGAAGCGGGCCCGGAAGTCGTCCGCCCACTGCCAGTGCGCGGTGGCCCGGCGTCCGTCGAGCACCCCGGCCTCGGCGAGCGTGAAGGCGCCGCTGCAGAAGCCGACGAGCCGGATGCCCCGGGTGTGCGCCCGGCGAATGGCGTCCAGGACGGCCGGGCGGCGGGGAACCTCGATGTCCGGCCTGTTGGGCACGATCAAGGTGTCCGCCGAGTCCGCCGCGTCCAGCGAGGCGACGCCCGAGAGAGTGAAGAAGCCGTCCCGCATCAGGGTGCGCGGCTCGGGCGAGCAGAGGCTGAAATCGTAGAGCTCACGCCTGAGTTCGGGCCTGCGCAGCCCGAAGACCTCGGTCGCGCAGCCGAGCTCGAAGGGGTTGGAGTTCGCGTCGACGATGACGACGACCCGATGCGGGTGCCGCCTTCCGGCGGGTTGAGAGGATCCTTGCGACATAAGCTGTTCCTACCACTCACGGGGGAGGCGGCCCATGCCGGACGCTGGACCCATGAGCAACGAACCGATTCCCCTCGGCAAGGCCCTGGCCTCCTTCGACGCCCTCTGGAGCCCCCGCATCGTCACCCGCGTCAACGACTACGACGTACGCGTGGCCAAGGTCGAGGGCGACCACCTGTGGCACGTCCATGACGACACCGACGAGTTCTTCCTGGTCCTGGAGGGTGAACTGCTCATCGGCCTGCGCGAGCCGACAGGCGAACGCACGGTCACCCTTCCCAAGGGCACCGTCTTCACGGTCCCGCGCGGCATCGAACACAAGCCGTCGGCCCCGTCCGGCGCCAAGATCCTGCTCTTCGAGCCCACCGGCACCCCGACGGTCGGCGACCGCCACGACGACATCCCCTCCCACGTCGACGCGACGACGGGCCACCGCCTCGAACTCTGAGGGCGGCCCGTCGGCCTTCTGGGCAGCGGCACACAACAGCGGTATGCCAAGTGTTGACCCGTACACCACGAGAGGGTGGGCCAGACATGTGGACCGCTGGATTCTGGAAGGCCACCGCGGAGCGTGCGCTCCGTACCTTCGCGCAGTCGCTCGCCGCCGTTCTGGTCGCCGGGGCGACCACCCTCCTGGACGTCGACTGGAAGGCGGCACTGGCCACCGCGGGCATGGCGACACTGCTCGCCGTGCTCACGGCGGTCGGTGCCGCCAACGTCGGGGCGCGTGGACCCGGCCTCACGGAGACGCCGACCGCCCGCGAGGGACGGACCGCCACCTAGGCGACGGCCGGCCTCCCGGCCTGCACCGAAAGCCGCTCTCCCCGGAACCGCTCGCGCAGCCTGCGGTCGTGCGACACCACGACCAGCGTGCCGCGGTACTCCGCCAGGGCCTCGTCGAGTTCCTCGACCAGGGCGGGGGAGAGGTGATTCGTCGGCTCGTCGAGCAGCAGGAGGTCGGCCGGGCGCGTCACCAGGCGTGCGAGCGCCAGGCGTCGGCGCTGGCCCACGGAGAGCCCCCGCACCGGCACGGCCAGGTCCTCCTCGCGGAACAGACCGAGGGACAGCAGCGCTTGCGTGTGGTCCTCGGGCAGCCCCGGTAGCCCCGCCGCGAAGGCGTCGAGCAGCGGCCTCGTCGTGTCCTCGTGACCGAGGTACTCGATCTCCTGCGGCAAGTAGCCGACACGAGGGGGGAGTTGGACCTCTCCGCGATCCGGGGTCAGCGCACCGGCGAGGACGGCGAGCAGCGTCGACTTGCCCGCGCCGTTCACGCCGGTCACCAGCGTGCGCGAACCAGGATCGAGGGCCAGGCGCTCGACGGCGAGGCGCTCGCCCACCGCGACGTCCGCCAGAGCGACCGGGCGTACGAAGGGGTGGTCGCCGCCCGCCAGGCCCTCGCCGGCCGTGAAGTGCAGCGGGTCGGGCGGGCGTGGCACCGGATCGGCGCGCAGTCTGCGCAGCCGCTCGCGCGCGTTGCGCACGATCCCGGAGAGCTGCCCCTCCACCGAACGGTTGTTGCTCGCGAAGCGAGGGCTCTCGCTCATCCGCCAGCCGACCGCGATCCGCTTGGCGCCGCCCTCGGCGAGGTGCTCCTGGCGTGCGATCTCCTCGCTCCACTCGCGGTAGCGCTCCTCCCAGCGGCGCCTGGCCGTGGCGCGCTGCTCCAGATAGCCGTGCCAGCCGCCGCCGAAGCGGGCCACGGACCTGCGGTCGCCGTCGACCTCGACGATCACCTCGGCGACCCGGTCGAGGAAGACGCGGTCGTGGGTGACGGCCACGACCGTGCCCCGGTGGGCGCGCAGCCGCTCCTCCAGCCAGCCGAGTGCCTGGTCGTCCAGGTGGTTGGTCGGCTCGTCCAGGAGGAGCAGCTCGGGCTGCGGTGCCAGCACGCAGGCGAGCGCGAGGCGTGCGGACTCACCGCCGGAGAGCGAACCCAGGGTGCGCGAACGCTCCAGGTGCGGTACGCCCAGTCCGTGCAGCGCCGCGTCGAGGCGTGCGTCGGCGCGATAGCCCTCACGTGCCTCGAAGGCGGCGATGAGGTCTCCGTACGCGGCCAGTTCGGCCTCACCGGCCGAGCCGAGCGTCTGTTCCGCCTCGCGGATCCGCCGCTCCAGATCCCGGAGCTCGGCGAGCGCGTCGTCCACCGCGTCCTGCACGGTGGCGTGCGGCGGAAGGCGCAGGGTCTGCGCGAGATAGCCGGTGCCGCCGTCCGAGACGACGGCCACCTCGCCGTCGGCGGGCGCGAACTCGCCCGCCATCAGGCGCAGGAGCGTCGACTTGCCCGAGCCGTTCTCACCGATGACACACGCCTTCTCGCCGGGCCGCACCGAGAGGGAGACCCGTTCGAGCACGGGCCGCTCCGGATAGCCGTACGACACGTCGCGCAGGACCAGTTGACTCACTGTGCACTTCCCCCTCGCTTCGCGGCCACGGCCGCAAGGCTCCGGCTCCGGCCTCAGACGGGCTGACCGAACAGCTCCCGCAGTACATCCTCCATCGTGACCATGCCGGCGAGCCTGCCGTCCGAGCCGAGCACCGCCGCCACATGCGTGCGGCTGCCGCGCATCGCGGTCAGCACGTCGTCCAGCGGCGTGGTCTCCCTGACCTGGGCGATCTTCCGCATGTCCGGCACGCGGAACGGCAGATCGCGCGGCATCCGGTCGAGCGCGTCCTTGACGTGCAGATAGCCGACGATACGGCGGCCGTCGTCCACGACGGGGAAGCGTGAGAAGCCGGATTCCGCCGAAAGCCGCTCCAGCTCCTCGGGCGTCACGCCCACGCGGGCGTAGACCACGCTCTCCAGCGGCAGCACCACGTCCCTGACGGGGCGGCGGCCCAGCTCCAGGGCGTCGTGCAGCCGCTCCTGGGCGCGGTCGTCGAGCAGCCCCGCCTCGCCGGAGTCCTTGACCATCCGGGCGAGCTCGTCGTCCGAGAAGGACGCGCTCACCTCGTCCTTCGCCTCGACCCTGAGCAGCTTCAACAGGCCGTTGGCGAAGGCGTTGATCGCGAAGATCACCGGGCGCAGCGCCCGTGCGACGGCGACCAGCGGTGGGCCGAGCAGCAGCGCGGTGCGCACGGGCTCGGCCAGCGAGATGTTCTTGGGGATCATCTCGCCGAGCAGCATGTGCAGATACGTGGCCAGGGCCAGGGCGATGACGAACGACAGCGGGTGGACCAGGCCGTGCGGGACCCCGACGCCGTCGAACAGCGGCTCCAGGATGTGCGCGATGGCGGGTTCGGCGACGATGCCGAGCACCAGCGTGCACAGCGTGATGCCGAGCTGCGCGGCGGCCAGCAGCGCGGAGACGTGCCGCAGGCCCCACAGCACGCTCTTGGCGCGCCGGTCGCCGTCCTCGGCGTACGGCTCGATCTGGCTCCTGCGTACGGAGATGAGGGCGAACTCGGCGCCCACGAAGAAGGCGTTGACGACGAGGGTCGCCAGGCCGATCAACAACTGGACGGCGGTCATCGCTCCTCCTCCTGGTGGTCGTCGTGCAAGGGCGCGTGCAGCAGGACGCGGGCCGCGCGGCGGCCGCGCGCGTCCACCACGTCGAGGCGCCAGCCGCCCACCTCCAGGGTGTCGCCCTCGGCGGGGATGCGGCCGAGTTCGGTGGCGACGAGTCCGGCGAGCGTCTCGTACGGTCCGTCCGGCGTGCGCAGGCCGACGCGGGCCAGCTGGTCGGTGCGGGCCGAGCCGTCGGCGGAGTACCGCGTCCGGCCGTCGTCGTCCTTGCCGTCGGCCGCTATGTCGGGCGTCTCGTGCGGATCGTGCTCGTCGCGCACCTCGCCGACGACCTCCTCGACGATGTCCTCCAGGGTCGCGACGCCGGCCGTGCCGCCGTACTCGTCGATGACCACGGCCATCGTGCGCTTGCCGGACAGCCGGTCGAGCAGGCGGTCGACGGTCAGCGTCTCCGGTACGAGCAGGGGCTCGCGCATCAGCTCGGCCACGGGGAAGCGGGCCCGGCGCTCGGCCGGTATGGCCAGGACGTCCTTGATGTGCGCGACGCCGACGACCGAGTCGAGGTTGCCGCGGTAGACGGGGAAGCGGGACAGGCCCGTCGCCCGGGTGGCGTTCGCGACGTCCTCGCAGGTGGCCATCACGTCGAGGGCCATGACCTGGACGCGCGGCGTCATCACGTTCTGCGCGGAGAGGTCGGCGAGGTTCAGGGTGCGCACGAACAGCTCGGCGGTGTCCGGCTCCAGCGAGCCCTCCTTGGCGGAGTGCCGGGCGAGCGCCACCAGCTCCTTGGGGCTGCGCGCGGAGGCCAGCTCCTCGGTGGGCTGGATGCCGAAGCGGCGTACGGAGCGGTTCGCGGTGTTGTTCAGGTGCGCGATGAAGGGCCGGAAAAGGGCGCTGAACAGGCGCTGGGGTGTCGCCACCCGTTTGGCGACGGCCAGTGGGGATGAGATCGCCCAGTTCTTGGGGACCAGCTCGCCGACGACCATCAGGAAGACCGTCGACAGGGCCGTGCCGATGACCAGGGCGATCGACGAGGACGCCGAGGTGGGGATGCCCATGGCGCGCAGCGGGCCCGAGATCAGCTTGGCGATGGAGGACTCGGAGAGCATGCCGACGACCAGATTGGTGACGGTGATGCCCAGCTGGGCCCCGGAGAGCTGGAAGGTGAGGTTCTTGACGGCCTTGAGGGCGCCCGCGGCGCCGCGCTCACTGCGTTCGGCGGCTCGCTCCAGCTCGCTGCGCTCGACCGTCGTGAGGGAGAACTCGGCCGCGACGAAGACGCCACAGGCCAGTGAGAGCAGCACCGCCACCAGGAGCAGGAGCACTTCGGTCATCGGGTCACCTCCGTCCCATGATCGGGCAGGGACCGGGGGAATGCGCGATGTCGGGTACTGGGAGGCTCGCCCATGGGCGGACGCTCACACCTTTCGTAGACGTTCGAGTGGTCCGTCCATATTAAAGGACCAGCAAAGCCCACTCCTGCGGACCGCGTACGGGTACCCAGCGCTCGGCCCCTCAGTCGAGGAGGTGCTTCACCCAGCGGCTCCACTGCGGCTGGGGCGCGTAGCCCGCGGCGTGCCACGTGTGATGGGCCTGTTCGTTGCGGTCGAGGACCATGGCGTCGCCGCGCCGCCCGCCGAGGCCCACGAAACGCTCTTCCGCCGCGGCGAGCAGTGCCGAGCCGATGCCCTGACGGCGGTGGTCCGGGTGCACGGCGAGGCGGTAGAGGTGGCAGCGCCAGCCGTCGAAGCCGGCTATCACGGTGCCCACGAGGAGGCCGTCGCGTTCCGCGAGCAGCAGGGCGTCGGGGTCGCGGGCGACCAGGCGCGCCACTCCGTCGTGGTCGTCGCTGACGCTCGTGCCCTTCGCGGCTTCGCGCCAGAACCGCAGTACGCCGTCGATGTCCGAAGGAGTCGCGCGGCGGATGTGGAGATCACTCATGGGGGAGATGTAAGCAGTGCGGCCGCCCGCCGAGCGAGTGGTTTCCGGCGTCCGCTGATGCCCTCCGGGTCGTGGCGGAAACCTGCGGTGGAAACTTTTTCTAGAAAATGTCTCTAGAAAGAGCGATGCTTGGTCCAGAATCTCGTTCATGGTCAATCGTGAGTCCGAGCCGGTGCATCAGCCCGTGCCCGGTAACCCCTACGTCCAGCCGGCGCCCCCGGCGGGCACCACGCGAAAGCTCCGCCTCGCCCTTGGCGCCGGTGCCCTCGCCCTGGTCCTGATCGGTGTGGGCTTCTACGCCGTCACGCAAGCGGACGGGGACGGGAAGGGGAGCGGTTCCCGTGAGCCCGTCGCCGGGCAGACACAACAATCGCCGGACGGCGGGCCGGAGTCGGCGGACCCGGACGCGGACTCCGATGCGAAGGACGACGGATCGGCCGCCGTGATCGACGTCAACGCGGGGCGCAAGGCCGGTGAGGCCAAGGCCTGGGTCGCCATGAACGACATCAAGCTGCCGGGCAAGGGCGCCCAGCTCCTCGACCTCTGGCACGTCCCCGGGATCGTGGCCCAGGCCGAGCACGACGAGGTCACCGGATACCGGACCAAGGACGGCTCGAAGGCGTGGTCGGTGCCGCTGCCCGGCACGGTGTGCGACACGCCCGTGAACCCCACACCGGACGGCAAGGTCGTGGTGGCGTACACGAAGAAGAAGTCCGAGCGGAACTCGTCGTGCGACCAGCTGCGGATGATCGACCTGAGGACCGGCGAGAAGGGCTGGCACAAGGAACTCGTCGACGGCGGCTTCTGGGACGCCACCAGCGCGACGCACGTCTCCATCACGGGCAGCACCGTCCTGGTCGACCAGAGCGCCACCATGCGCGCCTACCGCATCGGCGACGGCAAGCGGATGTACACCACCGAGCGGGAGCGCAAGGGCGGTTGCTCGCTCGACGGCGTCGCGGGCGGCTCGCGGCTGCTCCAGGTCGAATCCTGTCAGCCGGGCAGCCCCAACACGCACGGCAGGCTCAAGATGCTCGACCCCCGCACCGGCGACGTCGAGTGGAGCTACCGGACGAAGAAGGGCTGGAGCATCCAGAAGGTCTACTCCGTCGACCCCGTCGTGGTCGCCGTCCGAAATCGCGACGACATGGACAAGTGGGCCGTCGTCGCCGTCGACGACAAGGGGGACCAGCGCTCCTGGATCGACATGGGCAAGGGCCCGTACGACTTCGAGATGTGCGCGGGGGCCGGGGACTCCGGCGAGGGCGTGCAGAACTGTCCTGGTGGCGTCGCCGACGCGGACACCTTCCACCTGGCGAGCGAGCCCAAGGACGGCGTCATCGGACCCAACAAGATCGTCGCCTTCGACCTGCGCACGGGCAAATCCAAGTGGACCGGTTCGGTCGAGGGCGGGCGGCAGATCACGCCGGTCGCGGCCGCCGGTGCGGGCAAGCCCGGGGTGATCGCCTACGTGCAGGCGCAGGGCGGCAAGAGCGGCCGGACCGTGCGGTTCGGCCCCGACGGCGGCAAGCCCGACGTGCTGCTGCGGCACACCTCGTCGGCCCAGAGCATGGAGTCGGCGATGTACGCCGGCCACACCCTCTACGCCGACAAGCGGTTCTTCGTGGCCCCTACGCGCCTGGACGGCAAGAGCCATGGCGGCAAGGGCGAGGAAGGCAACGCCCGCATGCTCTCCTTCGCCCGGTGAGGCCCCCGGCCGAGCAGCACACCCCCTACCCTCAGCCAGCAGTGGAGCCACGATGACGCAGCCGCCCCCCGAACAGCCCCCGCAGCACCCCCAGGGCCCCGTACCCGCGCAGGGAGCCTTCGGCCCGCCCCCGCAAGGCGCCTTCGGACCGCCGCAGCAGGGGCAGACCCCGGGCTTCGGCCCGCCCGTCGCCCCGCCGCCCAGCGGCTTCGGCCCCCATCAGGCCTACCGGCCGATACCGGCGCCCACCCCGCCGCCGGGCTCACGGGGCCCCGGTCGCCGGACCGCGATCGTCGTCTCCGTCGTCGCCGCGATCGCCCTGATCGTCGGCGGCGGCGTCTGGTACGCCACGACGTCCGGCGACGGCTCGAAGGACAAGACCGCGGCCAAGCCGGGCGGCGACAGTACGGCACCCGCGTACGAGAAGCCCAAGGAGAGCGTGCCTGCGAACCCCAAGGCCTTCTTCTCGACCAAGGCCGTGCAGCCCAAGTTGCCCAAGGGGGATACCACTTGGAAGGCGCAGGGGTCCTGGCTCACCGACAAGGTGTACGCGAAGGCATCGGTCGAAGCGATCGTCGGCGTCGACGCCACTTCGGGGAAGCAGCTCTGGCGCCTGCCGAAACCGGGGGAGTCGTGCGCGGGCTCACCGGACGTCGGCAAGGACAACATCGCCGTCGTCGTCACGGGGGCGAAAGTGCACGACGACAAGGGCAACAAGGCCGCGTGCACCGAGATCACCGCCTTCGACGTGGACAACGGCGACAAGCTCTGGAGCAAGTCGCTCACCATCGGCTACCAGAAGGAGAAGACGGAGTTCAACCAGGTCACCATCAGCGGTGACACGGCCGCCGTCGGGGGCCTCTACGGCGGCGCGGCCTTCGACCTGCGCAGCGGCGACGTCCTGTGGGAGCCGAAGCAGGGGGACAAGTGCCGCGACGTCGGCTACGCGGGCGGCGAGCGGCTCGTGGCGGTCCGCTCCTGCGGTGACTACGGATCGGAGCGCTTCCAGGTCCAGCTCCTCGACCCGGCCACGGGAAAGTCGAAGTGGACCCACAAGCTGCCCGCGGGCGTCCGCGGCCCCAGCGTGGTCTCCACCGATCCCGTGGTCGTCGCCCTCGACTCCGGTGAGATCACCTCGTCGGGCGCCACGGACGTCTTCTCCCTCGGCGAGAAGGGCGATCGGCGTACGAGGATCGCCCTCGCGGACGGCAAGTACCTGCACAAGTGCGGCACCGTCGCCGTCGTACAGGACTGCCGCGGCATCGTGGCGGGCAACGGCAAGCTCTACGTCCCCACCGAGCGGCGCGACGGGGCGAAGGAGTACTCGTCGACCAACGACATCGTGGTCTTCTCCCTGGCCACGGGAAAGACCACGGGCGAGAAGGTGGAGGCGGGCGACAGCTCACCCATCTTCCCGATCCGCATGGACGGCGGGAACGTACTCGTCTACAAGAGCGGCCCCTACGCGCAGGTCGTCTCCCTCGACGGCAGGGACCTGAAGAAGGAGAAGGTGCTGCTCGACGCAGGCACCCGGCCGACCGCGCTGCCGCCCCTGATCTCCGAAGTGCGCTTCCGTGCCAACAAGCTGTTCCTCAGCTCCGATCTGCTCGCCCAGTACTCCGCGGGCAGGGAAACCATCATGATGTTCGGCTTCGCCGCCAAGTAGGCCGCACCGCCCGGTCGCAACTTCATCCGCGACCGGGCGGTGCGGCAGGTCGGCACACCGCGACACCTCACTCGTGCGCGATGGCCGCGAGCACATTCATGCGTGAGGCACGCAGCGCGGGCAGCAGGGCCGCGGCCAGGCCGACGACCACCGAGCCGATGAGCACCGCGATCACCGTCGTCCAGGGGATCGCGAACGCGGTCATGCCTTGCAGCGCGAGCACCTGTTGGGCAGCGACGCCCCACACCAGGCCGAGGGCGAGCCCCAGGAGCGCGCCGAACACCGCGATGACCACCGACTCCAGGCGGATCATCCGGCGCAGCTGCCGCCGGGCGAGGCCGATGGCGCGCAGCAGGCCGATCTCGCGGGTGCGCTCGACGACCGACAGGGCAAGGGTGTTGACCACGCCGAGGACCGCGATGACGATCGCCAGGCCGAGCAGCGCGTAGACGAGGTAGAGCATCACGGCGATCTGCTCGCGGATCAGTTCCTTGTAGTCGGCCTGGTCGCGGACCTGCACCTGCGGGTACGGGTCCAGCGTCTTCTCCAACTGGTCGCGCAGCGTGTCGGCATCCGTGCCCGACGCCGCGTTCACGTACAGCGCGGAGTCCTGGCCGCCCGGCACGAACTCCTCGACGGTCTCCATGCCGAAGTAGATCCCGCCCTCGACGCCGAACCCCTCGGCTCCCGGCTGGTCGGTGAGCGCGCCCACCGTCAGTTCCGTCTTGCGCCCGCCGGGGAACTCCACGGGCAGCTTCGAGCCCGTCCGGACCTCGTGGTCCCGCGCGAAGTCCCGCTGCATGGCGATGCTTCCGGGCGCGAGCGCCCGTGAGGTGTCGCCGTCCACATAGGTGACGCGGGCCACGTCGTCGAGGCGTGGGTCGTAGCCCGCCGCGGTGGTCTCCACGCTCTTGCCGTCCGGCATGGACACCTTCACGGGCGTGAACCGCTGCCGCACGACGAGTCCGGCGCCCTGCGTGTCCCGCACCTTCTCGGTGATCTCCTGCGAGAAGGGCATGAAGTTGCTGTTCTGCACGACGAAGTCGGCGCCCAGCGTTTTGTCGATCTGTTCGTCGAACGACTTGGTCATCGACGCGCTCGCCACGGACATGCCGCTCACCAGGGCGAGGCCCACCATCAGTGCGGCCGCCGTGGCACCCGTACGGCGCGGGTTGCGCAGCGCGTTGCGCTGGCTCATCCGGCCGACCGAGCCGAACAGGGCGGGGAAGGCACCGCCGAGCACCCGGATCACCGGACGGACGAGGAGCGGTCCCGCGATCACGGTGGCGACCAGGGTCAGGACGAGACCCAGACCGAGCAGGGAAGCCGCCGACGCGGTCTCCTGCGCGGTGGCACAGCCCACCAGGGCGGCGGCTCCCGCCGCCCCGACGAGCGCGCCGACCGTCGCGCGGATCTTCAACGGCCGCCCCACGCCCGCTATCTCCGCGTCGGCGAGCGCGGCCATCGGCGACACCTGTGCCGCACGCCGCGCCGGGAGATACGCCGCGACGAACGTGACGCCGACCCCGACGACGTACGAGGCCACGGGAGTTCCCCACCCGACGACCATCTCGGTGGACTTCAGGTTCATCCCGAACAGGCCCATCAGCTCGATGAGCCCGGCCGCGAGGCCGATCCCCGCCGCGAGACCGACCGTGGAGCCGACCACGCCCAGCAGGACCGCCTCGGTGAGCACGGAGCGGCGGACCTGCCTGCGGTCGGCGCCGAGGGCGCGCAGCAGGCCGAGTTCGCGGGTGCGCTGCGCGATCAGCATCGAGAAGGTGTTGACGATCAGGAAGATGCCGACCAGGACGGCGATCCCGGCGAAGCCGAGCATCACGTACTTGATGACGTCCAGGAAACCGCCGAGTTCGGACGCCGCCGACTCGGCCTGTTCGTCCGCGGTCTTCAGGTCGTAGCCCGAGCCGAGCTCGGCGGCGACACGACGCTTCAGCTCGGTGTCGCTCACGCCGGGGGCGGCGTCCACCGAGATGCCCGTCACCGCGTCCTTGTCGCCGAGTAGCTCACTCTGGGCGGTCGCCGTGTCCAGGTAGACCAGCGCGGCGCCGGGGTTGGTGGTGGTGAAGGTGACGATGCCGACGACCTTCACCTTGAACGAGCCGGGCGCGGCGAGCACCGTGAGGGTGTCGCCGATCCGCACGTCCTTCTTGTCGGCGGTGTCCTTGTCGAGCAGCGCCTGGTCCTTGCCGCGAGGGGCGTGTCCCGAGGTCAGATCCACCGGGCTGCGATCGTTGGGCGCCCAGTTGGTGGCGATGGTGGGGGCGCCCGTGGTGGAGCCGACCGGGTCGTTCTCGCCGTCGACGACCGTGATGTTCTCGACGGCCGCGTCGACACGGGTCCGTGCGACCCCGTCGATCCCGGCGACGCGGTCGGCGAGTTCGGCGGGGATCGTCGGTGTCCGGCCCGACGGCACGGCCTCTTCGAGGTCTTCCTTCGGCTCGACGGTCACGTCGGCGGACGTGGAGGCGAAGAGCCGGTCGAAGGTGCGGGCCACCGTGTCCGAGAAGATGAGGCTGCCCGCGACGAACGCCACCGAGAGGATCACGGCGAGCGCGGAGAGCAGCAGTCGTCCCTTGTGCGCGAGGAAGCTCCTGAGCGTCGCCTTCAGCATGTCCGCGACGCCTCAGTCCTGGTCCGGCTTGCTGTCGATGTCGACGCCCCGGCCACCGTCGACGTCTTTGCCGCCGTCGGCGCCGGGCGGGCTCTCCTGGGGCAGCGCGTGGATCACGTCGAACCGTTTGAGGCGTTCCAGGACCGCTTCGGCCGTCGGCCGCGGCATCTCGTCGACGATGCGGCCGTCCGCGAGGAAGAGCACCAGGTCGGCGTGGGCTGCCGCGCCGGGATCGTGGGTCACCATGACGACGGACTGCTCCAGCTTGTCGACGGCCTCGCGCAGGAAGCCGAGCACTTCGAGGCCCGCGCGCGAGTCGAGGTTGCCGGTCGGTTCGTCCGCGAAGATCAGCTCGGGGCGCGAGGCGAGCGCCCGCGCGCAGGCCACGCGCTGTTGCTGGCCGCCGGAGAGCTGGGCGGGCCGGTGCTTGAGGCGGTCGCGCAGGCCGAGCGTCTCGATGACGTGGTCGAGCCACGCGCGGTCGGGGCGCTGGCCCGCGATGTCCATGGGCAGCGTGATGTTCTCGGCGGCGTTCAGGGTGGGGATGAGGTTGAAGGACTGGAACATGAATCCGATGCGGTCCCGGCGCAGTTGCGTCAGCTCCCGCTCCTTGAGCCCGGTGATCTCGGTGTCGCCGAGCCACACCTGTCCCGCGGAGACCGTGTCGAGCCCGGCGAGCAGATGCATCAGCGTGGATTTGCCCGAGCCGGACGGGCCCATGACCGCCGTGAACCGGCCGCGTGCGATGTCCACGTCGACCGAGTCGAGGGCGAGCACCGTGGTCTCGCCGGAGCCGTACGCCTTGGTCAGGCCGCGTGCTCGCGCGGCGACCTCGGCGGGCTCCGCGAGCCCCGTGGCCGATGCCGAAGCAGGTGTGGACAAGGCCGCCTCCTGGGTCGTGGCCGCTCCAACTCCCGTAATCCTGCCGAGAGTAGAGGGTCGGGGCGGGCGCGGGTATCCCTCCAAGGTCGTGAACCGCAGACGTATGTAAGGGGCACGGGGAGAAGGTCCGCGTGTGCGCCTTTGCGCCCTTCCGCGCTCTCCCGCGCCCTCTTGCCGGTGCTAGCGCCCCAGCGCTAGCTTGAAGGCATGGCGAAGACCCAGCTGAACGTGCGGGTGGACGAAGGCACCGCCCGGGCCGCGCGCGAGCGAGCGCTCGCCCGCGGGATGAGCGTGAACCGCTACATCGAGGAACTGGTCAAACAGGACGCCGGCGAGATCGGCCACACCTTTGTCGAGGCTGCCGCCGACTTCATGAAGCAGTACGAATCCGTGTTCGCCGAGGAGTTCGGTGCTGAGCGCGAGGGTCGTCGTTAGCCCTTGAACCTCAGAATCGATCTTGCGTGGCTGTTGATGATCGCCGAACACAAGACGCCCGGAGACCCGCAGGTCACCGACTGGGGTGCCCTGGTGGCCGCCGTCAGCCGGCACGAGGCGGAGATCTTCGGGGTGCCCGTCTACGAAAGCCCGCACGACCGAGCCGCCGCCCTCCTGCAGGTCCTTCTGCACATCCCCGCCCTGGAACGCTCCAACGCCCTCTTCGCCTCGTCCGTCGCCTACGCCTATCTGGTCGCCAGTGGCATGAAGGTCGTCACCTCGCCCGAGCAGGTGCGCGAACTGGCCCGCCTGGTGAAGGAGGACGGGGCGAGCGTGCGCGCCATCGCGGACGAACTGCGCAAGTGGAGTCTGTAGCCGCGCAGCTCCCGCGAGCCGGCCGGATGCCGAGGCGGGGGCCAACGATCATGCGGCGGGGATAGGTTCGGCGGGGAAGAGCCGCACTCCAGGAGGACACCCATGCCTGCCGCCATCCAGCCGATGATCATCACCCCGGACATCGACCGCCTGCTGCGCTTCTACCAGGAGCTGCTCGGCGCCAAAGAGGTGTCGAGGACGCCGGAGGAGGGGCCCGCGTTCTTCGTGGACCTGCGCATCGGCGACGCGGAGCTCGGTGTCGTCTCGGACCCGAGCGTGCCGCTCGACACACCGCAGCGCATCCTGCTGAGCGTGGCGGTGGAAGCCGTGGACGACCTCCTCGCGAGGGTGGAGTCCCTGGGCGGCGAGGCGCTCGGGCCGGCCAACGACATGCCGTGGGGGCAGCGGGTCGCGCACATCAAGGACCCGGACGGCAACGCGGTCAACCTCACGCAACTGATCTGACATCCGCCGGGCGCCCCGGCTTCCGCCCCCGACGTCAGTCGCTCTCCGGCCGCCGGGCCGTGCCGAGCACGCAGTAGGAGGACGGCAGCCGCGGGCCCTTCGGGGGCACCAGCAGGCTCCTGTACGGGCCGATCTCGAAGCCCGCCGTACGCAGCGCGCCCAGGGTGTCCCGCGCGACATGACAGCCGCCGAAGAGCAGCGGCCAGACCGTGCGGTCCAGGACGCGCTGCGTGACCGCCATCGCCGCGCCCGGAGCCACGCCGTGCTCGAAGAACCGCAGCTCGCCGCCCGGCCGCAGGACGCGCCGCAGCTCGGCGAGGGCACGGGGCACGTCACGCACGCTGCACAGCACCAGCGAGGCCACTGCGCCGTCGAAGGCCTCGCTCTTGACGGGCAGAGCCTCAGCGGCGCCGGGCACGACGTCCACCGGCACACCGGCCCGCACGGCCGCGTCCACGGCCAACTGGCGCAAGGTGCGCTCCGGTTCGATGGCCACGACCTCGGAGACCGCCGCCGGATAGTGCGCGAAGTTCAGTCCGTTCCCCGCGCCGACCTCGATCACCCGGCCGGAGAGACCGGCGAGCAGCTCCTTGCGGTGCGGCGCGATGATGCGCTCGGCGGCCACGCTCTGGCGGGCGTAGAAGCGGGCGAAGACAGGATGATGCACCGCGTCCCGGGACGCGGACCTGGCGGAGCGAGGCGACATGAACCCTCCTCGGCGGGACGACCGGACACCGCAATGGTGCCCCGGCAGCGCCCCTTTCCCCCCTGCCGGGACCCGCGAGTCCCGGCAGGTACCCGAACGGGAGCCACCGCGGTTTCAGGCTCCCCGCGCCGCCTCACGGGTCGTGAACGCCGCACTGCTCCACGTTCCCCCGAGCTCCGGGCCGAGCCACGTCCCGGCCCTGGCGCGGAAGTCGTCGGGCGCGAGCGATGCCGCGCCCTCCGGTACCGCGCCGAGCAGGGGGGCGCCCGCGCACCGCGGCAGGTCCGCGACGTTGCAGCGTGACGCGAGGTCCGGTGCCGCGGGCCAGCTGCCGATCGTCACGCCCAGCGGGGCGAGTTCACGCGCCCGCAGGGCCTCGGCCGTGAGTTCCGTCGTGTTCAGCGTGCCGAGGCCCGCCGTCGCGACCACCAGGACCGGAGCCGACAGGAGGCGCGCGGCGTCGGCGAGGGTGGCGCCCTCGTCGTCGAAGTGGACCAGCAGGCCGCCCGCGCCCTCGATCAGGACCAGGTCGTGGTCGGCCGCCAGCTTCTCCGCCGCCGCGGCCACCTCGTACGGCCGGACCTGCGCCATGCCTGCCCGCCGGGCGGCGGTGTTCGGCGCCAACGGCTCGGGGTAGCGGGCGAGTTCGAGGGTGGTGATCGCCTTGCCCGCGAGCCGCGTCACCTC
This sequence comes from Streptomyces sp. NPDC002853, assembly GCF_053591915.1. NCBI lineage: Bacteria > Bacillati > Actinomycetota > Actinomycetes > Kitasatosporales > Streptomycetaceae > Streptomyces > Streptomyces sp. NPDC002853. The sequence goes on along the minus strand of NZ_JBSFUS010000004.1, from coordinate 468,003 downwards.
CTGCGCGTCGCCCGGCTCGCCGGGCGCCACCCCCGTCTGCGCGGGCTTGAGCACCGCGACGCTGCGCCCCGCGGCGAGCGCGACGACGGACACCGCCGCCGTCGTCACCGTCTTGCCGATCTCGGTGCCGGTCCCGGACACCACGATGAACGTCATCTCAGCCCTCCTTCGCTGCCGCGCACACCGCGCGGCCGATCCGTGCCACGTCGTCGTCGCCCGTGATGAACGGCGGCATCGTGTAGATGAGGTCACGGAACGGCCGCACCCACACCCCTTCGCGAGTCGCGGCGCGGGTGGCCGCCGCCATGTCCACGCCGTGGTCCAGCTGTACGACGCCGATCGCGCCGAGCACGCGTACGTCCCGTACGCCCGGCAGCTGAGCCGCCTCCGCCAGCGAGCCGCGCAGACCCGCTTCGATGCGCTTGACCTCGGTCTGCCAGTCCTGCCCGAGCAGCAGGTCGATGGAGGCCAGGGCCACCGAGGCGGCGAGCGGGTTGCCCATGAACGTCGGGCCGTGGGCAAGGACCGGAACCTCGCCCTGAGAGATGCCGTCCGCGACCCGCGAGGTGCACAGCGTCGCCGCCAGCGTCAGATAGCCGCCGGTCAGCGCCTTGCCCAGGCACATCACATCGGGTGTGACCGCCGCGTGGTCCGCGGCGAAGAGCGCACCCGTGCGGCCGAACCCCGTGGCGATCTCGTCGAACACGAGCAGCACGTCGTGCTCGTCGCAGGCATCCCGCAGCACCCGCAGATAGGCGGGGGAGTGGAAGCGCATGCCGCCCGCGCCCTGAACCACCGGCTCCACGATCACACCGGCCAGCTCGTCGGCGTGGCGCCCGATGACCTCGCGCAGATGGTCGGCGTAGGCATCGTCGTACGACTCGAAGCCCGCGGGGGGCATGTCGGCGAACAGTTGCTGGGGCAGCGCTCCCTGCCAGAGCTCGTGCATGCCGCCCTCGGGGTCGCACACCGACATGGGCTGCCAGGTGTCCCCGTGGTAGCCGCCGCGCCAGGTCAGCATGCGCCGCTTGGCCGGGCGGCCGAGCGAGCGCCAGTACTGCAGGCACATCTTGATCGCGACCTCGACCGACACCGAGCCGGAGTCCGCGAGGAAGACATGCTCGAGGCCCTCGGGAGATATGTCGACAAGGCGCTTCGCCAGGCGGACGGCGGGCTCATGTGTGAGCCCGCCGAACATGACATGGCTCATCCGGTCCAGCTGGCCGCGCACCGCGTCGTTGAGCACGGGGTGGTTGTAGCCGTGGATCGCCGACCACCAGGAGGACATGCCGTCCACCAACTCGCCGCCCTCGCCCGCGAGTCGCAGCCGCACACCGCTCGCCGCCTCGACCACCAGGGGCTCCTGGCGGCCGGGCATGGGGCCGTACGGGTGCCACACATGACGGCGATCGAGGTCGAGCAGTTCGGGAACGGAGAGGTCAGGCATTGGGCGCCAGATCCGTTCCCGCGCCCCGACGGCGTACCGCGACCAGGTCCGTGCGCGCCTCGGACGTCTCGTCCTCGGGGATCTCGGCCGGTACCGATGCCGCCTCCGGCTCCGAGGAACCGCACGGCCCGCAGCCGCCCCCGGCCTCGCCGTGCGACCCGCACCCCGCAGCCGCGACGGCGTCCGCGCGGTGCTCCGGCAGCGTCACCGTGTCGGTGCCCTCGACCTCGAAACCGGCGTCCGCGATCATCTCCAGGTCGGTCTTGCCGGCCTGGCCCTCGCTGGTCAGGTAGTCGCCCAGGAAGATCGAGTTGGCGAGGTGAAGGGCCAGGGGCTGCATCGAGCGCAGGTGCACCTCGCGGCCGCCCGCGATGCGGACCTCCACGTCGGGGCAGACGAAACGGACCATGGCGAGGATGCGCAGGCAGCGCTGCGGGGTGAGGTTCCACTCCTTGGCCAGCGGCGTGCCCTCGAAGGGGATCAGGAAGTTGACCGGCACCGAGTCGGGGTCGAGGTCGCGCAGCGCGTAGACCACGTCCACCAGGTCCTCGTCGCTCTCGCCCATGCCCGCGATCAGACCCGAGCAGGCGGAGAGGCCCGCGGCCTGCGCCTGCTGCACCGTGTCCACGCGGTCGGCGTAGGTGTGGGTCGTGGTGATCTCGCCGTACGTGCTCTCGGACGTATTGAGGTTGTGGTTGTACGCGTCGGCGCCCGCGGTGCGCAGTTTGTCCGCCTGGCCCGCGGAGAGCAGACCGAGGCACGCGCACACCTCGACGCCGTCGTTCTGCTCCTTGATGGCTTCGATGGTCTGCGAGACCCGGTCGACGTCACGGTCGGTCGGACCGCGGCCGCTGGCGACCAGGCAGACCCGCTTGGCGCCGCCCGCCACTCCGGCGGCCGCGGCCTGCGAGGCCTCGGCGGGCTTGAGCCAGGTGTACTTGAGGATGCCCGCCGTCGAGCCCAGGCGCTGCGAACAGTACGAGCAGTCCTCCGGGCAGAGCCCCGACTTGAGATTGACCAGATAGTTGAGTTTCACCCGGCGCCCGAACCACAGCCGCCGTACCTTCCCGGCGGCGGCCACCACGTCGAGAAGCTCGTCGTCGGACGTGGCCAGCACGGCCAGCGCCTCTTCACGGGTCGGCAGCTCGCGCCGAAGCCCCTTGTCCACCAGCGTGTTCAGCAGATCCATGGCGCTGATCCTTACGCACGGGGGCCCCGCTTTCCAAGGAGACTTCGCACAACAGAAAGGCTGGGAGGTGTGGGTATTGCCACATCCTGGCCCGGTGGCCGGACGGCTAGGGTCTGTGCACTGTCTACAAACCGGCCAGTGCTGACGACCCGGAGGGGACCCCCATGGCGAGCTCGCCGTTCGACTGGATCGACGAGCAGGCGAGCCTGCGCGCACGGGCCGGACTCGTCCGTACGCTGCGTCCCCGCCCCGCCGACGCCGGCGGTCTCCTCGACCTGGCGAGCAACGACTATCTGGGCCTGGCCAGGCACCCGCGGATCACCGAGGGCGCGGCGGCCGCGGCCCGGCGCTGGGGCGGCGGAGCCACCGGCTCCCGGCTGGTGACCGGCTCCACCGAACTGCACGCGGAACTCGAACGCGAGCTGGCCGAGTTCTGCGGATTCGAGGCCGCCCTGGTCCTTTCCTCCGGGTACGCCGCGAACCTCGCCGCCGTCACCGCCCTCGCCCCGCACGGTTCGCTGATCGTCTCGGACGCGGGCAACCACGCCTCGCTGATCGACGGCTGCCGCCTGGCGCGCGGTGGGACGCAGGTGGTGCCGCATGCCGACACCGAAGCGGTGCGCAAGGCACTGGACACGCACGCGGGCCGCGCGATCGTCGTCTCGGACACCGTCTTCTCGGTCGACGGGGACGCGGCCCCGCTGACCGAACTCAGTTCCGTGTGCCAGGAGTTCGGCGCCGGTCTCGTCGTCGACGACGCCCATGGGCTCGGCGTGCTCGGCGACGGCGGCCGCGGCGCCCCGCAGGGGGCCGGGCTCGCGGGCACGGACCACACGGTGGCCACGGTCACCCTGTCGAAGTCCTTCGGCAGCCAGGGCGGTGCGGTCCTCGGACCCGCCAAGGTCATCGACCACCTGGTCAACGCAGCCCGGACCTTCATCTTCGACACGGGGCTCGCGCCCGCCGCCGTGGGCGCCGCCCTCGCGGCCCTGCGGTTGCTGCGCGCGGAGCCGGAGCGCGCCGCACGGGCGCGCGCAGTCGCGGCCGAGCTGCATGAACGCCTCACGGCGGAGGGTCTTACGGCGGTACGTCCCGACGCCGCCGTCGTCTCCGTGCGTGCGCCGTCACCGGAAGCGGCCGTGCGGTGGGCCGCCGACTGCAGGGGCGCGGGCCTTGCCGTCGGATGCTTCCGTCCGCCGTCGGTGCCCGACGGCATCTCGCGGCTGCGGCTGACCGCCCGTGCGGATCTCACCGACGGACAGATCGCCGATGCCGTACGAGTGATCAGCCGCGCCGCACCCCGGTAGTCACCGGAGGCCGTGGACGAAGGCCTCCCATGTCGTGGGCGAGAAGAGCAGGGCGGGCCCTGCCGTGTTCTTCGAGTCACGCACGGCGAGCAGCCCCTGCTTCGGCCCTGAAGCGAGCGAGGCTGTCTCCACACAGTTGTTCATGCCGTTGCTGCGACTGCTGCGGTACCACCGTGCGCCGTACAGAGAGGTGCTTGAAGGTACGTGCCGAGGCAGTGCCGTCATGGTGCCCCCTTACGCGCCGTCACGTATCCCGGCGATGTGATCCGTTGATTCCTCGGGCGAAAGCGCCTTTCCCTGAAGGGAGTTGAAGGCCTCCGTGTAGGCCTGGAGGTCTTCTTTCCGTTCGAGGTAGAGGCTACTCGTCAAGTGGTCGAGAACAACCACATCCAGATCAGCAATGTTCGGAAATGAGAAAATAACGAAAGGGCCGATGAGGCCCACGTGCTCTCCGGCGGCGAACGGCAACACCTGAAGTCGTACATGAGGCAACTGTGCCGCCTCCAGTAACCGTTTCAACTGGCCCGCGAGCACCGCGCTGCCGCCCACCGGCCGGTGCAGCACCGCCTCGTCCAGGATCACGCTCAGTCGCAGCGGCGGGGCCGTGCGCAGCACGTCCTGACGGGCGAGACGCACCTCCACCAGCGTGTCCACCTGCTGTTCGGGCAGCCCGTCGAGCGCGGCCCGCGTCACCGCACGCGCGTAGTCCGGCGTCTGCAACAGGCCCGGCACGACGCTGGTCTCCAGGGTGCGCATCCGACAGGCCTGCGACTCCAGGCTGATGAAGTCGCGGTAGGCGGGCGGCAGCAGCTCGCGATAGGCGTGCCACCAGTGGCGCCGTCCGCCGTCGTCGTCCGAGCCCGCCAAGGCCACCAGCAACTGGCGGAGCTGGGGGTCCGCCACCTCGTACGCGTCGAGCAGCAGACCTACGTCGGCCGCCTTGACGCTGCTACGCCCCGTCTCGATCCGGCTGACCTTCGACTGATGCCAGCCGACCCGGTCCGCCGCCTGGCCACTGGTGAGCCCGGCCTGCGTGCGTAACGCACGCAGTTCGGCGCCGAGTTTCCGGCGGCGCACCGCGGGACCGTACCGCATGTCCGTCTCCTTCCCGACGGAGCGTTTCTTTTCGGCCTCCCCCGGGCCGTTCAGGGGCGACAGTAGAGGAAGCGCCGACCTCGCGCCCAAATACGGTCTCTCGTAGCAGAGTTCACCGCTTTGAGCGACAGATATATGCACATCTTGGTGGATGGCCACCTCTCAGGGGTCCAAGAGTGGCAGTCTGGCGCGAAGCACCATTCCGGGACTGTCCTCGTGCCTTCGCTACGAGTCGGAGCCGAGCCCCGGTGGGAAAGGGACAGCGTCGCCATGGCAGACCTTCAGGAAGCATCCGTCACCCTGCCGAGCGATCCTGCCTCGGTCTCCGCGGCCCGGAAATACGTCTCGACCATCCTGGCCGAGTGGGGCCTGCCGGGCGGGACCGAGGCGGCCGACACGGTCCGGCTCATCGTCTCCGAGCTGGCCACGAACGCCGTCCAGCACACCCGGGGCCAGTCGCCCACCTTCCGGGTGGACATCGAGCTGGACCGGGACGAGCAGCTGCGCATCGGTGTCACCGACAGCCACCCCCGCTACCCCAAGCGGCTGCCCGCCGCCGTCCAGCAGGACAACGGCCGGGGCCTGGTCATCATCCGCTGGCTGACCATGGAGTGCGGCGGCAGACTGTCGGTCACGCCCACTCCCGAGGGCGGCAAGACGGTCTGGATCGAGCTGCCGTGGACCGTGCCCGTCCGCGGCGAGGCCCCGGCCCCCTCGCCCTCACCCCGCTGAGCGGCCGAACGCACCCCGGAGCAGGGCACGGAAGGTGTCCGCCGCCGGATGCGACACATCGGTGCGGTGGACGACCGAGATCGTGCGCCGCAGATTGCCCGGCTCCAGCGGTCTCGTCCCCACCGGGGTGGCCGCCGTCCGCGCCACCATCTCCGGTACGACGGCGACGCCGAGCCCCGCGCTGACCAGTGCGCACACCAGCGCGTAGCCCGGAGTGTCGACCAGGACCGCGGGTGTCGCGCCGGCCCGTCCGAGCGCGGACTCCACGCCCTGCCGGGACGGATGGGTCGGCGCCATGCTGATGAGCGGCTGTCCGGCGAGTTCGCTCAGGGGCAGCCGCGACGAGGCGCTCGCGAGCGCGTGGCCCGGCGAGGTCACCAGGACCAGCTCCTCGACCAGGATCGGCTCCGCGCTCACGGACGCGGGCAGCGCCACCGGATCCGCGGGCTCGTAGGTGTGCGTGAGGGCCAGGTCGACATCGCCCGCTGCCACGGCCGCGATGCCGAGCGGCGGTTCATAGCCCCGTACCGTCAGATCGATGTCCGGGTGGGCGCGGCGGAACGCGGTCAGCGCGGGCGGCACCAGATGGATTCCGGCGGTGGTGAAGGTCCCCACGCGCAGCCTGCTGCCGGACAGGCCGGCCAGCTGGGTCAGTTCGTGCCGGGCCTGCTCCATCTCGTCCAGGACCCGGCGGGCCCGCGCGAGCAGCAGCTCACCCGCGCCGGTCAGCCGCGCCCCGCGGTGATGCCGGACCAGGAGAGCGGTGCCCGCCTCCCGTTCGAGCTTGGCCAGCTGCTGGGAGAGGGCGGGCACGGTGTAGCCGAGGCGTTCGGCGGCGCGGGTGATCGACCCGGCCTCGGAAACCGCCACCAGTGCGGCGAGCCGCGTCGGGTCGTACATGGTCTCTCCCGGCGGCGTGGGGGTGAACGGCTGGAGTAAACAGCTGCTTAAGGCAGACCCAGGATATTCCACATACCTGCTGAAGGCAGAAGAACGGCAGGGTGGATGCCATGGACGCAGAACTGGTCGCTTTCACCGGGGTCGCCGCCGGCCTGGTCGCCATGCCGGGCGCCGACTTCGCCGTCGTGGTGCGCAACGCCCTCACCTCCCGCCGCGCCGGAGTCGCCTGCGCGATCGGTGTGGCGGGCGGGCTCCTGGTGCACACGGCGCTCGCGGTGGCCGGGGTCGCGGCGGTCCTCACGGCGGTGCCCACGCTCTTCACGGCGCTGCAGGCGCTGGGCGGGGCCTATGTGCTGTACCTGGGGTATCGCGCGCTGCGGTCGGCGGCGCGGCCTGCGGGGAACTCCGGCGTGCAGGAGGACGCGGGGCACGAGGCGGTCGGGGGCAGTCTGCGGCAGGGCTTCCTCACCAACGTCCTCAACCCCAAGGCGCCGATCACCTTCCTCAGCGTGCTGCCGCAGTTCGTGCCCGCGGGCAGTCCCGCGATGCCGAGGACCCTGCTGCTCGCGTCGATCATCGTGGCTCTCGCCCTGGTGTGGTTCCCGGTCCTCGCGCTCCTGGTCGACCGGCTGGGACGGTGGCTGCGCAAGCCGCGTACGGCCCGTGCGATCGAGGGAGGCACGGGCGTCGCGCTGAGCGTGCTCGGACTCGTGCTCCTCACCGAGGCCGCGATGGTCTGACGTCGTCCGAGCCGTCCGGTTCCTCGTCGTCGCGCGCACGGCGCAGCAGCAGGGGGAGCAGCCCCCACAGGCCCGAGCACACCACGAGCGTGGCCGCGCTCGCGATGATCCCGCCGGTGCGGCCCACGGCCACGTCGACGACCAGGAGCACGGCACCCGAGACCGCGAACACCAGGACCACGAGACCGATGCCGGCGAGACGGGACGAGACGCGCACGATCAGCGGCTTGGAGTGCTTCCCGAACAGCGACCTGTGCACGGCCGCCGGCGCGGTGAACAGCGCCGCGGCGAGCACGGCGAGCAGCAGCGTGGTGACGTATGTGGCGCGCTGCACCGTGTCGAGCGAGGGGAAGCGCTCGGTGAAGGCGAGCGTCAGGAGGAAGGCGAAGAGGATCTGCACCCCGGCCTGCGTGACGCGCAGTTCCTGGAGGATCTCCGCGAAGTTGCGGTCGGCGCGTTCGAAGCGCGTCTCGTTGCGCGGTGGGTCGTTGCGCGGTGGGTTGTCGCGCGGTGGGTCGTCCGAGGCGGGAGAACTGTTGTTTTCGGCCATGGCGCACGAGTATCCGCGCCGACGCCCGCCACGCCAGGCGGGCGCGCCGACCGGAGGACCTGCCGGGGACCGCCCGGGGGCCGGCCGGGCGGCGGCAGCAGCCCTGAGGCCCCCGCCGCCGCCCGGCCGACGGCCGGTGACGGATGATCAGCGCACCCTGCCGTACGAGACGCTCTTCGTCCAGATCTTCTCGAGCCGCACCTTGGTGTTCGACTTGGGGGCGTGCCAGATCCGGCCCTTACCGGCATAGATGCCGACGTGGTAGACGTTCCGGCCGGAGTGGAAGAAGACCAGGTCGCCGCGGACGCGGTTGGACGCGGAGACGTGGCGGGTCTTGTTGTACTGCTGTGCGGCGGTGCGAGGCAGCTTCTTGCCCGCGCGCTTGAAGGAGTACTGGGTCAGTCCCGAGCAGTCGAACCGGTGTGGTCCGGTGGCTCCGTAGCGGTACGGAGAGCCCTTCTTGGAGGCGGCGATCTTGAGCGCCTTCGTCCCGTGTGTCGCGGCCTCTGCTTCCGACGTGAGCCCTGGGGCCACAAGGGTGCCGCCCACGACGGCGAGCGTGAGGGCGGATACGGACCCGACCCTGGTGAGCAGCGACGGAACTTGATTCAGCGCAGTCATGCGCAACCCTTCGTCAACCGCCTGTGAAGGATGACCTGTCGGATTCGGGCTGACAAAGTTGCCCGGCCGCGTGCTGCGGCTTCACCCCAAGGGTCGGTGTCCGGACCTTCCGGACCGACCCGTCATGCCTGGGTCCTCCACTCCTGCCGATGCACCGATGTCGACCGGTCATCCGGGCGGCGGCAGGACTCGGCGTCCGCCCGGACCGCCCCGCCGCTGATGGCGGGGGCTTGTCGTCGGAGAGGATCTTGACCCGACATGGGGTCGAATTCCGAGCCGAAACGGCGTTTTGTGAGGCTCCTCACGGCTGAACCGTTCGGGTGGACACGGTCGGATTCGGGAGCCGAAGAGGGCGCCGGACGATCGTTCGACCAGCACCGGAACGAGGAATTCCGGCCCACGCGTACACAACTGACGCAACTGAAGACGTCTCGAAAAAGGACGAATGTCTACGCCGAATGAGGTAGCCCGTTTGGTTCGTTTGAGATCGCCCCCGGACGCAACGGAGTTCGAGGACCGGGGTGACGGGTGCTCAGGACGCCGCCGGCGGCGGCACGGTGACCCGCCCGGCCCGCCGCTCTCCGTCGAGCACGCGCAGCGCACGCGCCAGCGTCGGTGCGTGCACGGCGCTTTCACCCCGCTGGTGCATGAGCGTCAGCGCGTCCCGCAGGGCCGTCGCGCTGCCGACCAGGGCCTGGGCGGCGCGCAGTCCGCCGTAGGTGTCCGAGGTGCGGGCGGGGTTGATCCGGCCCAGCAGATCGACCACTTCGAGGTACCGGTCGATCAACTCGCCCTCGGCGCGGGTGAGTGCGGGCAGCGGGGGAAGTTCGGGCGGCAGCATCGGTGGCTCACCCTCCGTCCGGGGTGCGCGGGTCCGGGCCGCGCGGTGAGGACTTGCGGCTCGCGATGATCCGGTCCACCAGGCCGTAGTCGACTGCCTCGGCGGCGTCGAGGATCTTGTCCCGCTCGATGTCGGCCGCGATGCGTTGCGCGCTCTGCCCCGTGTGCCGGACGAGCAGCCCCTCCAGTTGCGCGCGGGTGCGCAGGAGTTCGTCGGCCTGGATCGCCAGGTCGGAGGTCTGGCCGTGCACCGGCTCGGCGAGCGAGGGCTGGTGGATCAGTACACGGGCACCGGGCAGCGCGAACCGCTTGCCGGGGGTGCCCGCGGCCAACAGGACGGCGGCCGACGACGCGGCCTGCCCCAGACAGGTCGTCTCCACGTCGCAGGAGACGAACTGGATCGTGTCGTAGATCGCGGTCATCGCGCTGAACGAGCCGCCGGGGGAGTTGATGTAGAGCGCGATGTCGCGGTCGGGCGCCAGGTATTCGAGGTGCATGAACTGCGCCATCACGTCGTTGGCCGACGTGTCGTCGATCGGCGTCCCCAGAAAGACGATGCGCTCCTCGAGCAGCTTCGCATAGGGGTCCAGCGTCCGGGTGCCCGAACTGGAGCGGTCGGTGAACTCGGGCAGGACATAACGGGCGAACGGTCGGTTCATGGCATGTCTCTCCTCTGCCGGGGTCGGCTGCTCCCCAAGGCTTCCGGTAAAAAATGTACAGGACGTACGGAACGTCGGGGTGAGAAGCGAGGGCGGCGTGGGCATGCTTCGCCTCGTCGCGATCCCAACCGCCCCCAGCCGAAAGCGCCGTATGACTGCGTCCGAGCTCGTCCATCTCACCGCCCGCGAACTCACCGCCAGGATCCGCACCCGTGAGGTGTCCGCGCGTGAGGTCGTACAGGCCCACCTCGACCGGATCGAGCAGGTCAACGGCCCCGTGAACGCGGTCGTGACGCTCGTGGCTGAACGCGCGCTCGACGAGGCGCATGCCGCGGACGAGACCGCCGCGCGCGGCGCCGCGCTCGGCCCGCTGCACGGACTGCCCGTCGCCCACAAGGACACCCACGACACCCGCGGCATCCGGACCACCTACGGCACGCCGATCCTCGCCGACAACGTCCCGGACCGGGACGAGCTCATCGTCGAGCGCATCCGCGCCGCCGGGGCGATCACCATCGGGAAGACCAACGTGCCCGAGTTCGCGGCCGGTTCGCACACCGTCAACCCGGTCTTCGGGGCGACCCGCAACCCGTACGACCTCCGGCGATCGGCGGGCGGCAGCAGCGGGGGAGCGGCGGCCGCGCTCGCCTGCGGCATGCATCCCCTGGCCGACGGCAGCGACATGGGCGGTTCGCTGCGCAACCCCGCGTCGTTCTGCAACGTGGTGGGCCTGCGCCCCTCGCCGGGCCGGGTGCCGAGCTGGCCGGACACCGCGCCCTGGTCGACGATGGCCGTGCAGGGGCCGATGGCACGCACCGTCGCCGACGCGGCTCTGCTGCTTTCCGTCGTCGCCGGGCCCGACCCGCGCTCACCGATCGCCCTGGAGACGCCGGGGAGCGCCTTCGGCGGGTCGCTGGAGCAGGATCTGCGGGGGCTGCGGATCGCCTGGTCACCCGATCTGGGCGGCGCGGTCCCGGTCGACCGCGAGGTCAGGAACGTGCTCGCGCCCGCCGTCACCGTCTTCGCCGACCTGGGATGCGCGGTCGAGGAGACGTGCCCCGAACTGGGCGGCGCCGACGAGGTGTTCCGGACGTTCCGCGCCTGGCAGTTCCACCTGGCGCTCGGTGCGCTCGTGGAGAGCGCGGCGGACCGGATGAAACCCAGCCTCGTCCGCAACGTACGACAAGGGCGTGCGCTCACCGGCATCGACCTGGAGCGGGCCACCGTGCTGCACGGCGAACTGTTCCACCGGATGCGGGAGTTCTTCGGCCGCTACGACGCGCTGATTCTGCCGACAAGCCAAGTGCCACCTTTTGACGTCGAGTTGGAGTATCCGGACAACATCGACGGGGTGCCGATGGCGGACTACCTGGACTGGATGCGCTCGGCGTACCTGGTGTCCGCCACCGGTTGCCCGGCCCTGTCCGTGCCCGCCGGATTCACCCCCGGCGGACTGCCGGTCGGGCTGCAGATCGTCGGGCCGCACCGCGGCGACCTACGCGTTCTGCGGATCGGCCACGCCTTCGAGCAAGCGACCCGGCACGGCGAGCGCAGGCCGGGGCCGAGCGTTACGCGTACGGACGGACGGGTACTCGGGCGCCATGAATCGTTTGGAGCATCTGGACAAGAGCCTCGTCGATGAACTGACGCGTGCGGCCCGCGAGGCCGTACGGGACGAACTGCGGGAGCAGACGCGCGGGCAGCGTCGCAAGGCCGCGCTGTACGCCGGTGCGGGGGCCTTCGCCCTCTACGCGGGCGCGGCGCTGGCACTCGCCGTCGGCCTCGCGCTCGCTCTGTGGCTGCCCGACTGGGCGGCGGCGCTGATCACCGCGGTGGTGCTCGGTGGTGTGGCGTATCTGCTGCGCAACGCGGCGCGTCCCTCGGCGGGCCGCTCTTCCGGGGGCCACCTGCCGTCCGTGGACGGGCCGGCCATGACCCCGCCGCCCGTGACGCCGCCGGCGCCCGAGCGCCCGACGGCGCCGCCGACCGTGGACGCGACACACCCGGGCGGCGTGGAGCCCGAGGTGCCGCACCGCTGGGGTCAGTGATCCGGGCCACCCGAACAGAGATGTTTGGCCAACGGGTTACGGGCCACTCGAAGAACCGAGGTGGCCATATTGAACACATCATCGGATCCAGAGAAGAAGAAGGCGAGTTCGCAGAACTCGGGTAATTCAACCGAACACGCGGAAAGCGGCAGCGCGAAGCGCCGCCCGGGCCCCATGGAGGTGCTGCGCATCGCACGCACCCAGCTCGCCGAGCTGACCGGGATGGCCGCCGAGTCCGTGTCGTCCTTCGAACAGACCGAGGATGGCTGGACGTTGGAGATCGAGGTCCTGGAACTCACCCGGGTGCCGGACACGATGAGTCTCCTCGCGAGCTATCAGGTGGAGTGCGACCCGCAGGGCGAACTCCTGGGTTACCGGCGCGTCCGCCGCTACGAACGCGGACGTGCCGACGGCAGCAAGGCCGGCGGCCGCTGAAGCGGCTGTTCGCGCGGGTTTCCGCGAAATGTCCACAGATATCCCAGACTAAGGAGGGTCGATCGGCATGACCGTTGTCCCTGCACAGCAATCCGGCGGATCGGGCGGCAGCAGTGGTCTGTACGACGTCCTGGAGCTCGTTCTCGACCGCGGCCTCGTGATCGACGCCTTCGTGCGTGTCTCGCTCGTCGGCATCGAGATCCTGAAGATCGACGTCCGTGTGGTGGTCGCGAGTGTCGACACCTACCTGCGCTTCGCCGAGGCGTGCAACCGTCTCGACCTGGAGTCAGGTCCGCACAAGGACCCCGGTCTCCCCGACCTCGTGGGCGAGATGACCGAATCCGGTGCGCGCGGCAAGTCGAAGGGCGCCCTTTCGGGTGCGGCCGAGACCATTTCCGACGCGTTCAAGCAGTCGCGTGAAGAGAGCCAGTCGGAGTCCCGCCCGCGTGCCCGCAAGAGCACGTCGGCGCGCCGGAAGGAGGAGCAGGAATGAGCACGTACGTCTACGGCATCACCGCGGGTTCGCACCCGTCCCTCCCCGAGGGCATGGAGGGCGTGGGCAAGCCGGCCCGCCCCGTGCGCATCCTCAAGGAGGGTGACCTGGCGGCGATCGTCAGCGACGCCCCCGACGGGCTGCGCGCCAAGCGCAACGACCTGCTGGCCCACCAGAACGTGCTGAACGAGGCGGGCGCGGCGGGTCCGGTCCTGCCCATGCGGTTCGGCAACGTCGCCCCCGACGACGCGGCCGTCACCAGCGTCCTGGCGGAGCGCGCCGAGCACTACCACGAGCGGCTCTCGACGCTGGCCGGCAAGGTCGAGTACAACGTCAAGGCCAGCCACGACGAGCAGGCCGCACTGCACCGCGTGATGGCGGACAACCCCGAGGTGCAGGCACTGGCCGAGGCCAACCGCCAAGCGGGCGGCGGCAGTTACGAACAGAAGCTGCAGCTCGGCGAGATGGTGGTTTCCGCGCTCCAGAGCCGCGAGGCCGAGGACGCGGTGGCACTGCACCGCACCCTGGAGCCGACGGCGCACTCCGTCAGCGTGGGCCCCGAGTCCACGGGATGGCTGGCCAACCTGTCGTTCCTGGTGGAGCGCAAGTCGGCCGAGGTGTTTCTCGCAGCCGTCGAGGAAGCCCGCAAGGCCCACCCGCACATCGAACTGCGCGTCAACGGACCGCTGCCGCCCTACAGCTTCGTCGAGCCCGGTCCTTCCGAGCCGAACGGGGCCGCTCCGGAGTCCGCGAGCTCGCAGGCCGGCCGGGAGTAGCTCATGGGACTGATCGGCGAAGTACTGATGCTGCCGCTCGCCCCGGTGCGCGGCGGCCTCTGGGCGGTGAGCCAGGTACTCGCCGAGGCTGAGCGCCTGTACTACGACCCGGCCACCGTCCGGTCCGAACTCGCCCTTCTCGAGCAGCAGCTCGAGTCGGGCGAGATCGGGGAGGAGGAATTCGACCGCCGGGAGGACGAGTTGCTCGACCGCCTGGAAATAGGCCTGCGCCCCGGCGCGGGAACCAACAACGGGACGACACAATGAATCGAGTGGGACTTGGCCTCGCCGTAGGGGCCGGATACGTCCTCGGACGTACGAAGAAGATGAAACTCGCGTTCGCCGTCGGCACCATGGTGGCCGGCAAGCGGATGAACCTGAGCCCGCGCGCCCTGGGTGACCTGCTCTCCCAACAGCTGCAGAACAACCCGCAGTTCAAGGAGATCGGCGACCAGCTGCGCCAGGACATGCGCGGGGTCGGCAAGGCCGCGACCGGAGCCCTGGTCGAGCGGCAGATCTCGGGCCTGGCCGACCGGCTACACGGCCGGACGGCGGATGTACGGGACCAGCTCTCGGGCGTGAAACCGGACATACCGGGTCGCGACACCGAGGAGGACGAGGAAGAGCCGGACGACGCGTACGAGGAGTACGACGACGAGGACGACCGGGACGAGCGGGACCACGAGGAGTCCGCCGACGCGGAGTCCGACGAGGAGCCCGAGGACAGGCCACGGCCGCGTAAGAAGGCTCCCGCGCAGAAGGCCGCCCCCAAGAAGGCGGCCGCCAAGAAGACTCCCGCCAGGAAGACGGCGGCGAAGAAGAGCCCTGCGAAGAAGACGGCGAAGAAGGCCCCCGCCAGGGCCGCGGCGAAGTCGTCCGCGCGCCGTGCCACCGGGGCCCGGTTGCCGAAGGAGGGGGGCCGCGATGAGTGACACCTTGAAGTCCGCCTCGGGCAAGGCGAAGGAGAATCCGCTCACCGGCATCGTGCAGAGCGAGGCCGCCGACCGCCTGAAGTCCGAGGTCCAGGAGTACCTGGGCGCCCAGGCCCAGCGGCTGCTGGTCGGAGTGGGCCACAAGCTCGGCCAGACGACGGGCAAGCTCAACGACATCGCCGAGGGCAACAGCCCGGGCTTCGCCAAGCTCGCCCTCGACGGCGGCCGCAAGATGGCCGAGGGCAAGGGGCCGCTGCGGTCCGCCGTGGAGATCGGTGCCGGCCGCGCCAAGGACAGCGTTGTCGGAGCCTTCAAGAACATGACCGGTGGCAAGGGCCGCCGCAAGAGCGGGGCCGGCAAGAAGCCTACGGTCATCATGGAGTTCATCGACGTCGGCGTGCCGCTGCGCACCGCGTACGACCAGTGGACCCAGTACCAGGACTTCAGCACCTTCGCCAAGGGCGTCAAGAGTGCGAACCGCGCCGACGACACCACCTCCGACTGGCAGGCCAAGATCTTCTGGTCCAGCAGGAGTTGGAAGGCCCACACCACGGAGCAGATCGCGGACGAGCGGATCGCGTGGACCTCGGAGGGCGCGAAGGGCACCACGAAGGGCGTCGTCTCCTTCCACTCGCTGGCCGAGAACCTCACGCGCGTCCTGCTGGTCATCGAGTACTACCCGAAGGGCCTCTTCGAGAAGACCGGCAACATCTGGCGCGCCCAGGGCCGCCGGGCCCGGCTCGACCTGAAGAACTACGCGCGCTTCATCACCATCAAGGGTGAGGCGGAGGACGGCTGGCGCGGCGAGATCCG
This sequence comes from Streptomyces sp. NPDC002853, assembly GCF_053591915.1. Classification (NCBI taxonomy): domain Bacteria; kingdom Bacillati; phylum Actinomycetota; class Actinomycetes; order Kitasatosporales; family Streptomycetaceae; genus Streptomyces; species Streptomyces sp. NPDC002853. Next base: position 452,426 of record NZ_JBSFUS010000004.1, on the reverse strand, counting down.
CGACGGTGAGGTCGTCCACAGCCACGACGACGCGGTCGCGGAGGAAGAGGCCGAGCAGGAGGACGTCGCCGAGGACGAGTACGAGGGCGACGAGGAGCAGCCGGAGGAGTCCTACGAGGACGAGGAAGGCGAGCACGACGAGGAAGCGCGCGACGAAGAGGAGCGCGACGACGAGGAACAGCCCGAGGAGTCCTACGAGGACGAGTACGACGAAGACGAGGACGCCGAGGACGCCGAGGACGCCGACGAGGCGAAGTACGACGAGTACGAGGATGAGGACGAGGCGAAGCACGACGAAGACGCCGAGATGAGCGGGAGCCGTCGATGACGATGGCTGGCCGGATGCCGGAGCCGTACGGGCAGGGCGGCGGCGCGAACCTCGCCGACATCCTGGAGCGCGTGCTCGACAAGGGAATCGTGATCGCCGGAGACATCCGGATCAACCTGCTCGACATCGAACTCCTGACGATCAAGCTGCGGCTCATCGTCGCCTCCGTCGACAAGGCGAAGGAGATGGGGATCGACTGGTGGGAGGACGACCCCGCGCTCTCCACCCGCGCACGCCGGGACGAACTCACCCGTGAGAACGCCGAGTTGCGCGCGCATGTCGCCGAACTGGAGCAAGGCAGGACGGGGCAGGAGGGCAGGACGGAGCGAGCCAAGGTGGAAGAAGGAAGCACGAAGCGCGGCACGGCTGAGGAGAGCACATGAGTGGACTGCGGTACGTCTACGCGATCTGCCGGCCCTTCGACGCGGCGCTTCAGGCGCAGGTGACCGGGGTGGACGGCGCGCCCCCCGGTCAGCTGTCGCACCACGGTCTGATCGCCGTGGTCGGCACAGTGCCGGAGCAGGACTTCGCCGAGGAGCCGCTGCGGCGCCATCTGGAGGACCTGGACTGGCTGAGCGCCACCGCGCGCGCTCACCAGTCCGTGATCGACGCGCTCACGGCGGTCACCACGCCGCTGCCGTTGCGCCTCGCCACGGTGTTCCGGGACGACGCGGGAGTGCGCGCGATGATGGAGGCACGGGAGGACTCCTTCAGGCGCACACTCGACCGGCTCGACGGCCGCGTGGAATGGGGTGTCAAGATCTACTCCGACGCGCAGGCCGCGGGTCCGGCCGCCGAGCCGGAGAAGCCCGCGTCGGGCCGGGACTATCTTCGCCAGCGCCGGCAGCGCAACCGGGCGCACGAAGAGATGTGGGAGAGCGCCGAGAAGTTCGCCCACCGGCTGCACGACACGCTCTGCGGGCACGCGGAGGACGCCCGGCTGCACGCGCCACAGAACTCCGCGCTCTCCAAGGAGTCGGGCCGCAATGTGCTCAACGCGGCCTATCTGGTGTCGCGCGCGGACTCGGAGGCCTTCGTCGAGCTGGTGGAGCGCGTGAAGGGCGAGGAGTCCGGCATGCGCGTGGAGCTCACCGGACCGTGGGCCGCGTACTCCTTCGCCGGCGTGGAGGTCGAAGGGGACGACGTGGCGGGGGAGGCGGGGCTGTGACCGTCATCGAACGCCGCGAGGTCGCCCTGGTCGACCTGCTCGACCGGCTGCTCGCGGGCGGGGTCGTCATCAAAGGCGACCTCACCCTGCGCATCGCGGACGTCGATCTCGTCCGCATCGACCTGAACGCGCTCATCAGCTCGGTGAACGAGCAAGTTCCGTCACCGTTCGAGGAGTTGCTGTGAGTGAGGCCCGGCCCGAGCGCGAGCCCGAGCAGGTGCGCGAGCAGATCCGAGAGCAGGTCCGGGAGCGGCCGGCGGGAAAGAACCGGCTGGAACTGGAGCCGGACACGGTCGAACGCGATCTGATCAAGCTGGTCCTGACCGTCGTGGAGCTGCTGCGGCAGCTCATGGAACGGCAGGCCGTGCGCCGGTTCGACACCGGCGAGCTGGACGAGGACCAGGAGGAGCGCATCGGCCTCACGCTGATGCTCCTCGACGATCGCATGGCCGAACTGCGCGACCGCTACGGCCTGCGGCCCGAGGACCTGAATCTGGACCTCGGGCCGCTGGGGCCGCTGCTTCCGAGGGACTGATGCCCCCAGCAGGGAAGTTCGGGAAGCTCAGGAACCGCTGGGCTTCCCGAACTCCGTCAGGAACGCCTCGCAGAACGCCTTGAGGTCGTCCGGCTTGCGGCTGGTGATCAGCGTGTTGGGCCCGTCGTGGCAGACCTTCACCTGCTCGTCCACCCAGGTGCCGCCCGCGTTGCGGATGTCCGTACGGAGGCTGGGGAACGAGGTCAGTCCACGGCCCGACACGACGCCGGCCTCGACGAGGACCCACGGGGCATGGCAGATGGCGGCCACCGGCCGGCCACCCTCGAAGAAGCCGCGTACGAAGGAGACGGCCTGCTCGTCGAGCCGCAGCGCGTCCGGATTGGCCACGCCGCCCGGCAGCACGAGCCCGTCGAAGGACTCCGCCGACACCTCGCCGACGACCTCGTCCACGGGGAACGTGTCGGCCTTGTCGAGGTGGTCGAAGGCCTGGACACGGCCCGCCTCGGTCGACACGAGGACGGGCTCGCCGCCCGCGTCGGTCACCGCCTTCCAGGGGTCGGTGAGTTCGATCTGCTCGACGCCCTCGGGCGCCATCAGGAATGCGACACGCATGACTGCTCACTCTCTTCGTGGGGGCCCGGACGGTGACGTCCGGGCCTCTTTCCTTGGATTGGGTCAGGTGGCCCGCTCCTGGTGGCCGGCTGTCAGCCGGCCGGCTCCCCGACGACCCGCACGGTGTCCAGGCCGGGATCCGCGGCGTCGGGCAAGTTCATCCCGGCTGCCTTGCCGGTGCTCAGGTAGCGCAGCACCGGCTCGGTGAGGCGTTCGCCGGGCAGCGCCGCGGGAATGCCCGGCGGGTACGGCGTCAGCATCTCGGCCGCCACGCGCCCCGCGGCCTCGGCCACCGGCACGTCGACGGTCGGCCCGAAGTAGGCGTCTCGTGGCAGATCGACCTGGGAGAGCCGCAGCGCCGTGGGGGAGGGGACGTCCACCTCCGGCACCGGACGCAGGCCGGGAGCGGCCTGGGACAGGGCCCGCAGCCCGGCCAGGAGCTGATCTGCCGTCTCCCGGTCGTCGGCGTGCGTGAGCTGGGTGCTGATGCGGCGGTGGTCGGCCAGGTGCGCCTCGATCGAGCGGTGCTCACGCAGCCAGTCCGCCGCCCGGAATCCCGACGTGCCGAGGCCGCTCACATCGATGACGACCGGCAGTGGGTCGAAGTCGGCGGCGGGGCCGCAGAAGTCGACGCGGTCGTTCACGTGCAGCCCGTCGATCTCCTCGATCTCCGCCCGTACGCCGGCCGCCAGATCCAGGGCCGCCCCCATCAGGTCCTTGCCGCGCAGGGCCATCTGGCGGCGCCAGCCGTCGAGGCCGGCGTAGATGAGCACGGACGGGCTCGTGGTGCCGAACAGGTCGGCCCGGGACTTCAGCACCGTCGGGTCGACCAGGTCGCCCTGGAGGTGGAAGACGGAACCCTGCTCCAAGCCGCTGCCCATCTTGTGGATGCTCGTCACACAGATGTCGGCGCCCGCGTCCATCGCCCACGACGGCAGGCCGGGGTGGAACGGCAGGTGCGCGCCCCAGGCCTCGTCCACGATCAGCGGACGGGAGTGCCGGTGGCAGACATCCGCGATGCCCCGCAGATCGGCGCAGCTTCCGTACGGTGTCGGGCTGGTGACCAGGGCGCCCATCGCGTCGGGGTGGGCGGCGAACGCCTCGGCATAGGCGTCGGCCGATGGCGGGTGCGCCAGGTGCCGGTCGGGGTCCCAGCTCGGATCGACCCAGACCGGGCGGATGCCGGAGAGGATCAGGGCCGACACGACGGACTTGTGCGCGTCACGTCCGATGAGCAGCTTCTCGTGCGGTCCCGCGGCCGAGAGCATCGCCGCCTTGACCGACAGGGAGCTGCCGCACGTGGAGAAGAAGGTGTGCGCCGCGTGCACGGCGTCGGCCATCAGATGTTCGGCCCGTTCGAGGACCCGGCCGCGGCCGAGGCGGTCGTCGAGACCCCCGGAGGCGAGGAGATCACCGTGGAAGACGGCGTCGCCCAGCACCTCCCGCACCAGCGGATCGGCGCCCCGGGCCTGTTTGTGGCCCGGTGGGGTGAAGGAGATACGGCCTTTTCTGCGGTGGTCCGCCAGGGCTTCGAGTACGGGGGCTCGGGCGTGATCGACGGTCATGGATCACGGGTTCCCTGGTGCCGCGAAGGTCAATCAGGGTGACTGAGGTCAGGGCTGATGGGTACTCAGAGTCACATGCGGATGAGTGTGATGGACGTGGGTTCGAATGCGGTCCGGCTGGTTGTCGTGGACGCGGAGGACGGTGTGCCCTTGCCGGTGCACACCGCCAAGTGGAAGGTGAGACTTTCCGAGGAGGTCGGGCCGAGCGGGGTGATCCCCGAGGAATCGGTGGGGCAGCTCGTCAGAGCGGTCGCCGAGGCGGCGGGTACGGCCAGGCGATGGGGAGCGGCGGAGCCCCTGGCCTTCGCGACGACGGTGGTGCGCAGCGCACCCAACCGTATCGACGTGTTGCGGGAGATAGGCGAGGAAACGGGCGTACCGCTGTGCACACTGCCCGGCGAGGTGGAGGCCGAACTCACCTTCCTCGGAGCCCGGCGGTGGATGGGCTGGCGGGCCGGGCCCCTCGCCATGTTCGACATCGGCGGCGGCTCGCTCGAGGTGGCCTTCGGACGCGGCAGGCTCCCGGATTACGTGGCTTCGCTGCCCCTCGGCGCCCGCCGGCTGACCCGGGAGTTCTTCGACGGGGAGGACCCGCCGACCGAGCAGAGCGTGAAGGCCCTGCGGCGCAAGGTGCGGCACCAGCTGCGGGACGTCGCCGCACGGATCCGCTGGGAGGGCCCGCGCACCGCTGTGGCGACCTCGCGGACGTTCCAGCAGCTCGCGCGGCTCGGCGGCGCCGCGCCCGGCCGTCACGGGCCCTTCATGGCACGGCAGTTGACCCGGGCGGACCTGCGCCACTGCCGCGACCGTCTCGCCGCGCTGCCGGTGGCCGAGCGTGCCGCGCTCCCGGGGGTATCGGCGCCGCGGGCCGCGCAGAGCCTGGCCGGGGCCATCGTCGGACACACGGCGATGAAGCTGACGGGCGTCAAGGCGGTCACCCTCTGCCCCTGGGCCATCCGCGAAGGCGTACTGCTGCGCCATATGGAGGACGGCGGGGCGTGGTGGGCGGACGTCAGCCAGGGCGAGGTCACTGCGCGCGCTGCCCGGCCGCTACGGATCGCGGCGCTCCCGAACTGAACCCCCGGTGCGGGTGGGTTCACTGTCGCGCCCTGGGCGTCGCCGGTGCCGCCTGGAGCCGGGCGATCGTCGTGGCCAGTTGGCGTCGGAACGGCTTCGGGGTCTTCCCTTCCGTGACGGCGCCGACCAGTTCGTCGGCCACGAGGTGCAGCTTGGTGTTCGTGTTCTGGGAGATCGAGACCAGCATGCCCCACGCGTCATCGGGGCTCAGGCCGAACGAGGCCATCAGGACCCCGCGGGCCATGTCGATGACGGGCCTGGTCTCCATGGCCCGCCGCAGCTGGACGAGTTCGACGCGCGGGTCCTGCTGTACTTCCGCCTCCGCGACGGACACCAGGTCATCCGGCAACGACGTCAGGTCACCCTGCAAGGACACCAGATCCTCCGCGACGGCCGACTCCTCCGCGACCTGCGCGGTAAGTACACGTTCTGTCATGGCGGCCACTCCGTAGACGTCCGGGCGTCATCACCTCACCCAGCGTCGGTCCGAGAGGGCTTACCCGTCAAGAGATACAGGAAATGTCGTTCGCCCTTTTGAATGCGTGAATCAAACGCCCTACCTTGTAGGGATGGGAGCAGTACCTGAATCACACAGCGGTTGGACCTTCCTCACCAACCACGCCCGCGTGCTGGCCGCGATCGCCGATGATCCCGCGACCCGCATCCGTGACATCGCCGCTCGCTGCCGGCTCACCGAGCGTGCCGTGCAGAAGATCGTTTCTGATCTGGAGGAAGGTGGATATCTCTCGCACACGCGGCAAGGCCGTTCCAACACGTATCGCATCGAAGCGGGGACAATTCTGCGCCACCCCGCCGAGTCGGGGCTCGCCGTGGCGGAGCTGCTCACGCTCCTGGCCCAGCACGACGTCGACCACGGTGAGGGCACTCGGCAGTTGGAGTCGTCGCCACCGCACTCGCGCGACCCGAAGTCCGACTTGTGAGGGGCGGGCTGACCTGCGGCGCATCCGTTGCTCGCGGACCGGATGGCCGCGCGGGACGCCGGTAAGCTGGGGAGCATGGCCTACGAGATTCCGGTGACGCAAGCCCGTGCAGAGCTCGCCGACCTGATCAACCGCGTCGTGTACGGCGGTGAGCGGGTGGTCGTCACTCGTCACGGCAAGCCACTCGTGGCCCTTGTGTCCGCCGCCGACCTGGAGCGGCTCGAAGCGCTGCCCGAAGCGCTGCCCGAGGCCGACGAGGAGCAGGTGATCAGCTCCGTCTCGTCGTTGCGCCCGGCGTCGTCCTCGTCCGGTGCGGGTGAGCGGCGGCGTTTCGGCATCGCGGCCGAGCACCGGGGCCCCAACGCGACGTAACCGTCGGGCGATTGCACGAAGGGAACGCGGCAACGCCGGTAGCGCAGGGAGCGCAGGGAACGCAGGCATGGCCGTATGGGGCCGTACGCCCCCGTCCGCTACAGCGGGGGCGTACGGCTGTCTGTGCGTCCTGGCCCTGGGTGCGGCTGGAAGCGTCAGGAGACCGGAAGCGTCGGGAGACCGCATGCGTCAGGAGATCGGAGGCCTAGGAGACCGGCACCGCTTCCGGCGCCGTGGGCGCCGCGTCGCGCGACGCGGCCGCGGGGCGGCGGCGGAGCGCGCCGAGCAGTACGGCCGTCAGGCCGAGCAGGGCCCAGGCGGCGAGGGTGACGAGCGGGCCCGTGATGTGCGCGCCGTCGAAGAAGGACACCGAGCGCAACAAGGTGCCTCCGGCGCCCGGCGGCAGCAACTGCCCGATGAAGCCGACCGGTTCGGGCAGCAGTTGCGGTGCTGAGGTCACGCCGGAGAACGGGTTGCCGAGCAGCACCATGGTCAGCGCGCCGACCCCGATCCCCGCCGGGCCCAAGAGCGCGGCGCAGCCCGCGACGGCGCCGCCCACCGCGAGCGTCGAGAGCCCCAACACCCCGGCTTCCGCCCACCAGTTGCCCGTCAGGACGCCGAGCCAGCTGTGCGTCACGGCAGCGGCGACCGCGCCGACCGCCCCGGCGGCCAGCACGAGAGTGGCCGCCGCGCGGATGCCGCGCAGGCCGGACATCGTCACCATCGCACCCGCCGCGACTCCCGCGATGGCCAGCGGCAGGACACTCGCGCCGAGGGCGGAGCCCCGCGGGTCGGCCGCGGGCGCGGCCACCACGTCAGTGGTCCGCACCTCGGCGCCCTCAGGGACCTGATCGGTCACCGCCTGCTCCAGGAGCTGGGCGACCACCGGGCTCGCCGCCGTCGCGGTCAGCAGCTCCATGCCCCGCGGTGTCACGACGACCGCCCCGTACACATCCCGGTCCTCGATGGCAGCGCGGGCCGCGGACTCATCGGCGTACTGATGAACCTCGAACGCGCCCTTCTGGTCGCCCAGTTGTGCCTTCAGCGGAGCCGTCGCCGCGGCGGGCCCCGCGACGCCGAGGGGCAGATCGCGCGGGGCGGTCCTGGTGGCGGGCCAGGCGAAGGCCCACAGGGCGAGGGCCACGACGGCGGAGACCAGGACGGCCACGGCCACCATGCGGCGGCCCTGGGGAGGCGAGGTGGCGACGGGCGTGGGCATGAGCTGAGCTCCTTCTGGGGTCGGCTGAGGTCGGCTGGGTTTGGCTAGGTTCGGATTAAAGAGAAGGATCGTTCGTTTTACGAGATGCTCTTACTGTGCTGCCGCGTGTGGAGCTTGTCAAGAATGAATGTTCGTTTTAGTTTTGGCCGCATGGCCCGCGTATCCCAGGAGCACCTAGACGCACGCCGCCGCCAGATCATGGACGGCGCCGCCCTCTGCTTCGCCCGCAACGGTTTCCACGCCACCTCGATGCAGGACGTGCTCAAGGAGGTCGGCCTCTCGGCCGGGGCGGTCTACCGCTACTTCCGGGGCAAGGAGGAGCTGATCGGGGCGATCGTCGGCGAGGTCCTCGAATGGATCCAGGCGACCTTCGAGGCGGCGGCCAAGGAGACTCCGCCGCCACCGCCGGACGAGCTGGTCGGCCGTGCGCTGACCCAGGTACTCGGCCGGAAGCCGGGCGTCCAGGAGGGGGAGGTCTCGTACTTCCCGCGGCTGATCGTCCAGGTGTGGGCGGAGACCCTGCGCAACGAAGAGCTCGCGGCCGTGATGAACCAGGGGTACGCCAAGGTGCGGGTCGCCTGGGTGAAGATCGTCGAGGGGTATCAGGCGGCGGGCATGATGCGCGACGACGTCCCGGCCGACCATGTCGCGCGGGTGATGGTCGCCACCGCGCAGGGATTCGCCGCTCAACTCGCGCTCTTCGACGAGGTTCCGGTCGAGGCGCTCCAGGACGGTCTGCGCGGCCTGATGAGCATGGGCGGGCCCAGTCGATGAGCGTGGGCCGTCCCTGCCACTGAGCGCGGGTGGGCCCAGCCGCTGAGCAAGGGCCGTCCCGGCCGCTGAGCGTGGGTGGGCCCAGCCGATGAGTATGGGTCTGCCCAGCTGATGGTCATGGGGCGGTCAAGCGCTGGTTAACCTCGTTGAAACTCCTCCCAACTAGCCTGCGATCCCACGCCACCAGGGGATTTCGTAACCGGGGTGCGCAAGATCAAGCGCACTGCCTGTGTGTTACATCTATATCCGTCGCGGTGGCCGCGGCAGCCGGACCCCGCACGGTCCGGAGCGAGGACTGTGAGGTGGGACGCGTGCAACTGACCCCGCACGAGCAGGAGAGACTGCTCATCCATGTGGCCGCGGACGTGGCCGAGAAGCGAAGGGCGCGGGGGCTGCTGCTCAACCACCCCGAGGCGATCGCGCTCATCACGTCCCACATCCTCGAAGGTGCCCGTGACGGCCGCACCGTCTCCGAACTCATGTCGTCGGGGCGCAAGGTGCTCACCCGCGAGGACGTCATGAGCGGTATTCCCGAGATGATCCACGACGTCCAGGTCGAGGCCACCTTCCCGGACGGCACCAAGCTCGTCACCGTCCACGACCCGATCGTCTGACGGGGGCCGGCCGCATGAGTCCCACGCATCCCGTGATCCCCGGCGAGATCCTCTTCGCCGACGAGCCCGTCGCCTACAACGCAGGCCGCGAGGTCACCGCCCTCACCGTCCTCAACGCCGCCGACCGCCCCGTCCAGGTCGGCTCGCACTACCACTTCGCCGAGGCCAACCCCGGTCTCGACTTCGACCGCGGCGCCGCCCGCGGCAAGCGGCTCAACATCGCCGCCGGGACCGCCGTGCGCTTCGAGCCCGGAATCCCCGTCGACGTCGAACTCGTCCCCCTGGCCGGTCTGCGCGTCGTGCCCGGGCTTCGCGGCGAGACCGGAGGTCCCCTCGATGCCTGAACTGTCCCGCGCCGCGTACGCCGACCTGTTCGGCCCCACCACGGGTGACCGGATCCGGCTCGCCGACACCGACCTGCTCGTCGAGATAGAGGAGGACCGCTCCGGCGGCCCCGGACGCTCCGGGGACGAGGCCGTGTTCGGCGGCGGCAAGGTCATCCGTGAGTCGATGGGGCAGTCGCGCACGACGCGCGCCGAAGGCGCCCCCGACACCGTCATCACCGGCGCCGTGATCATCGATCACTGGGGCGTCGTCAAGGCCGACATCGGCATACGCGACGGGCGTGTCACCGGCATCGGCAAGTCCGGCAACCCGGACACGATGGACGGCGTGCACCCCGATCTCGTGATCGGCCCGGAGACGGAGGTCATCTCGGGCAACGGCAAGATCCTCACCGCCGGCGGCATCGACACCCACATCCACTTCATCTCGCCGACCATCGTCGACGAGGCGCTCGCCTCCGGGGTCACCACCCTCATCGGCGGCGGCACCGGACCCGCCGAAGGCAGCAAGGCGACCACGATCACGCCCGGCTCCTGGCATCTGGCCCGGATGTTCGCCGCGATGGACTCCAGCCCCGTCAACATCGGCTTCCTCGGCAAGGGCAACACGGTCTCCGCCGCGTCCATGCACGCCCAACTGCGGGCCGGAGCCGTCAGTTTCAAGATTCACGAGGACTGGGGCGCGACCCCCGCCACCATCGACGCCTGCCTGAACGTCTGCGAGGAGACCGGCGCCCAGCTCGCCGTCCACACCGACACCCTGAACGAAGCGGGCTTCATCGACGCCACGTTCGCCGCCGTCGCGGGCCGCACCCTGCACGCCTTCCACGTCGAGGGCGCGGGCGGCGGACACGCCCCCGACATGATCACGGCGGTGTCGCTGCCGAACATGCTGCCCAGCTCCACCAACCCGACCCGGCCGCACACCGTCAACACCGTCGAGGAGCACCTCGACATGCTGATGGTCTGTCACCACCTCAACCCGGCGGTCCCCGAGGACCTCGCGTTCGCCGAGTCGCGGATCCGGCCCACCACCATCGGGGCCGAGGACATCCTGCACGACATCGGCGCCATCTCGATCATGTCGTCGGACTCGCAGGCCATGGGGCGCATCGGCGAGGTCGTCATGCGGACCTGGCAGACCGCGCACGTGATGAAGCGGCGGCGCGGTTTCCTGCCGGGGGACACCCGCGCCGACAACCGGCGCGCGCGTCGCTATGTCGCCAAGTACACGATCAATGCGGCGGTCGCGCAGGGCGTCGACCACGAGATCGGCTCGGTGGAGAGCGGCAAACTCGCCGACCTGGTGCTGTGGGACCCGAAGTTCTTCGGCGTCAAGCCGCAGCTGGTCATCAAGGGCGGCCAGATCGCGTACGCGCAGATGGGCGACGCCAACGCCTCCATCCCCACTCCGCAGCCGGTCCTGCCGCGGCCCATGTTCGGTGCGCGCGGCAAGGCGCCGGGGCTCAACTCGCTCAACTTCGTCACGCAGTCGGCGCTCGACGACGGGCTGCCGGAACGGCTCGCTGTGGCCAAGGAGTTCACCGCGATCCGTTCCACGCGCGGACGCACGAAGGCTGACATGCGCGAGAACGACGCCCTGCCGAGGGTGGAGGTCGCGCCCGACAGCTTCGCCGTCACCATCGACGGTGAGCTCGTCGAGCCGTCACCCGCCGCCGAACTGCCGCTCGCCCAGCGGTACTTCCTGTTCTGACGGGCGCTGTCATGTCCCGAGCCGCACTACTCGTCCTTGCCGACGGCCGATTTCCCGCCGGAGGGCACGCGCACTCCGGCGGGGCCGAGGAAGCCGTCAAGGCGGGGCGCATCACCGGGGCCGCCGACCTGGAGGAGTTCTGCCGGGGGCGGCTGCACACGACCGGGCTCGTGTCGGCCGCACTGGCGGCGGCGGCCGCGCTCGGGCTCGATCCGCTGGAGCTCGACGAGGCCGCCGACGCACGCACCCCCTCGGCCGCACTCCGGGTCGCCGGGCGGCGGCTCGGTCGGCAGATGATGCGGGCCGCGCGGTCCGCGTGGCCCGACCCTTCCCTGGACCAGCTGGCCGCCGCCCGGCCCAGGGGCGCGCACCAGCCCGTCGTCCTCGGCCTTGCCGCGCGGGCGGCGGGACTCGGGGCGGAGGATTCCGCGTACTGCTCCGCGTACGAGTGCGTCAGCGGGCCCGCGACGGCGACCGTGCGGTTGCTGAGCCTGGACCCGTTCGACGCGACGGGGGTCCTCGCCCGCCTCGCGCCCGAGCTCGACCTCGTGGCCCGGGAGGCGGCGGAAGCAGCGCGGGCGGCGCTGCTCGACGGGGTCGACGCGTTGCCCGCGGCGTCCGCGCCGCTGCTCGAGATCGGGGCAGAGGCGCATGCGGCCTGGCCCGCGCGGTTGTTCGCGTCGTAGAGGCGCTTGGCCCTTCAGGCCCCCCCCGAAGCCCTGCCCCGCAGGGCGCAACGAACTGCTGAACCATAGGAGTCGCACCATGCATCTCGACCACTCCCACGACGAATCCACCGCCGTGAGCGCGGACGCGCACCGCCCCGACGGTCGCCGCCGCGCCCTGCGGATCGGGCTCGGCGGGCCCGTCGGCTCCGGCAAGACCGCCACTGTCGCCGCCCTCTGCAAGGAACTGCGGACCGAGCTGTCCCTGGCCGTGGTGACGAACGACATCTACACCCGCGAGGACGCCGAGTTCCTGCTGCGCGAGGCCGTGCTCCCGCCCGAGCGGATCACCGCCGTGGAGACAGGCGCGTGCCCGCACACCGCGATCCGCGACGACATCTCCGCCAACCTGGAGGCCGTGGAGGACCTGGAGAACGATCTTTTCAACGAGGGGGTCGGGCCGCTCGACCTGATCCTCGTCGAGTCCGGCGGCGACAACCTCACCGCCACCTTCTCCAAGGGCCTCGTGGACGCCCAGATCTTCGTGATCGACGTCGCGGGCGGCGACGACATCCCCCGCAAGGGCGGCCCCGGCCTCACCACCGCCGACCTCCTGGTCGTCAACAAGACCGACCTCGCCCCGTACGTCGGCTCCGACCTCGCCGGGATGGCGGCGGACGCCAAGGCCCAGCGCGCCGAACTGCCCGTCGTCTTCCAGTCGTTGCGGTCCGACGAGGGCGTGGGCCCCGTCGCCACCTGGGTGCGCGCCCAGTACGCGGCCTGGACCGCGTCCGCATGAGCGTGGACACCGTCGTGGCATCGGGGGTGCGCGGCACCGCCCGCATCACCGCGCGGGGCGACGGGCGGGGCGGTACCGTCCTGCCCGTGCTCGACGGCGAAGGACCGATCGTGCCGCGCCGCACCCGGGCGGCCGGCGCGGGCGCCCGGGTCACCCTCGTCGGAGCGATGAGCGGCCCGCTCGGGGGCGACCACCTCACCGTCGAGGCCGCCGCCCACGACGGGGCCCGGCTGCACATCAACTCGGCCGCCGCCACGCTCGCCCTGCCGGGGCAGTCGAAGGCGGCAGCGCGCTACGACGTACGCCTCACGGTCGGTGACGACGCGGAACTGACCTGGCTGCCCGAGCAACTGATCTCCGTACGCGACAGCGATCTGCGGGTCACCACGCGGGCGGAGTTGGCCGGGGGTGCCAGCCTGGTGCTGCGAGAGGAACAGGTACTAGGCCGGACCGGCGAAGAAGCGGGCCGCCTCACGAGCCGCCTCACCGTGCGCCGCGCCGGCCGCCTCCTCCTGGACCAGGAGCTCTCCTGCGGCCCCGGCGCCCCCGGTGGCTGGGACGGCCCGGCAGTCCTGGCGGGCCACCGCGCGATCGGCCAGCTCGTGGTCGTACGCCCGGAGTTCGAACAGGAGCTGCCCGCTCCCGCCCTCCTCGCCGACGGGGCCGCGCTCACCCCGCTGGCCGGCCCCGCCGTGCTCGTCACGGCCGTCGGCCCCGACGCCCTGCGGGTACGCCGTGTCCTCGACGAGGCGCTGCGCACACTCACGTGAACGGGGGCATATCCGCTCAGCGGAGTTCCCGGCACCGTCTATCGGATTGGTAAAGAAACACCGGCTGCGTCTGTCGCACTGAACCCGAAGACCGACAGGATCCTCCTACTGTTCGAAAATCGACAGGGAAATCGACAGGGGGAGGAACCAGTTGAGACGCACCACAGCATTCGGCGCAGCCGGCACGCTGATCACGGGCTCGCTCATAGCGGGCGCGATCATGGCGCCGGTCGCCAATGCCGACGCCCGTCAGGGCAGCGGCAGCGCTGAATCCCGGCAGCGGACCAGCGCGGAGGCGCGCGGTGTCGCGCTCGCCGCGCAGCGTGCCGCCAAGGCCGGCATCGACTGGCAGGCATGCCCCGCCGACTGGGGTCTGGAGAAGGCCGTCACGTGCGGCTGGGTGACCGTCCCGGTCGATTACGCCAAGCCCAACGGCAAGAAGATCAAGCTCGCCGTGGACCACATCGGCAACACCGGGACGAAGAAGGAGCGCCAGGGTGCGCTCGTCTACAACCCCGGCGGCCCCGGCGGTTCCGGGCTCCGCTTCCCCAACCGCGTGGCCACCAAGGCCAAGCTGTGGGAGAAGACGGCCAAGGCCTACGACTTCGTGGGCTTCGACCCGCGCGGTGTCGGCCGCTCGGCGCCCATCTCCTGCGTGGACCCGCAGGAGTTCGTCAAGGCCCCGAAGCTCGACCCGGTGCCTGACTCCGAGGCGGACAAGCGCGCCCAGCGCAAGCTGGCCGCCGAGTACGCGGACGGCTGCGCCGAGCGCAGCGGCGACATGCTGCCGCACATGACGACGCCGAACACCGCGCGCGACCTGGACGTCATCCGGGCCGCGCTCGGCGAGAAGAAGCTGAACTTCCTCGGCGTCTCCTACGGCACCTACCTCGGCGCGGTCTACGGGACGCTGTTCCCGTCGCACGTGCGCCGCATGGTCGTCGACTCGGTGGTGAACCCCTCGAAGGAGAAGATCTGGTACGAGGCCAACCTCGACCAGGACGTCGCCTTCGAGATCCGCCTCAAGGACTGGATGAAGTGGGTCGCCAAGTACGACGCCACCTTCCACCTCGGGGACACCGCGGACAAGGTCGCCAGGAACTGGGACAAGCTGCGTGCCGCCGCGAAGAAGGAGCCGCTGGGCGGAGTCGTCGGCCCCGCCGAGCTCATCGCCTACTTCCAGAGCGCCCCGTACTACGACTCCGCGTGGGTGGGCATCGCGACGAACTTCAGCAAGTACGTCGCCGGTGACGCCAAGCCGCTGATCGAGGCAGCAAGCCCCGACCTGTCGGACACCGCGGGCAACATCGCGTCGGAGAACGGCAACGCCGTCTACACCGCCGTCGAGTGCGCGGACGCCAAGTGGCCCACCAGCTGGAAGAAGTGGGACCGGGACAACACCCGCATCCACCGTGACCACCCGTTCATGACGTGGGCCAACGCCTGGATGAACCTGCCCTGCGCGACCTGGTCGAGCAAGCAGCACGAGCCCGTCGAGGTCAAGACCGGCAAGGGTCTGCCGCCCGTGCTCATCGCACAGGCGACGCGTGACGCGGCAACCCCGTACGGCGGCGCCGTCGAGCTGCACAAGCGGTTCAAGGGCTCGCGTCTGATCACGGAGAAGGACGCCGGCTCGCACGGCATCACGAACCTGGTCAACCCGTGCCTCAACGACCGTGTCGACACCTACCTGCTGACCGGCAAGGTGGACAGCAAGGACGTGACGTGCGCACCGCACGCCACACCCAAGCCGTAGTGTTCATCGGTTAGCCATCGGCTAGGCAAGGCACTGAAGGGGGCGCCGGAGAAATCCGGTCGCCCCCTTCTTCGTTTCCCCTACGCCGCGGCTTCCTGAGCGATCACGGCCGTACGCGGCTCGGCGATCGCCTCGTAGTCCGCGGTCCGCAGCGCCAGCGAGCGGTCGAGGCGTGCCGCGTTGAAGAACAGCTCGTCGTGGGCGAGCAGCGCCGGGTCCACGACCAGTTCGAGCTCGGGGTCGAAGGAGAACGGCAGGATCGTGCCGCTCGCACTGCCCGCGAGCCGCTCGGCCGCCTCCTGCGCCGCGAAGCCCGCGTACGTCCCGCCCAGGAGCTGCTTGACGGCGTTCAGGTCGACGCGCCGGTCGCCGGGCACCACGGCGAGCACGTACCGCTTCGTCTTCTTGCCGATCTTCACCATCACCACGATGCACTTGGCGGCCTGCTGCAGCGTGTTGCCCCGCAGTTCGCTCACCGCCTCCGTGGCGCCCTGCGCCTCGTGCTCGATGACGCGGTACGCCGCGCCCCGCTCGTCGAGCAGCCCGATCAGCTTGGTGTACAGGCCGTGTTCGCTCATGCGCTTTTTCTCCCCTGGTGCCGGCAAGGCGTCTTGTCCGCGCGATGCCGCTCGTGACAGGACGGTACGTCAGGGGTCAACTCAGCGGCATGCGGGGGAATTTCCGCCTGCTCGCGGCGGCGGCACGCTCGGCCTCCTCCGCCTTCACGACAGCGGCGTACTTGTCGACGTACTCCTGGCCGGAGAGCCCGAGGATGGCATACATGATCTCGTCGGTGACGGCCCGCAGCACCGCCTTCTCGTTGTCCATGCCCGCGTAGCGCGAGAAGTCCAGCGGGGCACCGAAACGGATGGACACCTTCTTGAAGTTCGGCATCTTCTGGCCGGGCGGCTGCGCCTCGAACGTGCCGATCATCGCGCACGGGATCACCGGCACCTGTGCCTTGAGCGCCATGGCGGCGACGCCGACCTTGCCCTTGTAGAGGCGCCCGTCGTGCGAGCGGGTGCCCTCCGGATAGATCCCGAGCAGCTCCCCCTTGCGCAGCACGCCGAGCCCCTCACGGATCGCGGCCTGGCCCGCCTCCTTGCCGGAGCGGTCCACCGGGATCTGCCCGGCGCTGTGGAAGAACGCGGCCGTGAGGCGGCCTCTGAGCCCCGGCCCCGTGAAGTACTCCGCCTTCGCGAGGAAGGTGATCCGCCGCTTGATGATCGCGGGCATCAGGAAGTGGTCCGAGAACGAGAGGTGGTTGCCCGCCACGATCGCCGCACCGGTCTCCGGTACATGCTCCAGCCCCTCGATGCGCGGCCGGAACATGAGCCGCAACAGCGGCCCCAGGACGACGTACTTGAGCAGGTAGTAGAACACCCGTTGCTCCTTGACGTAGGTGGACCGGCCTGGGTTCTGCGTCGTCGCAGGTCACGGGTCCTCGCGCAGCGGTCAGTTTAGGTGCGCCGCCGCGACGGGAGAAGGGAGCGAATCCGGGCGGCCTCGGTCCCTTCGCGCGAGGGTGCGTCCGGCCGGTGACACGCCCATCCGGATCTCGCTCCTCACACGTCCGGGTGAGTGCCCGGCGTGTCGGTCGCGCGGGCGGCGGGCGCGGGGGTGGCCTGGCCTCTCTCCGACGCAGTACGTCACCGTCACAGGAGGTCCCCATGAGGTCCCGTCCCACGTCCCGCCTGCGCCCGGCCGTGGCCACCGCCGCCGCGCTGGTCTCCCTCGCCGTCGCCGCGCCCGCCCACGCGGCAGGTGAAACGGCCCCCGAGCGGGCCAGTGGCGTCTTCCTCACCGTCACGGGGCAGGACAACGCCTGGGTGCGCGGGGTACTGCTCGACTGCGTGACCCAGCGGCCCGCGCACCATCCGCACGCGGCCGCGGCCTGCGCGGCGATCGACAAGGCGGGCGGCGACTTCGACGCGCTGCCGACGACGAAGTCGGGGATCTGCACCAAGCAGTACGCCCCGGTCACCGTGAGCGCGACGGGGCTCCACCGGGGCAAGCCGGTCAGCTGGAACAAGACATACGGCAACGCCTGCGAGATGGGGTACTCGACGGGCGCCGTCTTCCGCTTCTGACGGCGTCGGCCGACGGTCCACCCCGGGCGCCGCCCCGCACCTTTCCTCGGCTGTGCGCGGCGCCTCAGGGGGTGCTGCGCGAGAGCACCATCGCCAGCGTGAGCATCCCGATGACGACCCAGCCGAACCACAGCCAGCCGTTGCTCCCCAGCGCGACCGTGTACGCGGTCACCGCGACCAAGCCTCCGATGGTGAATACACCCATCGTCTTCGTAGAATCAGGCATCGCCCTGCCTCCTCCCGGCAGCCCGGCGCCTCGACGCCAAGACCGCGGCCTGAGACCATCCTCGCCTGCGAAGACCCTTCCCCGCTAGCGCCCGCGCGCTGCCAGTGAGGCCAGATAGGCGTTGTACGCCTCCAGCTCCTTGTCGCCGTCACGGTCGGCGGCCCGGTCCGTGCGCCGCGCCTGGCGCTGTTCGGAGCGGTACCACTGGAAGAGCAGCGCGAGGAGCACGAGGACCGACGGCACCTCGCTGAAGGCCCAGGCGATGCCTCCGGCAGCCGTCTGATCGGCGAGTGCGTCGATGCCGAGCGAGGACGGCGGGTTCTTGTAGGTGCCGACCATCGGCTCGGACGCCATCATCAGGGCGATGCCGAAGAACGCGTGGAACGGCATGCCCGCGAACAGCTCCAGCATCCGCATGATGTATCCGGGCCGGTGCGGACCCGGGTCCACGCCCATGATCGGCCAGAAGAAGACCAGGCCCACCGCGAGGAAGTGCACCATCATCCCGATGTGGCCCACCTTGGACCCCATCAGGGTGTCGAAGAGCGGGGTGAAGTACAGCGCGTACAGGCTCGCGATGAACAGCGGGATCGTGAACGCCGGGTGCGTGATGATCCGCATGTAGCGGCTCTGCAGGACCCACAGGAGCCATTCGCGCGGGCCCTTGCTGCCGCGGGCCGCGACCGGCAGCGCGCGCAGGGCGAGGGTGATCGGGGCGCCCATCAGGATCAGGATCGGCGAGAGCATGCTGATGATCATGTGCTGCACCATGTGCACGCTGAACATGACCATGCCGTAGTCGTTCAGCTTGGTGCACATCACGAGCAGGATGGTCAGCACGCCCACCACGAAGGAGACGGTGCGGCCGACGGGCCACTTGTCACCGCGCCGTACGAGCCGGACCACGCCCCAGCCGTAGAGGCCGAGCGCCACCAGGCAGCTGATCAGGAAGAAGGGGTCGGCCGAGAGCTCGAGCCCGCGCCCCAGCGTGAACGGCGGCAGATCCATGTTCATGCCGTGCCCGCTGTGATCCATCCACTGGCTCCTGATTCGTGCGGTTGTGCGCTGTGTGTCCGCACCAGACTAGAACGGCCCCCGGACGCCGACGCGTCCGGGGGCCGTTCGTTCAGTCTTGATCCGGAGCTCGCTCTAGAGGACGCACTCCGCCTCGGCGTAGCGCTCGTCCGGCACCGTCTTCAGCGTCTCGACGGCCTCGGCGAGCGGGACCATCGTGATGTCCGTGCCGCGCAGCGCGGTCATCTTGCCGAACTCGCCGCGGTGCACGGCCTCCACGGCGTGCCAGCCGAAGCGGGTGGCGAGGACACGGTCGTACGCGGTGGGGGTGCCGCCGCGCTGGACGTGCCCGAGGATCACCGGGCGCGCCTCCTTGCCCAGGCGCTGCTCCAGCTCGCCGGAGAGCCGCGTGGCGATGCCCGCGAACCGCTCGTGGCCGTACATGTCCTTGGTGCCCTCGTCGAAGTCCATCGTGCCCTCGCGGGGCTTGGCGCCCTCGGCGGCCACGACGATCGCGAACTTCTTGCCCGCGGAGAAGCGTTCGCCGACCTTCCGCGCCAGTTCCTCGATGTCGAAGGGCCGCTCCGGCACGACGATCGCGTGCGCGCCCGCGGCCATGCCCGAGTGCAGCGCGATCCAGCCGGTGTGCCGGCCCATGACCTCGACGATCAGGACCCGCTGGTGCGACTCGGCGGTCGTCTTGAGCCGGTCGAGGGCCTCGGTGGCCACGCCGACCGCGGTGTCGAAGCCGAAGGTCACGTCGGTGACCGCGATGTCGTTGTCGATCGTCTTGGGCACCCCGACGATCGGCAGACCGGCGTCCGACAGGAGCCGGGCCGCCTTCAGCGTGCCTTCGCCGCCGATCGGGATGACCGCGTCGAGGCCCAGGTCGGCGAGGTGGCCCTTGGCCCGCTCGACGCCGTCGCGCAGATGCGCGGGCTGGACACGGGACGAGCCGAGAATCGTTCCGCCACGCGCCAGGATGCCGCCCACCGCGTCCAGGTCGAGCTTGCGGTAGTCGCATTCGAGCAGACCGCGCCAGCCGTCGTGGAAGCCGATGACCTCGTCGCCGTGGTCGACGACGGCACGGTGCACGACCGAGCGGATGACGGCGTTGAGACCGGGGCAGTCGCCGCCGGACGTGAGGACACCAATGCGCATAGCAGCCCGCCAACGTCTTTCACTAAAGAGGGGCCCAATCGCAACGTGGGCCGAGATCCGGACCACGTCGTCCGGCGGGAACCCCGCCACCCTATAGGCGGGAGGGGGCGGGGCCGCACCGGGCGTCCGACTGCTGGACTCGGCCGCTCACCTGTGCGGCCGGGGCTTCAGGCGGGCTGCTGCGCCGCGTTCATGCGCTCGGCGCGCAGCGCCTCGTACCAGCGGTCGTCCGTCGGCGGCAGCGCGTTCACGTCGAGGGCCAGCTTCAGGAGCAGGTCCGCGATCAGCGGGTTGCGGGCCAGGACGGGACCGTGCATGTACGTACCGAAGACGGTGCCGTTGTACGCGCCCTCGGTGCCGTCGCCCGTGCCGTTGCCCCGGCCGAGCGTGACGCGTGCGAGCGGGCGTGCGGACGGGCCGATGTGCGTGATGCCCTGGTGGTTCTCGAACCCGGTCAGCGGGGGCAGGCCCAGCTGCGGGTCGATGTCGCCGAGGACGTCGCCGACGCAGCGGTCGCCCTCGCCGCGGGTGGAGATCACGTCGAGCAGGCCGAGGCCCGGCTCGCGCTGGCCGAGGTCGTTGATGAACTCCTGGCCCAGGATCTGGTAGCCCGCGCACACCGAGAAGACGATGGCGCCGTTGCCGACGGCCCGCTGCAGGCCGCCGTCGCGGCGCAGCCGCTCGGCCGCCAGGCGCTGCGGGCGGTCCTCGCCGCCGCCGATCAGGTAGATGTCGCCGGAGGTGGGTACCGGCTGGTCGCTGCGCACGTCGTAGCGCTCGACCTGGAGGCCGCGCTGGTGGGCGCGGCGCTCCACGACCAGGGCGTTGCCCTGGTCTCCGTACGTGCTGAGCAGGTCGGGGTAGACCCACACCAGCCGCAGGCTGTTGTCGCTCATGCTCATTCGTCCCTACGAGGGTCTAGAGGGTCCGGTGGGGTCAGTTGCCGACGCGGCGGCGCAGGTCCTGGAACGCGGTGTAGTTCGCGATCGTCTCGATGCGTCCGGGCGGCGCCAGCTGCACGGCCTCGTCGAGGGACTCGCAGACCCGGAAGTCGAGGCCCGCGACCTCAAGACGCACGGCGAGGTCCAGCTTGCGGTCGCCGAGCACGAAGATCGGGTGACCGGCCAGGCGGGTGTAGTCGACGTCCCACAGCCAGGAGGTGTCGGTGCCGTCGGCGCCGCGGGCGTTCACGGACAGGATCACCGGGGTGGGCGGCGGGTCGATCAGCGAGAACGTCTCGAGCCAGCCCGCGGGGTTCTTCGCGAGGAGCAGGCGCAGGTCACGGCCCTGGAACTGCACGACGTCGTAGCGTCCGGCGACGGCCTGCACCTGGTACATCCGCTCCAGGGCGACCTGCGGCGGCACGCCGAAGACGGCGGCGACGGCGGCCGACGTGGTGGCGTTCGCCTTGTTCGCCCGGCCCGGCAGCTGAAGGTGGATCGGCCAGGCCGAGCCGTGCGGGTCAAGGACGTGGTCGCCGGAGAGCACCCAGCTCGGCGCGGGGCGGCGGAAGCCGCACTCGCCGCAGAACCAGTCGTCACCGGGACGCTGCATCACACCACCGCAGGAGGGGCACGACCAGGCGTCGTCCTTCCACTCCTGGCCGGCGGCCACCCACACGACGTTCGGCGACGAGGACGCCGCCCAGACGACCAGCGGGTCGTCCGCGTTGGCGATCACGACCGCCTTGGAGCCTGCCAGGCCCTCGCGCCAGTTCTCGGCCATCATGCGGGTCTCCGCGGCACGGTCCAGCTGGTCGCGCGAGAGGTTCAGGAGCGCGATCGCCTTCGGTTCCACGTCACGGGCGACACCGGCGAGATACTTCTCGTCGACCTCGATCACGCCGAATCTGGCGTCCGAACCGCCCGCGAGGGCCGAGGTGATGCCCGCGGGCATGTTCGCGCCAAGCGCGTTCGACACCACGGGCCCGCTGGCGCGCAGCGCCTCGGCGAGCAGCCGGGTCGTGGTCGTCTTGCCGTTCGTGGCGGAGACGAGGACCACGTCCAGGTGCGTGGCCAGACGCCCGAGCAGGTCGGGGTCGAGCTTGAGCGATACGCGGCCGCCGATCACCGATCCGCTGCCGCGGCCCGCCGCGCGCGATACCGCCGCGGCCGCCTTGCCCGCCGTCACGGCCAGCTTGGCCCGCGGCGACAGCGGGTCCGTGTTGCCTGCCATCAGTTCTGGATCCTCCTTGCTTACGGCGCCGCGCCTGCCCCCGGCAACGCGATGAACCTCAGCCTATCGAGATCCACTGTCAAGCCCGAACCGCGGCACCACCCCGACCCCGGGGTTCACCAAGGACCGTACCCTTGCGGCCATGCGACACGGCTCGATCCCGGGCGCCTCGGGGCGCGTACGACCTCTGACACTGCTCGGTGACCCCGTGCTGCACAAGCCCTGCGAGGAGGTCACCGACTTCGGCCCCGAACTGGCCCGGCTCATCGAGGACATGTACGCCACGATGTACGCCGCCCAGGGTGTGGGCCTGGCCGCCAACCAGATCGGCGTGAATCAGCGGGTCTTCGTGTACGACTGCCCGGACGACGACGATGTGCGTCATCTCGGGTACGTGGTCAACCCCCGGCTCGTGGAGGCGGACGGGATCGTCGTGCGCGGACCGGAGGGCTGTCTTTCGCTGCCGGGCATCGAGGCGGGCACGCCGCGCTTCGACCACGCGGTGGTGGAGGGCGTCACGATGCTCGGTGAGCCGGTGCGGGTGCACGGGACCGGCTGGTTCGCGCGCTGTCTGCAGCACGAGTGTGACCACGTGGAGGGCGGCGTCTACACCGACCACGTGACGGGCTGGCGGCGGCGCAGGGTTCTGCGGGCCGCCGCCAAGGCGCCCTGGAGCAGCTGACCTACAGCCGCCGGCCGGTGCTCAGAAGCCGGGGCCGCCGACACGGTCGCCCGCCGCCGCGAGCCGCCCCCACAGCAGGTCGGCCAGGCTGCTGACCAACTCCGCACGCGGGCACGGGCGTTCGCCGAGCCACCAGTCGCCGGCCGCGTGCATCATGCCGACGATGCCGTGTCCCCACACGCGCGCGAGCTGCGCGCTGCCCGGTCCGAGGTCGACCCGCTCCTCGATGACCTGCGCGAGCTCCTCGCCCATGCGGCGCAGTACGGGCGCGGAGTGCAGGCCCACGTCGAAGCCCTGGTCGCCGGGTGCGGCGGCGTCCGAGGGGTGCATGAGGAAGCGGTAGACCTGCGGGCGGGCCTCGATCGCCGCGAGGTAGGTGTCCAGGGTCTGTTCGACCCGCTCGCGCCGTTCGGCCGGGGCGTCCAGGGCGGCGCGCAGTGCTTCGAGGAGTGCGTCGGTGTGCCGCTTGGCGAGCGCGGCGTACAGTCCGCCCTTGTCTCCGAAGTGCCGGTACAGGATCGGCTTGGTGATGCCGGCCTCCGCGGCGATGGCGTTCATCGAGGCGCCGGGGCCGTCGCGAAGCACCACCCGGTCGGCGGCCTCCAGTAGCTCGCGCCGCCGGCGCTCGGCAGACCGTTGCTGATCGGTCCGCGGTGTGGTGGTCTCCATAGCGTTTCTCTCCCCGCCCGTGCGATTGCGCCCCGCACGCGCAACGTAACACCCCGCGCGCGACGGCGATCGAACGGGCGGCCGGGAGTTGACACCGGCTACCCGCCAGTAACAGACTCCAGTTACCGCAAGTAACGCACGTCTTCACCGCAGGTCCTGGAGGGGTCATGGCCGAGTTCACCATGGAGCTCAACGACGAACAGAAGGAGGTCCGGGACTGGCTCCACGGTTTCGCCGCTGACGTGATCCGTCCCGCGGCCGCCGAGTGGGACGAGCGCGAAGAGACCCCGTGGCCCGTCATCCAGGAGGCGTCGAAGCTGGGGATCTACTCCCTCGACTTCTACGCCCAGCAGTTCTTCGACCCCACGGGCCTCGGCATCGTGATGGCGACCGAGGAGATCTTCTGGGGTGACGCGGGCATCGGCCTGTCCATCATGGGCACCGGTCTGGCCGCCGTCGGCGTCCTCGCCAACGGCACCGAGGAGCAGATCGGCACCTGGATACCGCAGATGTACGGCGACGTGAACGACGTCAAGGTCGCCGCCTTCTGCTCCTCCGAGCCCGACGCCGGGTCCGACGTGGCGGCGATGCGCACCCGCGCCGTCTACGACGAGGCCAAGGACGAGTGGGTCCTCAACGGCACCAAGACCTGGGCGACCAACGGCGGCATCGCCAACGTCCACGTCGTCGTCGCGGTCGTCGACCCGGAGCTCGGCTCCAAGGGGCACGCCTCCTTCATCGTCCCGCCGAACACCCCCGGCCTCTCCCAGGGCCAGAAGTTCAAGAAGCACGGCATCCGCGCCTCGCACACCGCCGAGGTCGTCCTGGAGGACGTGCGCGTCCCCGGTCACTGCCTGCTCGGCGGCAAGGACAAGCTCGACGAGCGCCTCGCCCGTGCGCGGGAGCGCGCCAAGACCGGCGGCGAGCGCGTGAAGAACGCGGCGATGGCCACCTTTGAGGCGTCGCGCCCGGCGGTCGGCGCCATGGCCGTCGGCACGGCGCGCGCCGCGTACGAAGAGGCCCTGGAGTACGCCAAGACGCGTACGCAGTTCGGTCGCCCGATCATCGACAACCAGGGCGTCGCCTTCCAGCTCGCCGACATGCGTACGCAGATCGACGCAGCCCGTCTGCTCGTCTGGCGTGCCTCGTGGATGGCGAGCACGGGCAAGAAGTTCGAGTCGGCCGAGGGCTCCATGTCCAAGCTGTACGCGAGCGAGGTCGCCAAGAAGGTCACCGCGCAGGCGCTGCAGATCCTCGGCGGCAACGGCTTCACGCGGGAGTACCCGGTGGAGCGCATGCACCGGGACGCCGCGATCTACACGATCTTCGAGGGCACGAGCGAGATCCAGCGCCTTGTGATCGCGCGCACGCTGTCGGGGATGCCGATCCGCTAGCGCGGACGCCGCACGCGACTCTCCGCCCCTGCCGCCTCGCGGCAGGGGCGGCTTGCTGTGCGCGGTCCCCGGCGGCGGGGTGGGGAGAGGAGACGGGGATCGGCAGGCAAACTTGCAAGGTTGCCTGCCATTCTCCTACGGTGGCGCACATGAGCGCATCCTCCGACGGCTCGGATCCCGAGCAGATCGCCGGCGATCTGTCGAACGTCGTCCGGCGCCTCGTGCGGCGCCTGCGCGGCGTGACACCGGGCACCGGCCTCAGCCCCACGCAGCGTTCCGTGCTCGCCCGCCTCGACCACGCGGGCCCCACCACCACCGCGGCCCTGGCCCGCGAAGAGCTCGTCCGGCCCCAGTCCATGCGCCTGACCGTGGCCGCCCTCGAGGAGATGGGGTTCGTCGAGCGGGCCCCCGATCCCGACGACGGGCGGCAGTCCGTCGTCTCCGTGACCGATCAAGGCCATCGCACCCTCACCGAGATGCGGGCCGCCAAGCACGACTGGCTCTCGACGGTCGTCGCCGACGGACTCGACCCGGCGGAGCGCCGCCAACTCGCCGATGCCATCGTGCTGTTGGAGCGGTTGGTGCAGCAGTGAGAGCACTGTCCGCCGCACGGCCGCGGTCGGCGGGCGACGAGGTCACGGGATTCGGGGCGAAGCTCACCGCGCCCCTCCTCCTCGGCTCACTGCTCAACCCGCTCAACACCACGATGATCTCCACCGGCCTGGTGGCGATCGGACACGACTTCGGCGTCGGCGCCGCAGACACCGCCTGGCTCGTCTCCGTCCTCTACCTCGCGAGCGCGGTCGCCCAGCCGGTGCTCGGCAAACTGGCCGACATCATCGGGCCGCGCAGGGTCTTCCTCGGCGGACTCGTGGTCGTGGTCGCCTCCGGCCTGGTGGGCGCTCTGGCCCCCGGGTTCCGCTGGCTGCTCGTCTCGCGTCTGCTGCTCGGCATCGGTACATCGGCGGCGTACCCCGCCGCGATGGCCGTCCTGCGCGACGAGTCACGCAGGCTCGGCACGCCCACACCGCGCACCGTCCTCGGCCGCCTCTCCTTTGCCGCACTGGGCAGCGCGGCCGTCGGGCCGACGCTCGGCGGGCTCCTCGTCGCGACCGCCGGATGGCGCGGCGTCTTCGCCGTCAACGTCCCCGTCGCGCTCATCGCGTTCGGCTGCGCGCTGCGCTGGATCCCCGCGGACGGACCGCGCACCGCGCGCCACGAGGGCGGCGGCCCGAGCGCACTCGACCCGCTCGGCATACTGCTCTTCACCGGCGCGCTGACCTGCCTCTTCGTCTTCCTGCTCGACCTCGGGCACCCGCAGTGGTGGCTGCTTGCGCCCATGGCCGTGCTCTCCACCGCCCTGACCTGGTGGCAGCTGCGTCACCCCCGCCCGTTCATCGACCTGCGGATGCTGGGCACCAACCACGCGCTCGCCCGCACCTACCTGCGCCACGGGCTCAGCTATCTCGTCGTCTACTGCGTCATGTACGGCTTCACCCAGTGGCTGGAGGAGTCCCGCGGCTACTCCTCGCTGCACGCGGGGCTCGTCATGCTGCCGATGTCCCTTGCAGCGCTGGCCTGTTCGCTCCTCGGCGCCCGCACGAAGGGCATCCGCGCGCCGCTCGGCGTGGCCGCCGTGCTCCTGGCCGTGGGCAGTGCGCTGCTCCTGGTGACGACGGGCTCCACCCCGCTCGCCGTGCTGCTCCTGGCGGGCGCCTGCTTCGGCATCCCGCAGGGGTTCATGGGCACCGGCAACCAGGCTGCCGTGCAGCAGTTCGCGCCCGCTGACGCGATCGGAGCGGCCGCCGGGCTCCAGCGCACCGCCCAGTACATCGGCGCCATCACGGCCTCCGGGCTCATCGGCCTGGCCTACGGGCAGCGGGCCGACGACGCCGGCCTTCACCTCATGGCCACGGTCGGCGCCGTCCTGGCGCTCGCCCTGGTCGCCCTGACCCTCACGGACCGGGCCCTGCGCGCCCGCCCGTGACCAGCCAAGACCCATCCACGTATGACCCCCGTATGAAAGAGATCCGCGCCATGACTGCCACCACCCTCGACCCCACCACAGCCCTCGTCCTCGTCGACCTCCAGAAGGGCATCACCGCCCTGCCCACCGCGCACCCCTCCGCGGAGATCGTCGAACGGTCGGCGCGGCTCGCCGATGCCTTCCGCGAGCGCGGCCTGCCCGTGGTCCTCGTCCGGGTCACCGGCGGCGCCCCCGGGCGCACCGAAGGCCCCGCTCGCGGCGGCGACGTGCCCGCCGACTGGGCCGACCTGGTCCCCGCACTGGGCCGCACGGACAGCGACATCGTCGTCACCAAGCAGCAGTGGGGCGCCTTCTACGGCACCGACCTCGCCCTCCAGCTGCGCCGCAGGGGCGTCACCCAGGTCGTCGTCGCCGGCATCGCGACGAGCATCGGCGTCGAGTCGACGGCCCGCGCGGCACACGAGCACGGCTACCACGTCACGGTCGCCGTGGACGCGGTGACCGACATGGACGCGGAGGCACACCGCAACAGCATCGAGAAGATCTTCCCGAGGCTCGGCGAGACGGACACGGCGGAGGCGATCGCGAAGCTGCTGCGGGCCTCCTAGGGCGCGTAGACGTACGGCGTCGTCACGCTCAGCGGCGCGAAGCCAAGGCGCCGCAGGATCGGGCGGCTGTCGTCGGAGGCGTCCACCTGGAGGTAGCGGTAGCCGCGGGCGGCGGCGACGCGGGTGCGGTACGCGACCAGGGCGCGGTAGATGCCCTTGCCCCGCCACTGCGGTGCGGTGCCGCCGCCCCACAGGCCCGCGAAGTCGGTGCCGGGGCAGAACTCCATCCGGGCCGAGCTCACCGGTACGTCGCCGGCCATCGCGACCACCGCGACGATGGTGTCGGGGGCGTCGGTCAGCTGGGTGAGGACGCGCTTGGCGAGGCGTTCACCGAGTTCCGCACTGTCCTCGCCGAAGGCCACGTTGTGGGCGTCCGTCATGAGCCGTACGCCGGCCGAGTCGGTCACCGGGAGCAGGCTCACCCCCTCGGGCAGTTCGGGCTCGGTGGGCAGATCGGCGACCTCGGCCACCATCACGGTCTCCGGCGGCTCCGGGACGAAGCCGGCCGCCCGCAGCCGGTCGGCGAGGTCGGCCGGGCGGTCGTGGGAGTGCAGCTTCCACTCGAACTCGCGCCGGAGAGAGGTGAAGTGGCGGACCTGCTCGGCGATGACGGCATCCGCCGTGGTCTCGTCGACGTCCGCCCAGTGGACGCCGTTCCAGTCGTGCGCCGCGCCGACCTGCCGGACGACGCTCCCGTCCCGCTCGACGCGTGCACCGGGGCTGTCCGCCTGCGCACCCCGCCGGATCTGCCGGTCGTACGCCGTCAGTACCGCTTGATGATCCATGCGGGCACTTCAGCAGTAGCGGTGGGACGCGGCAACCGAATTAGCGCGCGCGGTCAGGCCTGCCAGTGGCAGCGGAGGGCGGCGGTGGCGAAACCGGGCCCGAAGGCGACGACGATGCCGCGGGCGCCGTCGGCGGGGGGCGCGGCGTGGGTGCGTTCGAGGATCCGCAGGATGCTGACACCGCCGAGATTGCCCTCGTCGGCGAGAGTGTCGGTCGAGTGGCGGATGTCGTGCGCAGCCAGGCTCAGGGCGGCGGCGGTGTCGGAGATGATGCGGGGGCTGCCGGGGTGGATGACGGCGAAGTCCGGTTTCTGCGGGCCGTGCCAGTCCATGACGGCGGGCAGCACGTCGTCGGCGGCGGTGAGGGCCTTCTTCGTGGAGTCGAAGTGGAACCCGTCGGTGGCGATGCGCCCCTGATAGCGGTCGAGACTGTCCGGCAGGACGTACTCAAGGCTGTCGTCGATGGCCATGCCCGAGGCCGATGGTTCGCCGGTGACAACGGTCGCGGCTGCCGCGTCCCCGAACAGCGCCTTGTAGATCATCGATTCGATCGTGGTGTCCGCGTGGTTGTAGACCGTGGATATGACCTCGGCGGCGACCACGAGGACTTTGCTGCCGGGGCGGGCGGACACCAGGTCGGCGGCGCGGAGCAGGGCCTGTGCGCCGCCGGCGCAGGCCAGGGTCGTCAGCGCGATGCGGCGCACGGTGGGACGGAGCCCCAGGCGGGCCACCAGGTGTACGTCGAGGTTCGGCACCGCCCAGCCGGTGACGTGAGCGGTGACGACCGCGTCGATGTCGTCGGCCGTGAGCCCGGCGGTGTCGAGGGCGGCGTGGGCGGCGCGCTCGGCCATGTCGACGGCATCGCGGAACGCGGTCTCGGCCCGCGCGGTGATGCCGGCCCCGCCCGCGACGGCGGGGGAGTCGACGGGACGCGTGAAATAGCGGGTGTGAACACCGCAGTTGCCCACCACGCGGAGGATCGCACCAAGCCGGGGGTGGTCGGGATGGTGCACCCGGATGTCGTCCGCGATCTCAGCGGTCGTGACCTTGTGGTCGCCGAAGACGGTCTGGGGTCTTGAGACGTAGGCGGGCACGAGGTGGCTCCCACTGGCTTGTCGGATGTGGGGGGTGCGGCACAACGTACTTCACCGCGCTGAACTGGTCCCCCTCCGACAACCGGAGTCCTGGAAACGTGTCGTCCGGTCAGCGAGCCCGCAGCATGGGAGCGCGCGTGTGACTTCGCTTCTCGCCGGGGTGGAACACCATGATGATCAGCCGGGCGCCTGGCGCCGTCATGGGCTGCGCCGCGCACATCGTCAGCCAGCCGGGGCCTTGTTGGGCGTGGTACAGGGGGCGCTCGTCGCCGTCCGGGTGCGAGAAGAAGTCGCCGGCTCCGTAGAGGGGAGCGGCTTCGGGGTCCGCGAGGACTTCCTTCTCTATCTGGCGCAGGACTTCGTCGTCCGGCCGTGCCGCGAGCGCGGCCCGCAGCTGGGGCAGGACCATGGGGGCCCACGCGGTGTGCCAGTTCGTCAGGGACCGGCGTCCCTCGGGATCGAGGAGCATCCAACGCATCGTGTTGCCGGGCACGTTCCCGTTCGGGAACAGCTCGGCGAAGGGTTCGTTGTAGGCGAGCATGTCCCACGACGCGTCGGTGACGTACGCCATGTGCCGGATGCTCTCGACGGCCTCCTGCCAGACCCCCGGGATCTCCTTGCCCGACGACTGATGGAGCGGGCCCGGAGGTTCCTGCAACAGCGCGAACCGGCAGAGCGACACCCATTCCTGCTCGTTGAGCCCGAACAGCAGGGCGACATCCCGGAGCAGCGAGGCCGGGGGATTGGGGTAACTGCCCGACTCCAGGCGGTGGTATGTGCCGATGGCGCGGTGCAGCAGCTGGTCGACCTGGTGCTGGGAGAGGCCGCGGGCGCGTCGCCCCTGGCCCGTGGGGCGGCTGAAGCCGTGCGATTCGGGGGCTATGAGGGCGCGTCGTTCGCGGAGCAGAGCGCGGAGCGCCGTCTTGTTCATGGTGGGTAATCCCTCTTGGTGCACGCCGAGTTGAGCATCAGCAGTCTAAATATTCTCACCAGCTTTGGTAGTAAAGATTGCCCGAAGAAAAACGATCAGTCGATGCGGCACCATGGATGGAGCGGGACCACCGACCTGCTAGTTCCGGCGTCGGTGGGCACGCGGACACAAGTGTGGGGTGCCTTGGCCGAGGAGCTTGAAATTGGCTGAAATTCCTCGGCGTCGGGTACCCCCTAGGCCCATTGGGCCGCTGCGGGAAGAGTATGGATCGGTTGTTCGTATTCCGATGTGTGTGGTCGGAAACGTCGCACTCGGGACGTACGGCGCATGACTTCCCGGACCGGTTCCCGGGTCCACTGGCTGCGGCCGGTGCCGTCACTCGCCATTACGTAGCGGCCACGGTACCGGCCGCCCGCGGTCGTCCCCGGGCGGTGCACCCGGGAGAGGTCACCCGGCGGGAAGCTGCTCCTCGGCCTGGGTCAGGATCTCCGTCACGCGCAGACCGAACCGCACGTCACAGGCGTGTGGCCGGCCGGATCGGGCCGCGTCGACGAGCGCGTCGACCGCGGAGCGGAACGCGTCGAGTGCCCCGCCCCCCGTCGGCATCAGCGCCGTCCCTGTCTCGCCGCGCAACTCCACCGTCACTCCCGCGGCCTTCGGCGGCGTGCTCAGGCTCAGCGTCGCCGTGCTCGACGCCCCGCCGCTGTGCCGCAGGACCAGATGGACCAGGTCCGCCTGTCCCGCCGCGGCCGTCACGTCGGTGACATCGCCGAGCACCGGCATCAGGACGGACAGGGCGTGCGGGCCGACGTCCCACAGGCCACCGCGTCGCGCCCGCCACGGCGAGGAGAACGGGCTGGTCCCGTCCGCCGCGTAGAAGGAGCCGTACCAGTCGGCGCGGCCGGTGAACCAGCCCTCCGTCGCCGCCTGCTCCGTCACCCAGGCCGCTGTCGGCCCGGCGAAGCGCAGCGTGAAGAAGACGACGGACGCCACCCGGGCCGCCTCGGCGGCCGCCGCGAGATCGCGCGCCGCGGCCACCGTCGTCGCCACCGGCTTGTCCAGGAGCAGATGGCAGCCCGCCGCCGCGGCCCGCGTGGCCAGCGGTGCCTGCACGTCCGGCGGTACGGCGAACGCCACGGCGTCGCTCGCGGCGAACAGGTCGTCCACCTCCGTGTACGCCGTGGTCGCGTGCGCCGCCGCCAGCGCGGCCGCCGCGTCGGGCCGCCGCCCCCACACGCCGGAGAGCTCCACGTCCGGGTGCGCGGCGAGCGCGGGAGCGTGCGTGGACGAGGCCCAGGGGCCCGTGCCGACCAGTCCAATTCGCCATCTCTTCATGGTCGGCATTATGGCTGACTCCATACCGTCGGTTGCGGCGACGCCCAGTGGCCGCACGGCAGTTGGCTGCTCTTCGCTCTTGTGCGCAAGTCACCGATGGCTTGATCTCGATTCCGAACTCAGCGGTGGTGAAAGCCCATTCACCCGCTATGGTGAATTTCCATTCACTTCCTTTCGTCTACCTTCACCTCTCCGGAGTTTCGTGCCCACGCTGGAGTGATCATGAAGTTCGCCCCGATATCTTCCGCAGATAGCACAGGCATATGCGCCCGCCGCGACGCCGAGGCGACGAAGGCCGCCATCATCCGCGCCGCCCGGTACCTCCTGGCCCGGCACGCGCACGCCGACATCACGCTCAGGGCGGTGGCCGAGCGGGCCGGTGTGAGCGCGCCCCTGGTCCTGAAGTACTTCGGCAACAAGGACGCGCTCTTCGCCCGCATCATGTCCTTCGAGGCCGACGCCGAGGCGCTGCTTGACGCGCCGCTGGCCGTCCTGGGCCGCCACATGGTCCACCACCTGCTGACCGGCCAGGCCGAGCACGGCGCCGACCCCATCCTGCGGATCGTCTTCGCCCCGCTCCACCGGGAGCAGGGGGACACCCTGCGCGACAACTTCCGTACGCAGGTGGTGGATCGGCTCACCGAACGCCTCGAAGGACAGGACGCGGGTGTCCGCGCCGAGCTTGCTGTGGGCACGCTGCTCGGCCTCGGCGTGATGTACGGAATAGCCCGCGGGCCACACGTGCGCGCCACACCCGTCGCCGAAATCACCGAGCGGTACGCGCCCACCGTGCAGGCTTTCCTCACGCCCCCGAGGGGCACTGTGAACCCCGCCGACCCGCGAAACGGAGAGCACGCATGAACGACGCGAGTGAACGCCCCGCCCTGGCGAGCGAGCTGGGCATGGAGCCGCACCCCGAAGGCGGCTGGTTCGTCGAGACCTGGGCGTCGGACCACTCCTTCACGCCCGCCGGTTACCCCGGCGCCCGTACGGCGGCCACCGCCATCTACTTCCTGCTGTGCCCGGGAGAGGAGTCCCGCTGGCACGTGGTGCGCTCGGACGAGATCTGGCTGTGGCACCGCGGCGGCCCGCTCGACCTGCGCCTGGGAGGTGACGGCGCACTCCCGAAGGAGGGTGCGGCGCCCATGCGCCTGGGGCCGGGCGTCGAACGCGGCGAGCGCCCGCAGGTCCTGGTGCCCGGAGGCGTGTGGCAGGCGGCGCGCCCCGCCGGTGACGAACCGGTCCTGGTGAGCTGCGTCGTCGCGCCCGGTTTCGACTACGCGGACTTCCGGCTCGCGGACTGACGAGGCGTCGCGGTCACGGGCGCGTCCTGTGACGAGCACACCACCGATGGCGCGGAGCTCTTCCCGCGGTGCACGACGCCGACCGCCGCGAGCCCGACCGCGAGGCCCAACGCCGTCTGTACGCCGAAGTGTTCGCCGAACATCAGGGCTCCCCACAGGGCCGTGACCGGTGCCATCAGGAACATGAGCGTGTTGACCTGGGTGACCCCGGAGCGCCGCAGGATCAGCCAGTAGAGCCCGTATCCGCCGAGGGTGGAGAGCGTCACCAGCCAGCTGATCGCCACCCAGAACGACCCCTCCGCCGGCGGTGTCGCGGCGCCCGCGCCCACGGCCAGCGCCGTGAAGATGACGGCGCTGGTCACGCAGTGGACCGTCATCGAGACCGCCGGGGCGACCGGGCGGGGGGAGCGGCGGTCCAGGAAGGTCGCTGCGACCAGCGAGAACATCCCGAGGAAGGGCACCGCATAGGCCCACAAGGGAGCGTCGGTGCCACCCGTGGCGTCCGCCGCGGTCACGATGACGACCCCGGTCACGCCGAGGGCGAGGCCCACCCACTGGGTGCGCGAGACGTACTGGCCGAGCAGCGGCCCGGCCAGGGCGCCCGCCACCAGTGGCTGGGTGCCGTCGATCAGGGCGGTGGTGCCGCTGGAGACGCCGAGCTGGATCGCGTAGTACACGGTGAGCAGATAGCCGCTCTGGGACAGCGCGCCGACCGCGGCTTGCCGTATCGCGTCTCGTGCGGTGAAGCCGCGCCAGGACGCCCGCGCCACGGTGAGGGCGACGACCGCGAGCACGAGGGCAAGCGGCAGGAAGCGCCACATCAGGATCGTCACGGCTGACGCGCTCCCGGCGCCGAGCTTCGCCCCGATGAAGCCCGAGCTCCAGGTCAGTACGAACGCGATCGAGAGCAGGACGTTCATGTCGTTCCTCCGAGTGAGGTAAACCGATCTGTCTACTCCTGCTCGAGTATACAGATCGGTTTACTATGGAGACATGACCGAGCTGCTGAGTGAGATCGTGAAGGGCGCCGGCGGTGCCGAGGACGCACCGCGCAGGATCGTCATGACGCCGGCCGCGCGGCGCGCCCTGGATGCCGCGAGCGCGCTGTTCTACGACCGCGGGATCCATGCCGTCGGGGTGGACCTCATCGCCGCCGAGGCCGGTGTCACCAAGAAGACGCTCTACGACCGCTTCGGCTCCAAGGAGCAGATCGTCGTCGAGTATCTGGCGGCCCGTGACGAGCGCTGGCAGGCATTCCTCGCGCCGTACGTCGAGTCCGCGGCCACCCCGCGGGCCAGGATTCTGGCCGTCTTCGACGCTTCGCGCGACTGGGCCGACGTGTTCAGCGGCAAGGGCTGCAGCATGGTCAACGCGCACGCCGAGATCAGCGATCCCGCGCACCTCGCGTACCGGGTCATCGCCGGCCAGAAGGCGTGGATGCTCGCCCTCTTCACCGGTCTGGCCCGCGACATCACGCCCCGGCGGGCGGCGGAACTCGGCCGGACGCTGATGCTGCTGCACGAGGGCGCCTTGGTCGCGCACGGCCTGCGCATCTTCCCGGACGCGATCGACCACGCCCGTGACGAGGCGGCGAAGCTGCTCGTCGGCGCCGTCCCTGACGCATCCACCGCGGAAGAGAAGACCAGCTGAAAGGCCCTTGGGGCCCGCTCACTGCCCCGAGCAGTTGCGGACCGTCGGCTGCGGTGGAACCCGGTCCTCGGCATCGGGCTCCACCGTGGTCGCAAGGGTGTCCAGGAAGCGCTGGAGAGCGGGTGCGCCCCCCGGGCCCAGGCTGCGGCGGATGGGCGGCACGGTCGCCGGAGCGTCGGAACCGCGCCGGGTCCCGGTGGTGGGGCAGGGCGATTCCGTGGCGTCGACGGTCACGGCCCGGCGTATGAACTCATCGACCGGGAGGCCGAGCTGGTCCGCGTTCCGCAGGACCGCCTCGTACTCGTCGGGCGTGAACAAGACCTGCACAGGCTTGGCACCGTCCATGAACGCATGATGCCGCTCGGGGGGTGCGCCGCGCGGTGCGGTTGGCATATTCGCCCTCGAAGGCGTGAAACGGCCCCGAGTGGACATGAACGGTCGGAAATAGATGTAGGCCCCGACCGGACGGGGGAATCGCGATCGGGACCTACGCACTGTTCAACGGTGAACCAACGGTCGGTGTTCCCAGGTAGGGGGCCTGTCACTGTGAGCTGCGTTACGTGCCGGGGAGGGAACGCGCGACGCGGAAACCCACGTCGTCGATGCGGAACGTCGGGTGGCTGCGGCGCCGCACCGAGGCCCGGCAGCTCCAGTGCTCGTCGAACCACCCACCGCCACGGAGTACCCGATAGGCGCCGTACACCTCGGGGTCGTAGAGGTCCCAGCACCACTCCCACACGTTGCCGAGCATGTCGTGCAGGCCCCACGCGTTGGGCTGCTTGCCACCCACGTCGTGACTCCGCCCCGAGCCGTTGCCGCCGTACCAGGCGATCTCGTCGAGCGGCCCGTACCGCGCACCGGCCGTGCCCGCCCGGCACGCGTGTTCCCACTCGGCCTCGGTGGGCAGCCGGTAACCGCCGGCGGCCGTGTCCCACTGCGGATCTTCGCCGTCGGCGCCGAGCCGGTAGGCGGGGGTCAGCCCCTCCCGGAGGGACAGCGCGTTGCAGAAGCGGACCGCGTCCAGCCAGGAGACGCCCTCCACGGGCAGCCGGTCGCCGCGTGCGGTGCTCGGCCGCTCGCCGGTCACCTGTGCGTACTGCTCCTGGGTGACGGGAAACGGTGCGAGCTCGTGGGCCGCGACCTCCACCGCCCAGCTGCGTTGTGTCCGCCGGTCCGACAGCGTCACCTGCCCCGCCTGGACGCTGATCATCTCGTGCTCCGTACTCAGGTCGACAGCAGACGGGCCGCACGCATCTGCAGGTAGCGCGTCTCAGGGATGCTCAGCGTACGCGTGGCCGCCAACTGGTAGGCGGCGCGGGCCGCTTCCGTCTCGCCCGCCCGCTCCAGGAGATGGGCGCGCACGGCATCGAGCCGGTGATGACCCGCCAACCGGTCCTCGATCGCCGCCACTTCGGCGAGCCCTGCGCGCGGCCCGTGCACCATGGCGAAGGCCACGGCCCGGCTGAGTTCGGCCATGGGTTCGGGAGCGCGGCGTACGAGGACGTCGTAGAGGGCGAGGATCTGCGGCCAGTCGGTGTCGTCGGCGCGCGTGGCCTCGTCGTGCAGCGCGGCGATCGCCGCCTGCAACTGGTAGGCGCCCGCGGGGCCTTGGGACAGGGCCTTCTCGACCAGGCCGCAGCCCTCGTCGATCGCGCGCCGGTCCCAGCGTGAGCGGTCCTGTTCGTCGAGCGGGATGAGCTCTCCGTGCGGGCCGGTACGGGCCGCGCTGCGGGCCTCGGTGAGCAGCATCAGCGCGAGCAGCCCGGTGACCGCGCCCTCGTCGGGCAGCAGCGTGCACACGGACCGGGTGAGCCGGATCGCCTCCCGCGCCAGATCCGAGCGGTGCAGGGCGCTGCCGGAAGTCGCCGTGTACCCCTCGTTGAAGATCAGGTAGAGCACCTGGAGCACCACCGCGAGCCGCTGATCACGGTCCGCCGGGCCGGGCTGCCGGAACGGCACGCCCTTGACCTTCGCCTTCGCCCTGCTGATGCGCTGCGCCATCGTCGCCTCGGGCACGAGATGCGCGCGGGCGATCTCGGCGGTGGTCAGTCCGCCGACCGCGCGCAGCGTGAGGGCGACCTGCGCGGCCGGGCTCAGCGCCGGGTGACAGCACAGGAACAGCAGGGTCAGGGTGTCGTCATCGGACGGCGCGCGGCTCTCGCCCGGCGGGGGCGCGGTGAAGGCGTCCCGGGGCGACAGCTGGGCGGCCTCCTCCTCGCGCCTGCGCCGGGCCTCGTCACTGCGCAGCTGGTCCATGAGCCGCCGCGACGCGACCCTGATCAGCCAGCCGCGGGGATTCTCGGGAACGCCCTGCTCGGGCCACTGCCGCGCCGCGGCGAGCAGCGCCTCCTGCACGGCGTCCTCGGCCTCGCCGAAGTGGCCGTACCGGCGCACGAGCGCGCCGAGGACCTGCGGCGCGTGCAGGCGCAGCAGGTCCTCGACAGCGGTTGTGCCGTTCAGGACGCGTCGTCCGGGCCGCCCATGATGGGGCGGATCACCACGGGGTAGTTCGGTGCGCCCTCGGGGATCGGGCACTGCTGGATGCGGGCGGCGATCTCGGTGACGCGGTCCAGGCTCTCGCACTCCAGGACCC
The DNA here is from genome assembly GCF_053591915.1 of Streptomyces sp. NPDC002853. Taxonomy (NCBI): domain Bacteria; kingdom Bacillati; phylum Actinomycetota; class Actinomycetes; order Kitasatosporales; family Streptomycetaceae; genus Streptomyces; species Streptomyces sp. NPDC002853. The sequence goes on along the minus strand of NZ_JBSFUS010000004.1, from coordinate 415,514 downwards.
AGTAACCGGCGAGGACTTCCTTCGTCTCGCCGTAGGGACCGTCCGTGATGACCGGGCGGCCCTCCTTGTCCACGTCGACCAGGCGGGTCCGCGCGGGCTCGGCCAGGCCCTGGCCGTCCACGATCTCGCCGGACTCGGCCAGGTCGTTGTTGAGCGCGCCCATGAAGGCGAACATCGCCTGCAGGTCCTTCTCGCTCCAGGCCGGGCTCGACGCGTTGCCCTTGCCGCTCTGCGCCTCGTAGTCCGCCTGCGTGCCCTGCACCATCACCAGGTACTTCATGACGTCTCTCCTCGACTGTGCGGTGGTCACCCCTTGCGGGCAACTCTCACAGGGGACGTCGGGGCCGGCCACTCGTTCTCGACATTAGGCGGGAAGAACTTTTCGTGAGGTGTCGAAAAGGCCCGCCCGGCCTCCGTCCACCAGCACATTTCGGTGGTCGCCGAACCGACGCGCGGCTACGGTCCGGGCATGACGAACGCACAGCGAGCCGAGCAGTTCCGCGCCCTGCACCGCACCGGCGAACCCCTGTTGCTGCCCAACGCCTGGGACCACGCCTCCGCCGCGGCGCTCGCCCACGGCGGTTTCCCGGCGATCGGCACCACGAGCCTGGGAGTGGCGGCCGCCGTCGGCAAGGCGGACGCCACCGGCGGCACACGGGAGGAGACCCTGAGCCTTGCCCGCGGCCTGGCAAGGCTGCCCGCCCTGGTCACCGTGGACATCGAGGGCGGCTTCAGCGACCGGCCGGGGGAGGTCGGGGCGCTCGCGGCGGAACTCGCGGGTGCGGGTGTCGTGGGCGTGAACATCGAGGACGGGCGCCCGGACGGGACACTGACCGACACGGTGCTGCAGTGCGAGCTGATCCGCGCGGTCAAGGAGGCGGCCCCCGACCTGTTCGTCAACGCGCGCACGGACACCTACTGGCTGCGCGCCGGGGGAGCGGGCGAGACCGAGCGCCGGGCCGCCGACTACCAACTGGCGGGAGCCGATGGGCTGTTCGTCCCCGGACTGCAGGACGAGAAGGTCATCACGGGGCTGGTCGAAGGGGCGCCCGGCCTGCCGCTGAACATCCTCTTCGCGCCCGGTCGCCTGACCTACGCGCGCCTCGCGGAGCTCGGCGTGCGCCGGGTGAGCAGCGGCTCGCTGCTCTTCCGCGCCGCGCTGCACGGAGCCGTGGAGGCGGCGCGCGCGATCGCCCGGGGCGGCGCCGTGCCACAGGACCTGCCCTCGTACGCGGACGCCCAGGCGCTCTCGGCGGCGTACGGCGATCAGGTGTAGGGCGGCTCGTCGGGGCGGCCCGGCCTCTCGCCCGCGCTGTCCCGGGGGCCGCCGCCGTCGCGCTTCTCGTCCCCGTGGCCCGGCCACCACGCCTTGTGACCGATCAGCGCCGTCAGCGCGGGCGTGAAGATCATCGCCATGACGAAGGCGGCGATGAGGATGCCGAAGGAGAGGGAGAAGCCCATCTGGGAGAGCGTCGAGTTGCCCGCGAGCATCAGCGTCGCGAACGTGCCCGCCAGGATCACGCCCGCCGAGCCGATCGTCGGGCCCGAGTGGCGCACCGCCGTGCCCGCCGCGTCGTGCGGGGTGCGGCCCTCGCGGGCCTCCTCGCGCAGTCGCGACACCATGAGGATGTTGTAGTCCGTGCCGAGGGCGACCACGAACAAGTACATGATGACGGGCAGCATGAACATCAACCCGGGCTGGCTGCCGATCTGTTGGAAGAGCAGCGAGGTCGCGCCCAGGGTCGCGCCGAAACCGAGCGCGACCGACAGCATCAGGTACCACGGCGCCACCAGGCTCCGCAGGAGCAGGCCGAGGATGACCATGATGGCGAGGGCGGCCACCGGGAAGACCACCGAGTAGTCCCGGTCCACGGCCTTGTTGATGTCGACGTACACCGCGGTCGTCCCGCCGACGAGTGCTTCGGTGCCGGCCGGGGCGTCCTCGTGGGCGACCGGGCGCAGGCGGTCCTTGACGGTCTCCAGGGCGTTGTCGGATGCGGGCGGATCGGAGAGCACCACGGAGAACGACGCCGTGCCGCCGTCCTTGCTCAGCCGGGGCGGGGAGACCTCGCCCACGCCGTCGACCTTGTCCAGCTGCCCTCTGAAGGCGGCCGTCCGCGCCGCGGGGAGCGAGCCGTCGTCCGTGGAGGTGAGGTAGACGAAGGTAGGGTCGGTGGTGCCCGCGGGGAAGCCCTTCTGGAGGTCCTTCAGGGCGACCATCGACTCCTTGTCCTTGGGCAGCGAAGAGCCCGCGAGGTCGAAGTTGGCCCGGTAGCCGAGGGCGCCGAGCGTGAGAGCGCCCATGAACAGCGCCGACACCAGCGCCCAGATCGCGGGCTTGCGGGCGATGGAGGCGCCGAGCCGCGCGAACCCGGTGCCCTGCGGCTCCCGCTGCCACGACTTCGAGGGCCAGAACACCTTCGTGCCGAGCAGGGAGACGACGGCGGGGACCAGGGTGAGCCCGGCGAGCAGCGTCACGAAGACCGCGATGGCCAGGGCGGGGCCCATGGAGCGCAGCATGCCCAGCGAGGAGAGCGTGAGGGCGGCAAAGGCGACGATGACGGCGCCCGCCGCCGAGGTGATCGCCTCGCCGACCCGCTCGACGGCGTGCACCATGGCGCCCTTGGGGTCCTCGCCCGCCCGCAGCGCCTCTCGGTAGCGGAAGAGCAGGAAGAGGATGTAGTCCGTGCCGACGCCGAACAGGACGACGGTCAGGAGTTCCTGGATCGAGGAGTCGGCCTTCATGTCGAAGGCCTTGTTCGCCGAGGCGATGAGGCCGGTCGCCATCGGCGAGATGAGGCCGATCAGGACCACGGGGAGCAGCGCGATGATCGGGCTCCGGAAGATCACCAGGAGCAGCACGATGATGATCACGATCGTGCCCACGCCGACCAGCAGCCCGGCCCGTTCCGATGCGTCGCTCTCGTCGAGGGCCTGCGCGGCGGAGCCGGTGATCCCGGCCGAGAGGTCCGTGCCCTTCAGCTCGGGCTTGAGGTCGGAGCGCAGTTTCTCGACCGCGTCCTGCTGCGCGGTGTCCTCGGGGTCGGTGAGCTTCGGCATCGCGACGACCGCCGTCTGCACCAGTTTGTTGGGGGAGACCGCGCCGGGCACCACGGCCTGCACCTCGGGGATCTTCTTGGCCTGCAGATCCCCGGAGACGCGGGTGATGTCGGCGGAGTCGGCAGCCGTCAGCTTCCCGCCGTCGGAGCGCTGGAAGACGATGATCGCGCCGACGTTCTGCTGTTTGGGGAACTCCGCTTCCTGCACGTCCGCCGCGCGGATGGACTCGTAGTGGTCCGGCAGGAAGCTCGCCTCGTCGCTGCTGGAGGTGAGCTTGGGCGCCAGGGAGATCACGGCGCCGGCCGCCACGACCCACGCCAGGATGATCCACCACGGACGACGGACCACGAATCGGCCCAGGCCAGAGAACATCGGCTGCTGCCTCTCCCTCGCCCCCGAGGCGTAACGGCGCGTTCTGACCAAGGATCTTCCGGACCGGGCGGCCCCGCCACTTGAGCCGTTCGGCGCAAGGGCGGGGCGCGCCCCGGGGGACGCGGGGCCGCTAGAAGTTGATCATGTGTCCGGCCAGGCCGTGCACCGCTTCCTTGACCGCCTCGCCGAGCGTGGGGTGCGCGTGCACGTTGCGGGAGACCTCGTGCACGGTCAGATCCCACTGCTGGGCCAGGGTCAGCTCGGGAAGGAGCTCGGTGACGTCAGGACCGATCAGGTGGGCGCCGATGATCTCGCCGTACCGCGCGTCGCTGATGATCTTGACGAAGCCGACGGTGTCGCCGAGGCCGTGCGCCTTGCCGTTCGCCATGAACGGGAACTTGGCGACCTTGACGTCGAAGCCCTTCTCCTTGGCCTGCGCCTCGGTCCAGCCGAAGCTGGCGATCTGCGGCTGGGAGTAGGTGGCGCGCGGGATCATCGGGTAGTCGAGTTCCATCGTCTCGGCGCCCGCGAGGGTCTCGGCGGCCACGACACCCATGGCCTCGGCGGTGTGCGCGAGCATCAGCTTGGCGGTGACATCACCGATGGCGTAGATGTGCGGCACGTTCGTCCGCCCGCGCCCGTCGATGTCGATGGCCCCGCGCTCGGTCAGCGCCACGCCCGTCGCCTCCAGGCCGAAGCCCTCGACGTTCGGCGCGAAGCCGATGGCCTGCAGGACCTTGTCGGCCTCCAGGACCTCCTGCTTGCCGTCCTTGCCCGTCACGGTGACCTTGACCTTGGCGCCGGACTCGTCGATCGACTCGACGCGGGTGGAGGTCTTCACGTCGATGCCGAGCTTGCGGTACTGCTTGGCCAGCTCCGTGGAGACGTCCGCGTCCTCCAGGGGCGCGACGCGGTCCAGGAACTCGACGATCGTGACCTTCACGCCGTAGTTGTGCAGGACATAGGCGAACTCGATGCCGATGGCGCCCGCGCCCGCGATCACGATGGACTCCGGCACGGAGTCGGCGAGGATCTGCTCCTCGTACGTCACGACGCGCTCGGAGCGCTTTGTGCCGGGCAGCAGCTTCGGTGTCGCGCCCGTGGCGATGATGCAGTTCTCGAACGTGATCGTGTCCGTGGAGCCGTCCGACTTGGCGACCTGGAGCGTGTTCGCGTCGAGGAAGGTGCCCCGGCCGTCGAACTCGGTGATCTTGTTCTTCTTCATCAGGAAGTGGACGCCCTTGACGCGGCCGTCCGCGACCGTGCGGCTGCGGTTGAAGGCCTCGCCGTAGTCGAAGGACACGTTCCCGTCGACCTTGATGCCGTACGTCTTCTGCTCGTGCGTGAACAGATGGGCCAGCTCGGCGTTGCGCAGCAGCGCCTTGGTCGGGATACAGCCGACGTTGAGGCAGACACCTCCCCAGTACTTCTCCTCGACGACCGCTACCCGCTTGCCCAGCTGGGCGGCGCGGATGGCGGCCACATAGCCGCCGGGTCCTGCTCCGAGCACGACGACGTCGAAGCGGTCTTCCATGGGGAGGTCCTCTCTGGTGGTACGTATCGGGTGGTACGTATCCGGTGGTGGGTGACTCGCGCACGTCCGATCATGCGCCATCCGGCCGCCCCGCGGGCGGTCGGGTGTCCGATGTCATGCCGCCCGTCCTGCCCCGTTTTCCCAACCCCCTCTGGAGGTACGCCTGTTGGCGTTCTGCCCCAGGTTCACCCGGTCGTGAGTCACGGGATAGTGTCGCCGTGACGGAGCAGGAACACATGTCCTTCGGGAGAGGTGGCGAACGCGCTGTGGCGGCAGACGACCAGGCCGAGTTGATGTCCATCCCCTTCGACGTGCCGACATCGGCGCGCGCCTACGGCTGGATGCTCGGCGGCAAGGACAACTACGCGGTCGACCGCGAGTTCCTGCTGCGGACGCTGCCCGCCTTCCCCGAGTGCGTCGACATCGCCCGCCAGAACCGCGAGTTCCTCTTCCGCGCCGTGCGCCACCTCACCAAGGCGGGCATCCGCCAGTTCATCGACATGGGCTGCGGCCTGCCGACCGACGACAACGTCCACCAGGTCGCCCGGCGCTTCGCACCCGACACCCGCGTCGTCTACGTGGACGTCGACCCGATCGTCCTCGCGCATGGCAGGGCGCTGCTCGCCGACGACTCCACCACCGCCGTCGTCCACGGCGACATGCGTGAGCAGGACGCGATCCTCGGCCACCCCGACGTCGTCCGGCTCATCGACTTCGACGAGCCGGTCGCGGTGCTCTTCCTTTCGGTGGTGCACCACCTCACCGACGCCGACGACCCACGCCGCGTGCTGCGCACGATCATCGACAAGGCGGCGCCCGGCAGTTACCTCGGCCTCTCGCAGGTCGTCGCCGACGACCCCGCCCGCGGCGCCGCGATGAGCGCGCACATCTCCGGCGGCGGCGTCCCCTGGCAGACCCGCACCCCGGCCGAGGTCGACACCCTCCTGGACGGCCTCGACCCGGTCGAGCCCGGCCTGGTGAACCTGGTCGACTGGCGCCCCGACGCCGACCAGCCCCCGCTGGCACCGGTCCACGAGGACCTGGCCCCCTATCTGGGCGCCACCGAGCAGAACAAGGGGATCTACGAGTACGGGGGTTTGCTCCGCAAGGCATAGCCATACACAATGGTGTGCATGATCCAGCACCTGACCGCCGCCGTGAGGACCTTCCAGGTCCCGTGGCGCTGTGGGTGCGAGCGATCGGGTCGCTAGCTGCCCGGGGACTCGTCTCCAGCCGTCCGGACTCTCCACTCCGTGACGCCACCCGTTCGCTCACAACTGAAGGATCACCATGGCCGTGGTTTCCCCTGCCGTCTCACCTGCCTCTCCCGCCTCCACCGGCTCTGCCGCGCTCCGTGACGCCCGCGTACCCGCCGACGGCATGTACGAAGGCCGTCGCACCCTGCGCCGCGTCCCCGAGGGCTGGGAAGAGCGCCCGTACGAACTGATCGACGTGGTCCCCCAGGGCCGTCTCATCGGCGCCGAGATCCGCGGCGTCGACCTCGCTCAGCCGCTCACGCCCGCGCTGCGCGAGGAGCTCAACCGCGCCCTCATCGAGTGGAAGGTGCTCTTCTTCCGCGGCGCCGGGATCACCTCCGAGCAGCAGCGCGCCTTCGCCCTGAACTGGGGCGAGTTGGAGACCAACCCGCTGCTCGCGCGCGGCTCGGCCGATGACGTCGTGCGGTTCGACAAGGGCGGCAGCGCGACGCCCACGTACGAGAACGTCTGGCACGCCGACGTCACCTTCCGCGAACGCCCCGCGCTCGGCGCGGTCCTGCAACTGCGCGAGGTGCCTCCGGTGGGCGGCGACACGATGTGGGCGGACATGGCCGCCGCGTACGACAACCTCCCCGACGAGGTGAAGGTTCGCATCGAGGACGCCCGGGCGGTGCACGACTTCATCCCCGGCTTCGTCCGTTTCTACGGCCCCGAGAAGCTGATCCCGCTCCAGGAGCAGTTCCCGCCGGTCACCCACCCGGTGGTGCGCAGGCACCCGGAGACCGGCCGGAAGATGCTCTTCGTGAACACCTCCTTCACCACGCACATCGTGGGCATGGAGCGAGCCGAGAGCGACCGGCTGCTGAGCTACCTCGTGCGGCAGGCGCAGGTCCCGGAGTACCAGGTGCGGTTCCACTGGCAGGCCGGTGACGTCGCCTTCTGGGACAACCGCGCCACCCAGCACTACGCGGTCGACGACTACGCCCCGCACCGCCGCGTGGCCGAACGCGTCGCGATAGCGGGCGACCGCCCGTTCTGAGCCTCTCCCTCGGAAGGAACCTGGTCAGGTGCGGACGGTGGCCTCGCTCAACGGTCCAGGGTCCGCAGCCACTTGACCTCGCCGTCCTGCCACTCGTCCGTGGGGGTGAGGCCCGCGGCGGTGGCGACGGCGGCCGATGCCCGGTGGTCCGGGTGGACATGGGCGACGATGCTGCGCACGGCCGGGTGCCCGGCCAGCCAGTCGGCGAGGGCGCGGGCCGCTTCCACGGCGATGCCCCGCCCCTGCCAGGGAGTTCCCACCACCCAGGCGATCTCCGCGAGCAGCTCACCACCGGCGCCGGCGGGCACCACCGTCGCCTGCACGGTCCCGACCAGGCACTCCTCGTCGCGCAGCCGAAGGACCCAGTTGCACCAGGAGACCGCCGGGTCGGGGGACCCGGCGGTCATCCGCCGGTAGCGGGCGCGCAGGGACCGCGGATCGTCGGGGGAGCCGCCGATGAAGGTGTGCAGGGCCGGATCGGACAGCGCCACGGCCATCTCGTCGGCGTGCTCGACCCCAAGAGGTACGAGGACGAGGCGGGCGGTGCTGATTTCCTGGGCGCGGACCGTGGGCATGCGTCAGCCTAACCGGGGGGCCGGCCCCTCCTGCCGGCGGCCGAGCAGGAACGCACGCTCGGCCGCGTTCTCGGTACGGGCGAGGGCGGCGTCGTACGCGGCGTTCGCCTCGGCGGTGCGGCCCAGGCGCCGGAGCAGGTCGGCGCGGACGGCGTGGAAGACGTGATAGCCGTCGAGGCCCAGCTCGTCGACGAGGGCCAACGCCGCGGCGGGGCCCTTGACTTCGGCGACGGCCACCGCGCGGTTGAGGGCCGAGACCGGGCTCGGGGTGACGGCCAGGAGCTGGTCGTACAGCTGGAGGATCTGGCCCCAGTCCGTGGCGTCCGCGGTCGTCGCGTCGCTGTGCACGGCGTTGATCGCGGCCTGGATCTGGTACGGCCCGGGCCGGCCGCGGCGCAGGCAGCGGCGGACGAGTTCCTGGCCCTCGGCGATCAGGGCGCGGTCCCATCGGCCGCGGTCCTGGTCGGCGAGGAGGACGAGCCCGCCGTCGGCGGTGGTCCTGGCCGGCCGCCGCGACTCGGAGAGCAGCATCAGCGCGAGCAGGCCCAGGGCCTCCGGCTCGTCGGGCATCAGCTCGGTCAGGAGCCGTCCCAGGCGCACGGCTTCCGCGCAGAGGTCGTCGCGGACGAGCGCGTCTCCCGCGCCGGCCGTGTGCCCCTCGTTGTAGACGAGGTAGACGACGGCCAGGACCGCGTGGAGCCGTTCCGGCAGGTCCGCGTCGCTGGGCACCCGGTACGGGATGTGCGCGTCGCGGATCTTGCCCTTGGCCCGCACGATCCGCTGGGCCATGGTCGGCTCCGGCACCAGGAAGGCGCGGGCGATCTCCGTGGTGGTGAGTCCGCCCAGGAGACGCAGCGTGAGGGCCACCCGCGCCGCCGGGGCGAGCGCGGGATGGCAGCAGGTGAAGATCAGGCGCAGGCGGTCGTCGCGCACGGGTCCCTCCTGGGCCGGTGCCTCGTGGGCGTGCAGCAGGGCGGCCTGCGCATGCCGGTCCTCGCGGGACGCCTCGCGGCGCAGGCGGTCGATCGCGCGGTTGCGGGCGGTGGTGATGATCCAGCCGGCCGGGCTCGGCGGCAGACCGGTGTCAGGCCACCGCCGCGCCGCCGTGGCGAACGCCTCCTGGACCGCCTCCTCGGCGATGTCGATGTCGCCGAAGACGCGGACCAGTACGGCCACCGCGCGCCCGTACTCCGCACGGAAGACCTGTTCGATCATCTCCGACGTGACCTCGGGGGGATCTGAGGTCACTAGCAGGATCCGGGCTGCAGCGGCCTGACCTCGACGGGCAGGGTGATGGCGCGGGCCACCTTGGCGCCCCAGGCGAGCGCCTCGTCCAGGTCGGCCGCCTGGATCACGGTGAAGCCGCCCAGATGCTCCTTGCCCTCGACGTACGGGCCGTCGGTCGTGAGCACCTCGCTGTCCTTGAGGCGCAGCACGGTCGCCGTGCTCGGCGGGAAGAGGCCCCCGGCGAACACCCAGGCGCCCGCCTCCTTGAGCTCGGTGTTCACCGCCTCGACGTCGCGCATGATCGGTTCGAGGATCTCCGGCTCCGGGACGCCGCCGTCGGGCTGGTAAACGCTGATCAAGTACTGGTTCATGGCTGCCTCTCCTTGGGACCGGCGGATCGCTCTGACCGGCCGTTGTCGGCTTCTCACTGTCCATACGAACGGCGATCGGCCGGATCGACATGCCGAGGGAAAATTCTTCCGGCGACATCTCGCGGTGGATTCTCAGCGATCGGCGATGACCGCGGCGAGGTTCCGCAGCGCCGCCGTCACCCGCGCCGGATCGTCGAAGAACGGGTCGTCGGGGACGGGCAGCGATCCCGCGAGCGCGATCCCGCGGGCCCGCGCCCACATCGCGTCGTCCACGCCGGCCGCATCGCGGAACGCGCCGCGGGCCTCGTCCGGCAGGAACAGCCACGCGGGCAGCAGGTCGACCGCCGGGTCGCCCACGGCCAGTGTCCCGAAGTCGATGACGGCACTCAGACGCCCTTCGACGGCCAGGAGATTGCCGGTCGCGAGGTCACCGTGGACCCAGACCGGCGGCTCGTCCCACGCGGGAGCCGCGAGCGCCGCGTCCCATACGGCGGTCACCGCGTCGGTGTCGACGAGGCCCGTCACCTTCAGCTTCGCGATCTTGGCGCGTACGAGGGAGTCGGCGCACAAGGAGTCGCACTCGGTGCCCACCCGTTCCCCGCGGAACGCGTTGCTGAGCCGGGGGCCCGGGCCGCCCGTGGGGTCGATGCGTCGCAGGGCGGTGACGAACCCGGCCAGGTCCGCCGCCGCCCGGAGCGGATCGGCCAGGGATTCGGTGGTCGCGGTGTCGCCCTCCAGCCACCGGTAGACGGACCAGGGGAAGGGGTAGCCCTCGCCGGGCTCGCCCATGCCGAGCGGCTCGGAGACGGCGAGGGGCAGCTGCGGGGCGAGCCACGGCAGCCATCGCTGTTCCGCCTCCACCTGTCCGACCCAGCGGCGGTAGCGCGGCAGTCGCACGGACATGCCGGCGCCGAGCCGGTAGGTCGCGTTGTCCATGCCGGACCGCGGGACCGGGGTGATCGGCAGGTCTGCCCATCGGGGGAACTGCGCTGCCAGCAGTCGGCGGACCAGGTCCGTGTCGATGTGCGGGTCGCGGTCGGCTCCGTCGACGGCGTCGAGGTCCCGCGTGGTGTCACGGTCCTCGGATCCGCTTGCTGTCATCTGAGCAACTCCCTGACATACCAAGCGCCTTGGACGTCGCTCGGGGCGTCGTCCAAGGCGCGGTCGTGACGGACGAGGCCTCATCCCACCGTCAGGGCCGAGGCCGCGTCCACCCAATTACCGCCGCTTTCACGGCAGGTAGAGGGTCGGGGAGGCTCAGAACGTGAAGGCCGCGCCTTCGGCGAGGCCCGCCCGCATCTCGCAGCTGTTGCCGAAGGTCTGGCTCCACGTGACGCGCCGGCCCTGCCACACGCCGTCGACGGTGACGACGACGGGCTGCCATTCCTTCGTGCAGAACGCGGCGGGAGACGCGCTGACCAGCTGGGCGAACTCGCCGTTCACGGCACGCAGTTCGGCACAGGCGGCAGATGCCGAGGGGTGGGTACCCGAGGCCTTGGGCGCGCAGTTCAGCGTCACGGCGCGCTGCATCGTAGCGGTGTCCGCCTCCTCGCCCTGGCCGACGGCGAGGACCAGTGACGAGGGCGCGTGCAGGCCGGCGTCGGCCGCCTTGGGCTGGGCCTGTGCCGTGCCAGAGGTTCCGGACATCACGCAGGCGGCCACGACAGCGGTGGCGCCCACCGTCTTGAGGAAGAAACGCACGTCAACTCTCCTTTGATGCGGGTGTTGTCCTGGTTGCTGACGGGAGTCTTGCCGGTGCGGAGAGTGAGCACCAAATGTATGGTCGATTTCCGGATGCATGTGTCCGCTGAGCGGTCACTGGACGGCTGTTCGGGCAGCTCAGGGCGGGCGGCAAGGCTGCGAGAGGAGGCCTCGCGGGCGTCCAGCATATGGACCGGAAGCGATGGTGCAAGCAAGAACAACTGCCTGACCTGCGACGACAGTTGTTTTGATTTTCTACCGGAATCGAGGGTCGACCGGAAAGCATCGGTGCTACGGGTGCGGGGCGCCGTTCGGGTGGGCCGCGCCCCGCCCGGACGTCAGCCCAGCCTGACCGTGATCCGCTGCGTGGCCCCCTTCGTGCCGCTCAGATCCCCGAAGGTCAGCTTCAGGGACGCGCCCGTCGCCGCCGAGGTGACCGTGGCGGGCCTGGCCGTCACCGCGGCCACGGCGCGACTCCAGGTCAGCGTCAACGAGGTCTGCGCGCGCATCGGGTCGCTGACGCAGATGACCGCGGTGCCGTCGCTCTTCTCGCTGATCTGCACGGAGCAGGGGGCGCTCGCGGTGAGCTTGCCGACCGTTCCGCCGAACCAGAAGCTGACCCCGGTGAAGCCCAGTGAGGGCACGGAGACGCCCTGCTGGTTGTCGGAGTTGGCAAGGATCTGGAGCCATCCGGTGGCCGCCGACCGGGCCGCCGTCTGTGCCGCGCTCGCGCCCGGCATCAGGACGTAGGCGTACGTGCCGTTCGTCGGGGCGCTGCCGTGGTCGACGTACATGGTGAGGTACTTGCGGGCGATCGCGGTCGTCGAGCCGCCCTTGTTGATGTCGCTCCACTTGCCGGTGCGCTCCTCGCGCAGCGCCTTGACCGTCGCGCCACCGGGGAAGACATAGCCGCCGTGCCCGCCGATGTGCGCCCACTTGGCGCCGGTGAGCGTCGCCGACCAGGGGGACGTGGTCGGCTTGGCGGCGCCGTCCACCTGGAAGGGGGTGGTTCCCGTCGGGCCGAGGTTGCGGTTCTCGACGGTCGTCTCGACCGCCGCGCCGTCCGTGCAGGCGATGCCCGCGCCCAGGCAGACGATCGCGTCGTCCAGGCAGAACCACGACTTCTTCGCACGCAGGGTGCTCTGCAGGCCCTTCAAGTACTGCCCGATCGCGGCGCGTTGCCCGTCACTCGCTCCGCCCACCCACCTCACGTCCGGCAGGGACGCGCCCCAGTCGCCGCCCGCCGCATCCGCGAGCGCCTTGCGGGAGGCCGTGATGCCGGGCAGTCGGTAGGGGTCGACGGTGGGCCAGAAGGCGTCGCTGTACTGCCCGTTGGCGTAACTGTCGCCCCACCAATAGAGCATGCCGGAGCCGGTGTGCCAGCCGCGCAGGTTCTCGCCGTTGCCCGTCTCGTAGTACGTGATGCGGGGATCGGCCATGCTGATCGACGCGGCCCAGCCGGGGCGCCGGTGCGTGGCGCGGGCCATGCTGGGGAAGAGGCGGTGGCCGGTGGGCTCGGCGAGGGCGGTCACCGACGCATCGTCCTCAATGTCCTGCAACCGGGCCAGGCTCGTCAGACCGAGCGAGGCGTCGCTCAGCGGCGGGCTGTAGTAGTCGCGCCGCATCCAGCCCTTGACCAGGCCGCGCCAGCGCGCGTTCTCGGCGGCGCTCGCGCCCTGACCCAGGAGCGCCACGGCCGCCATGATGGGGTGGCCGCGCCGGTGGTCGTCCGCCTGGATCTTCTTGGTGTCGGACGCGGCCAGGCCGCGGCTGATGGCGCGGCCCGCCACCCCGTCCATGACGAGGCCGTTGTAGATGAACGGCGCCCACGCCTTCTCCACGGCGTCGAAGACGATCTGCTTCTTGGCGTCCGTGACCTCCCAACTGGAGCCCCGCAGCAGCGAGAAGAGCATGCCGAGGCCGCCCAGCATCACCGACCCGTACGAGCCCGTGTAGGGCACGGTGGTGTGCTGGATGAACGAGCCGTCGGTGTAGAGGCCGTCGCCGGTCGTCACGTACGGGAAGACGGGGGAGAGTGCGTCCCTGGCCAGCGCGATCTTCGCGGCACTGGCGCCGACGACCCCGCGCAGGGCGAGCACACGGCACAGGTCGACGCGATTGGCTCCGGTGCTCGTCCCGGTGTAACTGCCCACCGCGGAGTCGGGCACGAAGTGGTCCACGGCCCTGCAGTAGGCGGCCACCTGGGTCGCGGACAACTGGTCGTACATCAGCACGCAGACGTCGAGGAGGGCCTGCGGGGCGCCAATCTGCCAGCTGTACCAGTTGCCGAAGCGCGCCTGGTTCTCGTTGTAGACCTCGGCGCAGAGATGATCGAGGCCTTTGAGGATGCCGGTCCTGAGGCCGGCGTCGCCGGTCAGGCCCGTGCCCTCCTGCCGGTAGGCCTGGGCCATGGTGCTGAGCCTGCTGTAACCGGTTACCACGTTGGCGGAGTATCCGTACGACTCTTGGTCTGTGTCCGGATCGGGGTCGGCGTACGAGATGTCCGGCCACAGGGAGCCCGTGGCGGGGGCCATGGTGTCGCGCAGTTCCCGCGCCGTGGTGCCGAGTTCGGCGAGGCGGCTCTTGAAGGGCTCGGCCGCCGGGGAGAAGCCCTCGCCGAGGAGAAGGGTGCGCCACCTGGTGCGCAGCGCCTCGTAGGCGTCCGCTTGCTCCGCCGCTGCCGCCTCGTCGGCGGGCAGACCCGAGGCCGTCAGGGCGAGCGCGGAGCCACCGGTGGTGAGCAGGAAGGCGCGGCGGGACCAAGGAGAGTGCATGGGGTCTCCGATGGTGAGGGGGGAGTGCGGCGGAAGAAGGCGCGAGGGCTGCGAGGGCCGAGAGGAGAGCAAGCGCTTTCTAGCATGGGTCCGGGCCACTGCTCAATGGGTCGCGCATCGCGCTGTAGCGTCAGGGGCATGAGCGATCACGCGGTGGTGGATGTGGGCGACGTACGCCTGGCCTATCGGACCTGGGGCGACTCGTACGGAGCGCCCGTCGTGCTGCTGCACGGGCTCGGCGGTTCCTCGGCGAGCTGGGAGAAGGTCGGGCAGACGCTCGGCCAGGAGTGGCGGGTGTACGCGCTCGATCTGCGCGGGCACGGGGAGAGCGACTGGCCGGACGAGTACACGGTCGAGCTGATGCGGGACGACGTGCTCGGCTTCCTCGACGAGCTCAGCCTGGACCGGGTGGGCCTTGTGGGTCACTCCATGGGCGGGGTCGTGGCCTATCTGCTCGCCCAGGAGCACCCGGACCGCGTCGAGCGCCTCGTCCTGGAGGAGGCGCCGCCCCCCTACCCGCGCGACTGGGTCGAGGCCCCGCAACCCGACGGGGCCATCGACTTCGACTGGCCCGTGTCCCCCGCGGTCCGCGCCCAGATCTTCGACCCCGACCGGGAGTGGGCCGAACGCCTCGGCGAGATCGTCGCGCCGACGCTGATCGTGGCGGGCGGCCCGGACAGCAGCATGCCGCAGGAGCGCATCCCCGACATGGCCGCGGCGATCCCCGACTCCCGGGTGATCTCGATCCCGGTCGGCCACGATGTGCACGAGCAGAGCCCGCAGCAGTTCGCGGAGCAGGTCAGCGAGTTCTTCACCAGCTGAACGGGTGGGCGGATCGGGCGACGCGGGCGGCTCGGTCGGTGCCGCAGTGGTGCGGGGCCTGGCGCGAACATGCCCCGCACCACCGCGGACAAGGCGCTACGCCGGCCGGGGCCGTGACTGGTGGAGGCGGGCGTAGTAGCGGCCCTCCGCCTCCAGGCCCGTGGGGTCGTCACCGGCCTCGAGCACCTGGGCCACCGCGCTGCTCTGCTCGGCGATATCGGTGAACATCCGCTGCGGGTAAGTCCGTTCGGGATCGGTGTCGGTGGCCAGGCCGTGCGCGTCCAGCGTCGCGAGGATCTCCCCGAAGGACACCGTGCGCAGGGCGAACGCGCTCACCCACACCGGGATGCGGGCCGCGTCCAGGAGCGCGCCGAAGGTGCGGTGCGTGATGTAGCCGATGCCTCCGGTGACCGTGATCAGGCCGACGCGCCCCATGGCGTCGCGCAACCCGTCGCTGGGCGGGTGGCGCTCGAGGTTCTCGGCATACGCCTCGTCGAGCAGCCCCACCTCCAGGGCGTACCGCGTGGCGTTGCCGGCGGTGTCGAGACCGATGACCGGGACGGCGTCGGAGCGCCGACGTGCGGCGTAGAACTCCTTGTCGGCCTCGACGAGCTCGCCCCGGGCCAGGGCCGCGGTCTCGGCGCTGGTGTAGTGCGCGTACAGGTCGGCGAGCGTGAGGTCGTGGCAGAGCAGCGCCGCGTTGATCCCGTAGGAGCAGCAGAGGTCCAGGACCGTGACGGGGAGCTGGGTGCCGCGCACCGCCGACCGCTGGGCGAGCGTGCGCCGGAAGACGCCCTGCGCGTGCTGCGGTATCTCGTACCCCAGGGGGCCCAGGGTGCGGAAGTACGCGCGGGGGTCGGGCTGGTCGTAGATGTCGTCGAACCGGGTCTTGCCTGCCGCGGTGGTGGCCCGGGCGCCGGTCATGAGGCATGCCTCCTGCTCGTGCTTGTGCCTATGCCGCCTCCGGTCGTTCCGGCTCCGGGTTCGCCGCCGTGGCCGGTGGCGCGGTCGGCAGCGCCTGCGCCTGCTGGGCCTTCTCCAGGAAGCGCAGGAGTTCCACGGGGAAGGGCAGGACGAGGGTCGAGTTCTTCTCGGCGGCGACGGCCACCACGGTCTGCAGCAGCCGCAGTTGCAGCGCGGCGGGTTCCTCCGCCATCTGGTGCGCGGCCTCGGCCAGCTTCTTGGAGGCCTGCAGCTCGGCGTCCGCGTTGATCACGCGGGCCCGCCGCTCACGGTCGGCCTCGGCCTGCCGCGCCATCGAGCGCTTCATGGTCTCCGGGAGCGACACGTCCTTGATCTCGACCCGGTCGATCTGTACGCCCCAGCCCATGGCGGGGGAGTCGATCATCAACTCAAGGCCTTGGTTGAGCTTCTCGCGGTTGGAGAGCAGATCGTCCAGATCGCTCTTGCCGATGATCGAACGCAGCGACGTCTGCGCCATCTGCGAGACGGCGAAGCGGTAGTCCTCGACCTTGATCACCGCGTCCGCCGCGTCGATCACCTTGAAGTAGATGACCGCGTCCACGCGCACGGTGACGTTGTCCCGGGTGATGCCGTCCTGCGCCGGGACCGGCATCGTCACGATCTGCAGGTTCACCTTGTTCAGGCGGTCGACACCGGGGACGATCATGGTGAATCCCGGCTGACGGACCTCCTCCCGCAGCCGGCCGAGGCGGAACACCACACCCCGCTCGTACTGCTTGACCACGCGGGCCGCCGACGCCACGTACAGAAACCCGGCAGCCGCGACCGCGGCCCCTGCCGTGAGCAGCTCTTCGACCATGACGACCCCCTTCTTCCGAGTCGCCCGTCCCACTACCAAGATATGCCCCGGTTTGTCCGGGGTCGAGGGTTTGCCCGTGGCCGCGCCCCGGCCGCCCCGCCGCTGACTAGGGTGGGGACGGTGTTCACCTCCCAGGGACCCACACTCCGCGAACTGGCCGTGCAGGCGCTCTCCTCCATCGAGGACGGCTATGACCTGCTGGCCCCGAAGTTCGACCACACCCCATTCCGCACCCCCGACCGGATGCTGCACGCCGTCGCGGACACCCTGGGGCGACTGGGGCCGTTCGATGCGGGGCTCGATGTCTGCTGCGGCACCGGTGCGGGCGTCGAGACGCTGCTGCCGCTGTGCCGGGAGCGGGTCACCGGCGTGGACTTCAGCTCGGGGATGCTGACCGAGGCGCGGGCTGCCGTGGTCCCGCGCCGGGCCGGGCCCGCCGTGCAGTGGGTGCGGGCCGACGCCCGCGCCCTGCCCTTCGTCGACGTCTTCGACCTGGCGGTCAGCTTCGGGGCGTTCGGGCACTTTCTGCCCGCCGAGCGTCCGAAGCTGTTCGCGGAGGTGTGCGGGGCGCTGCGGCCCGGCGGGGTCTTCGCCTTCCCGATCGGCGCGCCGCCGCCCCCGACCTCGCCGCTGTACTGGGCGCTGCTCGGCTTCGACGGGGTGATGCGGGTGCGGAACCTGCTGTGGCGTCCGCCGTTCGTCATGTACTACAGGACCTTCCCGCTGCGGGGCGTGCTCGACGACCTGCTCCGGGCCGGCTTCACCATGCGGCTGCATCCGCTGGAGCAGTTCGGGCGCCGCGCCGACGGCAGCCCTCACTGGTGCCTCGTCGAGGCCCGCAAGGTCTGAGCGTCACCGCACGGCGGCGGCCGGTGTCACTGGAAGGCCCTGCGATAGGCCTGCGGGCTGACTCCGGCGACGCGCTTGAAGCGGTCACGGAACGCGGTGGGCGAGCCGAAGCCGACCTGGACGGCGATGCGCTCGACGGAGTGCCCCGTCGATTCGAGCAGGTGCTGGGCCTGCCGGATGCGGGCGCGGTGCAGCCACTGCAGAGGTGTGCTGCCCGTCTGATCCCGGAAGCGGCGCAGCAGGGTACGGGTGCTCATGCCCGCCCGGCTTGCGATGTCCTCCAGGGTGAGCTCACGGCCGGCGTTCTCCTCCAGCCAGCGCAGGAGCGGCTCGAGTTCGGAGCCCTGTGGTGTGGGCGGAGCCTCCGGGACGATGAACTGGGCCTGGCCGCCCTCGCGTTCCAGGGGCATCACCGAGAGCCGGGCGGCGTCCGCCGCGACGGCCGAGCCGTAATCCCTGCGGATCAGGTGCAGACACAGGTCGAGCCCGGCGGCGGCGCCGGCGGAGGTCAGGATCTGCCCGTTGTCGACGTAGAGCACGTCCGGGTCGACGTCGATGTCGGGGTGGCGTTCGGCGAGTTCGGCCGCGGCCGCCCAGTGTGTGGTGGCGCGCAGCCCGGAGAGCAGTCCGGCCGCGGCGAGCGTGAAGGTGCCGGCGCAGATCGAGGCGATCCGCGTCCCGTCGGCAGCCGCGTCCCGCAGTGCGGCGAGCGCCGCGTCGGGGAGGGGCCGGGACACGTCGGCGCTGCCGGGCACGATGATCGTGTCCGCGTCCGCGAGCCCCTCAAGGCCCCAGGGCGCCCGGAGGGTGAACAGGCCGGCGTCGGTCTCGGGCGCGGCGGCGCAGACACGCACCCGGTAGCCGGGGCGTCCGCCGGGCAGCCGGGTGCGGCCGAAGACCTCGATGGGGGTGGACAGGTCGAACGGGATGACGGTGTCCAGTGCCAGGACGGCCACGGTGTGCATGGCGGCAACGTACGCCAGGGTCAGGATCTCGCCAAGCCGGTGCGCAGGCACGGAGGGCTCTTGCCCCTCCCATGCACTGGCCTGGCATCCGATGGCGGTATCTCTGCGAAGCCTGTCATTAATGCCACTGTTCGGTGGACGGGGCGCTGACTAATCTCGGCGAGCGGGTCCCGGTCGCGGCCGTGCGACCGCCGCTAATCCGCATCTTCGCCGTTCCGCACCTTCGCCGTTCCGCACCTCCGCACCTCTGCCGTTCTACGAATTCCGAGGGCCCGTCGTGACCAAGTTCTTCCTGACGCTGCATGTGCTGGCCGCCATCCTCACGGTCGGCCCGGTCACCGTCGCCGCCAGCATGTTCCCCGCGGTCCTGCGGCGCGCCCAGGCCGACCCGCGGGACGCGGCGGCCCTCGCCTCGCTGCGGCTGCTGCAGCGCATCTGCTCGGTGTACGCGTTCGTCGGCGTCGCCGTCCCCATCACCGGACTGGTGACCGCACAGAGCCTGGGCGTGCTCGGCAGCGCCTGGCTGATCGCCTCGATCATCATCACGATGGCGGCGGCCGTGGTGCTCATCGTCCTCGTCCTGCCGCGCCAGGAGGCCGCGCTCGAAGCGGTGGCCGCAGCAGGGCAAGGCGCTGAGGGTGCGGGCGGGCAACTCGCCGAGGGAGGAGGCGTGGTGGCCGTGGGGGAGCGCACCAGCTCTCAACTCGCGATGTACACCGGCATCTTCAACCTCCTCTGGGCCACCGTCACCGTCCTCATGATCATCAGGCCGGGCTCCACGACCGGAGCCTGATCCCGCGCACCCTCGTGCGGTGGCCCCGGAAGTACCGGAGCTTCAACCGTGAACCCGGGGGCACATGGACTTCCGTCAACCTCTGACCGGGCTGAAGGAGAGAAGACGTGCACCCAGATACGTCGGTCGAACTGGCCAAGATGTGGGCATCGCGCGGGGGAGCGACGATGTTCGTCATCGTTTTCGTCGTCTTCGCGATAGCCCTCGTGGCGCTGCTGATGCGGAGCAGGAACCGCCGGTGAGCGGGTGCCGCCACGCCGTCGGGCAGGCGAGGGCGGTCACAGGAAGTGGAAGCCCGGCCTCGGGTGCATCAGGAAATCGTGGTGCGAGATGTTCCACGCGTACGCGCCCGCCATCGCGAACACCACCCGGTCCCCGGCCCGCAGCCCCGGCACCGGAACCTGCCGGGACAGGACGTCCTTCGGGGTGCACAACTGCCCCGCGAACGTCACCCGGTCCTGCCGTGCCTCGGACCGGGGCCAGGGGTGCGGCCACGGCCCGGCCGCCGGGAGCACGGTGCACGGCTGGTCGTGGCCCTTGGCCGCCGGAGTGCGCAGATGGTGGGTGCCGCCGCGCACCACCGCGAACTCCTCGCCGTGGCTCTGCTTCACGTCCAGGACCTCGGTGGCGTACCAGCCGCAGTACGCGCTCAGCGCCCGCCCCGGCTCGATGCGCAGCGTCAGTAAGGGGTGCGCCGCGCAGAGCCGGGCAAGGCCCTCGCCGTACGCGGTCCAGTCGAAGCGCACGCCGGGGTCGGCGTAGTCGACGCTCATCCCGCCGCCGACGTTCACCTCCGTGAGGCGGATGCCGTGTCGTGCGGCGAGTGCCTGCGACCACGTCACGATCGACTCGGCGACGGCGAGCTGCCGCGGTGCGTCGAGCCCGCTGGCCAGATGGGCGTGTACGCCCAGCAGATGAAGCTCGGGGAGGCTCCCTGCGGTGAACAGAGAGACCGCGCAGTCCGCCTCGGCCGGGTCGATGCCGAAGGGAGTGGGGCGTCCGCCCATCGCGAGGGAACTGCCCTCCAGAGACGCGGCGCCGACGTCGAGATTGAACCGGAGCAGGACGCCCACGCGGGTGTGCGGCGCCACGCGGGCGGTGATCGAGGCCAGCATCCGCAGCTCGTAGACGCTCTCGACATGGAAGCGTTCCACGCCCAGCTCCAGGGCGGCGACGAGCTCGTCCGGCGTCTTGCCGGGACCGCCGAAGGCCAGCGGGCGCCCGGCCACCGCCTTGGCCACATGCGCGAGTTCGCCGCCCGACGACACCTCGTAACCGTCGACGTGCGGGCCGAGCGCGGTCAGGATCTCCGGCTCGGGGTTGGCCTTGGCGGCGTAGTGGAGCTCGACCTGCCGGGGGAGCGCGGCGCGCACGGCGGCGGCATGGGCGTCGAGTGCGGACAAGTCGTAGAGATACGCGGGGAGTTCGTCGGAGGCAAGGCCGAGGGCGTGCTCGCGTACGGCGGCGGTGGGGGCGGTCATCCGGCGGTGCTCCAAGGTGCGTCGGCAGGGACATCCAGGTCCCGTACGTGCTCGGCGAGCGGAAAGGGTGAGGTGAGCCGGACATAGGCCGCGTCCCGGTCGGCCCTGCGCTCCCAGCGGGTGAGCAGATTGGCCTTGGCGGGCAGCGGCTCCCCGGCGAGCAGGGCGCGGAGCCGTGGCGGGCAGCCGTGCGTGTCCGCGAACTCCTGCACGGTGGCGCGGACCTGCGACCAGAGCGCGGGCTCGGTCTGCGGATGGAGATCGGCGAGGGCGGCGAGCAGCTCGGCGACGTGGTTCACCAGGAGGCAGTACACGACGCGGTCCCAGCCGCGCCGCGCGTCGTACGTCATCGGCCCCGCGACCTCCGGCGGGAGCGCGGCCAAGGTCCGCGCGTGGCGCTCGGGGATCAGCTTGGTGCCCTCCAGGTCGCGGAAGAGCACCTGCGCGGGCATGCCGCCGCCGTCGACGCAGACGAGGACGTTCTGCAGATGCGGTTCGAGCACCAGGCCGTGGTCGAAGTACGCGGCGAGCACCGGCGGCAGCAGAAGCCGGAGATACGTCCGCCACCAGTCGAGCGCCCGCTGCGGACCGGCGCCCGCCAAGAGGCGGGAGATGTGGCCGGGGCCCGTCGGGTACTCGTCCGCGACGGCCGCGGCGAGCAGCGGCGTCGTACCGGGAAGGAGCCGGTCTGCCAGGCCTTCGCGGACGATGACGCCGAAGCCCTCCAGCAGGGCGAGGTCGGGACGCCCGTCGGGTCCGGTGAGCGCCAGGCTGCGGTAGGCGGGTTCACGCAGCACCGCGCTGCCCGGGAAGCGGGCGGTCAGGTCGTCCAGGGCGCATTCGAGTGCGCGGGTGAGCGCGACGGCGCCCGATAGCTCGTAACTGGCGTTCTTGCGCAGGCAGTTGGTGATGCGCACGTTGAGGCTGAACTTCAGGAAGGTGTCACCGTCGTACAGCGTGCGCACGGATGCGGTGGCCGCGAAGGGGGCGCCGCCGGGGCCCAGGTCGACGATGTCCTCGCGGGCAAGGGCGGCGCGCAGCCCCGGGTGCTCCCGCAGCAGGTCGTACTGCCAGGGGTGCACCGGCAGCAGCCGGTAGCCCTCGGGTACCGGCCCGAGGCGGTCGAGCGGTGCCGTGGCGCCCGGCCGCACCGACTCCTCGGTGATGAGGTGGTGCCGTACGGCGAGGTGGCGCAGCGGGAAGGCGGCCGCGGTCTCGGGGGCGTACGCGGACCAGTCGGCGAGATCGCCGCCGCGGGCCTTGGGGGTGGGGTGGAAGCGGTGGCCGAACAGCAGGGACCGCTCGGAGGCGAGGTAGTCCGCGAGCCACTTCGGAGCCCTCTTCGCCGAGTTGAGGGCCGCATCCGTCACGGTGGCCCTCCCTGTGCCGGGCGCCGGGCGGGCGGCGGCGATCCCGGCGCTGACCCCTTCATGGCTGGAGGCGATCTGTTCGAGGAACTCCTCGTTGCGCACGCCTGTGCGCAACGAGAGCTCGGCATGGGTGTACTCGGCGAGGCGAGGCCACTCCACCTCCACCCAGGTGCCGTTCCGCTGCTCGGTCACCGGGCCGGTGAAGCGGTGGGCGCCGAGCAGGGAGGTGCGGCGCAGCGCGACCCGCAGGAGGACCCCGCGGCGCGGCAGCCGGAGCAGCAGATCCCCGTCGACCACGGCGGTCTGGCGCTCGGGGCCGGAGACTTCGCGCAGCAGGCAGTTGAGGAGGGTGTGCGTCACCGCGTGGTCGGCGCTGGGCAGACGGGTGGGCGCGGCACCGGCGACGGGGGCGCAGGCGACGTGGGCGGCGGGCAGGGCGGGTGTGGCGGACGGGGCGGCGTACGTGCCGGTCGGCAAGGACATCAACGGCTCCAGCGGATGCGGGGCGAGCGGCGGAACTGGGCGGGAAGAGTGGCGGCGGCCAAGGCTGCCGGGGCGGTCGCGGCGCCGGTCAGGAGGGGCGCGGGCGGGCCTATGAGGCGGTGGCCCCGCAGGGGTGCGCCGAGCGCGCCGAAGACCGTCGGGGCGACGCAAAGGAGCCCGGCCCAGCGGGCGCTCGCGTCGCCCGACTCCGGGAGGATCTCGGATAGATACGGGAGTGGACCGAGGCCGGCGACCGTCCGCGCACCCGCTCCCGGAGGGCCCGGCCGTGACTGCGGGCTTGCGGCGGGCATCATGAAACCCCTGCGTGGCGCAGGTAGTTGGGGCCTGTCGTGTAGTGCTTGTTGATGTCGGCGGCTCCGGAGCGTTCCTTGGACAGCAGGGTGCCCGCGGTGACCATCGCCTTGACGGGAAGCTCCGCCGCGTCCAGGACGTAAGCCCTCAGGAGGGCGCCCGGTTCGCCGGGCCCGAGCCTTTCGACGGCCTCGGTGAGCCGCTCGCGCACGAGCCCGAGCAGCCGCCGCAGCGGGGCGTGACCGTGCCGGGCGAGCCCGAAGGCGTAGGCGCCTGCGCAGAGGTGGAGGGTGATGGTGGTGAACACGTCGAGCACGGGCAGATCGCCGACGACGAAGATGCGCGCGTCATCGAACGCCTCGGGTTCCGGCGCCTGTTGCCCCATGACCGCGCGCAGCCGGGCGAGGTTGACGCGCGGCCCGTCGTTGTCCTTGAAGAGCAGCCGCAGCCGGGTACGGCTGCTCGCACCCGCGTCCGCGGGGTGGTGGTCGAGGACCAGCGAGATGTTCTGCTGATGCGACTCCAGGGCGATCCCGTGGGCGAAGAGGGTGGTCTGCCAGTCGAAGAGGAGGGTGAGCGTGGCGTCCAGGAGGGCGAGGGGATCATCGCCGTAGAAGCGGTCGGCGAGATGGTCGAGGAGCAGGCGGTCGCCACCGGGTGCCGGGCACAGGAGTGCGGCCATCGGTACGACCACGGCGTCGTCGAGTCCGGCGGGGTAGCGGCGCAGCAGCACGGCGAGGAGTTCGTGGCCCGCGTGGGCGAAGCGGGTCTCGTCCGCGTGCAGGACGACGCCCTTGAACCGGGGTTCGCGGTCGATGACGGCCTCGATCAGCCGTTGGCCTGCCGCGCCGTCGGTGAGGGTGCCCCGCTTGATGGTGCGCCGGTTGCGCAGGCCCAGCGTGGCGGTGGCGAGCGGCAGCTTGAGGTGCCGGGTGGGGTCGGAGGCGAGGGCGACGGTGCGCATGGACAGGGTGGGTACGACGTCGGGCCCCGGCTCGCCGACGAACTGGGCCTGCCCGTCGAGCCCGGCTGCCCGCAGGGCGTCCCGCACGGTTCCGTCCGCGGTCAAGGGGTGCACGGGCAGCACGAAGTGGCTTCCCTCGAGCTCGGGCGCGCCCGCCGCACGGGGGGAGAGCCAGGCGTCGCTGCCGCCGCCGACGGTGACGGCCTCGCGGGGCAGGGCGAGCCGGCGCAGTGCGAAGGTGGGGTGGAACTCGGGTGCGTACGCCCGGAGTTGGGCGGGGGTGAGCCCGGAGCGGCCGCGCGAGGTCGGATACACGGGATGATCCGCGCGCGCGGCGAGGGTGTCGTACCCGATGCCACCCGCGAGCCCGGTCCAGGCGGCGGGATCGGGTCCGTACCGTCCGGAAAGCAGGGCCTCAACCTCACCCTTCGTCCCGGCGTGCAGCCGCGTGGCGTCGAGTGCCTGCTCGCACTCCACGGCGAACGCGTCGAACCCGCCACGGTCGACGGGGTCGGCGAGGTCACGCAGCGCGGCCAGAACGCTGCCCGCGTCGGCGAGCTCGCCCCCGTCGGACTCCCGACGGAGCACGGGGAGCCGAGCGGCGTAGGTGGCCTGATATCCATCGGCACGGACCGGCATGAGCAGGGCACCGCCGTCCATGCTCCTCCGCTCGGGCACCGGCAGCCGCAGCCACAGGCCGTCCGGGCGTCGCACTTTCTCGCTTCGGGTGCGCCACCCCAGTACGTCCTCGCGCAGGAGTGCGCTCAGTACGCGTAAGAGGAGCGCGGCCTCGGCCCCGGCCGCGGGCGTCCCGCCGGGCTGCGGGGTCACGGTGTGATCTCCCAGTGATGCGCGGCGAGGAAGTCGGCCACGGCTCGGTCGACCGCTGCCTGGTCGGCGCCGGTGGCGCGCACCACGCCGAGGAAGTCGCGGTTCGTGCCGTGCAGTTCGTGACGTTCGCCGATCTCGCGCAGGGGGCGGTACGTGAGGCGCACGCCGCCCACCGTCACTTCGGTCGCTCGCGGCGCCGCCGTCAGCGTTCCCGCGCGCCGGGCGCACGGATAGTCGAGCCGTGCCCGGCCGTCCGTTCGCGCACCCAGGTCGGACGGCAGCGGCTCACCCAGGTGCGTGCGGAGGATGTGCTCGAAGAGCGGCAGGTCCAGGAGCTGAGCGAGAAGCAGATCGCATTGGTCGCCGATGGCGCGGTAGTTGACCTCGATGAGCCGCGCCCGCCCCTCGGACACCACGAATTCCGTGTGGCAGGCCCCGAATCCAACGCCCAACACATCGAGCTGGTGCAGGACTTGAGCCACCACCGGCGCGGGATGCGCGGGGGTGAACGTCATTCGTTCCTCGATGAAGTACGGCGGTGGCGACACCTCCGTGCGGAAGCCGCCAAGGACATGCCGGACGCGCCCGTCGCCGAGCGTCTCCAGGGTGCACAACTCACCGGCGAGATACTCCTCGACGACCAGCGCGGCCCCCGGACGCCGCTCCTGTATCTCCGCGCACCGCCGCACCAACTGCTCCGGATCCTCGACCAGCACCACGTCCTCGCTCGCCACGCCTTCCCGCGGCTTGACCACGCAGGGGAACGGCACGTCGAGAGCACCGATGTCGGACGGGTCCTGTCCCGCGGACAACTCCGCGGACCAGACCGCGTCAGCACCCTCGGCGGCGAGGTGGCGTCGCATGTGCGCCTTGTCCTTGGTGCGCAGCGCCACCCGCCAGTCCTTGCCGGGCAGCCCGAAGTAGTCGGCGGCCAGCGCCGCTTGGGTCTGCAGATGGTCGCTGTTGGTGAAGATCGCGCCGGGGGAGTGGTGGGCGGAGATCCGGCTGATGACGGCGCGGAAGTCTCGCACGTCGCACTCCAGGATCTCCGGGGCGGCCGGCCCCTCGCGGAGACGGTGGGCATCCGGCTGATCCGTGAGGAGGGTGACGTCGAGGCCGAGCCCGCGCGCGGCGGGCAGAAAGCCTTCGGTGACCGAGTCGGTGGGGTTGCGGGCAAGGACGTACAGCCGCATGTGCGAGTCCACTTCCGGGTGCGAACGGAGGTGCTGTGTGTGACGGGGGGAAGAGGGAGGGGCGGGCCCGTCGAACGGCCGGCCGCCCGCCCTATGCGTGCGTCTGTTTGACCGTTGGCACGACACCCGTCACCTGGGCCACGCTCTTCCCGCGGGTGCGGTGAGGGCGGCGGACGGCCCCAGCGATCTTGGACACGGGACGAGAGTTTAGGTTAGGTATGCCTAACGATGTCAACTCGCCGTGAGGGGTGGGTCACGCGTGACGTCGAGTTCCACGGCGCGCCGCTCACGATGCGGCACATTGAAGAGAAATAAGGTAAGCCTTACCTAGTTCACGGTGGCGGGACCGCCGTCGGACGACCGATGGACCTGCCCTCCAAGGAGTACGAGTGCCGCTCACCGTGGCCCCGGACCTGGCGCCCGACGCCACCGCCCTGAGCCCCGCCGCCCTGCTCGCCGCGACCTATCGGCGCCTCACCGCGCACTGCGGGACACTCGCCGTCGCGGTGGCGCGACCCGACTCGTCCGCGGGCCAAGGCTGGGTGACCGGCGCCGAACTGACGTCCCATCACGACGCGATGGAAGCCTTCGTCGCGGCGGAGGCCGCACGCATCCGCGGCGGCCACGACCACACCCCGCGCCCGGACGTCGCCGCGTCCCGCGCCCTGCACGGCTACCTCTGGTCGGTGTCCCTGCTGATGAGCGGCGCCTGGTACCTGGAGCGGCGCGTGCCGCGCATCCGTCCGCAGGACGTACGCGTCCATCTGGAGACCGGCGCCTTCGAGATCGTCCCCGGTTCCTTCGCCTGCTTCCCGGACGATCCGGCGGCCGGGCTCCCCGGGACGCGGATTCTCGCCGACGAGGAGTCGCTCCGTGTCGAACTGCGCGCCGCCGTCGTCGCGCACATGCGACCGCTGCTCTCCGCCATCGGTCCCCGACTGCGGCGCGGGCAGCGGGCGTTGTGGGGCATGGCGGGGGACGATCTCATCTCCGGGATCTGGTATCTGGGGCGCGTGCTCGGCCAGGAGGACGAGGCGCTGCGGGCGGTGGACGCACTGCTTCCCGGCCCGGTCGAGCCCTTTCCCGGTGGCGCGGCCTTCCGTCATCTGACGACCCGTGACGGAGAGCGGCACCCGACCCGTACGCGGCTCGGCTGCTGCCTCTACTACACGATCCGCGCCGCCGAGGCGTGCGGCACCTGCCCGCGCGTGTGCGACGCGGAACGTCTGCGGAGGCTGGAGTCGGAATCCGGTGGGTGAAGTCGTGATAGGGAGTCGGGCGTAGCCCCTCGCTCGCGCCAGGAGACGCCCATGCCCTTCCAGGTTCCCGTCATCGACCTCACGCCGTACGTCGAGGACGGCCCGGCATCCGAACGCGCCCGGGTTGCCCGGGAGTTGGACGATGCCTGTGCTCGGGTCGGATTCATCCAGATCCTCGGTCACGGCATCCCTGATGAGACGGTGGACGGCCTGACCGCCGCCGTCGACGGCTTCTTCGGCCTGCCCCTGGAGGTGCGGAAGACTTATCGGGTCACCGGTGCGAACCGCGGCTACAGTCCGCCCAAGAGTGAATCCCTCAGCTTGAGCCTGGGTGTGGAGTCGGCCGGGCGCATGAACGACTTCTTCGAGGCGTTCAACATCGGCACCGAAGCCCGCTCGTTCCCCGGACTCGGCCTGTCCGAGGACGACTACGGGCTCAACGTCTGGCCCACGCAGGTCGACGGGTTCGAAACAGCCGTGCTGAGGTACTTCGCCGAGGCCGGCCGCGTGGCCCGCACCCTGACCCGCGTCTTCGCGGACGCCTTGGGGGAGCCGGCCGACTTCTTCGAGTCGCTGACCGACCACTCCATCGACGTACTGCGCATGAACAACTACGCCCTCCCCGAAGGTGCCGTCACCCTCGACGGCGATCTGACGGGGATGGGAGAACACACCGATTTCGGCCTGGTCACCGTGTTGTGGGCGGATCAGGTCGCCGGGCTGCAGGTGCTCGGCGCCGACGGGGCCTGGCACGACGTGTCCCCCGTCGACGGCGCGCTCCTGGTCAACCTCGGCGATCTCACCGCCCGGCTCACCAACGACCGCTGGATGTCCACCCTGCACCGGGTCAAGCCGCCGATCGTGGACGGCGGCATCGTCCGGCGCAGGTCGGCCGCCTACTTCCACGACGGCAACGTCGACGCGGTCATCTCCACGCTGCCGAGCCACCTCGACGCCTCCGACGAGCTGGCCTACGAACCGATTCTCGTGCGCGACCACATCAAGGCGAAGCTCGCCGGGTCCCGGCAGGGCAAGGCGAACGCGGCGGCCGTCCGGGAGGCGGCGCGGGTCCGTGCGGCCGGGAGCGGTTCACTCACGCCTGGTCGAGCGAGGCGCGGATCGCCTCCAGGGCCTCGGTGATGTTCGCCTCGGCGGCCGCCTTGTCGATCCCGAGCCCGGCGAGCGTGCCCGTGCCGCCCTCCGCCTCCAGGAGCGAGAGCAGGATGTGCTCGGTCCCGATGTAGTTGTGCCCGAGCCGCAGGGCCTCGCGGTAGGTGAGTTCGAGGACCTTCTTCGCCCCGGCGTCGTACGGGATGAGGTCGGGCACCTCGCCGACCGCGGGCGGCAGTGTCTCGGCGACGCTCTCACGGATCGCGTCGAGCGAACCTCCCTGCGCGACGAGCGCCTTCGCGGCGAGGGCGTCCGGTTCGGTCAGGAGGGCGAGCGTCAGATGTCCGGGGCCGATCTCGTCGTTCCCCGCCGCACGGGCCTCCTCCTGCGAGGCCATGACCACGTTCTTCGCCCGGTCGGTGAAACGGCTGAAGCCCTGCCGGGGGTCGAGGTCCGACATCTCGCCGGGGTCCTTGGCCACGAACCGCTTCTGGGCCGCCTGGCGGGTGACCCCCATGCTCTTGCCGATGTCTGTCCACGAGGCGCCCGAGCGGCGCGCCTGGTCCACGAAGTGGCCGATCAGATGGTCGGCGACATCGCCCAGGTGATCGGCGGCGATCACGGCGTCGGAGAGCTGGTCGAGGGCGGCTTCGGGGTGGGCCTTCTTGATGGCCTGGATCAGGTCGTCGAGGCGGATGGGCTGCGTGGGTTGCGTCATGTGTCAACGTTAGGTTGACAGTCAAAGGGGTGTCAACCCTGTGTTGACACATGGCCGGTCGATGCGATGCGCTCCCTTGGCTGGTTGTGTGCCCGCCACGCGCCGGGCGTGTGGCCGAAGGCCCGGCGGAAGACGTCGATGAAGGCACTGCTCGATGCCCAGCCGCAGCGGTGCGCGACCACGGTGACCGGGATGTCGTCGGCCAGCAGGCACAGGGCGTGGTGCAGGCGCAGTTGGGTGCGCCACTGGGGAAAGCTCATGCCGAGTTCGGCGCGGCAGAGCCGGGTCAGGGTGCGGTCGCTGACGCCCGTCGCGGCGCCGAGCCGCGCCAGGGTCCGGGGGTCGGCCGGGTCGGCGCGGAGGATGGCGCACACCGCGACCAGCCGTGGATCGCGGGCCGCCGGCACGTGGACGGGCTGCTGGGTCGAGTGGCGGAGCTGGTCCAGCAGGACGGCCCGCAGGCGACGGCGCTCGGCGCCGCGCCCGTCGCGAGGCGCGGGCGGTTCGGGCGCCTCGGCCTCCCGGGTGTACTCGATGATCAACTCGCGCAGCAGCGGGGCGACTTCGAGCACGGCGGGCCGGTCGAGGCGCAGCGGGTTGTCCGCCATCGGCAGGCCCACCAAGTGCAGGTCCGTGTCGCCGTACGCGCGGTGCTCGTGGACGGTACCCGCGGGGATCCAGATGGCTCGCGTCGCGGGCGCGACCCAACTGCCCGCGTCAGTGGTGACCGAGAGGACGCCGCGGCCCGCGTACACGATCTGGTGCTCGTCGTGCCGGTGCGCGTCGACCTCGGCGCCCGCGCGGAGGGGGAGCAGGCCGGTGGTCGCCC
Organism: Streptomyces sp. NPDC002853; assembly: GCF_053591915.1. Lineage (NCBI taxonomy): Bacteria > Bacillati > Actinomycetota > Actinomycetes > Kitasatosporales > Streptomycetaceae > Streptomyces > Streptomyces sp. NPDC002853. The sequence continues at coordinate 385,882 of NZ_JBSFUS010000004.1, read as the reverse complement.
GAGGGGTGTGGCGGATGGTCGGCACAGGCGAGGATTTTACCGGGAGGGGGCGGGCCGGGTCGGGCTTGGCACCCGAGCCCGGGCAACCGAGGCCGTCAGTGGTCCGCCAGGACGCGATCGAGCGTTGCCCGGCCTGCCACGCCCCAGGTCAGCTTCCCGCCGGGGAGCCCCTTCTCACCGGCGCGGCCGATGTGGATGAGGCCGAAGGCGCGCAGCAGCGCCCAGCCCCGGGAGCGCCTGACGGTCGCCTCGTCCGCGCGGGCGTAGGCGTCGAAGAACCGTGACGCCGCGCCCGCGGGAAGGAGCAGCCATGCCGCCGAGAGGTCGGTCGCGGGATCTCCCGCGCAGAGTTCGCCGAAGTCGAGCACGCCGGACAGCGTGCCGCCGGAGCCGACGACGTTCGCGGGGTGCAGGTCGCCGTGCAGCCAGACCGGCGGGCCCGCCGGTTCGGGGGCCGAGACGGCGTCCTCCCACATGTCCCGTACGCCGGTGGGGACGTCGCTGAAGGCGGCGAGGGCCTTGAGGCCTTCGTCGAGTCCGGGCGCGTAGTGGTGGAGAGGAAGGCCGCGCGTCGGGTTGACCGGGGCATCCGCGGGCGCTTCCACGTGGAGCGCCCGCAGGAACCGCGCCAGCGTGTCGGCCGCGTGGTCACCGCGGCTGAGGGGGGTGCGGTCGGCCGGTTCACCGTGGACCCAGGCCGTGACCGTCCACGGCTTGGGGAAGCGGGCGGACGGCTCGCTGATCCGCAGGGGTGTCGGCACCGGCAGGGGCAGGCGTGCGGCCAGGCCGGGGAGCCAGTGGTGCTCCTTGCGGAGCAGGTCAGGGGCGCGTTCCGTGCACGGGATGCGTACGGCCAAGTCCTCGCCCAGGCGCCACAGTTGGTTGTCCCAACCGCGTACCGCCCCGTGGAGTTCGAGGCCGGCGAGGTCTGGGTGCTGCTCATGGAGCAGGGAACGGACCAAGGACTCGTCGATCTCTGCGAGGTCACCCATGTGCGGAGTACCCATCCCTCGGCGTGCTGGTGGTCGGCCGATGAATATACGCTTCGCTGCTTCCGTGCCCCGCCCGCACGCCCGCGGCCCGCGACCGCTCCGCCCACCGCACGGCTGGCCCCGTCACGAGACCCGCCCCGACGAAGATCCCGCCGAGGACGAACCAGCCCGGCACGCCCCACACCACGAGGAGCGAGGTGAGCAGGAGCGGGCCGAGGGTACGCGCGACGGGGACACCGGAGCCGAAGAACCCCTGATACTGGCCCACTTGATGCGCGGGCGCCAGGTCGAAGCTGATCTGCCAGGAGCCCGCGGACTGCTGCATCTCCGCGATGACCTGGAGCACCGCCCCCGCCACCAGTACCGCCACCGTCGCCCACACCGGCAGCCCCGCCGCCGAGCAGGCGAGGACCGCGCACGAGGCGAGCATGACGAGGCCGGAGCGTCGTACCGCGCGGGTGGCCGAGCGCGGGCCGTCGACGTCGCGGGCCATGCGGACCTGGAACGCCATCACCGCAAGGGTGTTGAGGACGAAGAGCGCCGAGACCAGCCAGCTGGGCGCGTTCGTCCGCTCCACCACCCATAGCGGGATCGCCAGGCTCAGCAGCGGCATCCGCAGCAGCAGGACCGCGTTGAGCACGGTGATGACGGCGTACGGCCGGTCGCGGAGCACCGCGAGGCGGGGCTCGCCCTTCCCGCGCCCCACGGACCGCGGCACCGCGGGCAGCCGCAGCAGCACCAGCGCGCAGAGCAGGAAGCTGACCGAGTCCAGTGTGAAGACCGCCAGATACGCCTCGCGCGTGTCGTGCTGCAGGGCGACGCCGCCGACGGCCGCCCCGACGGCGAGACCGGCGTTGAGCGTCGACTGAAGGTGGGCCAGGACACCCGTGCGGGCCCCCGGCGTGACCAGGCCCGCGAGCAGCGCCTGCCGTGCCGCGGCGAGCCCGCACTGGGTGACCGCGTACAGGCAGGCCGCGACGAGGAAGGGCACGAAGGAGCGGATGAACAGGAAGGACGCCACCGACGCGCCGGTGGCCAGGGCGAGCAGCACCGCCATGCCGCGCGGCCCCCTCCGGTCGGCCAGCGCGCCCAGCGGGACACCCGTCACGGAACCGATGGCCCACGCGATCGTGAGCGCGAGCCCGATCTGGGTGGGGGAGAGGCCGACGACGCGGGTGAAGTAGAGGGCCGAGGTCACGTAGTAGGCGCCGTCGCCGAGCGAGTTGCACAACTGGGCCGTGGCGAGCACGCGCGGCGCTCCCGCGGGCGGCAGGATCTGGATCGGCACGACGCTCCCGTGGCAGGCGGCCGTTGGGCCGGTTCCTTCGCTGACGGGAGGAGGCTAGCCAGCCGAATGGTCCGGGCCGTGGACCATTCGGGGGCCTTGGGTGTGGGCCAATTCCCGGCCGGGCGGCCGCATCATGAAGACGTCCACGGGGTCTTCGTCCTCGATGCTGAAGCCGTGGCGCTCGTAGAGACGCCGGGCCGTACTGCCCTGCAGGACGTTCAGGCGGACGAGGCTTCCGTCGGTGTCGGTCCGGTCGAGCAGCCCGCGGAGCACGGCCGATCCAAGGCCCCGGCCCTGGAGGGCGGGGTCGAGGTAGAAGTGTTCGAGCCATTGGCAGTCGTCGGCCGGCCGCAGGGCGACGCAGCCCGCGAAGGCGCCGTCGACGAGGATCACCGAGGTGTCCCGGGGGGAGTAGGCGTCCCGGAATCTCTGGCGCACCCGCTGTTCGTCGAACCGGCCCAGCCGCTCCAGATCCGGTCGCAGCACCGTGGCGCGCAGCTCGGCGATGGTCTCGGCATCGGTGGGCTCCGCGGTCCGCAGTGTCCACTCCAGGGCGGGCGTCGCCGCGTCGCGCGATTGCCCGGGGTGCGTGGTCATGACCGGCAGTATCCCCGGTGGCCGCCTGACGGCAGGGGGTGGTGTCCTGCCGTCAGGCGCCCGCCCCGGTCCATCGGGCGGGGTGCCGGCTTCGGGTCAGCGGGTGACCTGCCAGCTGAGCGAACCCGTCATCAGCTTGCGCAGCTCCGGGGTACGGACCGCCTTGTTCCGGTCGGTGGCGCGTGCCGTGACGGTGTGCGCGCGCCCGTCGGCCGGTACCCCGAGCGCCTTGGGGGTCACGCTGTCCGCGCCCCGCGCCTTTCGTGCCTCGCGGCCGTCGACGTACCAGCGCAGTTCGGCGTGGGAGGACGCCTCGACGCGGATGCGCTGGGTGCCGCGCACCTTGCGGTCGGTGGGGGTGGCGGAGGTGAGCACGGGTGCGTGCTGGTGGAAGCCCGCGATCATCGCCTCGCGGCCGGGCAGATTGAACTCGCGGCCCAGGGTGCGCATGATCGAGTCCTCGGTGGGGCGGTTCAGGCCGTGCCCGTGGTAGCCGCCCCCCTCGTACGCGCCGACCGTGCCCCCGTCAGGCGATGCCTGCCCGAGCCAGTGGTGCCACTTCACTTTCTGCGCGGCCATCTCGTCGGCGCCGAGCTTGCTGAGGTTGGACTCGCCGGGCTCGGGGCCCGTGTAGGTGCTCTCGTCGTACCAGTACTCGTCGGCGAGCTTGCCGAAGGAGTGGCCGGTCTCGTGGACGGCGACCTGATCCGAGTCGGGGTGGTCGGACGAGGCGGTGCCTATGCCGTCGTACCCGGACGGTGAGGTGATGTCGTTGTAGCCGGCGCCGCCGTACTTGGTGGAGTTGCTGAGCACGATGACGAGATCGGGGTCGGCGGCCTTGCTCGCGTACGCCTCGACCTTGTTGGTGTCCACGCACAGCAGACGCTCTATGTCGTCACAGAAGAAGGCCGAGTTCAGGGCGGTGTCCTTGCGGACGTCACTGGTCGGGTCGCCCGAGACGCCGGAGTCCTGCGAATGGGCGTCGACGGCCCAGACGTTGAACAGGTCCTCGTACTGGGCGTACGGCTCGACGGCGGCCATCTCCTTCCACTTGGTGCGCGCGTCGGCGTGGAAGTCCTCCTGCTGGGCGGCGGTGTAGCCGTCGCCGATGAAGACGACGTCGACCTTGGTCTCGCTCGCTCCGGCCTCCACGATCGGCAGGACGTCGCCGTCGTCCTGGACCGTGGCCCGCTCCTTCCTGGTGAGCGGGGCGGAGGCGGGGACCTCGGTGTGGCGGGGGTGGCTGTCGGGGCCGGTGAAGTACTCGACCTCGACGCGGTCGGCGCCCTGGGCGGCGGGCGCGCTGCCGTCCGTGCCCTGGCCCACGGCGGCAGGCGCGGTGACGGCGAGCGTCGTGGCCAGGGCGACACCGGTGGCGACAGCGAGCCGCTTGCGGGACATGCGGGGTATACCGGATATACGGGAAGCGTGTCTACGCATGGACGATCTCCGGGGTCGGCGCGGACCGAGTCGCCGATTCACGGCAAGTCCGCGATATAAGTGGGGGGTTAAGGGAGCTTAAGGCGCGATTCAATGTAGGGGCTGAGGGGAAGCCAGGCAATGCCTGAGACGCAAGGGGACTGCGGGACCGCCGAGTTGCGGCGAGCACCGCCACGCCCATGCGCTCCAGACCTGGATGAACGTCGCTCGGACGCGGAGCCGGACCCGGAGGGAAAAAGATGACGGAGAGCGGATCAGGAGGCGCACGACCGGACGAGCCCGCCGAGATCGGGCGTCGCGTCCTGCGGCTGCGCACGGAACTGGGCCTCACCCAGCGCCAGTTGGCCGAACCCGCGTACACACCCGCCTACGTCTCCACGCTGGAGTCGGGCAAGGTGCGGCCCTCCGAAGCGGCCCTTCGGCACTTGGCGCAGCGCCTCGGCGTCACCCCCGAGGAGCTCGCGACGGGACGCCCGGCCCGCCTCGCCGCCGAGCTGCGCCTGCGCCTCACCGACGCGCGGCGCGCCCTGGCCACCGGCTCCCCCGAGGACGCGGCCCCGCTCTTCCGCGCGCTGTGTGCCGAAGCCGTCGAGCACGCCCTGCCGGGGGAGCGGGCAGCCGCACTCCTCGGCCTCGGCGACTGCCTCCTCGAATCCGGCGACCTCGACGACGCGCACGCGTGCTTCACCACCGTGGAGCGGCTGCTCGCCGACGAGCCGCTGCCGCGCCGCGTCCCCGCCATCCGCGGCCGCGCCAACGCCCACCGCCTCACGGGCGAACTCCGCTACGCCTGCCACCTGTTGGAGACCGCGCTCGACCAGCTCAATGCCTCAGGGCTGCACGACCCGGACGCACTGCTCCTCCTCTACTCGGCGTCCATCGCCCCGTACATGGACATGGGCGCACACGAGCGTGCCGCGCACGCCGCCGAACTGGCCCTGGCGCTCGCGCCGCGCGTGCAGGACCCCGCGCTGCTCGCGGGCATGCACCGCGGGGTGGCCCGCACGCTCATCGCCCAGGGCCGCATCGCGGAGGCCGACGCGTCGCTTGCCAAGGCCCAGGACCTCTACCAGCAGCTCCACCTTCGCACCGAACTCGCCCACTGCCACTGGATGCGCGGCTATGTGCACGCTCAGGACGGCGACCTGGAACGGGCCGAGCACGAACTGCGCACCGCCCACGACATGCTCACCGCCAAGCGGGCCGCGCTCTACGCCGACCAGGTCGAGGTGGAACTCGCGGACGTGCTGCGCAGGCGCGGCAGGACCGAGGAGGCCGAGGCGCTGCTGCGGCCGCTCCTTGCCGCCGGTCCACGGGCCACTGAGACCCCGGCGCTTCGGGCCGGACGCGGCGCGGTGCACAAGGGCGCCGCACACCGGCTGCTCGGCCTCATCGCGGAGGAGTGCGGTGACGCGGAGGGCGCCGAGGAGCACTACCGTGCCGCCCTGCCGCTGCTCGAACGCGCGGGCGCGGCCGGGGACATGGCAGGCCTGTGCTGCCTGCTCGGCGACCTTCTGCGGCGCACCGGACGCACGGAAGCCGCCATGGACGCCTACCGCACCGGCCTCGCCCGACGGACCACCCCGGGCACGACGACACTGGGCCCCGCGCCCGCGCCACCTCCGATGTGAGGAGCCGTCGGCGGACCGCCCGGCGATTGTCCGGCTTTTGTCACGGTGCTGTGCGCTCGGACAACCTGATGTCCACTCATGTCCGTCCGCCTGCTAAAAATACGGGCGGCACAGGGACGCGGACCACCTTGTGCGCATCCATCGCAGCATTCTGACAGTTGGGCCCGAGAGGGCCGCAGGGGGAAAGGCACCAGCCTTGATGAACCACGCACGTACGACCGCCGCAGTCCTGGCCACGGCAGGGGCCCTCACGGCCGCTCAGCTCGGCCTGGCCGGATCGGCGTCAGCGGCGGACGCACCGAAGGCGCCGAAGGCGTCGACCGCCTCGGCGCAGAACGCCGGCTGCCCGATCGACATCGTCTACACGTCCCGGTTCTACATCGGCCCGGGCGGCTGGGTGAAGGGCGACGGCCTGTACTTCGGCCTCAAGAACAAGAGCACCAAGAGTTTTAAGAAGGTCACCTTCACCGTCAGCAACGTCAAGAACGTCCGCTTCGGTTCGGCGAAGGCGAAGGGCGGCAAGATCACGAAGAAGACCTCCAAGACCATCTCCGTCTACGACAAGAGCCTGGCGGGCAAGGCCAGCCTCGGGGTCAGGGTCAAGACGCGCCTGCTGAACACCAGGTCGTACAAGGTGAAGTTCAAGGTCCACGGCAACGGCTGGAACTGCGCCGTCAACCAGGGCACCTGGGGCGCCTGAGCAGCACGCGCCACGCGCCCGCGGGACCCGGCTCGCTCCGGGGCCCGCGGGCGCTCCTGTACCCACACACGTCAGGCGAACGTGATCGCGAGTAGCATCCGCAGCGTCGGCGGTTTGCACGTGGGTCAACACAAGCTCAGGAGCGGTCAAGTGGACGAGGCAGCGCAGGCGGGGCTCGGCGCGGGGAAATACCTCCTGGTCACCAGCTACCGCAAGAACGGCACCCCGGTGCCGAGCCCCGTCTGGGTGGTTCAGGACGGGGCCGCACTCGGTGTCTGGACGGCCGCCGACTCCTGGAAGGTCAAGCGGATCCGTAACCGCTCCGACGTCCTGATCGGCCCCTGTGACCTGCGGGGCAACCCCACCGGCAAGCAGGTGCCCGCCACCGCCGAGATCTGCGACCCGCAGGAGACCGCGCGCTACCGCACCCTCATCGCGCGCAAGTACGGCCTGATCGGCCGCCTCACGCTGCTCGGCAGCAAGATCCGGCGGGGCACGAGCGGGACGGTCGGCATCCGGATCACCCGGGCCGGGTAACCCCCCGGTACGCCCGCGTCAGGTCATGCTCGGCTCCGGCCGGGTGGCCATCTCGGCGCGGAACTCGGCCGCCGCCTCCCGCGCCTGCCGCAGCCCGATGCGCGCGAAGTCCGCCTCCAGCGCGGCGAGTTCGGCCAGGGTCTCGCTGCGGTCGTGGCCGAGCCTGGCCCGCGACTTGACCAGACCGAGCCGGGACAGGGCCGCGCCGCGCGGCTCCCGCATGGCGTCGAACTCATCGAGGGCGATGGCGTAGATCTCCCGTGCGGCGGCATAACGCCCGTCCCGGTAAAGGACGTTGCCGCGCATCTTGTGGTTGTACGCGAGCGCGCTCGCCAGATCCATGGCCCGGCAGATGACCTCCGCCTCCGAGAGCAGCGCGAGCGCCTTCTCCGCCTCGCCCCGCAGCGACAGGACGTCGGCGACCCCGCGCAGCGACCAGGCGCGCCCCCGCGCGTCCTGGGCGTCGGCCGAGATCCTGACGCACTCCTCGAACAGCTCCAGGGCCTCGGTGTAGTCGCCGGTGTTGCGCCGCATCTGCGCGATGCCCGACATCGCCCACACCATGTGCCGCGCTTCCCCGTGCTCGCGGCCCTGTTCCAGGAGCTGCTCGTGCAGGGCGGCCACCGCCGCGTAATCCCCCTGGATACGTCCCGTCTCGGCGAGTCCGGCGAGGGCGTAGCCGTGCGCGAGCCGCTCCCCGCTGTCGGCGGCCAGCGCGACTCCCCACGCCAGAAGCCGTCGCGCGAGCCGCAGTTGGCCGCATTGGCGGGCGAGCGTGCCGCCGCTCCACAGTGCCCACGCCATGGCGCCCGCGTCCCCCGCGACGCGTGCGCTGCGGTAGCTCTGCCGCCAGGCGGAGCCCGCGTCGTCCACCTGGCCGAGCCGTCGGTTGGCCTCGGCCAGGGCGAGTGCGGCGCGCGCCCTCTCCAGTGCGGTGTCCGCCTGGGAGAGGGCGCGGTCCGCCGCCGTCAGCACCTCCTCGTAGGAGGAGTTCACCCCGAGTGCCGCGCCCAACTCGCCCTGATACTCGGGCGCGAATGCCTTGCCGTGCATAGATCCATGACCTCTCGATCAACTCCGTACGCCGGTCTCCGTACGTTGATCAAGAAGCTACGAGCAGGGCGGGGTGCGGCGAATCCCTCCGCGTATGGGTCATTCCGTACGACTCCAGGGCTACGGGAGAAGCCATGGTCATCATCGGGATGTACGGGGAGGGCGGGGCCCGCGGTCGTCAGCCGGCGTCCCGCGCCGTGCCGGCCGGGTCGTCGAAGACGGGCATGTCGTCGAAGACGGCAACGGCTTCAGAGGCGGCGGTGGCCGTGGCGGCTGCCTCGGCATCATCACCGGCCCCGGCCGTGGTGGAGCCGGTGGGAGCCGAGCCCGCCGTCGCCGTCTGCAGCGCCGTGATGCACGCGGCGATCGACTTCTGCAGCTCCTCCAGGCGCAGCAGCATGTCGTCCTCGTAGATGTCGTCGACCTCGGCGTCGTCGAAGGTCAGCTCCTCGAACACCTTCGTCGCCTTCTGCAGGCTGCTGTAGAACTTCGCGCGGCGCTCCTGCACCCGCAGCTGCGGGTCGCTCTGGACGGTCTGGGCGACCAGGTCCTTCACGGTGTCGTACGCCTCACGCGCCCACTCGCCGGAGTCCTCGCCCTCGTCGAGCTCGTCGATGAGGGACAGGTGCCGCTCGGCCTCCTCCTTCAGCTCGGCGGGCGCGTCGATCAGCTGGCCCGCCGGCGTCTTGACCTGCCCCTTGTCGACGATCTGGCGGACGTAGTCGACGCGGTCGCCCGCCTTGGCCTCGGCCGCGACCGCCTTCTTGAGGTCGTCCGCCCGCACGATGTCGCGGACGAGCTCGGTGCGCAGCGCCGGGTCCTCCTCGAGCCGGTCCATCAGTGCACGCCGCGCGGCCTCGGCGGTGCCGGGGTCGGCGAGGATCGCGGCCCGCAGCGCGGTGGGGTTCTCGGCGACCTCCAGGGCCTTGGTGGGGCGGATGCCCTCGGCCTCGGCGGCCTCCGTGATCGCGGTGCCGCGGGGGGTGAGGGCGCTGGAGCGGGAGGCGTAGTACGTCAACCAGACGTCGGAGTCCGGGAGTTCGATGTCCTCACCGGGCGTGAGGGCCTCGAAAAGGGGTACGAGGCCGTCGTCAGCGGCCTTGTCCCAGGCCTTGTAGTAGCGCATGACGCGCTCGGCGGAGCAGCCGGCCAGCTCGCTGAACTCCTTCGCCGAGACCTTCGGCGTCTCGTCGGCGCCCTGTCCGCCGGGGCGCACGCTGCGCGCCACCTTCAGGGCGAAGGCCCAGCCGCCGGTCCGTGCGTAGGCACCGAACTCGCGGGCGTCCCGGGCCACCGGCTCGGAGACTTCCGACGGCGTGGCTGCTTCAGACGGCGCGATGGCAAGAGTCACGAAGGTTCTCCTGGATGGTGATGACAAGTATCTGAGAGCTGACTCGACACCTTATCGCTCCTATTGAGGTGGTATGGGGGCGAGTTGTTCTCGGGTGAACAGGTGTCCCACGGTACGGAGCCGAATCCTCCGGTGACCTGCGACTTGATGTGGGTCCTACACATCCTGATCACATCTCCTCCCCGAGGATGACCCTGCGTGCACGCCACTACAGCGCCCGTGGGCTCACAGTCCGACTCTGAGTCTGACTTCCGGGCCGGAGTGGGCCTGGACTATTGAAGGGAACCTGCTGACCGCCCTGACGTGCGCCGATCGTGCCGCGGGGGGTCTCACTCCGCCTGCCGAAACCGACGGGAGCCCCTTCGCCGTGGCTACGTTCCTCTACAAACTGGGCCGCCTCGCCTTCCGGCGACGCCGCTATGTGGCACTGATGTGGGTGGTGCTGCTGGCCGGCGTCGGCTTCGCCTCGGCCACCGCACCCGCACCGCCCGAAGACTCCTTCTCCATGCCGGGGACGGAGTCCCAGAAGGCCTTCGACCTCCTCGACGAGAAGTTCCCGGCGGCCAGCGCCGAGGGCGCCACCGCCCGCGTCGTCATCCGCGCCCCCGAGGGCGAGAAGCTGACCGAGTCCGGCCCCAAGGGCGACGTCGAGAAGCTGGTCAAGACCCTGGGCGCGGGCCCGCAGGTCAGCGAGGTCGCCGACCCCTTCAAGGCCAACGCCGTCAGCAAGGACGGCACCACCGCGTACGCGTCCGTGACGTACAAGGTGACCGCCACCGAGCTGACCGACAAGGCGCGTGACGCGCTCACCAAGGCCACCGACGACACCCGCAAGTCGGGCTACACCGTCGAGACCGGCGGCGACGCCGTCATGGCGGAGCAGGAGATGGGCGGCACCGCCGAGCTCATCGGCATCGCGGTCTCCGCGGTCGTCCTGCTCATCACCTTCGGTTCGATGATCGCCGCGGGCATGCCGCTCCTCACCGCCATCATCGGCGTGGGCATCGGCGTCTCGGGCATCGCGGCCCTCGGCAGCGTCTTCGACCTCTCCGCCATGACCGGGACGCTCGCGATGATGATCGGCCTCGCCGTCGGCATCGACTACGCGCTCTTCATCGTCTCCCGCTTCCGGGCGGAGATCGCCGAGGGGCGCGAGCCGGAGGAGGCCGCGGGCCGTGCCACCGGGACCGCGGGCTCCGCCGTGGTGTTCGCCGGACTCACCGTCATTGTCGCGCTCTCCGGCCTCGCCATCGTCAACATCCCGATCCTCACGAAGATGGGCCTGACCGCGGCCGGCACGGTCGCGATAGCCGTCCTCATCGCGCTCACCATGATCCCCGCGCTGCTCGGCTTCGCGGGCAAGAAGGTGCTGCGCCGCAAGGACCGCAAGAAGCCCGTGAGTGAACTCCGGGACCCGAACGCCAAGCCGAAGCTGGGCACGCGCTGGGCACGCTTCGTGCTGCGCCGCCCGATCCCGGTGCTGCTGCTCGCCGTGGTGGGCCTCGGTGTGGTCGCCGTACCGGCCACCAGCCTGGAGCTCGGCCTGCCGGACGAGGGCACGTCGGCGCCGGACACCACGCAGCGCAAGGCGTACGACATGCTGTCCGAGTCCTTCGGCGCCGGCTTCAACGGTCCGCTGATGGTCACCGTCGACACGGACAAGGACAAGGGCGCCGCCGCCGCGGCGGGCGCCGTCGGCAAGGAGATCGCCAAAATCGACGGCGTCGCCGCCGTCACTCCGGCCAACCCCAACAAGTCCGACGACACCGCGATCTTCAACGTCGTGCCGACGACCGGTCCGAGCGACCACAAGACCGAGGGCGTCGTCAAGGAGATCCGCTCGACGGTCGACGGGCTCGGGGACAAGACGAACTCCGAGGTCCTGGTCACCGGCGCCACCGCCATGACCATCGACTTCTCGCAGACCCTGGACGACGCGCTCCTTCCCTACCTGGGACTCGTCGTCGGCCTGGCCTTCCTGCTCCTGATGCTGGTCTTCCGCTCGGTCCTCGTACCGCTCAAGGCGGCGCTCGGCTTCCTCCTCTCGGTGGCCGCCGCGCTCGGCGCAGTCGTCGCGGTCTTCCAGTGGGGCTGGCTCGCGGACCTCGTCGGCGTGGACCAGCCGGGCCCGATCATGAGCATGATGCCGATCTTCATGATCGGTGTGGTCTTCGGTCTCGCCATGGACTACGAGGTGTTCCTCGTGACGCGCATGCGTGAGGCGTACGTCCACGGGGCGCGCTCCGGCGAGGCCGTCGTCACGGGCTTCACGCACGGCGGACGGGTCGTCGCCGCGGCGGCGGTCATCATGATCAGCGTCTTCTCCGGCTTCATCATGGAGAACGACGACATGATCAAGATGATGGGCTTCGGCCTGGCCATCGCCGTCCTCTTCGACGCCTTCGTCGTGCGCATGGCGATCGTCCCGGCCGTGCTCGCCCTCCTGGGCAACAAGGCGTGGTGGCTGCCTAAGTGGCTCGACCGCGCGCTGCCGAACGTCGACGTGGAGGGCGAGAAGCTGCACAAGCAGCTCGGCGACTTCCCCACGGCGCGCCAGGACGACCAGGACCGGGAGCTGGAGTCCGTACGCGGCTGAGCACCTGACGCTCCGCCAGGAGTACGCACGTCAGCCCGGTGACCGATCACGGTCACCGGGCTGACGCCTGTCCGGGGCCGGGGGCCGGGCGGCCGGATCAGCGGTCCGCGTAGACCATCCAGACCTGCCCGCGGGCAAAGGGCATCCGTTGCCCGTTGGAGAGCGTGAAGGTCGTGCCGCCCTCGGGGCTCGTCCGCTTCCAGTGGGTTTGGTACGCCTTGCCGTCGCGCAGGACGGTCGCCCTGCCGCTGCCGACCGTCTTGATGTAGGGCGTCGCCGCGCCGTTGACGTCCTTGTAGCGCGACGGGGGCATGCTCACATGCTGGATGACGATCGTCCGCGCGCCCAGCCGCGCCCCCGAGGTGCTGCGGGCCGGGGCTCCGTCGAAGGACGCGAGCCAGCGGCGCTCACCGGGTGACCAGCTGAAGGTGTGGCTGGCCGAGGCGTAGCGGACGGTGCGTGCCGCGGTGCGGGAGCCACCGGCCGGGGCGGGTCCGAAGCGGAAGCCGATGTCGGCGGCGTGGTCGGCCTCGGGGGCCGAGCGCAGCACGGCCTCGGGGCGGACGAAGAGGTTGTGCGGGGCCGGCCGGTCGCCGTCGCGGAAGTAGGCGTCGGGGAGGCGGCCGTGCGGGCGGGCGTACAGCGGCGACTGCTTGAGCATCTTGTTGAGGGAGCTGCGCACCCCCGAGTAGGCGAGGGCCGGGCGGCCGAACTGCCGCAGGAGTTCGACGTCGGACTCCCGCGCGCTGCGCACCGGACCGACGGCCTGCGGGAGGCGGCTGGAATACACCCCCATCAGCCGGCTCATGCCGCCCTCGACCTTCTCCACGTAGACGATGTCCGCCTGCGCGAGGCCGGTGTGCGGCCTGGCCATGCGTGCGTTGTCGAACTTCACCGCAAGCACCGGGCCCTGCTGCGCCCGCATCCCGGTGAAGGGCGACCGGCCCTGCTCCGGGGCCCCGGCGCCCGCCGGTGCGCTCTCCTGCGCGGCTCCCATGGTGAGCGCGCCCACGGCGACCGTGGCCAGGAGCCTCGTGCCGATGCGGGTGCGGCGGCGGACCCCGCTCCCTGATCCGGCGCGATCCCGACGAGAGGCCCTTGCTGTCATCGCGGTTCTCCGTTCGTCCCCGAACGCACGGTTCCGGGACCAGTTCGTTCCTGGCAGTGGCAGCCGCAGTCCTTCCTCCGGGGTGGGAGCGGTGAACCCGCTTAGGGCCATCCAGCCGCCAGGACTCACCGCAGCGGCGTACGCGCCGGGCCCTCCCGCGGGCCCGGCGCGGTCCGCCGCCGTCAGGCGGTGTGCAGGGTCAGGCCGTAGCGCCCGAGGATCTCGTTGATGGGCTGGTGCCAGGTCTCACCGCCGCCGCTGCAGTTGCCCCAGCCGCCCGAGGTGACGCCCTGGGCCTGGTCGCCGCTGATGAACGAGCCGCCGGAGTCGCCCGGTTCGGCGCACACGCTCGTCTTGGTCATCTGGTGGACGGCGCCCTGGCTGTAGTTGACGGTCTCGTTCTTGGCGAGGACGGTGCCGCAGTGCCAGTGCGTGGTGGAGCCGGAGCGGCAGATCGACGCTCCCACGGGCGCCTCCGCCGATCCGCGCACGAGCCGGTCGGAGACGGTGCCCCAGCCGAGCACCACCGGGACGGTCCACCAGCCGTTGCCCACGCTGACGTACGCGTAGTCGTTGCCGGGGAACGAGGAGCCCTGGAAGCTGCCGATGTTCGAGCCGTCCCAGCCGCGCACCCCGGCCCCCGCCTGCCCGCAGTGGCCCGCGGTGACGAACCCGCCGTGCACCGAGAAGCCGATGGAGCAGCGGACGTTGCCGGTGTAGTAGGGGTCACCGCCCACGGTGCCCGCGGCGAAGGTGGTCGGTGCCTTGCCGACCGTCTCGACCTTGACCGGGCCCGCCTTCCGGGCGCGGTCGACGAACCGCCGGACATCGTTGTCGTTCTTCTGAGCAGCGACGACGTTCACCACGACCTTGTTGCTGCGCGGCGCCACGTGCCAACTGCTGACGCCCTTGGGTGCGTCCAGCGCGTCGATGCGCGCCTTGGCGGCGTCCAGTTCCTTCGCGCTGTGGCGGACCACACGGACGGTGGCGCCGGTCTCGCGCAGAGCGGTGGCCTTGCCCGCGCTGGTGGTGGCGACGGTGAGCCGCGCGGTGTCCGCGTCGTACCAGGAGCCCGCGTACGTGGATCCGGCCGCGCGCTGCGCCGCGCGGTCGACGCGGGTCGCGGTCTTCTCGGCGGCGAGGCGTTCGCGTGCCTGGCCCGCGGTGAGTCCGAGGTCGTCCTGGAGGGCGGTGAGCATGCCCGCGGAGGCCGGGGGAGGAGTGGGGGCGGGAGCGGCGCCGGCGGTGGAGGTGAGCGAGGCGCTTGCCCAGGTGCCGACCAGGAGCAGGGAGGAGACGGCGATACGGGCTCCGGTTCTGCGTCTCATGGCAGTGCCCTTTCTGTCGTTCCGTCGAGGTGGGGAGGAACAGGGTGATGAGAGCGCTCTCACGATGAGTTCAGGCGGAGCATAGGAGCGACTCGGCGGTCATGTCCATACCAACTGAGCGCTCTGGGACGGCAATTGAGGACGGAAATGGACGCCGGGCAAATATTGGGTACGGTGTACGCATGGGATTGGGTACGGTGTACGCTTTTCCTTCAGTCCGTTCCGGCCAAGGAGCATCAGTGACGGTCATCCCCGCCGACAGCCACCACGTGATCCAGGTGCGAGGCGCCCGCGAGAACAACTTGCGGAACGTTTCGCTCGACATTCCCAAGCGGCGGCTCACCGTCTTCATCGGAGTCTCGGGCTCCGGAAAGTCCTCGCTCGTCTTCGGCACCATCGCCGCCGAGTCGCAGCGGCTGATCAACGAGACGTACACCGCGTTCGTCCAGTCGTTCATGCCGAGCCAGAGCCGCCCCGACGTGGACAGCCTGCGTAATCTCAGCGCGGCGATCGTCGTCGACCAGGAGCGGATGGGCGCCAACTCGCGTTCCACGGTGGGCACCGCCACCGACGCGTACACCATGCTCAGGATCATTTTCAGCCGCCTCGGCGTCCCGCACATCGGCACCTCGGGCGCCTTCAGCTTCAATCTGCCCGAAGGCATGTGCCCCGAGTGCGAGGGCACCGGCGAGGCCTCCACCGTCGACGTGGACCAGCTTGTGGACCGCGACCTCTCGCTGAACGAGGGTGCGATCACCGTCCCCTACTACGCGGTGGACTCCTGGAGCTGGCAGATCATGGTCAACTCCGGCTTCCACGACCCCGACAAGAAGCTCAGGGACTTCACCGAGCAGGAGTGGGCCGACCTTCTGCACAAGGCACCGGTCAAGGTGAAGGTCGGCTCGAACGGCTTCACGTACGAGGGCCTGGTGGCCAAGATGCAGCGGACGTGGCTCGCCAAGGACCGCGACTCCCTCCAGCCGCACATCAAGGCCTTCGTCGACCGGGCCGTGGTGTTCGCCCGGTGCCCGCTCTGCGACGGCACGAGGCTGACCGCGGACGCGCTGTCGTCCAGGATCGACGGCCACAACATCGCCGACTGTTCGGCGATGCAGATCAGCGATCTGGCCGCGTTCGTACGCGGCCTCGACGACCCGGCGGTCGCGCCGCTGATCGCGGGCCTGCGCGAGCTGCTCGAATCGCTGGTCGAGATCGGGCTCGGCTATCTCAGCCTGGACCGCACGTCGGGTTCGCTCTCCGGCGGCGAGGCGCAGCGCGTGAAGATGGTCCGCCATCTCGGCTCCAGCATCACCGACGTCACGTACGTCTTCGACGAGCCGACCATCGGACTGCACCCGCACGACATCCGGCGCATGAACGACCTGCTGCTCCGGCTGCGCGACAAGGGCAACACGGTGCTCGTGGTGGAGCACAAGCCCGAGGTCATCGCCATCGCCGACCATGTGGTGGACCTCGGCCCCGGGGCCGGTACGGCGGGCGGCGAGATCTGCTTCACCGGCGACGTGGCCGGGCTGCGCGCCTCCGGCACGCTGACCGGGCGGCACCTGGAGCACCGGGCCGGGCTGCGCGAGCAGGTGCGGGTGCCCAAGGGGCAGCTCTCCATCAAGGGCGCCGACCGGCACAACCTCAAGGACGTCGAGGTCGACATCCCGCTCGGGGTGCTCGCCGTGGTCACCGGGGTCGCGGGCTCCGGCAAGAGCTCGCTGATCCACGGTTATCTCTCCGGGCAGGAGGGCGTGGTGGTGGCCGACCAGTCGCCGATACGCGGCTCGCGCCGCTCGAACCCGGCGACCTACACCGGACTGCTCGGCCCGATCCGCACCGCCTTCGCCAAGGCGAACGGCGTCAAGGCGGCCCTGTTCAGCGCGAACTCCGAGGGCGCCTGCCCCAAGTGCAACGGCATCGGGCTGATCTACACCGACCTCGCCATGATGGCCGGAGTCGCGTCCGTCTGCGAGAAGTGCGAGGGGCAGCGGTTCACGGCCGAGGTCCTCACCTACCGGCTGCGCGGCAAGAACATCAGCGAGGTCCTCGGCATGTCGGTCGCCGAGGCGCACGACTTCTTCCCCGCGGGCCAGGCGGCCACCATTCTCGGCCGCCTCAGCGATGTCGGGCTGGGCTATCTGCGGCTCGGCCAGCCGCTCAACACCCTCTCCGGAGGTGAGCGCCAGCGCCTCAAGCTGGCCATCCACATGGCCGAGAGGTCGTCGACGTACGTCTTGGACGAGCCGACGACCGGGCTGCACCTGGCCGACGTGGACAAGCTGCTCGCGCTGCTCGACCGGCTCGTCGACGACGGCAACTCGGTGGTCGTCATCGAGCACCACCAGGCGGTGATGGCGCACGCGGACTGGATCATCGACCTGGGCCCCGGCGGCGGTCACGACGGCGGTCAGGTGGTGTTCACCGGCACCCCCGCGGCCCTCGTGTCCGAGGGGGAGACCGTGACGGCGCGGCACCTGCGGGAGTACGTCGCGGGATGAGGTCAGGTCGGCGGTGACCGGCCGATCGTGCTCGGGGCCCGTGTCCGCGTAGGGTGCGTGAATGAGCATGCTGGATGACGCCCACGCGGGCATGAACCCCGAGATCCGGCCGCAGGACGACCTGTTCGGCCACGTCAACGGTCACTGGCTGGAGAACGAGCCGATCCCCGAAGATCGCTCCAGCTGGGGCCCCTTTGTGCAGTTGGTCGACACGGCCGAGGAACAAGTCAAGGTGATCATCCAGGAGCTCGCGTCGGCCGCGACGGCCGGCGCCGTCCCGGATGACGCGCGCAAGATCGCCACTCTGTACGCCTCCTTCATGGACGAGGAGACGATCGCCGCCCGCGGGCTCGCCCCGGCGCAGCCCCTGATCGACGAGGTCAAGGAGCTGCGGGACACCCGGGAGCTCGCGGCGTTCCTCGGCCGTTTCGAGCGGATCGGCGGCTCCGGTCTCTTCGGCTCCTACATCGACTCGGACGACCGCGACTCCGACCGCTACCTCTTCAACGTCCTCCAGGGCGGCCTCGGCCTGCCCGACGAGTCGTACTACCGCGAAGAGAAGTTCGCCGAGATCCGCGAGAAGTACGTCGCCTACCTCACCGAGCTGCTCACCCTGGGGCAGCACGCCGCGCCCGCCGAGGCCGCACAGGCGGTCCTCGCCCTGGAGACCCGGCTCGCCGGCGGTCACTGGGAGCGGGCCGAGACGCGTGACGTGCAGAAGACCTACAACCTCCTCACCCTGCACGAACTGATCACCCTGGCGCCGCACTTCGACTGGCGCGGTTACGTCGCAGGGCTCGGTGGCTCGGAAGAGACCATCGCCGAGACGTGCGTCCGGCAGCCGTCCTACCTCCGTCACCTGTCCGCGGTCCTCGACGAGGTGCCGATCGAGCAGTGGCGCGACTGGACGCTGGTCCGGGTCCTTCGCTCGTGCGCGCCCTACCTCACGGACGCGTTCGTCCGGAACAACTTCGAGTTCTACGGCCGCACCCTCAACGGCACCCCGGAGCTGCGCGCCCGGTGGAAGCGGGCGGTCGCCTTCGTCGAGGGCTGCATCGGCGAGGCGGTCGGCAAGGAGTACGTGGCGCGGCACTTCCCGCCGAGCTCCAAGGCGATGATGGACGACCTCGTCGCCAATCTCCTGGAGGCCTACCGCCAGTCGATCGCCCGGCTCGACTGGATGACGGATGAGACGAAGGAGCGCGCGTACGAGAAGCTCGCCACCTTCCGTCCCAAGATCGGATACCCCGACA
This sequence comes from Streptomyces sp. NPDC002853, assembly GCF_053591915.1. Classification (NCBI taxonomy): domain Bacteria; kingdom Bacillati; phylum Actinomycetota; class Actinomycetes; order Kitasatosporales; family Streptomycetaceae; genus Streptomyces; species Streptomyces sp. NPDC002853. The sequence continues at coordinate 367,504 of NZ_JBSFUS010000004.1, read as the reverse complement.
CCTTCCGCGACTACTCCGCCCTCCAGGTGTCCGCGGACGACCTGCTCGGCAACGCGCAGGCGGCGGACGCCTTCGAGTCCGACCGGCAGCTCGCGAAGATCGGCGCGCCGGTCGACCGCGACGAGTGGTTCATGCTGCCGCAGACCGTCAACGCCTACTACAACCCGGGCACCAACGAGATCTGCTTCCCCGCGGGCATCCTGCAGAAGCCGTTCTTCTCGCCCGACGCCGATCCCGCCGAGAACTACGGCGGCATCGGCTCGGTCATCGGCCACGAGATCGGCCACGGCTTCGACGACCAGGGCGCGCAGTACGACGGCGCGGGCAACCTCAACGACTGGTGGACCGCGGCCGACAAGACCGCGTTCGAGGCGAAGTCGAAGGCGCTGGTCAAGCAGTACGACGCGTTCTCGCCCCGCAACCTCCCCGGCGAGTTCGTCAACGGCTCGCTGACGGTGGGCGAGAACATCGGCGACCTGGGTGGCCTGACCATCGGGCACACGGCGTACAAGATCGCGCTCAACGGCGACCCGATGCCCACGAAGGACGGCCTGACCGGCTCCCAGCGGCTCTTCATGAACTGGGCCTACTGCTGGCGCACCAAGCGCCGCAAGGAGCAGGAGCAGCAGTACCTCACCATCGACCCGCACTCGCCGCCGGAGTTCCGGGCCAACATCGTCCGTAACCTCGACGAGTTCCACGAGGCGTTCGGGACGAGGGAGGGCGACGGTCTCTGGCTGGAGCGGGCGGACCGCGTCAGGATCTGGTGAACTCCCGGGGCGGACGCGGCACTTCGGCCGCGGCCGCCCCGGTCCGTCGACCGCATCAGCGCGGGCCGGAACAGAACCAGCGGCCCGGTGGTTGTGCCTGACGAAGGCGGACGCTGAAGGGGGACGGCGTGTGCGGTGATGCCGGCCCGGCCATGATCCACGGGCATTGCGCACGGCTGCGCCCTCACGTAGCGTCCGAACAGGTTACGAGTGTCAGCGTCAAGTCCTGGCTTGCTGACCGGCAACCGCGCCTCGCGGCGGGGTGCTCCAGGTGAGGACCAGGCGGAGCCCGACCAGGGTTCCGCGAGCGCGAGACCGGCGAGGCCGTGGGCCCGCCGGGCCGGAAGGGCGGAGGTGACGGTCGTGCCGCTGCTGCCGCCGGTGCCCGGCCCCCGCCCCGTGGTGATCGCCCCGAGCCGCCAGGTGCACCTGTACTCCCGGCACCACATCGACCTGCAGCGTGTCGCCGGCGCGCTCTGTCGTTCCTGACCCGTCACCCGCCGCCGCGCACCCTCGTAGCCGAGGGGCCGGTGTTCTCGTACGGTCGATCAGGAAGGCACTCCTCTCGTGTCGTCATCACCTTCATCCCCGCTGTCCTCTTCTGCTCCCGCGGCTCCGTCCGCCCCGCTGCACCTTGCCGTCGCACTCGACGGGGCGGGCTGGCACCCGGCCGCCTGGCGTGAACCGGCGTCCCGTCCACAGGAGTTGTTCACTGCCCGGTACTGGGCCGATCTGGTCACGGAGGCCGAGCGCGGCCTCCTCGACTTCGTGACGATCGAGGACGGGCTCGGCCCGCAGTCCTCGCACTTCACCGAGCCCGACGGACGCACCGACCAGATCCGCGGGCGGCTCGACGCCGTCCTCATCGCCGCCCGCGTCGCCCCGCTGACCAGGCACATCGGTCTGGTGCCGACGGTGGTGGCCACACACACGGAGCCCTTCCACATATCCAAGGCGATCGCCACGCTCGACTACGTGAGCACGGGCCGTGCGGGCGTCCGCGTGCAGGTGTCGGCGCGCCGGAACGAGGCCGCGCACTTCGGACGCCGTACATTTCCCGCCTTCGGAATCGAGGACCTCGAACGCCCGGACGTACGGGAGTTGACCGCTGACCTCTTCGACGAGGCGGCCGACCACATCGAAGTGGTGCGCCGCCTCTGGGACAGCTGGGAGGACGACGCGGAGATCCGGGACGTCGCCACCGGCCGCTTCATCGACCGCGACAAGCTGCACTACGTCGACTTCGAGGGCAAGCACTTCAGCGTCAAGGGCCCCTCGATCACGCCCAGGCCGCCGCAGGGCAGGCCCGTCGTCAGCGCGCTCGCCCACGAGTCCCCGACCCAGGCGCCTCTCCGGCTGCTCGGCCGCTCGGCGGACATCGGATACGTGACGCCGCGCGACGCCGGACACGCACGCGCCGTCGTCAGGGCGGTCCGCGGTGAACAGGACGCCGCGGGGCGGGCCGACGAACCCCTGCACCTCTTCGGCGACCTCGTCGTGTTCCTCGACGACGACGCTGCCGCCGCCACGGCCCGCCGCGAGCGACTGGACGCCCTCGCGGGCCACCCGTACACCAGCGACGCGCGGGTCTTCACGGGCACGCCCACGCAACTGGCCGACCTGCTCACCGAGTTGAGTCAGGCCGGGCTCACCGGTTTCCGGCTGCGTCCCGCAGTCGTCGGCCACGACCTCCCGGCGATCACCCGAGGCCTGGTGCCCGAGCTCCAGCGGCGCGGCGCCTTCCGCCGCGCGTACGAGGCCGACACTTTGCGAGGTCTCCTGGGTCTCGCCCGCCCCGCCAGCCGCTACGCCGCCACCGCCTGAGCCGGAAGGACCCCGTCATGACCAAGTCACCGGACAAGCCCCTCAAGCAGATCCACCTCGCGGCACACTTTCCCGGCGTCAACAACACCACCGTATGGAGTGCCCCCGAGGCCGGCAGCCACATCGAGTTCAGCTCCTTCGCGCACTTCGCGCGGACCGCCGAGCGCGCCAAGTTCGACTTCCTGTTCCTCGCCGAAGGGCTGCGGCTGCGTGAACAGGGCGGCAGGATCTACGACTTGGATGTCGTGGGCAGGCCCGACACCTTCACCGTCCTCGGCGCGCTCGCCGCCGTCACCGAACACCTCGGCCTGACCGGCACCATCAACTCCACCTTCAACGAGCCCTACGAGGTGGCCCGCCAGTTCGCCAGTCTCGACCACCTCTCGGGCGGACGCGCCGCGTGGAACGTCGTGACCTCCTGGGACGCCTTCACCGGCGAGAACTTCCGCCGCGGCGGATTCCTCCCGCAGGAGGAGCGCTACTCCAGGGCCAAGGAGTTCCTCGCCACGGCGCACGAGTTGTTCGACTCCTGGCGCGGGGACGAGATCGTCGCCGACCAGGCCACCGGCACCTTCCTGCGCGACGCACAGGCGGGTGCTTTCGTCCACCGGGGTCAGCACTTCGACATCCAGGGCCGGTTCAACGTGCCGCGCAGCCCCCAGGGGCGGCCGGTCATCTTCCAGGCGGGGGACTCGGAGGAGGGGCGGGAATTCGCGGCCTCCGGCGCGGACGCGATCTTCAGCCGGTACAGCACGCTCAAGGAAGGGCAGGCGTTCTACACCGACGTCAAGGGCCGCCTCGCCCGCCACGGCCGCACCCACGACCAGCTGCTCATCCTGCCCGCCGCGACCTTCGTCCTCGGGGACACGGACGCCGAGGCGCAGGAGCTGTCCAGGGAGGTGCGGCGCAAGCAGGTCAGTGGCGCCACCGCGATCAAGCACCTGGAGTTCGTCTGGAACCGCGACCTCTCCGCCTACGATCCGGAAGGCCCGCTGCCCGACATCGACCCGGACCCGGGCGAGCACACCATCGCCCGCGGCCGGGCCCAGGTACGGATGTACCGCGACCCGCTGGCCACCGCACGGGAGTGGCGCGAGCTCGCCGCCGCGAACAAGTGGTCCATCCGCGACCTGGTCATCGAGACCGGAAGCCGCCAGTCCTTCGTCGGCTCCCCGGCCACCGTCGCCGAGACGATCAACTCCTTCGTCCAGGCCGACGCCGCCGACGGCTTCATCCTCGTCCCGCACATCACCCCCGGTGGCCTCGACGCCTTCGCCGACACCGTGGTCCCGCTGCTCCAGGAACGCGGCGTCTTCCGCACGGAGTACGAGGGCACCACCCTGCGCGACCACCTGGGCCTGGCCCACCCCGACGCGGGCGCGGACACGAGCGCCCCCGAGCCCGTGCCCGCGTCCGCCGGCCACTGAGGAGGACCACACCCATGTCACCGATCCCTCTCGGCGTCCTGGACCTGGTGCCGGTCTCATCCGGCTCCACCGCGACAGAAGCGCTGCACAACTCCGTCGACCTGGCCCGACAGGCCGAGCGATTCGGGTACGCCCGCCACTGGTTCGCCGAGCACCACCTCAACCCGGGCGTGGCAGGCACCTCGCCCGCGGTCGTCCTCGCCCTCACCGCCGCGGCGACCTCCACGATCCGGCTCGGGGCAGGCGCCGTGCAGCTCGGACACCGCACCGCGCTGTCCACCGTCGAGGAGTTCGGCCTGATCGACGCGCTGCACCCAGGGCGCCTCGACCTGGGCCTCGGCCGCTCCGGCGGCAAGCCGCCCCAGACCTCTGCCGCCGCGCCGCCGACCGCGACCCCCGTCGTCGACGGCCGCGCCCCCAACGGACTGCGCATCCCGGCGCGCTTCTCCTACGAGCATCTGCTCGGCTCACCCCGCGTCGCCCTCCAGCGCAAGCTGCTCCAGCAGCCACACGCCCAGGCACAGGACTACGGGGAGCAGGTCGACGACATCCTCGCCCTGCTCGCGGGGACGTACCGGTCCGACGACGGCGTCGAAGCCCATGTCGTCCCCGGCGAGGGCGCCGAGATCCAGGTGTGGATCCTGGGCAGCAGCGGCGGGCAGAGCGCGGACGTCGCGGGCCGCAACGGCCTGCCCTTCGCCGCGAACTACCACGTCAGCCCGGGCACGGTGCTCGAAGCGGCGGAAGGCTACCGCGCCGCGTTCACCCCCTCCGACGTACTGGACAAGCCCTACGTCAGCGTTTCCGCCGACGTGGTCGTCGCGGAGGACGACGAGACCGCCCGCGAACTCGCCGCGGGCTACGGCCCGTGGGTCCGCAGCATCCGCACGGCCGAGGGCGCCATCCCGTACCCCACGCCGGAGGAGGCACGCGCGCACGTCTGGACCGACGCGGACCGCGCACTGGTCGAGGACCGCACCGAAACCCAGTTCACCGGCTCCCCGGGCCGGGTCGCTGACCTCCTGGAGCAACTGCAGGAAGCCACCGGTGCAGACGAGCTGCTCATCACCACCATCACCCACGGCCACGCCGACCGGGTGCGCTCCTACGAACTGCTCGCCGAGGAGTGGCGGCGCAGGTGACGGGCGCCGGCGGCCTGGCCTCCGATCACGATGGTCCGTGCGATGTCCAGCGTGAGGCGCTGCCAGGGGTCCTGGGGGTCGCGGGCCGTGAGGTCGCGGACGCGGCGCAGGCGGTAGCGGACGGACTGGGGGTGGAGATCGAGTGCGCGGGCCGCTGCGTTGGCCGAGCCGGTGTCGATGTACGCGGTGAGGGCTTCCAGGAGGTGGCGTCGGGCGCTGTCGACGAGAGGGCCGAGGACGATGCGGCCGATCTGGTCGGGGCTCATCACGGGGTGGCCCGCGAGCAGGGCGAGGACGTGTGCGTCGGCGTCGGTGAGGGCCCGGTCGGGGTGATGGGCGTGCGGGGGAGCGGTGTCCAGGGCGCCCGCGGCGAGCCGGTGGGCGACGGCCACGCGGTCCAGGCTCTCGCCCGAGATCACGCAGCCTCGCCAGGCGTGCTTGCGCAGGACCTCCGGCACGGCGTCGGCGGACGCGGAGGGAAGGAGGAGTACGGCGCGCGATCCGTGGGTGGTAGCCAGGGACGTCGTCGCCGGGGTTCTGCGCTCCCCCTCTCCGCCGAGGGCCGCGAGCAGGGCCGTCGACGTGGTGAGGGAGATGTCGGACGAGCCGGCCTGCGGGTCTGTGACGTCCGCCGGTTCCGCCACCAACAGGCAGTAGCGTTCCGGCAGTTGGACGTCCAGGCGGGAGGCCCTCGCGCCGAGCGCGCCAAGGGACGCGTGCCGGCCGGCGATCAGGTCGTCGAGCAGCAGTTGGAGTGACCTGTCGCGGTCACCGGCGAGGCGCTCGCTGGTGGCCGCGTACGCCGTCGTCATCTCCTCGGAGATGGTGTCCATGGCGGTGAGCAGCAGTTGGGTCAGGGCGAAGGCGTCCTGCGCGGACAGTTGCGGCGCGCGGGCTGCGACCTCGTGCGCGAGTACCCCGGCCGCGACCCGGTAGGCGCGCAGCACGGCCTGCAAGGGACGGCCGTCCGCCGCCCGCGCCGCCGCGATCCCGCGGAAGCGCCGCAGATCGGCGTCGCCGATCGCGCCGTCCGTCACCCAGTGGTCGAGGAGGCGGTCCGTCGCCCAGGCCGCGATGGCCCGCACCTCGGGGAACCTGCTGCCGTCCAGCGCCGTGTACGCCGGAACCTGTTCGTGCACCGCGTCGACGACCGCCTCGACGAGGCGGGGATCGGCCAGGAGTTCCTGCCGGACGCGTTCCCGCTTGTTTGTCACAGGGTGATGGTCCCATCGGAAAAGGGTGCGTACGACCATGGACGGGGCTTGTCACTGTGGCAAGGATCGTCGGGTAGGAAGTGCCGCGTTTCGCAGTCACGCTGTCTTCCGCTGTCGCACGCAGTCTCCAGGCCACCGGACGGGACCCACCACATGACGACGACGCCGAACTGGGCGGACTTCCAGTACGAGATCTACCTCAACGGCATGACTGGCGCCGTACCCCGCCTGCCGACCGACCTGACCCGCCTGGAGGAGCTGACCGAGCAGCGCCTTGGCCCGGGACCGGTCGGGTACGTCGCCGGAAGCGCGGGCAACGGCAGCACCGCCCGCGCCAACCGCGAGGCCCTCGAGCGGCGCCGGATCGTGCCGCGCATGCTGCGTGACGTGCATGAACGCGATCTGTCCGTGGAGGTGCTCGGCCATCGGCTGCCCGCGCCCCTCGCCCTCGCACCCATCGGTGTCCTGTCGATCATGCATCCGGAGGGCGAGTCAGCCGCCGCCCGCGCGGCCGCGGCCCGCGGCGTCCCGTTCATCCTGTCCTCGGCCTCCAGCACCCCCATGGAACAGGTCGCCGCGGAGATGGGCGACGCGCAGCGGTGGTTCCAGCTGTACTGGGCCAAGGACCGTGACGTCACCAAGAGTTTCCTGGACCGGGCGAAGGCCGCGGGCTTCACGGCACTCGTCGTCACGCTCGACACCCCGCTGCTCGCCTGGCGTCCGCGCGACCTGGACCAGGCGTACCTGCCCTTCCTGCACGGCGTGGGCACCGCCAACTACTTCAGCGACCCGGCGTTCCAAGCGGGCCTCGCCAAGCCGGTGCACGAGGACCCGAACGCGGCCGTGATGCACTTCGTCGGCATGTTCGCCGACCCCGCGAAAACCTGGCCCGACCTTGCGTTCCTGCGCGAGAACTGGGACGGCCCGATCGTGCTCAAGGGCATCGTGCATCCGGACGACGCACGCCGGGCCGCCGACGCGGGCATGGACGGCGTGGTGGTCTCCAACCACGGTGGCCGCCAGGTCGCCGGTTCCGTCGCGGCGGCCGACGCGCTGCCCCGCGTCGTGGCGGCGGTCGGCGACCGGCTCTCCGTCCTGTTCGACAGCGGTGTCCGCACCGGTGACGACATCTTCAAGGCCCTAGCCCTCGGCGCCGAGGCCGTCCTCGTCGGACGGCCGTACGCCTATGGACTCGGCCTCGACGGCCAGGCGGGCGTGGACCACGTGATCCGCTGTCTGCTCGCCGAGCTCGACCTCACCCTTGCCCTGTCCGGACACGCCGGACCCGCCACCCTCACCCCCGACGACCTGATCGAGGAGACCGCATGACCACCGTGAAGAACGTCCTGGCCATCGTCTCGCCCCACGTGGGCGGCCGCGCCGCGGGAGGCGCCCTCGCCGGGCTGCTCCCCGAGACGGCGCGTGTCACCGTCGTCGAGTCGGCCGACGAGGACCCCGCGGCCCTGCGCGAGGCACACGTCATCATCACCGGCCTCGCACCCGTCACCGCCGAGCACATCGCGGCCGCCCCGGCCCTGGAAGTCGTCCAGTGCGCGAGCCACGGCTTCGACTACGTCGATCTGGAGGCGGCCCGCTCACGCGCGATCTCCGTCTGCTCGATCGGCTCCAGCGGCGCCGAGAAGCAGAACGTGGCCGAGCAGACCTTCGCCCTCATGCTCGCCCTCGCCAAGCAGCTGATCCCGGCACACACCGCGCTGACCGAGGCGGACTGGGCACTTCCGCGCCTCCAGCAGTCCATCACGGAGCTCTCCGGCAAGACCCTCGGCATCGTCGGGCTCGGCCACATCGGCGAGGAAGTCGCACGCCGCGCGGTCGTGTTCGACATGAGCATCCTCTACGCCGGTCCGCGCGCCCTGGACGCGGAGACGGAGGCCCGCCTCGGCGGCGCGCGCCACGTCGAACTCGACGAACTCCTCCGTACCTCCGACTACGTCAGCCTGCACGCCCCGCTCACCGAGCGCACGCGCCATCTGCTGGACGCCGAGCGCCTGGCCCTCCTGAAGCCGACGGCTTTCGTCGTCAACACGGCACGGGGCGCGCTCATCGACCAGGACGCCCTCGCTGACGCGCTCACGGCCGGGAAGCTGGCCGGTGCGGGCATCGACGTCTTCGACCCCGAACCGCCCACCGCGGCCCTGCGCCTGCTGAAGGCGCCGAACGTGGTGCTCTCGCCGCATGTGGCGGGCGTGACCCGCGAGACGCTCGTCCGCATCGGCCTCGCCGCGATCCAGAACGTCGCGGGCCACCTGGAGGGCAAGCCCTTGGGCGACGTGGTCTCCTGACGTCACATCAGGAAGGCTTGTGGCAGCGGCCGGTATCCCGTCGCTGCCACAACCGGTGCCGTCCTGCGCTACCAGATCTCGCCGACCCACTCGGGGTGGTCGACGAACGGGTTGCGGTTGTGCTGGAACTGGTCGTAGATGGCCTGGTTGCGGTTCTTCTCGAACGCGTCCGGCGGGTCCTCGTCGCTCCACTGCTTCAGCACGGACAGGCGCCCGATGGCGGGGGCGCTGCCGTTGTCGACCTTGTCGTTGGGCTCCAGGTCGGCGAAGCCGTCCTCGCCGTCGTAGCGCACGGCCATGTAGAGGATCATGCGGGCCACGTCGCCCTTGACGGCGTCGCGGGGCTCGAAGGAGTCGGCGTCGGTGTAGTTGCCGGGCGCCTCGCCGACCTCGCTGCCGCCGTTGTCGAAGTCCTTGTTGCCGCGGGTGCTGTTGACCGAGACGTCCGTCGGACGCAGGTGGTGGATGTCGGTGCCGGGTCCGGTGGCGGTGCCGAAGTCGCCGTGGGACTTGGCCCAGGTGTGCTCACGGTTCCACTGGTCGGGGTCGCCGCCGTTGCTGTCCTTGCTCTGCGAGCGGCCGGTGTAGAGCAGGATCACGTTGCTGCTGTTCGCCGGGTCCTCGTCGGTGACCTTCAGGGCGTCCCATACCTGGTCGTACGACAGCTTGGTCTGGTCGCTGATGATGGTGTGCAGGGCGCTCTTCAGCTCCGGACCGGTCTTGCCGAGCGCGTCCTTGTAGTACGTGTCGTCATAGGCGCCGACGGACGCGGCGGGCGGCGTGGGGGCCGTGGTCGTGGCGTCGGCGGCGGCCGGGACGGTGATCCCGACGAGGACCGCGGCCGCCGTCATGGCCAGCGGTTTCCAGTGACGTATGTGAGGGACGGGCATGTGGGGGGTGTCCTCTCCCGGAGACTCGCGCGCACCGCGGATCCCTCCAACAGGACCTGCGTTCTACGCGAGTTGACAATTGGGCCAACGGGAGAGTGGCACGGTTGAGCGCATCACTGTATGAACGTTGTGGGTCGACTGTGTGACGATGTCGTGGACACGACATGCGCGGCGAATGGGTGCATCTCAGGACGTGCGTACGCCGTCGAGCACGGTGGCGACGGTGCGGCGGGCGAAGTCGTCGTCCAGCGGCAGGCGACGGAAGACCGCGCGCAGCCAGACCGCGCCGGCGAGCAGGTCCATCAACGTCATCGTGTCGGTGTCCGGCGGCAGTTCGCCGCGCTCGACGGCGCGGTCGATCACCGACTGCTCGCGCGCGAGGCGCTCGGCGAAGAAGCCCTGAATGTAGGCGGCAAGTCCGGCATCGCTCACCGCCGCCCCCAGCACGGATCGGACGACGGCACCCGAGGTCTGCGCGGTCAGCAGCCGTACGAGGCTCTCGACGAGGTGCTCCAGGTCGCCCCGGAGGTGCCCGGTGTCCGGGATCGGCAGGTCCAGGAGCGGCGCGTCGATGAGGGCGGCGCCGAGGAGCGCCGACTTGGAGGGCCACCAGCGGTAGATCGTCGTCTTGTTGACGCCGGACTCCTCCGCGATGCCCTCGATCGTCATGGACTCGAAGCCGTCGCGGGCGAGGGCCTTCAAGGTGGCGTCGAAGATCTGCGGCTTGCGCCGCGGGCCGTCGCCCCGGGCGGGCTGCGGGCGGTGATGCGTCGTCATGCGGCGGAGCCTAACGCAACACAACGGTGCGTTGCATACGTGGGATGGGCAGGCTACGGTCGGCGAAAGCGCAACGCACCGTTGCGTTTGCCGGGAGGAGACGCCATGGAGCAGTCGCTACTCACCGATCAGGACCAGAACCAGAACCAGGGCCAGGACCAGGGCCAGGGCCAGGAGCGGGAGTTGGGCATGGGTGGTGCGGACGAACCTGCCGCTGACGCCGCGGGGGCAGTCGCCCGGCTGCGCGCGACGTTCGCCGCAGGCCGGACGCGGCCGACGGCCTGGCGCCGACGACAACTGCGCGCTCTGCGAGCCCTGCTGACCGAGCAGGCGCCCGCGCTGACCGCAGCGCTCGTCACCGACCTGGGCAAGAGCCCCGTGGAGACGCACACATCGGAACTTGGCCTCGTCGTCAACGAGATCGATCACACGCTGCGCCACCTGGAACGCTGGCTGCGCCCGCGACGCGTCCCCGTCCCCATGGCGCTGCTCCCGGCGCGGGCCCGGACGGTGCGCGAACCGCTCGGCGTGGTGCTGATCATCAGCCCATGGAACTACCCGGTGATGCTGGGGCTCGCCCCCTTGGTGGGCGCCCTCGCCGCGGGGAACTGCGCCGTGCTCAAGCCGAGCGAACTGGCACCGGCGACCTCCGGCGCGCTGGCCCGCCTCCTGCCCCGCTACCTGGACCCGGACGCCGTCACGGTCGTCGAGGGCGCGGCGGCGCAGACCACGGCCCTCCTGGAGCAGCGCTTCGACCACATCCTCTACACGGGCAACGGCACCGTGGGCCGCATCGTCATGGCGGCCGCGGCCCGGCATCTCACCCCCGTCACCCTGGAACTGGGCGGGAAATGCCCGGTCCTTGTCGAGCCGGGCACCGATCTGGCCGCCGCCGCGCGCCGGATCGCCTGGGGCAAGTTCCTCAACGCGGGGCAGAGCTGCACCGCCCCCGACCACGTCCTGGCGATCGGCGGCACGGCAGGACCGCTGGCCGGCCATCTCGCCGACGCGATCACGTCCATGTACGGCACCGACCCCGCCCGCAGCCCCGACTACGGCCGCATCATCGACGACCGGCACTTCGACCGGCTCACCGCGCTGCTCGGTGACGGCCGCGTGGTGACCGGCGGCGCGCACGACCGGGCCACCCGCTACCTCGCGCCGACCGTGCTCGCCGACGTCGACCAGGCAGCCCCCGTGATGTCCGAGGAGATCTTCGGCCCGATCCTGCCGGTCCTGTCCCTGCCCGACCTGGACGCCGCCATCGCCTTCGTCAACGCCCGAGCCAGGCCGCTCGCCCTCTACGCCTTCACGCCTCACCGGGAGACCCGGCGCCGGCTGCTTCGGGAGACATCGTCGGGCGCGGTCGGCTTCGGGCTCCCCAACGCCCATCTCACGGTGCCCGGCTTGCCTTTCGGCGGTGTGGGGGAGAGCGGCTTCGGCAGTTACCACGGCCGGTGCTCGGTCGAGACCTTCAGCCATGTGAAGGCCGTCCTCGACAAGCCGCTGTCTCCCGACACGATACGAGCGGCCTACCCGCCCTTCACCGCGGCCAAGGAGCGGCTGATCCGCCGCTTCATGTGAGCGGGGGCGGGTGGGTCACAGGGGCCGGACGGTGAGGATCTGCTGGGCGTGGCCGACGGGGCCGTGGATGTCGTGCAGGACGGTGCTGGTGATGCCCTGACCCGTCGGACCGAAGGTCACCGTGGTGTCGAGGCCCGTCCAGCCGCCCTCGGGCTGACGGTGCAGGTGGACGGTTAGGTCGACGTTGGGGAACATCCACTCGGTGGGCGGCCGGCGTACGGCGATGCCGTTGGCGGTGTCCACGAGCGCGACGTACGACGCGAGGGGACTCGCGGTCTGCCCGGCGACGAGGTCGAGCGGGGTGGAGATCCACGCCGTCGTACGGCCCGGCTGCGGGGGAGCGACGGGGCGGACGTCCACGGAGGCGATGTACCCGCCCGGCCACAAGGACGCCATGGGCCAGGACTCCAACGCCTCGGGAGAGGTGAGCTTGTCGGCGCCGCCGCCCGCCACGGAACTGGTGTCGCCGGAGGCGAGGAGCCATGCCCGGGCCCGTACCACCGGACGGTCGGCCATGAGCACGACGGCTTCGACCAGTTCGATGGTGCGGCCGGGGCGGATGGTCTCCACCCGGATCTCGCACTCGTCGAGGGCGAGGCGTCCAAGGATGTCGAAGCTGATCCGCGACATGACGAGGCCGCTGTCGGGTCGGGCGGCCAGATACCGGTCGATGGCGTGCACGGTGAGGCCGCCGAGCGGGCTGAAGTGCTGCTCGTCGGTGTCCCACGCGCCACCGGCATGGACGGTGGGCTTGTAGCGGTGCTCGTCGATGGGTTCGTAGTAGCTGCCGGTGTTCAACGGTGCTTCCCTCTCGGCCTTGCGGATGCGGGGGTATCCGAAGATCGTACTGACCGTGGGGCCGACCGCGGAGGGGAGCAGGATGTCCTGTTATCGCAGGCCGTTGAGGTAGTGCTCGCCGATGTCACGCAGGCGGTGCGCGGTGGAGTCGTGGGCCGTCAGGGCTCGGGCGTTGCGCCAGAACCTGTCCAGTCCGGGGTCGGTCGCGGGGGAGGGCGCGTCGGCGGTGAGTTCCAGGACGCGGGTGGTGATGTGCAGGGCGGACCGGGTGGTGACCGCTTCGGCCGCGGCCACGAGGAACGCGATGTCGGCACGTTCGTCGGCGTCCAGCGCGGGCCCCGTCTCCAGGCCGTGGGCCAACGCCTCCGTCGCGCGGTCCACCACGGAGGCGGCGCTGTGCGCGGCCGTCGCCAACTCCCCGTAGGCGAGCAGCAGATAGGGGTCGGTGGGAGGCGGCCCGCAGTCCTCGCCGGCGCCGAGCGCACCCATGGGGGCGGGACGCGGCAGCGCGCGGCTGACGTCCCGCGCCTCGGCGAGCGCGCCCTCCGCGTTGCCCAGGCCGACCTGGACGAGCAGGAGACGGCGGGCCAGCGGGGCGAGCGCGCTGAACGGCGCGATCTCGTGCTCGTCGACGGGAACGGTGCCGAGCACCTGGTGTGCGGCCACCGGTACGTCGTCGTAGCTGACGCCGCCCGCACCGTTCAGGCGCTGCCCGAGCAGATCGTGCGCCGGTTCGGCGCGGACGCCGGGGTGGGTGGGGTCCACCTGGACGACCACCCACTCGCCGCTGTCCGTGCGCCGCGCCGTGTGCACCAGCCGGTCCGCGACGGCGACACCCGCGGTCGAGGGCCGCCTGCCGTGCAGGACGTATCCGTCGGCTACCGGGGTCAGCGCGAGGCCGGTACTCGTCTGCGCGTCCGGCAGTGCGATGTCACCGCCCCAGAGCCACTGTTCGCGTACGGCGCGCGATTCGAGGGCCGCGGCGTCCGCGGGCGCGGCGAACAGGCGCGGGCTCCACGACAGGGCGTGGTGATGTGCGAGGAGTTCGGCGATGGAGCTGTCCGCCGCCGCGATGTCCCTGATCGCCGTACACGCCGTACGCCAGTCGACTCCCCGGCCGTCCGAACCGTCCTGGCCCGAGGGTGTCAGGAGCGCGGGCAGTCCTGCCTCACGCAGCCGCGAGACCTCGTCGAGCGGTGGTTTGCCCGCCCTGTCGCGCAGGTCCGCGTCGACGGCGAGATCGTCGGCGAGCTCCCGGACGACGCGCGGCGAGGCGGAGGGGATCAGCGTTGTCACGGCGACGCCTCACAGATTCCTAGTTTCCCTACCTGATTGATAGGAATAGTGGTGTCGAACTCCTGTCGCTACAAGGGGGTGTTCAAGACGTGGACCGAGCCGTCTCGCAAGATGGGACCGAGAAGCCCGTCGGTGCGCCGTAATTCAGTTACGGAAGCGCGGCCGTCATGCCTACCATCCGGCCATGCCGAGACCCTCCGGATTCACCTACGAGCAGCGCCCCGACGGCAGCGTGACGATCACCCATCACGGCCGCGACGCCGGCACGCTGCGCGGTGCGCGCGCCGAGAAGTTCCTCGCCGAGGTCGAGTCGGGCGACGCGCAGCTGGTGATGGCCCGCTGGACGGGCGCGTACAAACACGGCAACGAACGCACGGCACGCAACCATCCGCGCAATCGGCGCTAGACCCTGGCCCGCGGGGCAGAGGCAGGGGCGAGGCGGTCATGCCCGGCGGGCAGCCGCCCGTGGCCGTGGTCACCCCCATACGCCTGGTCCGACGCGATTCGGCCTGAGCACCCGTTCAGGGGTTCGTCCAGGCCGATGGATCCGCGGCGAGTTCCGTGACCGGGGTGGGCAGGTCGGCGCCGGCCACGTCGGCCAGGGAGACTCCCTCGAGGATCTGGCGGACGTTCGCACGCAGGGCGATCCACAGCGGCAGCAGCGATTCCGCGGGCCCGCTGTAGGCCAGCTCCGGAGGGCGCACCCCGCGCACCGACACCAAGGGGCCCTCCACGACGCGGATGACGTCCGCGATGCTGATGCGGTCGGCGGTCCTGGCCAGGCGGTAGCCGCCGTTGCCGCCTCGCTGGCTGAGGACGAGACCACCGCGCCGCATGTCGTTGAGGATGCCCTCGAGGAACTTGTGCGGGATCTCCTGGGCGTCCGCGATGGCCTCGGCCTTCAGCGGCCCGTCGTCCTGGCACGCGGCGAGTTGCAGCGCGGCACGTACCGCGTAGTCCGCCCTGGCTGAGATCCGCATGGCCGCATTATGCTGCACCGCCCTGACCGGTACGAATCACCTCCGGCCGCGACCAGTGGCCACGGGGGTCGCCTCCGCGATGTCGGGCGCGTTGCAGGGTCGTGAAACGGGCGGGGGAGACCTTGCCGTGCTTCCGGCGGGCGGACATGCTCCAGGACATGACCGCGATGACCTTTCTTGTCCCGCGGCTCCACGTAGACCTGGGCCGCCTCGCCTCCGCGGCGTGTCGTCTGCGCGTGGCCTGACCACCGCCTTCGTTCCCGGCGGCCGCAGCTGTGGCTGCTGTCCCGCTTCTGCGCCGCGAAGCGAACCTTCTGACCCTCTCCTTCGCTTGCCTCCGCATGCCGCAACTCGGCCATGCGCGGCGCCATTTGCCCTGCGCTGACTCCGTTCCGCTCCGTGAGCGGCCAACACCCGCCCCACCGAAGGGATCTCGACCCATGACTTCCGCACCCGCAGTGGAGACCGCCCTCAGCCCGGCTGAGCCCCTCACCGTCCAGAAGGTGGGCGGCCGCATCGGCGCGGTCATCTCCGGCGTCCGTATCGGCGGTGACCTGGACGAGGCGACCGTGGCCGCCGTGCGCGCCGCGCTCCTCGAGCACAAGGTCGTCTTCTTCCGTGACCAGCAGCATCTCGACCCCGAGAGCCACGAAGCCTTCGCCCGGCTGCTCGGCACCCCCGTCGCCCACCCCACCGTGCCGTCCGTGGACGGCCGTTACGCCCTCGGCATCGACAACGACCGCGGCGGCCGCGCCAACCAGTGGCACACCGACGTCACGTTCGTGCCCGCCTACCCGGCCTTCTCCATCCTTCGCGCCGAGGTCATCCCGCCCTATGGCGGCAACACCCTGTGGTCCAACACCGCCGCCGCATACCTGGATCTGCCCGCGCCGTTGCGGACCCTCGCCGACAGCGTGCGCGGCGTGCACACCAACGACTACGACTACGCGGCCACCCGCCCCGAAGCCTCCTCCGCGGCGCTCGACCAGCACCGCGAGGTATTCACCGCCGTCAAGTTCCGGACCGAGCACCCGGTGGTCCGCGTCCACCCCGAGACCGGTGAACGCACCCTGATCCTGGGCAACTTCCTGCAGAAGCTCAGCGGCTTCCGGACCGCCGACTCCCGCGCCCTGATCGGCATACTCCAGTCCTACGTGGAGCGGCCGGAGAACACGGTCCGCTGGCAGTGGCGCGCGGGCGACGTGGCCATCTGGGACAACCGCGCGACGCAGCACTACGGAGTCGACGACTCCGACGACCACGAGCGCACCCTGCGCCGCGTCACCATCGACGGCGACGTCCCGATCGGTGTCGACGGCCGGCGCTCGGTGCTCCTCGCCCCCGAGTCGGTGCCCGAGCCCGGCCACGGGATCGCCTCCGGCGCATCGACGGACGGGGCGGTCGCGCAGGTCTGATCCGGCGGCCCCGTGTCCCCTTCGGCCACGATTCGCCACGCCTTCAATAAACCTGCACATCGAATACGCAGCCCAGTCACGGCATTCGGCGAATACTCCACGCGCGGTCCTTGTGTATTGACCACAGAACTTTCGCTTTGGTGGGAGAGTGTCCGCTTTGGTGGAGGGAGTCCTTCCGCTCACGGGATTCCCGTCTGTGAATCTTGTGAAGGAGCTGCTCCCGCGCGGTGAACATGCCTGCACGCAGCGGTGATTCGATGCCGCGAGGGCCGCCGACCGTCACCACATCGATTGGATGTACGACCTGCGAACGTGCTTTGATCCTGGCCACCGCGGAATTCGCACATCAGGTTCCGCAGTGTTGGAAACACCTTTGCGACATTCATGAGAAGGGCAGCTCACACCATGAACTACACCCCCCAGGTCGAGACCCTCGAGATTTCCGACGCCGACCTCGACAACGTCTCCGGTGGCCTCGTCGCCGGTGTCGCGGGCAACGTCACCAGCACCGTTGACTCCATCGCCCCGGTCTCGGGCGTCGTCGGCGGCGTCGTCGGCACCGTCGAGGGTGTCACCGGCCTGAACACCGGCGCCGTCACGGGCCTGGCCTCCGGCCTGACCGCTGGTCTCTGAGCCTCAGCTCACTGAGACGCCATGATTCGTGAGCCCCGGAACCATTGGTTCCGGGGCTCACGGACGCCACAGGCAAGGTAAGGGAAGCGTTCCGTGCAGTTCCGCCAACAGGCCCTGTCCAAGCTGCAGTCGCCCGAGGAACTCGACCTGCCGGTGCGCTACGCCCGACCTCAGGGCCTGCTCGTGCTCGCCGTCACCCTCGTCGTCATGGCCGCCGCGAGCGTCTGGGCCGTGACCGGCTCGATCTCCTCCACACTCCGCGCACCCGGCATCCTCACCCACGGCCAGGGCAGTTACGTCCTGCAGAGCCCCGTCACCGGACAGGTGACGCACGTCCTCGCCGAAGAGGGGAAGCGGGTCGCCGCGGGCGCTCCCGTGCTCAAGGTCCGTACGGACCAGGGAGACAAGGTCGTACGCTCCATCGCCGCGGGCCGCGTGACCACCCTGGTCGCCAGGATCGGCACCGTCGTCACCACCGGCGCCGACGTCGCGACCGTCGAGCGGGTCTCGGGCACCGACGACCCCCTCCTCGCGATGCTCTACGTACCGGCGGACAGCGCGGCGACCGTCCCCGTCGGTGCCTCGGTGGACCTCACCGTCCAGTCCGTTCCCACGGAGGAGTACGGCAAGCTGCGCGGGCGCGTGAAGGCGATCGGGCGAGCGGCCCAGAGCGAACAGAAGGTCAGCGGGTTCCTCGGGGACAAGGAACTGGCCGGGCAGTTCACCAAGGACGGGCCGCCCGTGGCCGTCCTCGTGAGCCTGGAGAACTCCTCCACCACCAGGTCCGGCTACAAGTGGTCGTCCGCCGAAGGCCCGCCCTTCACCCTCGACTCCATGACCCTTGCCAGCGGCGCCTTCCACCTCGCCGAGCAGCGCCCGATCGATTGGCTGCTTCCGTGACCGCACCGCACCCCTCCCCGGCCCACCAGCAGCAACTGCCGCCCCCCGGCGGTCGCCGCAGGCACCGTCCCGAACCCCAGCGCGGCCGCCGCCGCGCCGCGCCGCGCCCCGCGTCGAAGGGCAAGCGGCAGAAGACCGTCCGTACGCCCACGGTCCTGCAGATGGAGGCCGTGGAGTGTGGCGCCGCCGCGCTCGCCATGGTCCTCGCGCACTACGGACGGCACGTCCCGCTGGAGGAGCTGCGCATCGCGTGCGGCGTGTCCCGCGACGGCTCGCGGGCCAGCAACCTCCTGAAGGCGGCGCGCAGTTACGGCCTGACGGCCAAGGGCATGCAGATGGAACCGGCCGCGCTCGCCGAGGTCAAGGCGCCCGCGATCCTCTTCTGGGAGTTCAACCACTACGTCGTCTACGACGGCTTGGGCCGTCGCTTCGGGCGGCGCGGCGTGCACATCAACGACCCGGACAAGGGCCGCCGCTTCGTCCCCTCGGAAGACTTCGACACCAGCTTCACCGGCGTCGTCCTGGTCCTGGAGCCGGGCGAGAACTTCCGCCCGGGAGGTCGCAGGCCCGGCGTCATGCGGGCGCTCCCCGCGCGGCTGCGCGGCACCACCGGCACCATGCTGGCCGCGCTGCTCGCCAGCCTGTTGCTCGTCGCGGTCGGCGCGGCACTTCCCGCGCTCAGCCGTACGTACATCGACCTGTTCCTGATCGGCCATCAGACGTCCTTGTTGGGCGCCCTGTTCACGTCGATGGGCGCGATGGTGGCGCTCACCGTGGTCCTGACCTGGCTGCAACAGGCGAATCTGCTGCGCGGCCGCATCATCTCCTCCACGCTGAGCAGCGCCCGCTTCCTGCGCCACCTGCTGCGCCTGCCCGTCACCTTCTACGCCCAGCGCAGCCCCGCCGACCTCGTCCAGCGCCTCGCGTCCAACGACGCGGTCGCCGAGACCCTGGCCCGCGACCTGACGGCCGCAGGCGTCGACGGCATCGTCGTACTCCTCTACGCGGCCCTGCTGTGGACGTACGACCCCCAGCTCACCCTCGTCGGCGTCGGCATCGCCCTGCTGAACATCGTCGCGATGCGCATCGTCATCCGACTGCGGGCCACCGGCACCCAGAAGCTGCGCGCCGACAGCGCCAAACTCACCAACACCTCGTACACCGGCCTGCAGTTGATCGAGACGATGAAGGCCACCGGCGGCGAGAACGGCTACTTCCGGCGGTGGGCGGGCCAGCACGCCACCACCCTGGAGGAGCAGCAGCGCCTCGGCGTGCCCAGCGCCTGGCTCGGCGTCGTCGCGCCGACCCTCGCGACGCTCAACAGCGCGCTGATCCTGTGGATCGGCGGCCTGCGCGCGGTCGAGGGACATCTGTCGATCGGCCTGCTCGTCGCGTTCCAGGCGCTCGTCACCCGCTTCACCGCGCCGATCACCCGTCTGAACGGCGTCGCGGGCCGCATCCAGGACTTCGGCGCCGACGTCGCCCGCCTCAAGGACGTCGAGAACTTCCCCGTCGACACCCTCTACTCCCGCCCCGAGCCGGAGGCGAGCACCCGCCGCCTCAAGGGCCACGTGACCCTCGAGGACATCACCTTCGGCTACAGCCCCCTCGACAAGCCGCTCCTGACGGGCTTCTCCCTGGCGGTCGGCCCCGGCCAGCAGGTCGCCCTGGTCGGCGGCTCCGGCAGCGGCAAGTCGACCGTCTCCCGGTTGATCTCGGGGCTCTACAGCCCCTGGGAGGGCACGATCCGCATCGACGGGCAGCGCCTGCAGGACATCCCGCGCGGGGCGCTCGCCGCCTCCGTCTCCTTCGTCGACCAGGACGTCTTCCTCTTCGAGGGCACCATCCGCGACAACGTGGCGCTGTGGGACCCCTCCATCCCGGATGATGCCGTCGTGGCCGCCCTCAAGGACGCCTGCCTGTTCGACATCGTGGCCCGCAGGCCCGGTGGCATCCACGGCCGCGTCGAGCAGGACGGCCGCAACTTCTCCGGCGGGCAGCGCCAGCGCCTGGAGATCGCGCGCGCCTTGGTCCGCCGTCCCAGCATCCTCGTGCTCGACGAGGTGACCAGCGCCCTGGACGCCGAGACCGAGCAGGTCATCATCGACAACCTGCGCCGCCGCGGGTGCGCCTGCGTCGTCATCGCGCACCGCCTGAGCACCGTGCGCGACAGCGACGAGATCGTCGTCCTCGACCACGGCACGGTCGTGGAACGCGGACGCCACGAACACCTCGTCGCCGCCGGCGGACCCTACGCCGACCTGGTCAAGGAGCACTGAGGTGACCCAGGCAGCGGAACACACATATCCAGGTGACAGCGTCGCCGCCGCCTTCGGCGCGCTCGGTACCCCGGCCGACTGCACGGGCCTGCGCAGCGTGCACCTGGAGGGTCCGCAGGTCCTGTGGCTCGTCGTGGCCGGCGCGCTCGACCTGTTCGCCGTCGACGCCGTGCAGCAGGGCCACTGGCACTTCCTCGGCCGCCTCGAACCCGGCACCCTGCTCCTCGGCCCGGTCGAAGGCCCCCAGCACACCCTCGTCGGGCGCCCGCTCCAGGGCTGCGAGCTGCGCCGCATCCCGCTGCGCGAGCTGTACCGCCCCGACTACGGCGACACCTGGGCCTACGAGCAGCAGTACCCCAGCCAGTACGACACCCAGGACGCCTCCCTCAGCCTCCTCGAGCACGCCTTCGCGCTCGGCATCGGACGCAGCCACCGGGTCCTGTTCGAGGCGCCGCTGGACGGCCGCACGATGGCCGACGACGTGGTGGCCGACGACGACATCCTCTGGATGCCGGTCGCGCCCGGCAGCGTGCAGTACGGCTCCGCGTACAGCTCGGAGGCCGCGGGCGATCTGCTCGTCGACGCCTCCATGTGGCAGCGCATGGTCAACCAGCAGTACCGGCTGCTGTCGACCCTCGACCGCTGGATCGAACGCCTGGAGCGGGCCCACGAGGACCGCACGGCGGCCGGCATCAAGGCGGGCGAGACCGTCCGCGAACAGGCCGACCGCACTCTGATCGCCTCCATCGGCCGTTCCGGCAGGGGCGGCGTGCGCCGCACCGAGTCGCGAGGCGGCGACGACGTGACGTACGCCGCCTGCCGTCTGGTCGCCGACGCGGCCGGCATCACGCTGTCCGGCGCCGCACAGGGCGGTGCGGTCAGCGACCGGATCGACCCGGTCGAGCAGGTCGCCGTGGCCTCGCGCATCCGCACCCGTGCCGTGCGGCTCGACGGGCGCTGGTGGCGCGAGAACACCGGCCCGCTGGTGGGGCACCGCGCGGGCAGCGGGCAGCCGGTCGCGCTGCTGTGGCGGCGCGGCGGCTACGAGTCGGTGCATCCGACATCCGGTCGGCGCACGCGGATCGACAAGACCAACGCGGAGGAGTTCGAACCGCAGGCGGTCATGTTCTACCGCCCCCTGCCGGAACGGGCGTTGACGCCGTGGCGGCTCTTCCGCTTCAGCCTGCGCGGCACCGGCGGCGACGTACGCAATCTGGCGATCGCCGGTCTGGTGACGGTCGCGATCGGGGCGCTCGTGCCGATCGCGACGGGACAGGTGCTCGGCGTGTTCGTCCCGAACGGCGAGAAGAGCCTCATCGTCCAGGTGTCCCTGGCGGTGATGATCACGAGCATCGTCTCCGCGGCGTTCATGCTGCTCCAGAACCTCACCATCCTGCGGATGGAGGGCCGGATGGAGAGCACACTCCAACCAGCCGTGTGGGACCGCCTGTTGAACCTCCCCACCCGCTTCTTCGCCTCCCGGTCCACCGGTGAACTGGCGAGCGCGGCGATGGGCGTCAGCGCGATCCGCCGCGTCCTGTCGGGCATCGGCCCCGTCGCGCTGCAAGCGGGCACGATCGGCGCGATGAACCTGGTCCTGCTGCTGCTCTACAGCGTCCCGCTGGCCCTGGCCGCCCTGGGCATGCTGATGGTGATCGCCGCCGTGTTCCTGACCCTCGGCCTGTGGGAACTGCGCTGGCAGCGCCGCCTGATCGAGCTCTCCAACAAGCTGAACAACCAGGCGTTCCAGACGCTGCGCGGCCTGCCCAAACTCCGCGTCGCGGGGGCGGAGAGCTTCGCCTACGCGGCGTGGGCGGGCGAGTTCGCCCACAGCAGGGAACTGCAACAACGCGCGGGCCGCATCAAGAACGTCACGACGGTCCTCAACTCCGTCTACCTCCCGCTCTGCACCCTCATCATGTTCATCCTCCTCGCGGGCCCGGCCCGCGGCAGCCTCACGGCGGGGGAGTTCCTCACCTTCAGCACGGCGGTGACGATGCTCCTGACGTCCGTCACGCAGCTGACCGGCGCCCTGATCTCGGCGGCGTCGGTCCTCCCGATGTTCGAGCAGATCAAGCCGGTGCTCGACGAGGCGCCCGAGGTGCGGGGCGCGAGCACGCAGCCGGGCGAGCTGCAGGGCGGGATCGAGGCCCGCGCACTGTCCTTCCGCTACGCGGACGACGGCCCCCTGGTCCTGGACGATGTGTCCCTGTCCATCCGTCCGGGCGAGTTCGTCGCGGTCGTCGGCCCCAGCGGCTGCGGCAAGTCGACGCTCCTTCGCCTCCTGATCGGCTTCGACAAGCCGGTCTCCGGCAGCGTCCTTTACGACGGCCAGGACCTGTCGGCCCTCGACCAGGCGGCCGTACGCCGACAGTGCGGCGTCGTCCTGCAGAACGCGCAGCCGCTCACCGGCTCGATCCTGGACTGCATCTGTGGCGCCGAGACGTTCACGCAGGAGGAGGCGTGGGAGGCCGCGGCGATGGCGGGCCTCGCCGAGGACATCAAGCGCATGCCGATGGGCCTGCACACGATGATCTCCGGCGGCGGAGCGGTCTCCGGCGGCCAGCGCCAGCGCCTGATGATCGCCCAGGCCCTGATCCGCCGCCCCCGCGTCCTCTTCTTCGACGAGGCGACCAGCGCCCTGGACAACGAGACGCAACGCACGGTCATCGACAGCACCCGGGCCCTCAACGCCACCCGCATCGTCATCGCCCACCGCCTCTCCACGGTCATGGACGCGGACCGCGTCATCGTCATGTCGGAGGGACGAGTGGTACAGCAGGGGCCGCCCGCGCAATTGCTGGCGGACACGGGCGGACGGCTGCACGAACTGGTGCGGCGCCAGATGCAGTGACATGCGCGGGCGCGGTGACGTGTGCGGGGATCCGTTCGAGGACCCCGCCCGCGAAGACGCCGTGGAGGGGCAGCGTCTCGAGGTGGACGTAGCCGAAGACCTGAGCCGTCGGGCCGGACCCAGCGTCTCAGGACCCGGCCGCCGCGTACCGCCAGAAGTCCCGCATCAGCTCGGGGAAGCTGGGTCCACCCATCTGCAGCTGGCTGAACATGAGCGTGACCGTGCCGGTGGACGGGATGATGTGGGCCGTCGTGCCGGTTCCGCCGACCCAGCCGTAGCGGCCCGGCACGCTCCATGGTTCGACGGGCTCGATGTCCACGGCGCCGCCGAAGCCCCAGCCCATGCCTTCGAGGAAGAGTCCGGCGGACTCCCGCTCGGGCGTCGTCAGTTGATTGGTCGTCATCTGACGGACCGAGTCCGGCGTGAGGAGCCGGCGCCCGCCCACCGTCCCCTCGGCGAGCAGCATCCGTCCGAAGGTGAGCCAGTCGTCGACGGTCGAGACCAGGCCGCCGGCGCCGGACGGGAACGGAGGCGGGCTGCTCCACTGGCCGTCGGGGGCGTCGAGCAGTTCGAGTCCGCTGCGGGGGTCGCGTTCGGGCCCGGCCTCGGCCCCGGCCGCGTAGTAGCTGGTGAACCGGTCGAGTTTGCCGGGCGGCAACGAGAACGCGGTGTCGGTCATCCCCAGCGGCTCGAACAGCCGCTCCGCCAGGAACTCGGGGAGCGGCACCCCGGTGACCCGCGAGATCAGTACGCCCTGGAGGTCGGAACTGAGGTTGTAGAGCCAGCCGTCGCCGGGCTGGTGCAGGAGCGGGATACGGGACAGCGCGGCCATCCACGCGTCCGGCGCGGGGGCGGCCTGCGGCTGCGGAGGCCCTTGCTTCAGCTCGCTGAAGAGCGGCGCGAGCGCGGGCAGCGAGAAGTCGGACGGGAAGCCGTACCCCGTACGGGAGGCGAGCAGGTGGAAGACCGTGATGGGCCGGACCGCCGGGACTACGTCGTCCACCGGTGAGTCCGGAGCGCGGACGACGCTCGGCGACGCCAGCTCGGGGAGCCATTCGCGGACAGGGGCGTCCAGCGTGATGCGGCCTTCCTCGACCAGCATCATGACGGCGGCGGCGACGATGGGCTTGGTCAGCGACGCGATGCGGAAGATCGAGTCCCTGGCCATCGGGGCGGTGCCCTCGACGTCGACGGAGCCGACGGCCGCGACCTCCTCGCCCCGGTCACCGCGGGCCACCAGCCCCACCGCTCCCGCCACGGAGCTGTTGCTGACGTGCGTCTCCAGAGTCTTGCGCAGATCGGCCATGCGTCCACCCTCTCAGGCGGGGCATGATCCGCGGCGTCACCGCGGGAAAACCCGGCCTGCCGGGCCGTCGGCGTTCTGACGCCGGGGCCCGGCAGACCGGGTCGGGTGGTGTGGGGGAGCCACCCGCGCGGGGGTCAGCCCGCGATGTTCACGTCGATGCAGGCGTAGAAGGCGTTGGTGGTGTCGGCGATGTTCCACACCGCCAGCACCTTCTGCTTGCCGGTGAGCCCGCCGAAGTCGACCTTGTGCGTGACGGTCTCGCCCGGCTGGGCGCCCCCGTCGTCGACCTCGGCGATCTTGTTGCCGCCGACGAAGTACTGCCAGGTGCTGGTGCTGTGACGTGCCGTCAGCTTCCAGCTGAACTCCTGCGAGGAGCCGACGTCGGTGGCCTTCCAGCCCTTGCTGTCGTCGTCCAGTTCGGCGAATCGGGCGTTGCCGCCGCTGCACGTCGTCTGCCCCTTGGGGCCTTCGACGCTCTGCGGTTCATGGGTGATGTCTCCGCAGGACACGGTGCCTGCCGCGCACTGTGCCTGACGGCTCGGGGGCGAGGAGACGTAGCCGTGCGCGCTGGCCGGGGTGACGGAGGCCAGGACGAGCACGGGCGCGATTCCCGCGCCCAGAGCGGCTGCCAGTTTCTGCTTCTTGTTCATCTCTGTTCCCTCTGAGTGGGGGGAGGAGGGGCGAGAGACAACCGGGCGCCTCGGTCGACTCATTGGCCTAGACCATACTGCTTGTCATGGCTCAGTCAA
Source organism: Streptomyces sp. NPDC002853 (assembly GCF_053591915.1). Taxonomy (NCBI): domain Bacteria; kingdom Bacillati; phylum Actinomycetota; class Actinomycetes; order Kitasatosporales; family Streptomycetaceae; genus Streptomyces; species Streptomyces sp. NPDC002853. Next base: position 342,363 of record NZ_JBSFUS010000004.1, on the reverse strand, counting down.
CCCTTCAAGTACTTCTCGTGGTGCGGAAGTTGCTCTTGGGGTCAGGCGGCGAAGCCCAGAGCCAGGGCGCCGACCACCGGCGCCGCGTAGATCAACGGGAAGGGGATGTGCGCGTACCAGCGGGCTCGGACCACGGTGACGACGGCGCCGGCGAAGTACAGCGCCAGGCCGATCCCGGCCGCGACCCCGATGGCCGGCACGAGCAGTCCGACCAGCAGGCCTGCCGCCCCGGCGGCCTTGGCGGCGCCGAGCCAGGGCAGCCACGAGAAGGGGACGCCGTAGTCGGCCATGGGCTCCACGACCCACTTGGCGCGAAGGAAGACCGAGACGGCCGAGAAACCCACCATGACGGCGGCAAGGACGGTGACGACAACGAAGGCGGTGGACATCAGAAGGGCTCCCATCGAACGGCTGCCCGGCCGGACTTGCCCCGGCCTGGCATCTTGAGTGCGTCAATGCTCTGACGGGCCGCGACGCGGGAATGTGACCGGCCAACGCCGATTGTGGTGTGACCTGGGTCACGTATGGCCGAGGGTGCGCATAGGTAAGACGCTGAGACATGTAGACGAGACAGAAAGCCATTCAGCGGCTCATTCGATCTCCCTAGGGTTGAGGACATCAACCGCACCGAACCCAGGAGATCCACCATGCGCGCAGTCATCCAGAAGTCCATCGGCGGCCCCGAGGTCCTTGAGGTCGTCGAGACCGAACGGCCGAAGCCGTCGGCCGGCGAGGTCCTCGTCAAGGTGCACGCCAGTGCCGTCAACCCCGTGGACATCGCCGTCCGGTCCGGCGCCCTCCCGCTGCTCGGCGAGCCACCGTTCGGCGTGGGATGGGACATCTCCGGAGTGGTCGAAGAGGTGGGCCCCGGCGCCGGGTTCGTGGTGGGCGACGAGGTGTACGGCATGCCGCACTTCCCCCGCGCCGTCACCGCGTACGCCGACCACGTGGCCGTTCCGGCCGGTCAGCTGGCCCGCAAGCCCGCTTCACTCGACCACGTGCACGCCGCCGCGGTGCCTCTCGCGGCGCTCACCGCCTGGCAGGGGCTGGTGCGCGCGGCGGACGTCAAGGAGGGTGACCGGGTGCTGATCCAGCGGGCGGCCGGCGGCGTCGGCCACTTCGCGGTGCAGATCGCGAAGGCGCGGGGCGCCCACGTGATCGCGATAGCCAGTGCGGGCCGCCATGACTTCGTGCGAGGCCTCGGCGCCGACGAGATCATCGACTACCGCACCACCGACTTCACCCAGGCCGTCCGGGACGTGGACGTGTTCCTCGACTCGACGGCCCAGGGCGACCTCTCGCTCGGCGTGGTCCGACCCGGCGGCGTACTCATCAGCATCCTGGAGCACGGTGACACGGAGCTCGCCGCACGCGTCGAGGCCGCCGGACGGCGCTTCGCCGGTGTCCTGGTCGAACCGGACTCCGCCGGCCTCGAAGCCCTCGCCGAACTGATCGACGCGGGCCGGATCCGTCCCTACGTCGAGGAGACGTTCCCGCTGGCAGAGGCCGGCAAGGCGCACGAGCTGGTCGCCGCGGGACACGTACAGGGCAAGATTGTCCTGACGGTCTGAACAAGGCGGTCCGCATGAGCCGAACGCGACGGGCGGCAGCAGGAAGGGCGAGGCCGGATGGACATCCTCACCGAGGCGCTGGCCTCGATGCGCACGGGGCACCCGGCGTCCGTGCGGACCAACGGCCGCGCCCCCTGGGGCCTGCGCCTGCCACCCGTGGCGGGCGCCGGTTTCCACGTGGTGCTGTACGGAACGTGCTGGCTGGTCCCGCTGCCCGAGGCGTCCCCGCACCTGGAGCCGGTCCAGCTGAACCCCGGGGACGTGATCTTCCTGCGGGACGGGCGGGGCCACATCCTCGCCGACCACCCCTCCACCCCCGCCGAGGAGTACAAGGCCGCGCAGTATCACGGGAGTTCACCCATCGGCTCGGTCACGCTCGGCGGGGAAGGCGCCGCGACCAGCCTGCTCTGCGGCAACTACCACCTGGACCAGGGGCGCCCGCACCCGCTGGTGCGCCAGCTGCCCGAGGTGATCATCCTGCCGACGCGGCACGGCCGCCATCCGGAGCTCAGCGCCGCCGTCCAACTCCTCGGCTCTGAGCTGGAGAACCCGCGGATCGGCTCCGACGGCATCGTGCCCACCCTGATCGACTCGCTGCTCCTCTACATCCTGCGGGCCTGGCTGGACGATCAGCCCGCCACCGCCGCCCAGGGATGGGCGGCGGCCCTGGGGGACTCGGCGGTGGCGCCCGCCCTGTCGGCCATGCACGACGACCCCGCGGCCTCGTGGACGGTCGAGTCCCTCGCGGCGCGCGCCGGTCTGTCCCGCGCCGCGTTCGCCCGGCGGTTCGCCGCGCTGGTCGGCGAACCGCCGATGGCTTATCTGACCCGCTGGCGCATGACGACCGCCGCCCGCATGCTGCGGGAGTCCGACGCCCCGCTCACGACGGTCGCGGCCCGTACCGGATACGGCTCGGAGTTCGCCTTCGCCAAGGCCTTCAAGCGGGAGTACGGCCTGGCGCCGGGCGGCTACCGGCGCCAGAACAGGGCGGCCTAGCGGCGGTCCGGTCAGCTCAGCCGCTCAGCCGCTCAGCCGCTCAACTGCTCAGCCGAACTGGCCGGGCTGGTACTCCCCGGCGGGCTGCCGGACGATGAGGTTGAAGCGGTTGGCCGCGTTGATGAGGGCGATGAGCGCCACCAGGGCGGTCAGTTGCTCCTCGTCGTAGTGCTTGGCGGCGTTCGCCCACACCTCGTCCGGGACGCCCCCGGCCGCGTCGGCGATCCGGGTGCCTTCCTCGGCCAGTTCCAGGGCGGCGCGCTCGGCCTCGGTGAACACCGTGGCCTCGCGCCAGGCGGCGACCAGGTTGATGCGCACCTGGGACTCCCCGGCGTGCGCGGCGTCCTTGCCGTGCATGTCGGTGCAGAATCCGCAGCCGTTGACCTGGCTCGCCCGGAGCATCACCAGGTTCTGGGTCGCGGACGGCAGCGTCGACTCCGAGAAGATCGCCTTGCTCGCCGACCCGAGGTGCTTCAGGGCCTTGGCCGCGAGGGGGCTGCCGAAGAGGTTCAAGCGGGCTTCCATGGTGAACTCCTTGCCGTGATGGGCGGTTTCACCTCCTACACGTGGCAGCCCGGCCCGTTTCGACAGCGACGACTGTGACGCGCGTCTCCCTGCCCCGAGCCGCTGGGCGCGGCTGGAAGTGGCGGGAGGTGGCGGGAGTGCTCACACGGCCACGGCGACGGCCGCCGTCACCCCGACGGCCACGATCAGCCCGCGCAGCACGGCGGGCGAGAGGCGGCGTCCCACGCGCGCGCCGATCAGACCGCCCAGGGTCGAGCCGACGGCGATCACACCGGCCACCGTCCAGTCGACGCTCGTCACCGCGATGAAGATGACCGCGGCGACACCGTTCACGATGGACGCGAGGACGTTCTTCATGGCGTTCAGGCGCTGCAGGTCATCACGGAGGAACGACCCGAACAGGCCCATGAGCAGCACCCCTTGGGCTGCCCCGAAGTACCCGCCGTAGACGCCGGTGACCATGACGCCGGCCCACATCGGGGCGCCGCCGTCCTTGCGGCCTCGGCCGCCGCGGCCGGCGAGCCACTTCTGGAGGCGGGGCTGCAGCAGCACCAGAACGCAGGCGATCAGGATCAGCACCGGCACCACGGAGCGGAACGTGTCGGCGGACAGCTGCAGGAGCAGGACCGCGCCCGTGACACCTCCCAGAAGGGATGCGATGCCGAGCTTGATGAGGCGCGACCGCTGGCCCTTGAGCTCGGCGCGGTATCCGTACGCCGCGCTGATCACGCCCGGGACGAGACCGATGGTGTTGGAGACGTTGGCAAGGACCGGCGGACAGCCGAAGGCGAGCAGCGTGGGGAAGGTGATCAACGTGCCGGAGCCGACCACCGCGTTGATGCCGCCTGCCGCGACGGCCGCGGCCGCTATGGCCGCTGTTTCGAGCGCCTGCATGGATCGCCCTCCCGGGACGGTCGGCGTACCGGAGCGGAGTGCGGGCAGCCCGGGACGGAGAAGTCTGGTGCCGAGCCGGTGGGTCGGCACCCCGCCCGGTCCGCCCGCCCTCCGGATGGCGTGTGAACCGGGCCGGGTTGCCGCCCTGGGCCCGCAAAGATCGTCCCGCCCGCCCGACACCCAAGTCAATCCTCGGATTTCCTTGCAGACCCCCAAGCTGTAGCTTCACCCTCCATGACTCTCGACGACCTGCGTGTCTTCGTCGCCGTCTGCCGAACGGGCAGCCTCAGCGCCGTCGCCCGCGAGCTGTCCTGTACGCAGCCCGCGGTCAGCCAGCACATCAAGCGCCTGGAGCGAGAGCTCGGGCTAAGCCTCCTCGAACGCCACCCGCGCGGGGTCGTCCCCACGCCCGCCGGACAGCTCCTGCACAACGCGGCCGCCGGCGGCCTGGGCGACATCGACCACGCGTTGCGTCGACTGAACGACCTGGTGCACGGCGAGGCCGGATCGGTGCGGATCACCACCGGCGCCACCACGGTGCGGCACTTCATGTCCGACGCGATCGTCGCCTTCCGCCGACGCCACCCTCAGGTGAGCCTGGAATTCCAGACCGCGCACTCCAGCCGCAGCTGCTTCGACGCCCTCATCGCGGGCGGCCTCGACCTGGCCTGGATCACCATCGGCGCACCGGTGAAGGGCATCGAGCAGCGTCCCGTCATCGAACTGCCCTGGGTGCTGGCGGTCCACCGAGACGACCCCCTCGCCGCCGAGTCGCGGATCACCACCGCCGACCTGGCCGGTATCCGACTCATCGGGCTCCCGGAGAGCACGACGTCCCGCGCGCGCCTGGACGCCTGGTTCACCGAGCGCGGCATCAGCCCGGCCTCCGACACCAGCGTCGCCGACTGGGACACCGCCCTGCTGCTCGCCGAACTGGGCCTGGGCCACGCGATCGTCCCCGACCTGCCGGGCTGGCGCGGCCCCGGTCACCCCGACCTGCGTCTGATCCCCATCCCTGAACTGCCCACCCTCTGGACCGGTTGGGCGGTGCGCCGCTGGGACGCACTGTCTCCCTTGGCCAGGACTTTCGCCGACACGGTGAGCCACAACTGCCCGGGCGCACGAATCCCGCAGCAGGCGACGCAGGAGCCGGAGACGATTGTCAGTGGCTCTCTGTAACGTTCAGTGTGTGGCCGGTGACGACACGATCAGACGGTGCGGCCACCATGAAGGGGGAGTGTCATGCCTGTTGTCGAGAGTGACGGCTGGGCGGGTCTGGGCTGGGAGGGCTGGCGCGACCACGCGCTGGTCCGCGATCGGCTGGAGCGCGGAGCCGATCCGAATGTGTGGGGCGGCAGCCGCCCGCTGCACAGGGCGGCCGAGTTCGGCTCACCGGAGGTGGTCGCCGAACTGGCCCGCCGAGTCGACGACGTTGACGCCGAGTCGGGGGGCCGCACCGCGCTGTGGGTCGCGGTCCTGGCCGACCGCGCGGACAACGCCCGTGTCCTGGCCGCCGCCGGGGCCGACCCGTGGCGCACCGTGCTGGCGGACTGGTCCCCGGGGAGGCTCAGCCTGGCGGGGCCGGTCCCGGACCTCTTCATGGTTCCGTCCGGTGAGCGCGGCCTGACTCCGGCGGAAGCGGCCGCCGCGACGGAGGGCAGACGGCTGACCGCTGCGCTGGGCGACCTCCACTCCGACGGCACGGGGCTCGCATGCGTGGCCGGGATCGACGCGGCCGAGGCCGCGCGCCGGCTCGGGGCCGGGCCGTATGACGACCCCGAGCTCGACGTACTCCTGGAGGACCCGATCTCGTACGACATGGACGAGTCCCTCCAGGTCATCGGCGCCACCGATGTACCGGGCGGCTGCGTCATCACTCAGCCCTGGGGCTACGCACCGCAGATGCCCGGCGTGCAGACCCTGCTCTCCGCGGGCACCGTCTGCTACGGCCTCTATGCCAATCCCAAGAGCGGCAACCAAGGCAGCATCGTCCGCGACGGCGTCATAGAGGGCTGGGATCTGCACCCAGGAGGAAGCCCCGACGAGGACGACTCCTCGGAAGAGGTCCTCGCCGCCTACCTCTACCGCTACAACGCCGTCGCCTACGCCTGCGCTTTCGTGGGCCTGCGCCCGGCCGATGCCCGCGCAGTCACCGGCCCTGCCGACCGCTGGCTCAAGCTGCCCCGGCCCGACTACTGGCACTGAGCGGCCGACGGGCCGCACACCGGCCTAGCCCTTGAGACCGACCGTCGCACACGCCGCCTTGAACTCGGCCGTGCAGATGTCATTGGTCTTGTAGATGCCGTCCTTGATGACCGTGGACTTGATGGTGTCCCGGGTCAGGGGACGGACGGAGACCAGAAGGGAGGGGATGTTCTTCGTGGTGGCGTTCTCGGACCGGTCCCCGGCCAGGGCGTCGTACTCGACCATGCGGCCCTGGGCGATGCGGACCGCCATCTCCGCGGCGCCGACGGCCTCTTCGGGGTAGGGCTTGTAGACGCTCATGTACTGCTCGCCCGTGACGATGCGCTGCACGGCCGACAGCTCCGCGTCCTGGCCGGTGACCGGCGGCAGGTCGGTGATGCCCGCGGCCTTGAGGGCCTTGATGGCGCCGCCCGCCATGCCGTCGTTGGCGGAGTAGACGGCGGCGATGTTGTCCTTGCCGATGGCGGTGATCGCGTCGGTCATGTGGGCACCGGCCGTCTGCGGTTTCCAGCCATCGGTGTCGTACGACTTGGCGATGTCCACCTGGTTCTGGAGCTGGGAGAGCGCGCCCTCCTTGAACACGGCGGCGTTCGGGTCGGTCGGCGCGCCGTTGATCATGACGACCTTGCTGTTCTGGCGGTTGCCGCCGCCCAGCGCCTTCAGGATCGCCTGCCCCTGAACCTGACCGACCAGTTCGTTGTCGAAGGCCACGTAACCGGATACGGGCCCCTCGGCGAGACGGTCGTAGGCGATGACGGGGATGTCCGCTTCCTTCGCCTTCTTGACCGACGGTGCGAGCTTCTTCGCGTCCACCGCGCTCACCAGGATCGCGTCGACCTTGTCGGCGACCATCTGGTCGAGCTGGCCGTTCTGCTTGGCCGCGTCACCCTTGGCGTTGGCGTAGACGAGCTTGCCCTTGCCGTTGGTGAGCTTCCTGACCTGCTTCTCGATGATGGGGTGGTCGAACTTCTCGTAGCGAGCCGTCTCCTCCTCGGGCAGGAGCAGACCGACGGTGACCGCGTCACCCTTCCTCTCGGTCTGTGACTTGCCGTCGTCCGAACCCAGCAGGCTGCCGCAAGCGGCGAGCGAGAGTGCCAGGGCGCTCACAGATACGGCGACGGAGGCTTCACGCATACGGGTTTTCATTCGCCCACTTCCTCGATCGGACCGCTTCGTTGTGGTCCGAGATGGCTGAAAGCCAACCCGGGAGCGTTCCCGGCGTCAAGGAGTCAATGCATAACGAGATTGCAATGGAATGTGCGTTTCAGTATTGAAGTGCCCCGCATTTACACGTGACAGCAGGAGTGTCCGCTGGCTGCGGCGGAGCCGTGTGGGGTCGGTGGAGGCGACGTGGAGGCTGCATGAGTTGAAGAGCGGTCTCGGTGACGCTCAAGGGGCGGCCGGGAACGAAGCGGACCATTCGGGCCTGGTCGGTTCGCTCGCACTCCAGGGTCGACACTCCGGCACGCTCCACCGGTCGGCTCGCCCCGCTCCGTCGGCTGACACGCCGCTCCGAGGGTGCTCGCCCTGGGAAGGTGACCGCAGGTTTCCGCAATGTGGCGCGGGCCCTGAGCCAGTCGAGCGAAATATGTAGAGCTTGCCCGTGCCGCGAAGCTGATCTCGTGCTACTGTTGATCGTAGTTGCAGTTGTGGTTCCCATAAGACTTCAAGTGCCTTTGGTGGAAATATTCCGCCGGGCACTTTTGTATTTCCGGGAGAAGTTTTCCCGGACGGGGCAATCAACGTGGCGACGCCGGGGTTCGCACAGTGCGGGTCTCGGAGCTTGCCCCGAAGGAGAAAAATAGTATGGCTACTGGCACCGTGAAGTGGTTCAACTCGGAAAAGGGCTTCGGCTTCATCGAGCAGGAGGGTGGCGGCCCGGACGTCTTCGCCCACTACTCGAACATCGCCACCCAGGGCTTCCGTGAGCTTCAGGAAGGCCAGAAGGTGAACTTCGACGTCACTCAGGGCCAGAAGGGCCCGCAGGCGGAGAACATCGTTCCTGCCTGACGCTTGAAGCGTTAAGACGACGCTGGTGTCCGCGCCTCACGGCGCGGGCGCCAGCTCGTTGCTGTTTACAGAAGGTTTTGTCTTTTTTCGGCTCGTGCTTGCAATTCGTTCGGTTGAAGTCCACCGAGAATTCCTCGATGCGTGCCATATCGAGGAAGGTTCTCCATGAACCGTTCAGCGCGCGCGAACGACCGATATTCCAATCCCCGTAACAGCGGCGGCCCCCGCGGTGCCAACCCCCGCAAGGGTGGCGGAGCCCGCCCCGGCAACCGTTCCGGCGGCCAGGGACGCCGCCCCGCCGCACCCCAGGGCGAATTCGCCCTGCCGGTCACCATCACCCCGGGCCTCCCGGCGGCGGAGACCTTCGCCGAACTCGACATGCCGGCCCCGCTCCTGAAGACGCTCACCGGCCTCGGCGTGACCGAGCCCTTCCCGATCCAGGCGGCCACGCTGCCGAACGCCCTCGCGGGCCGGGACGTACTGGGCCGTGGCCGCACCGGCTCCGGAAAGACCCTCGCCTTCGGGCTCCCGCTCCTCGTGCGCACCGCGGGCCGGCGCGCCGAGTCGAAGCAGCCCCTCGCGCTGGTCCTCGTTCCCACCCGGGAGCTCGCCCAGCAGGTCACCGAGGCACTCACTCCGTACGCCCGGTCGCTGAAGCTGCGTATCGCCACGGTGGTCGGCGGCATGTCGATCGGCAGGCAGGCCGGAGCCCTGCGGTCCGGTGCCGAGGTCGTCGTCGCCACGCCCGGACGCCTCAAGGACCTCATCGAGCGCAAGGACTGCCGTCTGGACCGGGTGAGCATCACCGTCCTCGACGAGGCAGACCAGATGGCCGACATGGGCTTCATGCCCCAGGTCACCGAACTGCTCGATCAGGTACGCCCCGACGGGCAGCGGATGCTGTTCTCGGCCACCCTCGACCGCAACGTCGACCTGCTGGTGCGCAGCTACCTGCACGACCCGGTGGTCCACTCCGTCGACCCCTCCAAGGGCGCGGTCACCACGATGGAGCACCACGAACTGCACGTGCACGGCGCCGACAAGATGGCGACCGCCACCGAGATCGCGGCCCGCGACGGCCGCGTGATCATGTTCCTCGACACCAAGCACGCCGTCGACCAGTTCACCAAGCACCTGATGGGCAGCGGCGTACGAGCCGCCGCGCTGCACGGCGGCAAGTCGCAGCCCCAGCGCACCCGTACCCTCGCCCAGTTCAAGACCGGCGCGGTGACGGTTCTGGTGGCCACCAACGTCGCGGCCCGCGGCATCCACGTCGACAACCTCGACCTGGTGGTCAACGTCGACCCGCCCATCGACCACAAGGACTACCTCCACCGCGGCGGCCGTACGGCCCGCGCCGGTGAGTCCGGCAGCGTCGTCACCCTTGTGACGCCCAACCAGCGCCGCGACATGAGCCGTCTGATGTCCGCCGCCGGGATCCGGCCACGGATCACCCAAGTGCGCTCCGGGGAAGCCGAGTTGAGCCGCATCACCGGGGCGAAGGCGCCCTCCGGAGTGCCCGTCGCGGGCAGTGAGCCCACCGAGCGCCCCAAGCAGCGCGGCGGCGCCCCCTTCCGGGGCATGGGCACCCGTCCGGGACAGCCCGGCCGCTCCGGTGGCGGCTCGCGCCGGTCCGCCGAATCGCGCGAGATGGCCGAGGCCCGCAAGGCGGCGCGCGTACGTCGCGCTGCCTGAGTGCCCGTACGGCGGCATGTGTCGCGCTGTCTGAGGCCGTATGACCGCACATGCGGTGCTGCGTCTGGGGGCGGTTCTTGACCTCTAGGTCAAGAACCGTCTAGTCTCCTGGGCATGGGCAGGCCGAAGCAGTTCGATCCGGAGGCCGCCGTCGAGCAGGCCATGGACGTGTTCTGGCGCAAGGGGTATGCCGCCACCACGCCCCAGGACCTGGTGGACGCGCTCGGCATCGGCAAGGGCAGTCTCTACAACACCTTCGGCAGCAAGCACGCCCTCTTCGAGCGGGCGCTGCGCCGCTACCGCGACAGTCAGGCCGCGGCTCTCGTCGAGATGCTCGAGGAGTCGGGCCCCGTGAAGGAGCGGTTGCGTGCGGCGCTGTGGCTGCTCGTCGAGATGGACCTCGCCGACCCGGACCGGCGCGGCTGCATGGCGGTGAACGCTGCCGCCGAGCTGGCCGGGACGGACGCCGTGGCGACCGATCTGGTCCGGCGCATGTTCGACCGCACCGAAGACGCCTTCTCCGCGCTGGTGGAGAAGGGGCAGCGGGCGGGCGAGGTCGACCCCGGCCGTGACGCTCGCGCCATCGGGAGCCTGCTGCTGACCACGGTCGTCGGCCTGCGGCTGATGGCGCGGGTCGTGGAAGGTCCGGAGCGTCTCACCAGGGTGATCGACGCGACGATCGACTCTCTCTGAACCGACTGAACCCTCCCGTGTCTGAACCTCGTTGACGCGTACCTATGTTTTGTACCTGTAATTCAAAAATTGGTGTGAAGGAGCTTGAGAAGCATGGAACTCGACCTCAACGGCAAGACCGCCGTCGTCACCGGCGCCAGCCGAGGGATCGGCCTGGCCACCGTCAGGGCACTGATGAGTGAGGGCGTACGCGTCGTGGGCGCGGCCCGCACCATCACCCCCGAACTCAAGGAATCGGGAGCCTTCGCCGTGTCGGCCGACCTCAGCACCCCGGACGGGGTGGCCGTGCTCATGGACGGTGCCTTCGCCGAACTGGGCGGCATCGACCTGCTGGTGAACAACGTCGGCGCCGGTGACGCCGTGAAGCCCGTTGGCTTTCTCGACACCGACGACGACCAGTGGCACGGCGTCTTCGACCTCAACCTGCTGAGCGCGGTCCGCGTCAGCCGCGCCGCACTGCCGAGCCTGATCGAGCGCGGCGGTGCGATCGTCAACGTCTCCTCCATCAACTCCCGCCTCCCGGCGGCCGGTCCCGTCGCCTACAGCGCCGCCAAGGCGGCGCTCACCTCGCTGGGCAAGTCGCTGGCCGAGGAGTTCGGGCCGCGGGGCGTACGGGTCAACACCGTCTCGCCCGGCGCGGTGCGCACCGCCATCTGGGAGGACCCCGACGGCTTCGGGGGTGAGATCGCGGCCGGCGCCGGGATGGAGCACGGGGCGTTCCTCGCCCAGATCCCGACGGCGTTCGGCATCACCAGTGGGCGGATCACCGAGCCCCGGGAGGTGGCGGCGCTGATCACGTTCCTGCTCTCGGGCGTGGCGGGCAATGTCACCGGAGCGGATTACGTGATCGACGGGGGCACGGTTAAAACGGTCTGACCTCGCGCGCCCAGCTCTTCCTTCAGTGCTTGCTCATTTGCCTAAAGGTATTAGGTAGACGCATAATCGGTTAAGCCGAAGGAAGGGAAGGGCATGGTTCGCGCAGGACTGACCGCGGAGCGCCTGGCGCAGGCCGGAGCGGAGCTGGCCGACGAGGTCGGCTTCGAGCAGGTGACCGTCTCGGCACTCGCCAGGCGCTTCGACGTCAAGGTCGCGAGTCTCTACTCGCACCTGAAGAACTCGCAGGACCTCAAGACGCGGATCGCCCTTCTCTCCCTGGAGGAACTCGCCGACCGGGGCGCCGCCGCGCTGGCCGGGCGGGCCGGGAAGGACGCGCTGACCGCGTTCGCCGATGTCTACCGCGACTACGCGAGGGAGCACCCCGGGCGCTATGCCGCGGCCCGGCTGAGGCTCGACCCCAAGACGGCGGCCGCCAGCGCGGGTGTCAGGCATGCGCAGATGACGCGGGCGATCCTGCGCGGCTACGACCTGACGGAAACCGACCAGACCCACGCGGTCCGGATGCTGGGCAGCGTCTTCCACGGTTACGTCAGCCTGGAGATGGCGGGGGGCTTCAGCCACAGCGAGCCCGGCTCGCAGGAGTCGTGGGAACGCATCCTGGATGCCCTCGACGCACTGCTCCGGAACTGGCCCGCGGCCTGACCGGGGCCATATCGGCGGCCTCGGCGGCCCAGCTCAGCCGTGCCCCGCACCCCCACCGGCAGCCCCCCCAGACACGATGATCAGCAAGTGGAGACCGACCATGGACACCGAGCACGACGACTGGATCACCACGCCCATCACCGCCGACATCCTGCGCGGCGCCCTCGACCTGGAGCGCACCGAGCACGGCGTCCTGCCGCATCGGCTGCCCGCATGGGCCCGCGCCCAGTGCGCCGACGGGCAGCTGGCCATGGCGGAGTCCCAGCCCTCCGGCGTACGCCTTGCCTTCCGGACCCGCGCCACCGTCATCGAACTGGACACGTTGCCCACCAAGCGCGAATACGTGGGCGCCCCGCCTCGCCCGCAGGGCCTTTACGACTTGCTCGTCGACGGCCGCCTGGCGGATCAGGCCTCCGTGAGCGGCGGCAACGTCCTGACCATCGACATGACGAACGGGAAGACCGAGACCCGGCTCGGCCCGCCCGGCACCATCCGTTACGCCCAACTGCCGGACCGCGCCAAGGACATCGAGATCTGGCTGCCGCACAACGAGACCACCGAACTCGTCGAACTGCGCACCGACGCACCTGTCGAGCCCGCACCGGACCGGGGCCGCAAGGTGTGGCTCCACCACGGCAGTTCGATCAGCCATGGCTCCGACGCGGCGAGCCCCACCGCTGTCTGGCCCGCCGTGGCGGCTTCCCTCGGCGGCGTCGAGCTGATCAACCTCGGCCTGGCCGGCAGCGCGCTTCTCGACCCGTTCACCGCCCGCACCCTGCGGGACACCCCCGCCGACCTGATCAGCATCAAGATCGGCATCAATGTGGTCAACGCCGACCTGATGCGTCTGCGCGCCTTCGGTCCGGCTGTCCACGGCTTCCTCGACACCATTCGTGAAGGCCACCCCGGCACGCCGCTGATGGTCGTCTCGTCCGTGCTGTGTCCCATCCACGAGGACACGCCCGGCCCCAGCGCGCCGGACTTCAGCGACCTCAGCGCGGGACGGCTGACGTTCAGCGCCATGGGCGATCCGGCGGAGCGCGCCGGCGGGAAGCTGACGCTGCGCGTCATCCGCGAGGAGCTGGCACGGATCGTGCAGCAGCGATCGGCCGAGGACTCCAACCTGCACTACCTCGACGGTCGGGAGCTGTACGGGGAGGCCGACGTCGCCGAGCTGCCGCTGCCGGACCAGCTGCACCCGGACGCCGCCACTCACCGTCGTATGGGCGAACGCTTCGCCGAGCTGGCCTTCGCGGCCGACGGTGCCTTCGGGGCCTCGGCGGTCCGAGGGGCCTGACCAACTTCAGGTCGGCCGCCCCGGCGCACTGTTGGGGCAGGTGCCTCACCCGAGGTCCGCGCGCGCCTTGGATCCCTGGGTGAGCAGCCACTGGACGACGTCATCGGCGTCCTGCGCGCGGGCGATGTCCAGGGGTGTCATGTCGTCGTAGCCGATCCAGTTCACATCCGCCCCATGGCGCAACAGGAGCTTGGCCATGGGGAGTTGGTTGCCGTGGCAGGCACCCCAGAAGGCGCTGGTGATCGCGGCCTCGGTGGGGGTGGGGGAGTCCGGGGCGGAGAGGAGGGTCTCCACCTGGTCGAGCAGACCGAGGGTGGCCGCGTCCTGCAGGTCCGCGCGGGCCCCGTGCTCCAGGAGCCTAAGGGCCGCCCGCCACTGGCCGAAGCCGCGCGCGTCGGCGAGCGGGGTGCCGCCGCCGATGACGGCGCCGGACGCCTCGATGTCGGCGCCGGCGGCGATGAGGGCGTCCAGGGCGGCGACGTCGTCGTTGCTGGCGGCCCAGTGCAGGGGCGTCTCGGTGTGGGCGCCGACGAAGCGGGCGTCGGGGTCGGCGCCCGCGGCGACGAGGGTGGCGATGACCTCCGCGGTGTGCGGGCGGTGGCCGGGCCAATCGGTGGCGATGTGCAGCAGGCTGCGCCGACCCGCTGCGGGTCCGTCCTGACTGATCCGGCTGGTGGCCAGAGTGGGGTGGTCGGCCAGGAGCTGACGCAGCACTGGGACGTCGCCCTTCTGGATCGCCTCGGTCACCGAGACGGCCAGCGGATCCGGGGAGTCGAGGATGTGTTCGATGTGCATGACGAGGAAGCCTCCTGCTCGGTGCTGCTAGGTGCTGGTAGGTCCTGCCGGACTGCCTGGCCCAGCACTTTGCACCCCACTGCGAGCCACCATTCACGGCGCAGCGCTGCCCACGCACGGACATCATCCCGCCGTGAGCGACGGCTGCAGCAACAACGGTACGAACAGGACCCCCACCCAAAGCCTGAAGCAGCAGAATGCGGCGGCCTGTTCATGGTGTCGGCGGGTATGCGAACCCCACTGTCGTGGTGGCGGCGAGAGGTCCACCGACGCCACGAATACTGAAGGAGCCCCCATGATCTCTCTCCCCAACCGCAAGCGTCTCGCCACCTTGACCGCCGTCTCGACGGCTGCGATCGGTGGCACGACAGCTGCCACGATCGGCGCGGGAGCACCCGATGCCGTGACCCTCGCAGCCGCGGTCGCCGCCTTCGGAGTCGCAGCAGTCGTAGGCGCTGTCCGCCTCGGCGCCAAGCCGGCTCCCGCAGCCTGAACCCGCCGCGCACTCCTCGTCCCGCCCCTGGGCGACATCGACTACCTGTCTGACGGACACGCGTAAATCTATGTCGGCCGGAGTAGACATTGGGTGGCGGTGTGGTTATGGTTTCTCTCGTAGCCGAGATCGAGCAAGGCCCGGCAGACACGAACTGCCGGGCAGCATTACCAGCAGTACGAGCAGTGCCAGCAGTACGCAGGACGGTGCGGTGGTGGAGTTTCGAAGCCAGAGCGGTTGCAGGACGGCGACGGGACTGGCGACCGGACCGGGTGGCCCGCAGTGATCAGGGGCCGCCGTGAGCAGTACCGCAGGTTGCAGGAACAGCAGTAGGCAGTACGAGCAGTAGCAGTACATGCAGTTCGAAGTACCCGCAGTAACAGCAGTACGCAGTTCCCGTGTTGCAAGATCAGAGGGAAAGAACGGAGGGGCAACGCCATCAGGATCGCCCGGGCGGAAGTTTGAGTCCGGGTACCGCAGGACATCGACAGTGAGGTGGTCTTCGGTCGAGCAACGATCCCCGTACCCCCGGCGGCAGTTCGGTCGGGCTTGCGGAAACAGAGGGCCGACGCAGTATCAGGGTCGGCAGATGGTGTAGCAGTTCCTTCGGGGCCCGGGTGCAGACAAGGCATCCGGGCCCCTCCACGCGTTCCAGGCATACAAGCGTTCCATGCGTTGCATAGAGAGGTGCGATGACAGCAGACGACTTGTTCGGGCGTCTCGAAGACGATGACTATCCCGCGTTCACCATGGGCCGAGCCGCCGAGATGCTCGGCACCACCCAGGGATTCCTGCGCGCCATCGGCGAAGCCCGTCTCATCACCCCGCTGCGTTCCGCGGGCGGCCACCGCCGCTACTCCCGCTACCAGCTGCGCGTCGCCGCACGCGCCCGCGAACTCGTCGACCAGGGCACGCCCATAGAGGCCGCCTGTCGCATCGTCATCCTCGAGGACCAGCTCGAAGAGGCCCAGCGTCTCAACGACCAATACCGCGTCGCCGCCGAAACGGCAGAATCGTCCAGCTCACCCGCGGCCTGAGACAGGGCCCGTCGACGCCGGTGACCGGCGGCCTGCGAAGGTGAGCCACGGCCCGGTGGTCAGCGAACCATCACGGCGTGGTGGCGATGGTGAACGTGACGAGGGCGATGAGGATTGTCACGGCTGCCCAGACGCTGCGCGTGAGCGTGCGGATCCGGCGTTCGCCGTCCTCGCGTACGGAGGCCGGGTGACTCACGGTGCTGCCCGACATGCTTTCGAGGAACACGACGAGTGCTTGCCGCGTCGCGTCCCACGGTTGATCGGGGCGCAGTTCGCGGAGCGCCGCGCGCGCATACAGCAGTCTGTTGCGGGTGGCGGCGGTGCCGGCCTCGGTCTCGGCGGCTGCTTCGGACACGCGCAGGCCCAGTCCGTCGCACAGCATGAGCGCGCGGCGCTGCCGGGGAGGGAGATCGAGTATCGCGCGCAGGAGCGGGTCGGCCGGGACCGGGGAGGAGCGGAGGAAAATTCTGCGAAACCGGTGCCAGGGTGACAGGGCATAGGCGTGTGCCCGTATGCGTACCCATCCCACCGGGTCGGTGTCCCGGGCGACTTCGGGCCAGTGGTCCCACGCTTGGTGGAACGCGTGCTCCGCCGATTTGAAGGCCAATCGGAGACTCCCCGTAAGCACGTGTGCCTGGCGGATCAACCCAGGGGCGGCGTAGACGTACAGAGCGTCGAACGCGTCTTCCGGGGTGAGTTCCGGAGTGGGTGTACGAGGTGCGGGAAGGGCCGGGTGCGGAATACCGCCCGCGGGTGGAGCGGCTGTCACGGGCTCCGCGCCGAGCGCACGCAGCAGCATGATGCGGCTCCTGGCCGACGGCTCGGCGCGTGCGGTTCGGGGACGGTCGGCCGGGGGGCTCTCGTGAGGCGTCTCTCCTGGAGCGTCGAGGCGCCCGACTTGTGCAGCGATCTCTCGTCTCCTTGCTAGGGCCTACGCCTGCGCGGGCGGCCGACCGTCCGCATGCCAACGCTTCCAACACCGCTTGCCCTCAAGGGGTTTCGCCCCCGCGTTCCGGAATTGACGTTCGAGCAAAGGCAGTTGGCGACTGCCTCGCTGACATGGCTGACATGCGTGGTCCCGAGAAGGCGCCACGGCTCGGCGCTCGGGTCATATCGACCATACCGGCTCTGGATCATGTGGTGGTTCTCGGCATCCCCGGGGGAACTGGTGCAGCTCCCTGGCATATGACCCACAGGGCGCGACAGGCTTCTGATCAGGTGTGATGACCTTTGGAATATGCCAGAGGCGCGACCTTCACCGCTTCCGCCTCCGCCCTGGCAGCCCTGTCGGGTCGTGCTGAGCCCAGGCGCGGGTGAGCATGGAAGGGCCGTGCCCCGGCGATGGGCAGGGTGCGCGAGGCGGGAGGTGTTCGGCATGCGCGACAGCGAAGCGGAATCCGACGCCGATGGCCTCGGCGGGACCGTGCCACCGGGCGGGCTCATGGACCTGCTGGGTGTCTGCGCGGTCGTCCTGGACCAGTCAGGGCGCATCGTGCTGTGGAGCCCGCAGGCCGAAGAGGTCTTCGGTTACACGGCCAAGGAGGCGCTGGGGTGCTACGCCGCGCACCTGCTCGTCGACGAGCGGCACCGCGATCTGGCGGCCGGACTGTTCTCCGAGGTGATGGCCACCGGGACGAGCTGGGCCGGTGCCTTCCCGGTCCGCCACAAGGACGGGGTCAACCGACTCGTGGAGTTCCGCAACATGCGGCTGCTCGACGAGGACGGCGAGGTCTACGCGCTCGGGATCGCGGCCGGCCGGCAGGTGCTCCACCGCATGGAGACGGGCCTGGCGCTGTGCGAGAAGCTGGTGTCCCAGTCACCCATGGGCGTAGCGCTGCTCGACCGCGAACTGCGCTACCTCCTGGTCAATCCCGCACTGGAACGGATCAACGGCCTGTCGGCGGCCGACCACGTCGGCCGCCACCCCCGCGACATCCTCACCTTCCTCGACGTCGAAACGATCGAGTCCTGCCTGCGCGAGGTTCTCGCCACCGGGACACCGATCATCGACCGCTACGCCGTGGGCCGTACCCCCGCCGATCCGGATCACGACCATGCCTGGTCGGTGTCGTACTACCGCCTGGAGGGGGCCCACGGGCAGCTGATGGGGGTGGCCAACTCGGTGGTGGACATCACCGAACGCCACCGTGCCGAGGCCGAGGCGGAGCGGGGACGCCGCAGACTCGCCCTGCTCGCCACGGCCGCCGCGAGCGTGGGCACGACGCTGGAGGTGGAGCGGACAGCCCAGGAACTGGCCGACGTGATGGTGCCCGACCTGGCCGACATCGCGGCGGTGGACATCCTCGACTCGGCACTCGAACTGCGGCACGGCGCCGATGCCGACGGACCGCGCCGGTTCAGGGCGCTGGGCCTGGCGAGGGCCTATCCCTCCGAAGCGGCCGAGGCCGCCGACCAACTCGGCGGCCTTGCCTCATACCGCGCGGACCGCCTGATCACCCGCTGCGTCCGCACCGGCCGACCCGTCCTCGTGCCCGATGTCGGCGCGGCGGACCTGGAGCACATCGCCCGTGACCCGGACGCCGCGCGGCTCCTGGCCCGTTCCGGCGTCCACTCCTATCTCGCGGTGCCGCTCACCGCCCACCAGGAGGTACTGGGAGCCGTGGACCTGGTGCGCGCCCGCAACGCGGAACCGTTCGACGACGACGATGTCCTGCTGGCCGGCGAACTCGCCCACCGGGCCGCCATCGCCATCGACAACGCCCGCTGGCACCAGAGCATCCGTCTCACCGCGGAGACCCTCCAGCGCAGTCTGCTGCCAGGGCCCCCGCCACCGCTGCACGGACTGGACATCGCGTCGCGCTACCAGCCGGCCCAGATCTCGTGCGCGGTGGGCGGCGACTGGTACGACGTCATCCCCCTGGACGGCGACCGCACCGCACTGGTCGTGGGCGACGTCATGGGCCACGGCATCGACGCCGCCGCCACGATGGGCCGCCTGCGTACCGCCACCCAGGCCTTCGCCGACCTGGCCATGCCTCCCGACGAGGTACTGCGCCACCTCGACACGACCACCGCCAGACTGGAAACCCACATCGCCACCTGCGTCTACGCCGTCTACGACCCCCATCGCCACGCCTGCCACATCGCCAACGCCGGTCACATGCCCCCGGTGCTGATCCCCCTTGGCGGCCCGCCGCGCCTGCTGGCACTGCCCGAGGGCACTCCTCTCGGGGTCGGTCACGCGCAGTACCGCACCATCGAACTCGATTTGAACCCCGGCGACCGCCTCGTCCTGTACACCGACGGCCTGGTCGAGACCCGCCATCACACCATCGACGAACGCCTGGACGAGCTCCTGCGCCTCCTCGACCACAGTGGCCCCCTGCAGGCCACCTGCACCCACCTCCTGGAGGCTTTGCGCGACGGGGACACCACCGACGACATCGCGCTCCTCATCGCACAGGCCAGGCAGGGCACCGAGCGTTAGGCCCGCTTCGGAGGGCAGAGGATCGTCGTGTCCAGCGGACCCAGGGTGACGACGGACTCGGAGATCCCGGAGGTCCAGACGGTGTCGCAGACCGTGCAGGTGAAACGGTTGGAGAGGCCGTCCGTGTGACGGCCGCAGCTCGGGCACTGCTCCGTCGTGAAGTACGCGTCTGCCATGGCTGTGCACCCGTCACTAGGCTTTTCGTCCGATCAGGTCGCCGGGTCCCGCTGTGCGCCCTGAACATCTACGAGGACATGTACGGATGATGCCTCACCAGTGAAGCGGACGGGCAGGGCGGACGCGGTGGTGATGGTGGTGCCCGGTCGGCGTGCCGTAGCGGTGAAGGAACGGAAGCGCGTGTTGCCGGCGACCTCGTCCCATAACCTCGTGCGTGGAGACGTCAGATGCTCTGTGCAGCCACACCAAGGAGGCGATGGTGCTCGCAAGGACCACACGGTTGCTCGCGGGCGCCATGACCCTGGCCTGCATGGTGCTCATCGGTCCCAGCGCGCCGAGCGACGCCCTCTTCGGTGGATCGCGGCCTGTCGAGGCCGTCAGGGACGTCGTGCCGAACCGGGTGATGACGTGGAACATCTGCAACCCCTGCGAGGAGAGCGATGTGGACCGGGCCGCGGAGATCGCCTCGTACGCGCCTCAGGTCATCGGTCTGCAGGAAGCGTGCGTGGGTGACGTCCAACGGATCCGGGACTATCTGGAGTACCTGCACGGGCTGGTCTACCACGTCGAGTACGGCTCGGTGCTTAGCAGTTGGGGTCGCTGTGGGGGAGTGCCCTGGAGCCCCGGGGGCTTCGGTCAGGCGGTTCTCTCGGCGGCGCCGATGACCGACCGCGTGAACGAGGAGTACCCCGACGGCGGCTCCGAGGACCGCGGCTACATGGCGGTCACCACGACGGTGGGCGGGCGGTCCGTGCGGGTCTTCAACACACACCTCGCCCAGCGGCAGCAGGAAGAGGTCCGGGCGGACCAGGTCGGCGTACTGGCCACCGCCGTCGCCCGGCACGACCGCGCCATCGTGCTCGGCGACTTCAACGCCGTGCCCCAGGCTCCCGAACTCTCCCGGATATGGGATCTGGCAGCGGACACGGACGAGCAGTGCCGTCCCGTGTCCGCCGGCACCTGCAAGCCGACCACCGACTGGCTCAGCAAGTTCGACTACGTCTTCCTGCGCGGCATCGCCCCGCTGAGGCACCGCGTACACCTCACCTCGTACTCGGACCACAATCTGCTGCACACCGATGTGGACCCGGGCTGAGCGGTGCGCGAAGCGGCACTTGAACCTCCCGCTGCGTGAGGTCCTACGGTCCTGAGCCATGAAGATTGTTGTTCATGACACCGCGTCCGCCATGCACGACCTCCTGAAGCGACCGCTGGACGAGCGGCCCGACGCCCTGCGGGACATGCTCGCCCCTCTCCAGGGCGCGATGTCCGTGATGGGCGACCCGGACCTCGTCGCGATGCACCAGCAGGGCAGCGGCTTTCGGCTCGACCGTGACGATCCGCGGTATCTGCCCGCCCTGCGTCAGATGCGGGACGCGGGGGTGTGGGACCGGGTCGAGGAGTCCCTCGTGACCTCGTGGGAGCGGATCAGCGGCGCCGTGCCCGGCATCAAGCACGCCGACACCGTGCACGTCGTCCTCGTGCTGGGCAATCCCGACGACCCCCACCTGACGGAGCGCAGCGCCGGTTACTTCGGCATGGGCGGGATTCCGGGCGCGATCCATCTGACGATGTGGCCCACCGGCACGAGCCTGCGGAAGATCGGCCACGGCGCCGCGCACGAGCTCCACCACAACGTCCGCTACGCCAACGTGGCCTGGGACCCGGTGGCTGTCACCGTCGGGGAGTGGGTCGTCTCCGAGGGCCTCGGCGAGGCGTTCGTGCGGGAGATGGCCGGCGAGGAGGCCATGGGGCCGTGGTCGAAGGCGCTGACCGGCGCCGATCTCGACCACGCCCACAGGAAGATCACTGCCGACATCGACGTGGCAGGGATGGAGAAACTGACCGCGTACGTACTCGGTGACGCCACCGCCCAGCTCATGGGGCAGCAACCCGTGGGACTGCCGGACTTCGCCGGGTACGCGGCCGGGCTGCGCATCGTGGACGCCCACCTGGCGGCCTCCGGTCTGACCGCCGCGCAGAGCACCGCTCTGCCGGCCCGCGAGATCCTCGCCAACGCGGGCGTGCCGACCGGCGCGTGACGATTCGCTCACTGGCGCGCGGACGGGCCGTCCACTCGCTCCGCGTCCGCGGTACGCACCGCGCTGCCCGAGGCGACCACCCGGCCCGTCCGCGTGCCCGTCAGCGCCGCGAGCGCCACCGCCGCCAAGGCCAGCGCGACGCCCGCGACGGTGGCCGCCGTGACATCCGTGTCACCGTGCGGCAGCAGCAGATCGAGCGCCAGCGAACCGACCAACTGGCCGGTGATCGTGCACAGTCCGAGGAGCAGGACGCCGAGTTTCTGCACGGCGGCGACCGCGATGGTGATGAAGGAGATGCCGACCAGGCCGCCGAGGTAGACGTACGGCTCGGTCGGCAGGCGGGACGGCACCCCGGCGGCCACGGCGTGCACCAGGAAGATCACGCTCAGCGCGGCGGTACCGGCGACGAAGTTGAAGAACGTCCCCGCGTACGCGGACCCGGCGGCGTTCTTCACATGGCCGTTGACCGCCTGCTGCCAGCTCACGCACACGCCCGCGACCAGCGGCAGCAACAGCATCAAGTAGGGGAATCCGCCGCCCAGTTTGTCCGCCATCGACAGGCCCACGGCCGCGAGCACGAGCACCGCACCGACGACCCTGCGTCGGGTGGGCCGCTGCGGTCCGGCGGGACCGAGCCCCATCCGGTCGAAGAGCAGACCTCCGGTGACCTGGCCCGCGACGATCGCGACCGTGAACAGTGCGACCCCGAGCGCTCCCACGGTCAGTCCCTGCGCGAGCAGGAAGGCGGCTCCTCCGAAGCCGCCGAGCACCTGCCACCACTTGAGCCGCCTGCCCCGTACGTCCGCGAGCACCAGGCCGACCCCACGGCGCGGCCCGCGCAGGACGAGGAGCCCGAGGGTCAGTACGAGGAATCCCGAGCCGAACGAGATCACCGCGGCTGCGAAACCGTCGCCGCCGAGCCCGGCGGCGAGCTCACCGGTGATGCGCGCTTGCAGGGATATCAGGGTGCCGGAGAAGACGGCGAGGAGCAGCCAGGGGGCTGCGGCGGCGGGCATGTGCGTACGACCTCTGGGCGGGGGCGACTGATCGCTCCTTTCTAACCGATCAGTCGGCTCTCGGGCGGGGCGGGCCGGATGACGAGACAACCGGGGCCGCCCGCGTCGCCGACCCCGCTCAGGAGCGCCGCAACCGCGGCGCGAGGTAGGGGGCGGTGGCGCTGCGCCGTGACCGGGCGACCTTGGCGGGTGTGCCGGTCGCCACCACCCGGCCGCCCGCGTCGCCGCCGCCCGGCCCGAGGTCGACGACCCAGTCGGCGGTGGCGATCGTGTCGAGGTCGTGCTCGACCAGGACGACCGTGTTGTCGGCGTCGACGAGCCGGTGCAGCTGGCGGAGCAGCAGGGCGATGTCCGCGGGGTGCAGGCCCGCGGTCGGCTCGTCGAGCAGGTAGAGCGCGTGGCCGCGGCGGGCCCGCTGGAGCTCGGTGGCGAGCTTGATGCGCTGGGCCTCACCACCGCTGAGCTCCGTCGCCGGCTGGCCGAGGCGCAGGTATCCCAGGCCCACCTCCCGGAGTGTTTCGAGGCTTCGGGAGGCAGCGGGCACATCGGCGAGGAACGTGGCGGCGTCGTCGACGGACAGCGCGAGCACGTCCGCGATGTGCTTGCCCCGGTAGGTCACTTCCAGGGTCTCGGCGTTGTACCGCGCGCCGTGGCACGTCGGGCACGGGGCGTAGGTTCCCGGCAGGAACAGCAGCTCGACCGTGACGAAGCCTTCGCCCTGGCACGTCTCGCACCGGCCGTCGGGAACGTTGAAGGAGAAGCGGCCGGGCGAGTAGCCGCGCTCCCGGGCCTCGTCCGTCGCCGCGTACACCTTGCGTACGGCATCGAACATCCCGGTGTACGTCGCCAGGTTGGAGCGGGGTGTGCGGCCGATGGGCCGCTGGTCGACGCGGACGAGACGGTCGAAGGATTCGAGGCCTTCCGCGTCCCGTACGTCGACTTCGAGCGCCGCCTGGCCGGGCTCCCCGTGGTCCGCGTGCTCCTCGTCTTCGGGCGCGAGCCCGAGGTGGGTGCGCACGACCTCGGCGAGCACCTGCGTGACCAGCGTCGACTTCCCGGAGCCCGAGACGCCGGTGACCGCCGTCAGCACGCCGAGCGGCACGTCCACGGACACGTCCCGCAGGTTGTGCCGGGACACCCCGCGCAGGTGCAGCCACCCCTGCGGCTTGCGGGGGCGATGGGCGACCGGCTCGGCGCGTCCGAACAGGTAGCGGCTCGTGGCCGACTCCTCGACCTTTTCCAGACCGGCCACCGGACCGCTGTACAGCACCCGGCCGCCCGCCTCGCCGGCGCCGGGCCCGATGTCGACGACCCAGTCCGCCCGCCGTACGACGTCCATGTCGTGCTCCACGACGAACAGCGAGTTGCCCGCGGCCTTCAGCCGGTCCAGGACGTCGAGCAGTGGCTCCGCGTCGGCGGGGTGCAGCCCCGCCGACGGCTCGTCCAGCACGTAGACGACGCCGAACAGCCCGGACCGCAGCTGGGTGGCGATCCGCAGGCGTTGCGCCTCGCCGGGGGAGAGGGTCGTCGAGCGGCGGCCGAGGCTGAGGTAGCCGAGCCCGAGGCCGAGCAGCACCTCGACGCGTGCGACCACGTCGGCGCAGATCCGTACGGCGACCTCGGTGCTCTCCCCGGATCGGGCGGACGAGATCGCGGCCGAGGCCTCCGGCAGTTCCGCGACGGGCCGCAGCAGGTCCGCGACCTCGGCGAGCGGCAGCGCGTTGACCTCGGCGACGGAATGCCCCGCGAAGGTGACCGCGAGCGCCTCGGGCCGCAGACCGCTGCCCTCGCACTCGGGGCAGGGCACCCCTTGGACGAACCGCATCGCGCGATCGCGCATCCGCTGGCTCTTGGAGTCGGCGAGGACATGCATGACATGCTTGCGGGCGCTCCAGAACTTGCCGTAATAGCCGTAGTCGACGCGCCCCGGCTCGGGCTCGATGAGCACGGACGGCTGCTCGTCGGTATACAGCAGCCACTCCCTGTCCTTCTTCTTGAGCCTGCGCCACGGCCTGTCGATGTCGATGCCGAGGCCGCTCACGATGCTGCGCAGGTTCGCCCCCTGCCAGGCGCCCGGCCAGGCCGCGATGGCACCGTCCCGGATGCTCAGCGACGGGTCAGGGACGAGCAGCTGCTCGGTGACGTCGTGCACGGCGCCGAGCCCGTGGCACTCGGGGCAGGCGCCCGCCGACGTGTTGGGCGAGAACGCCTCGGCCTCCAGCCGTTCGGCGTCCGGCGGATAGGTCCCGGCCCGGGAGTAGAGGATGCGCAGCAGGTTGGACAGCGTGGTGAGCGTGCCGACCGTGGACCGCGAACTGGGTGCCCCGCGACGTTGCTGCAGCGCCACGGCGGGCGGCAGCCCGGTGATCTCCTGCACGTGCGGCGCACCGACCTGCTGCAGCAGCCGACGGGCATAGGGCGCGACGGACTCGAAGTACCGGCGCTGGGCCTCGGCGTAGAGCGTGCCGAAGGCGAGCGAGGACTTGCCCGAGCCGGAGACGCCGGTGAAGGCGACCATCGCGTCCCGGGGAATGTCCACGTCCACGTTCCGCAGATTGTGCTCGTTGGCTCCCCGGACACGCACGCAATGGCCGGCCGCGTTTTCTTCCATGGAATGTTCTTTAACCGTTTCGGCCGTGACGGCTGGCCGCCACGCGAATGAAACGGCTCTCAGGGACGTCAGTCCTTCACGATGCGGCGGACGTTGTCGACGCTTCCGCAGCCCGCCTTGAGGTGCTTGTCGCGTTCCTTGGTGAAAGCGGTGCCCAATTCCTCGCGGCGTTCCATGGCCACGTTCTCGCGTGCTCCGTTGAGGATCGTCCGCTCCTCCTCGTCGGTGTGGTGGGTCACCGCCTCGACGAGCTTCTCCAGTTTCTCGTCCCAGTCGTCGGAGCCGACGTCGTCCACCTCCAGGAGGGCAAGCAGCGCTTCGTTGCCCTCCTCGTGCTCCTCGACGCCGTGTTCGACCTCTTCGTTGTCGATGTCCCGGTAGCGCCTGAGGGCCGGGTAGACCTCGGCTTCCTCCGCGAGCGCGTGCGCGATGAGCAGGTCGGCGAACTTCTTCAGGGCCTCTGCCCGTTCGGCCTCCACGCTGCGCATGGCGCGGAACAGTTCTTCCATCCGCCGGTGATCGTCGAGGATCAGCTCCACGACGTCCGTTGCCTTGTCCGGCATGTCGGTTCTCCTTCTCGGCAGGGGGCAGCGGGCTCGGCACGCGAGCGCCGTACAGATACCTAGCGCGCTCGCCGTTCCACGAGGTGCCTCGTGTACCCGGCCGTCGCGTGTGTCACTCCTGCGGCCTACCGAGGGCGGGAGGTCCGGCGCTGTGAGCCGATCAGTGGGCGCTGTGGGGGACGCCGGCTTCTCGGACGCCTGTGGCCGGTTCGCCGGCCAGGGCGATGCGGGCGGTGACGCGCTTGCCGGCCGGTTCGAGCTGGACGTGGAAATCTTGGGCGACGGCCTTGACGATCTCCAGGCCGTGCCCGCCGATCCTGCGCGGGTCCTCGGAGCGTGCGACGGGGCGGGTACGGGCGCTGTCGTGCACGGTCACCGCCACCGTGGAGTCCACGATGCGCAGCTCCATCAGCATCGGCCCGGGTGCGTACTTGCGGGCGTTGGTGACCAGTTCGCTGACCACCAGCTGCGTCAGGTCCATCGCGCGGGCGGAGATGTCGACGTCCTGGTCCGCCTGGGCGCGGGTGAGGAAGTCGAGGGCGAGGTGACGTGCTTGCGCGATGGAGGAATCCACGTCGTTCAAAGGAACGGCGAGGCCCATGAGCTGTGCTGCCGTCGACCCCTCGCCGCCACTACCGGCTGACTCCATGTCCTCTCCACCTTCGTCCCCGCGTCCCCGTTTCCTGCTCCCTTACCCTGCTGGACGCGTCACATTCTGCTCCGGCCCCGGATCGACGGCCCCATCGAGCGAAGCCGTCCGCCCGAACCGTCGGGCACACCCGGCGCATGCCCGGGCCCCGCGCCGCACCAGCGAGTGCAGTCGAGAACATGGTGACAGACACACGCCAGGCACGCCCCGTGCTTCACGTGCGTACCCATCGCGAGATGAATGACGTGCGACACGCGGCGCGGGCCTGGTCGGGCGACCCGCCGGCCGGCGCGGCGGTGGAACAGGGCGTGACCAGGCACGGGCCGTACGGCGGCCTCGATGAAGCAGTCGGCGGGGATTCTGCGACGATGTGGCCCATGGCTGCAGTGAGCAGGAATCATGTGACGGTCACCGGCCGCGCCGGAGGGCCCGTGGTGATGCTGGCGCACGGCTTCGGATGCGACCAGAACATGTGGCGGCTCGTGGTGCCGATCCTCGAGCGCGATTACACCGTGGTCCTGTTCGACCACGTCGGAGCCGGGCGCTCCGATCTGTCGGCGTGGAGCGAGGAACGCTATTCCTCGCTCGAGGGCTATGTGGAAGATGTGCTGGAGATCTGCCGTGAGCTGGCGCTCGGCCCGGTGACGTTCGTGGGTCACTCGGTGAGCGCGATGATGGGCGTCCTTGCCGCGGCGCGGGAGCCGGAGGCATTTGCCGGGCTGGTGCTGCTGGCGCCGTCGCCGTGCTTCATCGACGATCCGGCCGAGGGATATCGCGGCGGCTTCAGCGCCGAGGACATCGATGAACTCCTCGGCTCGCTGGATGCGAACTATCTGGGCTGGTCGGGTGCCATGGCCCCGGTGATCATGGGCAATCCCGAGCGGCCGGAACTGGGCGAGGAACTGACCAACAGCTTCTGCCGCACCGATCCGGACATCGCCCGCGTCTTCGCCCGTGTCACATTCCTTTCCGACAATCGTGAGGACCTCGCCAAGGTCAGCGTGCCCACTCTGATCGCGCAGTGCTCCCGTGACGCGATCGCGCCCCCGGAGGTCGGAGCCTTCGTCCACGACCGGATCCCCGGCAGCCGTATCGTCACCCTGAACGCGACCGGCCACTGCCCCCAGCTCGCCGCACCGGAGGAAACGGCCGCCGCGATCACCGGCTTCGTCGGAGGCGCGAGATGATGAGCAGGACCAGCGACGGCGGGGGCGGCGAGCCCTCGGAGCCGGAGGAACAGTCGGAGGAACAGCCCGAGGAGTGGGTCGGAGAACAGCGTGAGGAGCGGTCCGCGGATCCCTCGGCGATGTTCTCCGCTCTGCTGGAGGACAGCGTCGAGGACCTGTACGAGCACGCCCCGTGCGGATACCTCTCCACGCTCCTCGACGGCACCATCGCCAAGATCAACATGACGTTGCTCGACTGGCTCGGATACGCCCGTGAGGACCTTGTGGGCCGCAAGACGTTCTCCGACCTGCTGACCGTGGGCGGCCGGCTCTACCACGAGACGCATTTCGGGCCCCTGCTGCAGATGCAGGGCGAGCTCAGCGGTGTCGCCCTGGAACTCAAAAGGGCCGACGGCAGCCGCCTGCCCGTCCTGGTGACCTCCACGGTCAAGACCGGCAGCGACGGGCAGCCGCTGCTCATTCGCACCACTGTCTTCGACGCACGCGACCGACGCTCGTACGAGACCGAACTGCTGCGCGCCCGGCAGGAAGCCGAACGCGAGCGCGAAGAGCTCAAGCGACTCAACGCCGTCCTCCAGCAGACGCTGTTGCCCCCGGCGCTCGTGAGCGTGCCCGGTCTTGAGGTGGCCGCGCACTACCACATCGCCTCCACGGACATGGTCGGCGGCGACTTCTACGATCTGTTCCCCCTGGCCGCCGGTACGTGGGGACTGTTCCTGGGGGACGTGTGCGGCAAGGGCGCCGCCGCCGCGGCCATCACCTCCCTGGCCCGCTACACCCTGCGTGCCGCCGCCGTCTACGACCCCGATCCGGCCGCGGTCCTCGCCAACCTCAACACGGTCCTCAACCACGAGTACAACGGCGACGACCCCCGCTTCTGCACGGTCATCTTCGGGCTGCTCACCCCCGACCCCGAGGGGGGCGGCTTCCGCGTCACCCTGGCCAGCGGCGGCCACCCCCCGGCCCTGCTCATGCGGGCGGACGGCAGCGCCGATCATCTGCCGACCCCCGGCGGGCAGCTCATCGGGGTCCTGCCCGACGCGCACATCGCCACCACGACCATCTGCCTCGCGGCGGGCGACACCCTGCTGCTGTACACCGACGGCCTCACCGAAGCCCACACGGCTTCGAACAGCGACGACGACCGCTACGGGGACGAAGCCCTCCTCGGCTTCACCCAGGCGCTGGCGCCGACGACGGCTCCGGCCACCGTGGCATCGATCCGCGACCTGCTCGACACCTTCGGCGCCGGCGTCGAGGACGACACCGCTGTCCTCGCCATCAGCGTGCCCCTACCGATCAGTGAAGAGCAGCAGTGACCCAGCTAGCCGTCCGCACCCGGACCACCGCCACGGGACCCGTCGTCGAACTGACGGGAGAGCTGGACCACGAGAGCTGCTCCCAGCTCCGCGGTGTCCTGCCCGGCCTTTCCGTGCGGCGTGGCCAGCAGCTCGTCGTCGACCTGACGGGCGTCACCCTCTGCGATTCGAGCGGCATCAGCGCACTGATCGCCGCCCGCAACCACGCCCTCGCCGCCGGTGCGGCCATTGCCCTGGCGGCGGTGCCGGGGCGCATCAGCCGCATCCTCGCACTGGTGGGCCTGAGCCAGGTCTTCCCCACGTACCCCACGGCGCTCGCGGCGGAAGAGGCCTGGTCAGCTTCCGCCGCCCGTCCTGGAGGGCGGGCCTACTGACCGGCGGCCGACCGCAGTGCCGCCAGCGCCCGGTCCGCGTGGGCGCTCATCCGGAACTCGCTGCGGACCACCTCGATCACGCGCCGGTCGGTGCCGATGACGAACGTGGTCCGCCTGGTCGGCAGGGGGCCGAAGCCGCGTGCCACGCCGAACCGCCCACGTACGACGCCCTCCGGGTCGGACAGCAGCGGGAACCCGAAGGTGTGCCGCCCCGCGAACTCGCGCTGGCGTTCCACGGCGTCCGAGCTGATCCCCACCGGCCTGGCGCCCACCGCCGCGAACTCCGCCGCAAGGTCCCGGAAGTGACAGGCCTGGGCGGTGCAGCCGGGGGTCATGGCCGCCGGGTAGAAGAACACCACGACGGGGCCTTCGGACAGAAGCGCCGTGAGGGACGTGGACGCGCCCGTCTCGTCGGGCAGGGTGAAGTCCTCGACGAGTGAGCCGACTTGCACGCGGGTCATCGCTGCACTCCTCGGCCGGGGCGGAGGAGGGCGGGAGCGGGGAGAGGCGGCGACGCGGACACAGGGTCTCCAGATGGCTCGGCATCACAAGGCAGCGTGACTCGCGATACTACTCGCCGGTAAGGAGTCGTGTGCTCGGCTGGGTTGGCCGTGAGGGGGAGCTCGGGGTCGGGCGGTGGTTGCTGAGCCCCTGGGGCGGCCCTGGCGCCCCAGGGACTCGGCGCGGGCGGCGCGTGGTTCACGCGCCCGCGGTCATGCGGCCTGAGCGTGCCCGGCGCCGTCTTCTCCGCGGACGGCTTCCGCGCGCACACGGGCGCAACTGGTGGTGATGAGGCGGGAGACGTGCATCTGGGAGATGCCGAGCTCCTCGGCGATCCTGCTCTGCGTCATGTCCTCGAAGAAGCGCAGGTACAGGATGGTCCGTTCACGCTCCGGCAGCCGTCGCAGACCCGTCTTGGCGGCCTCCCGGTCGGTGATGCAGTCGTAGGCGGGATCGGTGGCCCCAAGAGTGTCGGCCAGGCTGAAGCCATCGGGGTCGAAGGACATCTCGGCGTCCAGCGACAGGGCGCTGTAACTCGTCATGGCCTCCATCCCCTCACGGACCTCGCCCTCGGTCAGCCCCGCCAGTTCGGCGACGTCCGCCGACCTGGGCTCGGTGTCGCTGCCCGGCCGGTCCATGAGGTCGCGGCGCGCGACCCGGACCTTGTTGCGCAGCTCCTGGACGCGACGGGGCACGCGTACGTCCCACATGCGGTCGCGGAAGTGCCGGCGCAGCTCACCGGTGATGGTGGGCACGGCGTAGCTCTCGAAGGCGCCGCGCTCCGGCTCGTACCGGTTGACCGCCTTGATCAGGCCCATCGCGGCGACCTGCCGCAGATCCTCGAGGTTCTCCCCCTTGTTGCGGAAGCGGCCGGCCAGCCGGTGTGCCATCGGCAGCCAGGCCGTCACGATCTCCTCGCAGAGCAGGTCGTACTCGGGTCCGCCGTCAAGAGCGGCGAGCCGCGTGAAGGCCGCCGCGGTGTCGGGAGCGTCCTCGTGGAGGTGCCGGGGGCCATTGCGACGGCGGGCGGCGGGTGCGTTGAGATCGGTAAGCATCTGGAATCGCTCCTAAGCGGTGGGCTGGCAGGTGACCGCGGAGGAACGGAGTGGCCCGGAGCCGGGCATCCGACGGGAGAAGACATACCGCTCCCCGCGAATGCGCCTCCGGTCCGAAGCACGAAGTCCGCCTGCCCCTGGACTCGGAGGGGAAACAAAAAGCAGCTGAGGGCATGCGCACAGAACCGTCGGCGAAGGCCCATAGGCGAGGTGGTGGAGCATGTGGGGCGATGTATCGGCCGGCCGTTCACGGGTACCTGGTCGCACGCAGCGGCGGGACGCCCGGCTCGCCGCCCCAGCCGTACTGGGCGAGCCTGGAGCAGGTGCCCGTCGCCGGACGCGGGCGCCATGGACGCAGGGAAGGTCGTGCCATGGGCGTGCGCAGGCGGATCAGCCGATGGCCTGTCTACCGGCAGTTGTCCGAGAAGGACCCGCTGGGCCGCGGGCGGGCCGCCATGTCCGGGCACACGGAGCACATTCGGCCGCGTACGGACACCGCTGACCGGGTGGTTTCCTCGGTGTGTCCGTACTGTGCGGTCGGCTGCGGGCAGGAGATCTACGTCAAGGACGAGCGGGTGGTCCAGATCGAGGGCGACCCGAACTCGCCCGTCAGCCGCGGCAGGTTGTGCCCCAAGGGCTCGGCGACGCTCCAGCTCACCACCGGGGACGCCCGACGCCACCAAGTGCTCCACCGGCGCCCGTACGCCAAGGACTGGGAGCCGCTCGACCTCGACACCGCCATGGACATGGTGGCCGAGCGGGTGATCCGGACACGGCGCGCCACCTGGGAGTGGGACAACGGGCAAGGGCTGCGCACCGCCCGGACCATGGGCATCGCCAGCCTCGGGGGAGCGACCCTGGACAACGAGGAGAACTACCTCATCAAGAAGCTCCTCACGGGGCTCGGCGTGGTGCAGGTGGAGAACCAGGCCCGCGTCTGCCACAGCTCCACGGTCGCGGGCCTCGGCACCTCGTTCGGACGAGGGGGCGCGACCACTTTCATGCAAGATCTCCAGCACGCCGACTGCATCGTCATCCAGGGGTCCAACTTCGCCGAGGCGCACCCCGTGGGTTTTCAGTGGGTGATGGAGGCCAAGGCGCGCGGCGCCCACGTCATCCACGTCGACCCGCGCTACACCCGCACCAGCGCCCTCGCCGACCTGCACGTACCGATCAGGGCAGGCAGCGACATCGCCTTCCTCGGCGGGATCATCAATCATGTCCTCGCCGAGGAGAAGGACTTCAGGGAGTACGTCCTCGCCTACACCAACGCCGCCACACTCGTCGGCGAGGACTTCCGCGACACCGAGGACCTGGACGGCGTCTTCTCCGGCCTGGACGAGAACACGCGCCACTACGACCCGTCCAGCTGGCAGTACGAGGGAGTCCACGTACAGGCGCCCGCTGGTGACGTCGACGTGCAGTACGAGAAGCGCGTACGCGAATCAGGTGAGCCGGAGACGCACGGTTCGGGAGGGGCGCGGACGGGCGGGGAGCCGCCCCGCGACGAGACCCTGACGCATCCGCGCTGCGTCTACCAGATCCTCAAGCGGCACTACGCCCGCTACACGCCCGAAGTGGTCGAGGAGAGCTGCGGGGTGCCGCGTGAGACCTTTCTGCGGGTCTGCGACGCCCTGACCGCGAACTCCGGCCGCGAGCGGACCAGCGCGTTCGCCTACGCGGTCGGCTGGACCCAGCACTCGGTCGGCTCGCAGTACATCCGGGCCGCCAGTGTCCTGCAACTGCTCCTCGGGAACATCGGCCGGCCCGGAGGCGGCATCCAGGCGCTGCGCGGTCACGCCTCCATCCAGGGGTCGAGTGACATCCCGACCCTCTACAACCTGCTGCCGGGCTACCTGCCGATGCCGCACGCCCACGAGCGCCAGACGCTCGACGCGTTCATCGACGCCAGTCGTACGGACAAGGGCTTCTGGGCCGACATGCGCGCCTACTTCGTGAGCCTGCTGAAGTCCTACTACGGCGACGCGGCCACCGCCGAGAACGACTTCTGTTTCGACCACCTGCCACGGCTGACCGGCTCGCACTCCACGTACGAGACGGTCATGGCGCAGCTGGACGGCGTCTGCAAGGGCTACTTCCTGATGGGCGAGAACCCCGCGGTGGGTTCCGCCAACACCCGGCTGCAGCGCCTCGGGATGGCCAACCTGGAATGGCTGGTCGTACGCGACTTCTCGCTGATCGAGTCCGCGACCTGGTGGCAGGACGGCCCCGAGATCGAGACGGGCGAGATGCGTACCGAGGACATCGGCACCGAGGTGTTCTTCTTTCCCGCCGCCGCGCACACGGAGAAGTCGGGTTCGTTCACCAACACCAACCGCTGGGTGCAGTGGCATCACGCGGCCGTCGAGCCGCGCGGGGACGCGCGCAGCGACCTGTGGTTCACGTACCACCTGGGCCGGCGCATCAAGGCGAAACTGGCCGGGTCCAGCGACCCGATGGACCAGCCCGTGCACGACCTGACCTGGGACTACCCGGTCGAGGGGCCGCTGGAGGAGCCGGTGGCCGCCACCGTGCTCGCCGAGATCAACGGTCACGGCGCCGACGGCGCCCCGCTGTCGGCGTACACGGAGCTGAGGGACGACGGTTCGACGCGGTGCGGCTGCTGGATCTACTGCGGGGTGTACGCGGACGGCGTCAACCAGGCGGCCCGCCGCAAGCCCGGCAAGGAGCAGGACTGGGTCGCCGCCGAGTGGGCCTGGGCGTGGCCCGCCAACCGCCGCATCCTCTACAACCGGGCATCGGCCGCCCCCGACGGCACACCGTGGAGCGAGCGCAAGGCCTACATCTGGTGGGACGAGGCCGACGGGAAGTGGAAGGGGCACGACGTCCCGGACTTCGTGCCGGACCGGGCCCCGGATCACGTACCCCCGAAGGGCGCGACCGGTGCCGACGCGCTGCGCGGCGACGACGCCTTCATCATGCAGGCCGACGGCAAGGGCTGGCTGTACGCACCCGCGGGCCTTGAGGACGGTCCGCTGCCCACCCACTACGAACCGCAGGACTCGCCGTTCCCCAACGCGCTCTACCCCTCGACGCCGCGTTCTCCGGTACGGCAGTTGCTGCCACGGGAGGGCAACCGCTACCACCCCAGCGCGGGCGAGCCCGGCAGTCACGTCTTCCCGTACATCGTCACGACCCACCGCCTCACCGAGCACTTCACGGCCGGCGGCATGAGCCGCTGGTCGCCCTATCTCTCCGAACTGCAGCCCGAGTTCTTCTGCGAGGTCTCGCCGCAGCTCGCCGCGGAGCGCGGTCTCGAACACGCCGGGTGGGCCACCATCATCACGGCCCGCAACGCGATCGAGGCCAGGGTCATGGTCACCGCACGGATCAAGCCCCTCACCGTGCACGGGCGCACGGTCCATCAGATCGGCCTGCCCTTCCACTGGGGCCCCAACGGCGTGGCCACCGGGGACGCGGCCAACGAACTGGTGGCCATCGCGCTGGACCCCAACGCCCACATCCAGGAGGACAAGGCCCTCACCGCGGACATCCGGCCCGGGCGCCGCCCGCGCGGTCCGGCACTGCCCGAGCTGGTCGCCGAGTATCGCAGGCGGGCCGGCATCACTGCGACCACGGGTACGGAGGCCAGGAAATGACGGAGCGCCACCTGCTGAGCGGGCTCGAACCCGACCCGGCGCGCGACGCCGGTCACCCGGAGCCGCCCCCTCGGGTCGGCTTCTTCACCGACACCTCCGTGTGCATCGGCTGCAAGGCCTGCGAGGTGGCCTGCAAGGAGTGGAACGCGCTCCCGGAGGACGGGCTCTCCCTGACCGGGATGAGTTACGACAACACCCAGGGCCTGGGCGCGTCCACCTGGCGGCACGTGGCCTTCATCGAACAGACGGTGCCCGAGCCGCAGGGGCGTACGCAGCTTCCGCTCGCCGACGGGGACGGCGCCGCCCCGGCCGCCGCGCAGGGCATGGGGGAGACCCGCTGGCTGATGTCGTCCGACGTGTGCAAGCACTGCACGCACGCGGCGTGCCTGGACGTCTGCCCGACCGGCTCCCTCTTCCGCACGGAGTTCGGCACGGTCGTCGTGCAGGACGACATCTGCAACGGCTGCGGCTACTGCGTGCCCGCCTGCCCGTACGGAGTCATCGAGCAACGCCCGTCGGACGGCCGGGCGTTCAAGTGCACCATGTGTTACGACCGGCTCGGCGCCGGACAGGAGCCCGCCTGCGCCAAGGCCTGCCCCACCCAGTCCATCCAGTTCGGGCCGCTGGAGGAGCTGCGGGAGCGGGCCGCGCTGCGTGTCGACCAACTGCACGAGGCGGGCGTGACCGGCGCCCACCTGTACGGGGACGACCCTGACGACGGGGTCGGCGGCGACGGCGCCTTCTTCCTGCTGCTCGACAGACCCGAGGTGTACGGGCTGCCCCCCGACCCCGTGGTGACCACCCGCGACCTCCCCGCCATGTGGAAACACGCGGGCGCGGCCGCCGCATCCCTGCTCGGCGGCTTCGCCCTGTCCTTCGCCTTGCCCGCTCTGGCACGCAGGAGGGGAGTCCGGTGAGCCGCCGCCGTGGAGGCCGGGGCCGTCGGGGCGGCCGGGGCGAGCAACTCATGGTGCCGGAGGCCGAGTTCGCCTCCTACTACGGAAGGCCGGTGATCAAGGCCCCGTCCTGGTCCGCCACGGACATCGCGGGATATTTCTTCCTGGGCGGCCTCGCGGGCGGCGGTTCCGTGCTGGCGGCCGGCGCGCAGCTGACGGGGCGTGGGAGCACGGCCACCGCGATGAAGATGTCGTCGCTGGGCGCCGTGTCGCTGGCCGCGGCCGCGCTCATCCACGATCTCGGGGTGCCGAGCCGCTTCCCGAACATGCTGCGGGTGTTCAAACCGACCTCACCGATGAGCGTCGGGTCGTGGCTCCTCGCCGCGTACGGGCCCGCCGCGGGGGCGGCGGCAGTCTGCGCGACCACCGGGCGCCTGCCCAGGATCGGCGCCGCAGCCACCGGCACGGCCGCCGCGCTCGGTCCGCTCGTGGCGGCGTACACCGCTGTGCTCGCCGCCGACACCGCGGTGCCCGCCTGGCACGGAGCGCACCGCGAACTTCCGTACGTCTTCGCGGCGTCCGCCACGGCTGCCGCGTCGGGTATGGCCCTCGTGACCGGCCCCTTGGACGAGTCGGCTCCGGCCCGCTGTGCCGCGGTCCTGGCCGCGGCGGCTGACGTGGCGACGGTGCGGGCGGCCGAGCAGCGCCTCGGCATGGTCGCCGAGACCTACCGGCAGGGCCGCGCCGGGCGGTTGATGCGGTGCGCCCGGTGGCTCACGGCGGCGGGCGCCGCCGGGGCGGTGGTGTGGGGCGGTCGCAGCCGCGCGGGAGCGGTGGCCGGCGGTGTGGCCCTGCTCGCCGGTTCCGCCTGCACTCGCTTCGGGATCTTCGCGGCCGGTGTCGCCTCGGCACAGGACCCGAAGTACACGGTGGTTCCGCAGCGGGCCGGAGAGGCCGGATAACAGGGGTGCCACCCGGGCGGGCGGAACCCCTTGGATGCGTCACAGAAGGGCTTCGCCCGACAGGAGGGAGTCGTCGGTGGGGCGGGCGCCGGGCAGTTGATGGCTGGCGGCCACCAGGGCGGCGTCGATGTCGCTGGTGCCGGTGGCCAGGCACAGGCTGTAGGCGACGTCTTGATACTCCTGGCGGCTCTCGGCGCTTCCCTGGTCGGCCCGCAGCAGGGCGAGGGCCTTGTAACGTTCCACCAGATCCGCCAGGACCACAGGGTGTGCCAGCAGCATGAGCATCCTCTCTCGGGGCGCGGTGCGTCCATCGCTCCGCCCGTGTGCCCGTGGAAGATCAGATCAATCTGAGTGCGGGTGAGGCGAGGCTCACGTCGCAGAGGACTCTGCCGACGCCCCCGCGTGAGCGGCCGACGCCTCGCCCAGAGCGTGCAGTCCGGCCGCCACCAGCGGGTGTGAACCGCTGCCGCGCCGTACGGCGGTCAGGTAGCGGCGCGCGGGAACGGGCGTGCCCAGCAACGGGACCCGGGTGACGGCGTGCTGGGGGAGCGGCACGATCCTCGGCATGAGACAGACGCCGAACCCCCCGGCGACGAGCAAGGAGACCGCGTACCACTCCTTGACCTGATGGGTGACGCGCGGCGTGAAGCCGGCCGCCGTGCACGCCGCCATCACCAGCGGATAGGTGTCGTTGTTCGCCTTCTTCACGACCCACGCCTCCCCGGCGGCTTCCGCGAGCGCGACTCCTTCGGGCCGGGCGAGCCGGTGCCCGACCGGAACCAGCAGGTCCTGGCGGTCGGTCAGCAGCGGGGTCTGCTCGAAGCGGGAGTCCGTGACGGGCGGCGCGTCGGGGCCGGGCAGCACGAGGGCCACGTCGGTCTCACCGGCGAGCAGCATTCGGTAGCACTCGGCGCTCTCCTCCTCGATGATCAGCGACTCCACAAGGGGGTGGGTCTCCCGCAGCCGGGCGGCGGCCGGAGCGGCGAGCGCGGCCAGCGCCGAGGACACCCCGCAGATCCGCAGCGTGCCCCTGGCGCCCTGGGTCCCCGCGCCGTGCTGGGCCAATTCCGCCTGAGCCGCCTCCCATTGGGCCCGCAGGGCGTCGGCGTGCCGGAGCATGATGTGCGCGGCCGGTGTCAGGCGCACGCGACGCCCCTCGGGGCGCAGCAACTCCACCCCCAGATCACGGGCCAGCAGCCGTAGCTGCTGGGAGACGGCCGAGGGAGTCAGATGCAGGGAGCCCGCGGTCGCGGTGACCGTGCCGTGCTCGGCGAGCGCCTGGAGGACGTGCAGCCGGTGGTCAATCATGCAGGGAAGCCTAAAGGGTTTCGTGCACATTCATTTGCTGGAT
Source organism: Streptomyces sp. NPDC002853 (assembly GCF_053591915.1). Taxonomy (NCBI): domain Bacteria; kingdom Bacillati; phylum Actinomycetota; class Actinomycetes; order Kitasatosporales; family Streptomycetaceae; genus Streptomyces; species Streptomyces sp. NPDC002853. The sequence goes on along the minus strand of NZ_JBSFUS010000004.1, from coordinate 304,842 downwards.
GTGCACGTTCAGGGTGCAGAGCCTTGAGGCATGACGAAGCTTCCCGCTCCCGCGCTGATGCTCGGCAGCGTGCTGAGCCTTCAGTTCGGGCAGGCCTTTGGCAGGCAACTCGCCGACGCCGTCGGCGCGTCCGGGGCCGTGGCCCTGCGCCTCGGACTGGCCGCGGTGCTCCTGCTGGTCCTCTACCGGCCCTCCATGCCGCGCAGCCGTACGGATGTGGCGCTGATCCTCGGTTTCGGGACGGCCATCGCCGGGATGAACCTGATCTATCCCGCGCTGCTCCTGCTGCCGCTAGGACTGGCCAGCGCGCTCCAGCTGCTCGGCCCGATTACCCTGGCCGTGCTGACCTCGCGCCGATGGCGTGACGTGGGCTGCGCGGTCCTTGCCGGGTGCGGGGTGTTCCTCTTCCAGGTCCCCCACGGCGCCGACTTCCCGCTTCCCGGTGTGCTGCTCGCGCTTGCCGCGGGTGCGTCGATGGCCGCCTATCTGCTCCTGAGCAAGAAAGCGGGCGGCAGGAGCGCGGGAGGCGGCCCGCTGGCCCTGGCGGTGACCTGGGCGGCCGTGCTGACACTCCCGCTGGGCGTGGCGGACCAGGGAGCCGCCCTGCTTGCCCCCTCGCTTCTGCTCCCGGCGACCGTGGTGGCCGTGCTCTCGGCGGTCATCCCGTACTCCCTGGAACTGGCGGCCCTGCGGCGGTTGCCGGTCCGGACGGTGAGCGTGCTGACCAGCCTGGAGCCGACGAGCGCGGGCCTGGCGGGCGTACTGGTACTCGGCGAGGACCTGAACGTCACGCAGTGGCTGGCACTGGGATGCGTGGGAGCGGCGAGTGCGGGCGCGGCAAGGGCCCCGGAGCGCTGATGGCGCTCCGAGGCCCGCAGTTGGTGACGTGTCTGTAGGGATGTCCGATGGAAAATGCGCCGGCCGGCGGTGGCGTCAGGCCAGCATGCCCCTGCGGAGCTTGTTGAGGGTGCCGGTCAGCAGGCGGGAGATGTGCATCTGGGAGACGCCGAGCTCGGAGCCGATCTGCGACTGCGTCATCTCCTGGCCGAAGCGCAGTTCGAGGATGCGGCGCTCCCGGTCGTCGAGCTCGTCGAGGAGCGGTGCCAGGGTATGCAGATTCTCCACCGCTTCCATGGCCGGATCGGGCCCGCCCATCACATCGGCCAGGGTGCGCGTCGGCGTGGCCGCGCTCTCACCGCCGTCGGTGGGCGCCTCCAGGGAGCCCGCGGTGTAACCGTTCGAGGCGACGAGGCCGTCGATGACCTCTTGCTCGGTCAGGTCCAGGTACTCGGCGAGCTCCTTGACGGTCGGGTCGTGGTCAAGATGAGCGGCGAGTTCCTCCTTGGCCTTGGCGAGCTCCACACGCAGCTCCTGGAGGCGGCGCGGCACATGCACGGCCCAGGTGGTGTCGCGGAAGAACCGCTTGATCTCGCCGAGGATGTAAGGGACGGCGAACGTGGCGAACTCGACCTCACGGCTGAGGTCGAACCGGTCGATCGCCTTGATGAGGCCGATGGTGCCGACCTGGATGATCTCTTCCATGTCGCCGTTGCCGCGATTGCGGAACCGCCGGGCCGCGAACTGCACCAGCGTCAGGTTCATCTCGATAAGGGTGTTACGTGCGTACTGGTATTCGTGCGTGCCTTCTTCCAAGGTCTGCAGCCGGTCGAAGAACATCTTCGACAGCGCCCGGGCATCCTTGGGGGCGACCTTGTCCGTGTCCTCGATCCACGGCAGGTCACCCTCAAAAGCGGACGTCTCGGTCGACGTATGTGTGTCGAGCGCGGCTGACATCCGGTCCTCACGTGTGGTCCCGGCAGCCTGCTCAGAGATCAGTGCCATGTCTCTACCTCCCCTGGTCTACGAAGCTTCCTCGTACCGCCCCTGCCCCGGCTCAAGGCAGGCATGTGCGTTGAACCAAATTTTCTTGCTGTGGGGAAATAGTTGTCCCCGTGCATCGTACGATGTGGGAGGTTGCCCGGCTTCAGCCTGGCATTCGCCCATACCTGGCAGCCTCAGCCACCGGAGTGACTCTTCGGGCGCTCCGTGTTGGACTGAGTGCATGTCCCCGAGCGCCGAAGGCCGACGGAGCGGGGATGCTGTCGGCCGGGCCCTCAATTCGGCGTGGCTAAACGAGAAGCAGGATCACGTGGACAGATTCGCTGCCGTCGAGCGGGCGCTGCGCAACGCGGCGCCCCATTTGCTGCTCGATGTCGTGACGGGGGCGTTGCGCGAGGAGTACGGCGCACAGAGGGTGGAACTGCGGCTCGCCGACTACGGCTTGACCACCCTCCAGATGGTGGAGGAAGTGCCGTACACCACCGAGCCGGTGTCGATCCATGACAGTCCGCAGGGCAGGGCCTACGGCGCCCAGGAGCCGCGCGTCGAGTCGAGGGGCGAGGGCACGGCGACGATACATCTGCCGGTGACGGTCCGAGGGGACCGGATGGGCGTACTGACGGTCACCATCCCCGAAACACGCTTCGAGCTCGCGCACCTGCCGGAGATCCAGCGCGTCTGTGAGGCGCTGGGCCACGAGATCCTGGTCGCCGAACGCGACACCGACCTGTACCTCCTCGCGCGCAGGACCGTCCGTCTCACGCTCGCCGCCGAGATGCAGTGGCAGCTGTTGCCCGGCCGCTCGGTGTCGCGTCCGGAGTTCCAGCTGGGCGCCCACCTGGAGCCCGCGTACGCGATCTTCGGCGACAACTTCGACTGGTCGGTCTCCTCCCAGCACCTGACGCTCACCGTGACCAACGGAATGGGCGAGGGGATGGAGGCGGCGCTCCTCACCAATCTCGTGGTGAGCGCGCTGCGCAATGCCCGCCGCGCGGGGCTCGACCTCGCCGGCCAGGCGAGCCTCGCCGACCAGGCCGTCTACGCGCAGTACCGCGGCGAGCTGCACGCCTCCGTCCTGCTGCTGAGCTTCGATCTCGCCACCGGAGAGGTCGAGGTCGTCGACGCCGGATCGCCCCGCATGTGGAGGTACCGAAACCGGGCGGTCGAGTCCGTCGATGTCGACGCGCAGCTTCCGCTCGGCATGTTCGAGGAGACGGTCTACGTCGCGGAGCGTCTGCGACTGGAACCGGGTGACCGCATTCTGGTGAGCAGCGACGGGGTCTACGAGAGCGTCTCGAAGGCGGGGGAGCGGTACGGGGAGCGGGCGCTGGCGCGGTCCCTGTCGGCGCATCGCCTGCTTCCCGCGGCGCAGGTGCCACAGGCGGTGCTGCGTGATCTCGGGGAGTACCGGGGTGCGCTGCCCCTGGAGGACGACGCTCTCGTGGTCTGCCTCGACTGGTTCGGACGGTAGTCGGGGGCGAGGGCGAGCCGGCCTGCGCGCTCAGCGGTGAGGTCTAACCGGCCGAGCGCCAGGATCTGGCTCCCCCGTCGTCCTTCTCGGACGCGGTCGCCACGTCACGAAACGCCCTGAGCCCTTCGAGCAGGGCGCGGCGTGCCTTGGGCGGCATGGCGTCGATGGTGGCCATCAGTATGCTCTCGCGCCGCGCTCGCAGGTCGGTGAGATAGGCCCTGCCGTGGCCGGTGAGGCGGAGCTCCAGTTCCCGTCTGCTGACCGGACTGGGCGTGCGTTCGATCAATCCGGTGGCCTGAAGGCGGTCGCACAGGCGGCTCACCGAGGGGGGAGCCGATCCAAGGGCCTCGGAGAGCGTCCGCAGGTTGATGCCCTCCTCGCGGTCCAGCGCGTACAGCACGCGCAACTGGGACGGGGACACGGGGCCGGTCGGAACGGCCTCACGTCCCTGTTCCCACATGACCTCGAGCAGTTCGATGAACTCGGAACCCGAGTGAGCCGCATCCCGGGACCTGTGATCGGGTTCGGGACTCAGACCCATATCGATGACACTCCGATCGGCGTTGACTCACGTGTACATGTTGCCACCGGGGCACGGTCCACACCCCGGAACCGAAATAGGCCTACAAGGACACGCAGGTCGCGGAGCTTCTCGCTGGCGTTGGAGCACCGGATCGCATCTCGGCGCGGGCGGTTGTGCGACGAAGCATAGTGGAAAGCGGTCTCGGGCTCGCTGCCGAGGGGTGGGCGGGCTCATCGAGTGGAGAGTGACAGGAGCGCACGGCGGAGCGACACCGCCTCGTCGAACTCTGCCCCGAACCGATCGGCAACGGTGTCCGCCTCGCCGCAGAGCTCATCCCCATCCACGCCTCTCCCCACGTTGTGGTCGTCCGTCGCTCGTCCAGGCTCCCGCGTTCGTTCGCGGCGCCCGGCATCAACAACGCGTAAAGACTGCCGACTTACGGCAATGCGTGGCAGTCGCCCTCAAGGCCAGGATGACGAAGGCAGGAACGGGGGGCGAGTTCCGGTGCCGGGTCGCGCGAGCGGGTCCCGGCACCGGGACCCGTGCTGCTGCGAGTACGCGAGGGCGGAGGGGGCGAGGGGATGGGGGAGTTCCTGCGGGCCGTGGCCGGGTTCCCGGGCATTCTCTTCAGCGCCGCGCTCCCCGTGGTCCTGTGTTTCTGGCTGCTGGTCGCGCTCGGTGGCGCCGATGCGGAGAGCTTCGAACTCCGACGCGGACGCTCGCGCGGTGGGCCTCGGCGATGTGCCGGTCGCCGTGGCGGCTTCCTCGGTGATCGTGGTGGGCTGGTTCACCAGTTTGTCCGGGTCGGTTCTGATCGGCCGGACCGCTCTCACCGGCCTGGCCCACGCCGCGGCTGATGCTGCTCTGCTCCTGGTCTCTCTTCTGATCGCCTGGCAGGTGACGCGCCACCTCGTGCGCCCGCTGGCCAAGCTGCGTGTCGTGCGGAAACCTAAGACGTCAGATGTCTGATGCCTTGGTAGCGTGGGACGGTAGCCCGGTGGTCGAGAGGGGTCAAGAGGTGGGGAGTTCACCCGTGGTCGGTGCGAAGTCCGGTCGGCAGCTGCTCCGGCAGGAAGTCGTCGAGGGCATCAAGCGCTACATCCTCGAGGAGCGACTGCGCCCCGGGGATCCGCTGCCCACCGAGCCGGCGCTGTGCGAGGCGCTGGGCGCGAGCCGTTCCAGCGTGCGCGAGGCCGTCAAGATCCTCGACGCCCTGGACATCGTCGAGGTCCGCCACGGCCACGGCACCTACGTCGGCCGGCTGAGCCTCTCGGCCCTGGTGGAGAGCCTGACCTTCCGCGGGCTGCTCTCGCCGGGCGACGACTTCCAGGTCCTGGCCGACCTCGTCGACGTACGCGAACTCGTCGAGCGCGGGATGGCCGACCGGATCGTCACCACGCTCGGCTCCAGTCAACTCGACGCGCTGGAAAGCCTCGTGGCCACCATGCGCGAGCAGGGTGCGGGGGAAGGGGAGGGGCGCGGCTTCGTCGAGGCGGACCGGGCGTTCCACGCGCTGCTCGTGGAACCGCTCGGCAATGAACTCGTCGGGCAGCTCTCGATGGCCTTCTGGGATGTGTTCGCGATCGTCGCGCCGCATCTGGACGGCTTCACCCACGCCGACGAGGCCGAGACCGTGGCCGCGCACCAGAGCATCGTGGACGCCGCGCGGGCCGGAGACGTCGCCGCCTTCACGAAGGCGCTGGGCGAGCACTACGCGCCGGTGCGACGCCGGATCTCCGAGGCTCGCGCACGGGACGCCGCACAGGCCTGACCTGCGCGTAGTCCCTCCTCGCTGCTGCGTCGGAGTGCGTCCTCGGCAGGGCGGGACCCCTTGACGCCCTTCGGATGGTCCTGCGGGACCTGCCCCGCCGCGCCGCGATACCCCCTGTCTGCCGCGCGCGTCACCGCTTCGGCGGCGTTCTTGATCGCGACGATGGATGCGATCTGCCTGCCCTCCACCTGCTCCGGCGCCTACGACCACCACGCGGAACCCGAGGACGGATCGTCCATGCAGCGAAGAACTCCCCTTGCCCTGCTGTCCGCCGCGGCGCTCGCCGTCACCGCGACCGGCACCGCGACCGGCACCGCGCACGGCGGCCCCGCCGCCCCGGGCGAGCCGGCCTCCCAGGACCTGACCACCAACGGAGTGGGCTCGCCCCACTACCGCATCCCCGCCCTGACCACCTCGGGGAAGGGAACGCTGCTCGCCGCCTACGACGCCAGGCCCACCCTGGGTGACCTGCCCGGCAACATCGGCGTCGTCCTGCGCCGGAGCACCGACGGCGGCAAGACGTGGACGGCGCAGCAGGTGGTGCGCAAGGACGCCGCCCCCAAGGGACACGGCGATCCGAGCCTGCTCGTCGACCGCACGACCGGCCGGATCTTCGTCTTCTACGCCTCCTCGGTGAACAAGGGATTCCCCGGCTCGGGCACCGGCAACGACGAGAGCGACCCCGACATCCTGCAGGCCGACTACAGCTACTCGGACGACGACGGGGTGACGTGGTCCCACCGGCGCATCACCGGACAGCTCAAGGACCCGTCCTGGGCCGGCATGTTCGCGGCGTCGGGCGAGGGCATCCAACTGCGGCACGGCCCACACAAGGGGCGGCTCATCCAGCAGTACGTGATCCGCATCGACGAGGCCAACTACGCCGCGAGCGCGTACAGCGACGACCACGGGGCCACCTGGACGATGGGCAATCCGGTCGGTCCCGGCGGCGACGAGAACAAGACCGTCGAGCTGTCCGACGGCAGGATCATGCTCAACAACCGTTCGAAGCCCTACCGCACGATCGCCTACTCGACCGACGGCGGCGTCAACTACACCCCGTTCGAGCAGGACAAGCGGCTCACCGACCCCGCGAACAACGCCTCGATCATGCGGTACGAGCCCGGGGCCCCGGCCTCGCATCCACGGTCCTCGTGGCTGCTGTTCAGCAACACCGAGGACAGCACGGAGCGACGCGACCTCACCGTGAAGATGTCCTGCGACAACGGCAGGACGTGGCCGGTCAGCAAGGCCGTCGACCCCGGCAGGGCGGCCTACTCGACGCTGACCAAGCTGCCGGACGGGCGCGTCGGACTGCTCTACGAGCGCGGCGGCTACGCCCACATCACCTACGCCTCCTTCGACCTGGACTGGCTGGGCGGCACCTGCGCGGACATCACGATCGCCCCGCCCGCGGCCCTGAAGGCGGGCGCGAACGGCAAGGTGGAGGTGCGGGTGGTCAACCGGATGGACGCACACCGCGCGCAGGGCACCCTCGATCTCACGGTGCCCGGCGGGTGGACGACGCGTCAGGTCACGGTGCCCGCGCTCGACGCCGGCCGGGGCGCGACGGTCAAGGTCCCGGTCACCGTGCCGCCGGACGCCTCGGGCAATGTCGACCTGACCGCCACCTACCGGACGGGCGGCAAGCGGGCCTCGGCCGGCGCGACGGTGGCGATCACTCCCTGAGCGCCTCGGCCGGCCCACCCTCCGCGGCCGGTTCCAGGCGGGTGCGGATGCCGTCGAAGTGGGTCCGCATGGCGCGCACCGCGCGTTCCCCGTCCCCCGCCGCGATGGCGTCGACGATCTCGCGATGCTGCGCGCAGGTGATGGCCGGGTCCTGATGGCCGTCGTCGAGGTCTTCGCGTACGCGGTCCATGGCGGCCCAGAAGGCGTCGAGCACCTCGCTGAGCAGATGGCTGTCGAGCGAGGCGTAGAGCGCGAGATGGAAGGCACGGTCGGTGGCACGCGCCACCCGGCCCTCGCGGGCCTCGCCCTCCATCTCGCCCACGAGGGCCCGCAGCACCGCGAGGTCATCGGCGGGAATCCCGGCGGTGACCGCGCCGACCAGGCCCGCCTCCAGCGCCTCCCGCACCTTCATCAGCTCGAAGAGTCCCGGCTCGCCCAGGCGGTGCCTGACGGCGGCCCGGAAGGCGAGGCCTTCGGCGAAGGGTGACAGGGAGAGTGAGCCGACGAAGGTGCCCGAGCCCCGGCGGATCTCGACGACGTTCACGGCCCGCAGTGCCTTGAGGGCCTCGCGCACCGTCACCCGGCCGACCCCGAAGAGCTCCATCAGCTCTGCCTCCGTGGGCAGCGCGTCGCCTGGAGCCAGCCGGCGCTCCAAGATCAGCTCCTTCAGCTGACGCTCGGTGTCCTGGGCGGTGGTGGGGCGGGCCACTGCGTCCTCCTGGGGTGCGGGGTGCGATTGCCCCTTGACCGTCGGCGGGAGCATCTGTTTAAGGTGAGGCAAGACGTAGGACATCTTACGTCCCACCTCTTCGAGTCGCGTAATCGCCCAGAGCGGCGGTTCGACGCATGCACCTTTGCCATCCGAGTCACCCGAGCCACCTGAGCTGGAGCCCCACCATGTCTCTGTCCGCACCGCTGCGCGGCGTCGTCCCGCCGGTCTGCACCCCGCTCGACTCCCGGGGCGAGGTCGACACCGCCTCCCTCGCCCGGCTCGTCGACCACCTCGTCGACGGGGGAGTGCACGGCCTCTTCGCCCTCGGCTCCACCAGCGAGGTCGCCTACCTCACCGACGAGCAGCGCGCCACGGTCCTCAAGACCGTGGTCGACGCCGCCGACGGCCGGGTCCCGGTGCTCGCCGGCGTGATCGACACGACGACCTCACGCGTCGTCGAGCACGCCAAGGCCGCGGCCGCGCTGGGAGCCGACGCCCTTGTCGCGACCGCGCCCTTCTACACCCGCACGCACGAGAAGGAGGTCGCCGGGCACTTCCGCCGTCTGCGCGCGAGCGTGGACCTCCCGCTGTTCGCGTACGACATCCCCGTCGCCGTGCACAGCAAGCTGGCCCCCGCGATGGTGCGTGCCCTGGCCGAGGACGGCACGCTGGCCGGGCTCAAGGACAGCAGCGGCGACGAGGGCGGACTGCGCCGCCTGATCGTCGAACTGGGCGGCCGCGACGGACGCGCCCAGGGCCCCGCCCCGCTCTTCAGCATCCTCACGGGGTCCGAACTGACCGTGGACGCCGCCCTGTTGGCCGGCGCCGACGGCGTGGTTCCCGGCATCGGCAACGTCGACCCGGCGGGGTACGTCCGCCTCTACGAGGCCGCGCTGGCCGGCGACTGGGCGCTCGCCGCGAAGGAGCAGGAGCAGCTCGTCGAGCTGTTCGGCATGGTCGACGTGGGACCGGACGCCGACATGGGCCGCAGCTCCTCCGCGCTCGGCTCGTTCAAGGCGGCGCTGCGCCTGCTCGGCGTCATCGAGTGCGGCGACACCGCCTTCCCGCAGATCCAGCTGTCCGCCGAGTCGGTCGCGCTGGTGGCGCGGCGACTGCGCGCCGCCGGTCTGCCGCCGGTCCGATGAGCTCCGGCTCCCCGGCGGGCGCCACCGGCTCCGCACACATAGGCCTCGACCTCGGCGGCACGAAGATCGCTGCCGCGCTCATCGGCGCCGACGGTACCGTGCTCGCTCGGCACACCCGGCCCACCCCGGCCGGCAGCGGCGCCGACGCCGTGCTCGACGCGCTGGCGGCGGCCGCCGCCGAGGTCGACCCCGGCCGCATCGCCACGGCGCTCGGCGTCGCCGCCGCCGGGGTCATCGATCCCCGCACCGGCCTGGTCACCAGCGCCACCGATTCCATCGGCGGATGGGCGGGCACGGCCCTGGGCGCCGGGCTCGCGGACCGTACCGGCATACCGGTGGCCTGCGACAACGACGTACGCGCCACGGCCGGGCCGGAGCTCGCGGCGCTGGGCACGGCGCACGGTTCGCTGCTGTTCGCCGCCATCGGGACCGGCGTCGGGGGCGCCGTCGCCGTCGACGGGCGGATGCTGCACGGCGCCGCGGGCATCGCGGGCCACCTGGGGCATGTGCCCAGCCCCGCGGCCACCGGGCTGCCCTGCTCCTGCGGGGCGAGCGGCCACCTGGAAGCCATCGCGTCGGGGCCGGGCATCACCGTCCACTACCAACGGCTCACGGGCACCACGGCGGAGAACCTGGAGACCGTCGCCGCACGCGCCGGCCGGGGAGACGCGGACGCCGTGCACGCGATCACCACCGGAGCGCTCGCCGCCGGACAGGCCCTCGGCGGCCTCGCCAACGCCCTCGGCCCGGACCGGGTCGTCGTCGGGGGCGGCGTCCCCCGGATCGGCGCCCTGTACGGGGACGCCCTGGCCGCCGCCTTCGCCGCGGAACTGATGCCGCCGCTGCGCGGCCTCGTACCGCAAGCCCCCGTGTTCGGAGCCGACGCGGCCGTGCGCGGTGCCGCCGCCCTCACCACCCACCTGCCCCTTCACCACCCTGGAGTCCGTCGATGACCACGCAGCAGCCGTGGACCGCGAGCGATCTGGCCGCCGCGCTCCGAGGCCGCCTGATCGTCTCCTGCCAGGCACCGCCCGGTGACCCGATGCGGGAGACCGGCACCCTCGTACGGCTCGCCCGGGCCGCGGAGGCCGGGGGCGGTGCCGCGATCCGCGCCAACGAACCGGACGTCGTCGCCGCCGTCGTCGCGGCCGTCGAACTGCCGGTCATCGGCCTGTGGAAGGACGGCGACACCGGCGTCTACATCACCCCGACCGTCCGGCACGCCCTGGCGGTCGCGGAAGCAGGGGCGGCCGTCGTCGCGGCGGATGCCACCGACCGGCCGCGCGCCGACGGCTCCACCTTCGCCGAGCTCGTCACCGCCGTCCACGCGGCCGGCGCGCTGGTGATGGCCGACGTCTCCACGCTCGCCGAGGGCGTCGCCGCGGCCGCGCAGGGCGCCGACCTCGTCTCCACCACCCTGTCCGGCTACGTCCCCGGAACACCGAAGCAGCCCGGCCCCGACCTCACCCTGGTCGCCGGCCTCGCCGCCGCGATCGACGTCCCCGTGGTCGCCGAAGGCCGCGTCACCACTCCCGAAGAAGCCGCCGAAGCCCTGGCCCGCGGCGCCCACTCCGTCGTCGTCGGCACCGCCATCACCGCGCCCACGGCCCTGACCGCCCGCTTCGTCGCGGGCCTCGCCAAGCACTGACCTGTCCCCTTTGGGCGACCGGCTGCTCAAGGACGAGCGCCGCCCCGCATCCTGGAGTCACTGTGCAGACCTCAACACCCGCCAAGCCCCGCTGGTACCGCGAAGTGAGCACCACCCAGTGGAAGTCGTTCTTCGCCGCCTGGATCGGCTATGTCCTCGACGGCTTCGACTTCGTCCTGATCACACTGGTCCTCACCGAGATCAGTGACGAGTTCGGCCTCAGCACCGTGCAGGCCGCGAGCCTGATCTCCGGCGCCTTCATCACCCGCTGGCTGGGCGGCGCGGTCCTCGGCGCCCTCGGCGACCGGTACGGCCGCAAGACCTCCATGGTGCTGAGCATCCTGCTCTACTCCCTGGGCACGTTCGCCTGCGGGTTCGCCTGGAACTACCACAGCCTCTTCGCCGCGCGGCTCGCCATCGGCATGGGCATGGCCGGTGAGTACAGCGCCAGCGCCACATACGTCATGGAGAGCTGGCCCGCGAAGCTGCGCAGCCGGGCCAGCGGCTTCCTCATCTCCGGCTTCTCGGTCGGCTCGGTGCTCGCCGCGCAGGTCTACAACTGGGTGGTGCCCTCGCTCGGCTGGCGGTGGATGTTCTACATCGGTCTGATCCCGATCGTGGTCGCGCTGTGGATGCGGCGCGCGCTGCCCGAAGCGGCGGAGTGGACCGAGACGGTCGCCGAGAAGGGCGCCAAGCCCAACCCGTTCCGCCCGCTGTTCGCCACCCGTGGCCGGGCCACCGCCAACACGGTCCTGACCGTGGTCGCCACGCTCTCGCTCTTCCTGGTCTTCACGCCGGGCGGCGCCGGCCTGGTGCCCGTGCTCTCCGTGGTCGCCGGTCTCTCGCTGGCCGCCTTCGCGGTCCAGCTCGGCGGCAAGCGCGGCTGGGCGCTGTACCTGTCGATGATCGTCACGCTGTTCTTCGCGTTCCTCTACTCCTGGCCCATCCAGGCGCTGCTGCCCACGTACCTCAAGACCGACCTCGGCTACAGCACGGACCAGGTCACCGACGTCCTGTACTTCGCGGGCTTCGGCACCATGGTGGGCTGCTGGGCGGCCGGCTTCCTCGGCGACCGGATCGGCGCGAAGAAGGCGTACGCGCTGACGCTGCTCGCCTCCCTCGCCTTCGTCTATCCGGTGTTCGCGGTGCGGGACAACCTGCTGCTGCTCGGGGTCCTGCTGTTCCTGCTCCAGGCGACCAGCTTCGGCATCTCCGGTCTGCTGCCGCGCTACATCGGCGGCCATTTCCCGACCCAGAGCCGGGGCGCGGCGCTCGGCTTCACGTACAACGTGGGCGCGCTGGGCGGCGCGGTCGCACCGGTCCTCGGGGCGCATCTCGCCGACGGCATGGATCTGGGGCAGGCGCTGGCCGTCCTGACGTTCGCGGGCACGGTGATCGTGGTGCTGCTCGTGGGCTTCGACGTCCCGGCCCGGCTGAACCGGCTCACGGACCCGGAGGCGGAGCGGGACCACTTGGCGGACGCCTCCCCCCAGCCGCAGGAACCGTCGAAGGAGCGGGCCGGGACGCTCGGTGACACCGCCCGCACGTAAGGGCGGTCAGATCACGCGGAACAGATCGGCGGCCGCGTGGACATCGGTGAGGTCCTCGATGGAGCGGAGGTTGTCGCACAGGGCATCGAGGACCGAGCCGGCCTCGGCGGCGGGCGGGGCACCGACGGCCACGCCGAAGACGCGGAATCCCAGCCGGTGCCTGGCGCTGTTCCAGCCGCGCATCCACTCCTCGGTGACGCCGCATTCGTCATCGGTGAGCATCACGATGTCGCCCCGTGAGCGGGCGGCGTCGGCGAACTCCTCCTCCAGCAGTCCGACGGCCGCCGAAAGCGGCCTCTGGTAGCTGGTCCCGCCACCGAGGAAGGTTTCCGCGAAGTCGAGTACCCGGGCGATGTCGGCGCCCTCGTCGGCGGGGAAGCGGAAGACCTGGAGCTTGTCGGCGGCGGCGAACAGGATGCCGACGAAGTCACGTCCGGCACGGCGGGCCTGATCGAGGAGGGCCAAGGCGCACCCCTTGGCCCACGCCTCCCGGGTGACTCCGCCCGGTCCCTCCACGTACATGGAGTGCGAGGTGTCCACGCACGCGATGACGGCGCCCTTGCCGGTGCTCTGCTCGCCCTGGCTGTCGTAGAGCATCAGTTCTCCGGCGGCGTAGCGCGCGGCGAACACCGCCCGCAGTGCGGGCAGGCCGAGGTTGGCGAGCTCGGAGGGGATCACGCGGGAGAGGTCGTCGCCGAGTGTGACGCCGATCAGTTCACCGGTGGCGTTCTCCACCTTGCGGGCGCGCTCGCCGTCGGCCATCTGCCGGAAGCGGCCGATCAGTTCGGCCCACTGGGCGAGGCGGCTGGTGCGCAGCCGCTCGGCGAGCCGGGCCCGTTGCTCGAACGGCAGCCGCTCGAGCTCGCCGGGTCCGACACCCCAGGCCCGCATCAGGGCGGCCTCGTCCCGCACGGCCCGTGCGCCCTGAGCCGCCGCGCCCCGTGTGGCGGCACGGACGCCGGGAGCCCCCGCGCCAAGAGCCTGCTCGGCGACCCGGGATGCCGCGCGCGCGGCGGACTCGGCGGACTCGGCGGCCTCGATCGCCGATCGGACGGCGTCCGCGGCAGGGGCGGGCACGGTGCCTTCTTCGTCGGCCCATGCCGCGGCCTGCTGGAGTGCCTCGCCCACGGCGGCCGCGGCTTCCCCGGCGTCCTGTTCGGCCTCGTCCGCCCGCTCGGCTCGCGCCTGCGCCTCGCGGGAGCGGTCGAGGAGCCGGCGCATCGCAGGGGCCTGGGCGAGTACGGCCATGGCTGCGGCGTAGGGGTCCTCGGCCGTCTCGCGGTGCAGCTCGGCGAACTCCGGTGACTCCAGCAGGGAGGCGATGACCTGGTGGTTGACCATCCGCGACGGGGCCATGCGCGAGCGCTCGCGAAGACGCGGGCCGGCCTTGTACGCGGCCAGGAACACGTCGGTCAGGAGATCCGTGGCGTAGGCGAGCCGCTGGTTCAGCTCGTCGGCGAGCTCGCGCAGCCCGGCCGACTGCTCCAGGGTGTCGCGCCACGCGATCCGGTCGAACCGGTCCGCGACCACGGCCGCGGTGTGCCGCTCGGGGACGGCGGTCGCCCCACCGAGCCACCTCCCGGCCTGGTTCGTCAGGCCGGGGAGCTTGCCCGGTATCTCGTCCACGTCCATGCGTACTCCCCGATGTCAGAACTGGGCCTGCACCATGCTCGCGTCCACCCCGAGTGCCTCGGTGAGAACACGGGCGCGGACGGCGCGCTGGCGGCCGGTCACCCGGTCGATGGCCGCGGTGGAACGGCCCGCCCCTGCCGCCTCCGCGCGCAGCGTCTCAAGACGCTTCCCCGCCATGGCGAGCTTGTTGTGGGCCTTCTTGATGACCCAGTCGCTCAGCGCCTCGCGGGACTGCCCGGCCATCGCGTCGAGCTGGGCCTCTATCTCCTCGATGGCGTCGGCCAGGTCGAGCGCCTCCTTGGCGTCGGGGTTGACCAGGTGCAGCACCTCGCGCTCGACGGTCGGGCGCTCGGCGGGGGAGTCCCACAGCACATGGGTGAGGACCGACAGGTCGCTCTCGGCCACCGCCGGGCGGTCGTCGAGGTACGCGGACGCCTGGAGCAGGCCCACCGCCTGCCGCCAGCGCCGGTCCGAGGCGACGAGCTCCTTGCGGCGCAGGGCCGCCCGCAGCGTGCACACCGCGTCCACGATCACATCGGGGACGGCCACGGCCGGAACGGCTTCGGCCACGGCGTGCTGCAACGCGTCCAGTTCGACCGTGGTCCGATGTGGGGCCGCGGGGCGGCCGACGGCGGAGCGCACCAGCGCGGCGAAGTTCGAGGGGTCCGCGAGGTATCCGACCTCGATCCGCACGAGGAGCCGGTCGTAGATCGCGGCGGAGTCCTCCCCGGTGGGCAGTTCGTTGCTCGCGGTGATCGCTCCGATCAGCGGGCAGCGGATCGGTTCGCCGCCGCTCTCGGGGTGGTAGATCCGCTCGTTGAGGAAGCCCAGCGTCTCGTTCAGGGCGGCCGTGGAGCACTTGAAGATCTCGTCGATGAACGCCACATGCGCGGTCGTGGCGCGGCCCTCGTAGACCTGGCGGTATTCGCCCCGGGCCAGCGCGGCGACGTCGACGGGACCGAACATCCTGGTCGGCGCGGTGAACTTCGACAGCAGGATCTCCCAGTACGACGCGCCGTCGACCCTGCCCGTGAGCTCGCGGGCCATCTCGGACTTCGCGGTGCCGGGCGGGCCGAGAATCAGCGAGTGCTGTCCGGCGAGCAGCGTCACCACCAGCGTGCGCACCACGTCGGCCCGCTCGTAGAAACGCTCCGACAACTCGTCACTGATCGCCCGCAGCCTCTTGGCCGTGTCCTGCGCTTTCGGTGCCCCCACCAGTTCACTCCTTGCCTGTACCCCGCCGGGCCCGCTCTCCCGTGCGGCCCTTCGCTTTCCTGTACGGCCCCTTCGCCCGAGCACGATAGCTGTGTAGATCTCTCCCAATGGGAACCCGGGGGCGCTGAACATGCGTCCGGCCGACTCCGGGAGGCGTGTGATCCTGCGCGCCGTTACGTTGAGCGTGGCCGGTCATCTATCGGAAGGAACAGCCATGGGCGACCCCGCGGTGCACCCGGCCTCACCCGCCGAACCACCCTCCGACGCCGAACTGCAGGAGCTGGAACGGTACTGGAGGGCAGCGAACTACCTCTCCGTGGGCCAGATCTATCTGATGGACAACGCACTGCTGCGACGTCCCCTCACCGTCGAGGACATCAAGCCACGCCTCCTCGGCCACTTCGGCACCTCGCCCGGACTCAACCTCGTGCACGCCCACCTCAACCGGGTCATCAAGGCGCGGAACCTGGACACCATCTGCGTCTGGGGCCCCGGACACGGCGGGCCCGCCGTCCTGGCCAACTCGTGGCTGGACGGCACGTACACCGAGACCTACCCCGACATCACCCGGGACGAAGAGGGGATGACCCGCCTCTTCCGGCAGTTCTCGTTCCCCGGCGGAGTGCCGAGCCACGTCGCCCCCGAGACGCCCGGCTCCATCCACGAGGGCGGCGAGCTCGGCTACTCCCTCTCGCACGCCTACGGAGCCGCGTTCGACAACCCGGACCTGCTGTCGGTGTGCGTCATCGGCGACGGAGAGTCCGAGACCGGACCGCTGGCGGCCTCCTGGCACTCCAACACCTTCCTGGACCCGGTGCACGACGGCGCGGTGCTGCCCATCCTGCACCTCAACGGCTACAAGATCGCCAACCCGACGATCCCGGCCCGGCTGCCCCAGGACCAGCTCGACGACCTGATGCGCGGGTACGGGTACGAGCCCGTGCACGTCACCGGCGACGACCCCATGGCGGTCCACCGGGACTTCGCCGTCGCCCTCGACCGCTGCCTGGACCGCATCGCGGCGATCCAGCGCGAGGCCAGGGCCGCCGGGGACACCGAGCGCGCGAAGGATGCCCCGGCCCCCCGCTGGCCCATGATCGTGCTCCGTACCCCGAAGGGCTGGACCGGCCCCAAGACCGTGGACGGGAAGCCGGTGGAGGGCACGTGGCGCGCGCACCAAGTGCCGCTCTCCAACGTCAGGGAGAGCGACGAGCATCGCCGGCAGCTGGAGGAGTGGCTGCGCTCCTACCGACCGGAGGAACTGTTCGACGCCGAGGGGCGCCCGGCAGCCGGACTCGTCGACATCGCCCCGCGGGGCGAGCTGCGCCTGGGCGCCAACCCGCACGCCAACGGCGGGCTGCTGCTGCGCTCGCTGCCGCTGAAGCCGCTCGAGGAGTTCGCGGTCGACGTGGACAAGCCGGGCGCCACCCTGAACGAGCCCACGCGAGTCCTCGGCGGCTACCTGCGCCAGGTGATGGCCGACACCGCCGAGCGGCGCGACTTCCGGATCGTCGGCCCGGACGAGACGGCCTCCAACCGGCTCGACGACGTCTACGGGGCGTCCGGAAAGGCCTGGCAGGAAGACATCTACGACGTCGACGAACACCTCACCCGGCACGGGCGGGTGATGGAGATCCTCTCCGAGCACACCTGCCAAGGCTGGCTCGAGGGCTACCTGCTGACGGGACGTCACGGACTGTTCTCCTGCTACGAGGCGTTCGTGCACATCGTCGACTCCATGGTCAACCAGCACATCAAATGGCTGCGCACCACCCGCGAGTTGCCCTGGCGGGCACCGATCGCCTCGCTCAACTACCTGCTGACCTCCCACGTGTGGCGCCAGGACCACAACGGCTTCTCGCACCAGGACCCGGGCTTCATCGGTCACGTCCTCAACAAGAGCCCGGAGGCCGTACGGGTCTATCTGCCCCCGGACACCAACACGCTGCTGTCCACCGCCGAGCACTGCCTCGCCTCACGTGACTACGTGAACGTCGTCGTGGCCGGCAAGCAGCCCGGCTTCGACTGGCTGAGCCTCGACGACGCACGGGCCCACTGCGCGCGGGGCGCCGGAGTGTGGACCTGGGCCGGCACGGAAGCCCCCGATCAGGAGCCGGACGTCGTCCTTGCCTGCGCCGGGGACGTACCCACCCTGGAGGTGCTGGCCGCCGCGAGCCTGCTGCGCAGCCACCTGCCGGAGCTCGCGGTGCGTGTGGTCAACGTGGTGGACATCGCGCGGCTGATGCCTGAGGGCGAGCACCCGCACGGCATGCCGGACGCGGAGTTCGACGCGCTGTTCACCCGCGACAAGCCGGTCATCTTCGGCTTCCACGGCTACCCGTGGCTGGTGCACCGCCTTGCCTACCGGCGTGCGGTCCACCCGCACCTGCATGTCCGCGGCTACAAGGAGCGCGGCACCACCACCACGCCCTTCGACATGGTCGTCGCCAACGACCTGGACCGTTTCCGCCTGGTGATGGACGTCGTCGACCGGGTGCCCGGACTCGGTGTCCGTGCCGTCGAGGTACGCCAGCGGATGAACGACGCGCGGCTGCGCCACCACGCCTACGTGCGCGCGCACGGCGTGGACCTGCCGGAGGTACGGGACTGGTCCTGGCAGGACTGACCGACGAGGGCGCGGCCCGGACCATGCCGGGCGTCGAATATCGCGTGCCGTGGCGTCGATGACGGTGCACACTCGCCCCATGGCGGACATGGGGGCGTTCCGGGACGCGGTCGCCGCGTGGGCGGCCGGCGGGCCCGGCGGGGCGGCGAGCGAGCTGGCCGTGCGGGTCGGGGTGCGGACGGCGGTGCTGCTCGAAGGGCCGAGTGACCGCGAGGCAGTCGAGGCGCTGGCCGCGCGGCGCGGCCGGGACCTCGCCGCCGAAGGGGTGTGCGTCGTCGCGATGGGCGGCGCGATGAGCATCGGCCGCTACGCCGAGCTCCTCGGGCCGCCCGGTCTCGACCTGCGGCTGGCAGGACTGTGCGATGTGGGCGAACGGCGCTTCTACGACCGGGGCCTTGAGCGGGCCCGGGCGCCGCGCCGGGACTTCTTCGTCTGTGTGTCGGACCTGGAGGACGAACTCATCCGCGCGCTGGGCACGGCGAGGGTCGAGGAGACCGTCCGGGACGGGGGTGACCTGCGGGCCTGGCAGACCTTCCTGCACCAGCCGGCCCAGCACGACCGCCCCCGGGGACAGCAGTTGAGGCGCTTCCTCGGAACGAAGAAGGGCCGCAAGATCCGCTACGGCCGCCTCCTCGTCGAGGCCCTCGACCCGGAGCTGACACCGGCCCCGCTCGACGACCTCCTCGCGAGCTTGTGAGCCGGGTCAGAAGGGCATGCGGCCGCGCGTCCGGCGGCCGGCCGAGCCACTGCGGCCCACGGCCTTGGAACTGCTGCGGAACGGCTTGCTGAAGAGCCGGCCGAGGATGCCGGGGGCCTTGCTTCCGGCGCGTGAACCGGCCCCCAGAGTGCGCTGGGTTCCCCGCTCGGGGTGCCGCGAGAGGCGCGGCACGAAGAACGCGAGAACGGCCAGAACGATACAGACAGCGACTATGCCGACAATGATCACGAAAGGCTCCCTGTTTCGAGGCGTGAGTGCCGTGTGCCCGAGCGGGCCAGGTGTATGCGCGGGGGCCCGATCGCCCCGGCGAGTGGACCGGTACAGTCGGCTCGCCGCTCAGCCCGTGCCGGACCGGGCGCCGCGGCCTGATGACTCCCTTCGCGTACCGGCCAGGTGACACGATGACCAGCACGCAGGAACCGCCCGAGCTGACTCCGGGGACCCGGGACGGGGTGGGCGCACCGTCCATGGAGGACCGCGTCACGCGCATACGACGGCGCCTCGAGCGGCTGATAGGCATCGCGGCGACCGAGGGCAACTCGCTCACGCCCCTGCGCAACGGGGACGAGATCTTCGCGGCCATGCTCGCCGGGATCCGCCGGGCCGAGCACACCGTGGACATGATGACCTTCGTGTACTGGAAGGGTGACATCGCTCACCAGTTCGCCGAGGCGCTCGCGGAGCGGGCTCGTGCCGGGGTGCGGGTGCGGTTGCTCCTCGACGGGTTCGGCAGCCGGCTGATCGAGAGCGAGCAGCTCGACGCGATGGACCGGGCCGGGGTGCAGGTGGCGTGGTTCCGCAAGCCGCTGTACCTCTCTCCGCTCAAGCAGAATCACCGTTGCCACCGCAAGGTTCTCGTCGTCGACGAGGAGAGCGCGTTCACGGGCGGGGTGGGAATCGCGCAGGAGTGGTGCGGCGACGCGCGCAACGAGAACGAGTGGCGCGACACCCATGTCGAGGTCCGCGGACCCGCGGTGGACGGCATCGCCGCGGCGTTCGCGCAGAACTGGGCGGAGAGCCACGACGAGCTCTTCGACGAGCGCGACCGGTTCATCGAGCAGGCCCCGCAGGGCGACGCCATCGTGCAGGTGGTGCGCGGCTCGGCCAGCCTCGGCTGGCAGGACATGCAGACCCTGATCCGGGTGATGCTGGAGTCGGCCGAGGAGCGCTTCCGGCTGTCCACCGCGTACTTCTCCCCGGACGCGTACTTCATCGAGCTGCTGTGCGAGGCCGCGCGGCGCGGCGTCGAGGTGGAGATCCTGCTGCCGGGACCGCACACCGACAAGAGGGTCAGCCACCTCGCCGGCCAGCACTATTACGAGGATCTCACCGCGTGCGGGGTGAAGATCTTCCAGTACCAGCCGACGATGATGCACGCCAAGATCATCACAGTCGACGGCGTCGCCTCACTCATCGGCTCGACGAACTTCAACCGCCGCTCCCTCGACCATGACGAGGAAGTCATGCTCGCGGTCCTTGACCCGGAGTTCACCGCGACGCTCGACGAGCACTTCGACGACGACGTGACGGTCAGCGACCTGATCCGCCCTGGCCGCTGGAAGAGACGCTCGGTCCTGCAACGGGCCCGCGAGTTGTCCGTACGCCCGATCCGCCGCTTCCTCTGACGGGCTCGAGCCCGATCTGAAGGCGAGGCCGATCCGGGGCGCCGCGCTTCCGCGGACCCGCCGCTCCAGGTCAGCCGGTGATGGCTCCGGTGTACTCCGGGAAGTCCAGGTTCGCGGCCTCGCTGCTGCGCTGCACCGTGACGATGATCTTCTTGCCGTACTTCGTCTCCAGCACGTTGTCGTTGGTCTTCGTCGCGGACACCCCTGGGGCCAGGCGCCCTTCGAGTGGTTCCGCTCCCTTCTCGAACGCGGTCTGCGAGGCCTCGCCGCCCTTGGTGGCGCCCTCGACGATGAGGGAGAGGTCGTCGAGGGCGACGGCGGACTTGCCGGAGTTCGTCAGCTTCAGCCGCACACGGAAGTCGGTGTTGCCGGGCTCGGCGGACTCCATCAACTCGGCGTTGTGGTCCGTGAATACCTTCGCCTCGGTGACGGTCACCTTCAGGCCGTCGGGCCAGGTGTAGGACTCGCCGAACTTCAGGCCCGTCGCCTTCTCCTCGGCCCCGTCCGCTTCGGCGCCGGCGCCCTCGTCGGAGCAGTGCTTCGTCCAGTCGGCCTGACTGATGTCCTCGTCCGAGCAGTCGACCTTCTTCGAGGCCGAGCCCTCCGAGTCGTTCACCGACTTCGGGTCGTCCTTGTCGCCGTCCCCGCCATCGCTTCCGCCGCACGCGGTCAGAGCGGCCAGAAGCATGGCGGCCACGGCCGCGGTAGCGCGAACGCGCATATGTCCCCCCAGAGTTGTGCCAGGTGGAACACGCTAGATCACCTGCGGTTGAAACATGGAGTACGTGATCAGGTCGTGACGCGTGTCGCCGTCGCCTCGAGCAGGCAGAACGGCTCCGCCCGCGTCAGCGGGGTCACCGAGGTCAGGGTGAGGTCTGCCCTGCGGCACAGGTCCTCGAAGTCGGGTCGCGTCCGTTCCCTGCCGCCCACGTTGACCATCATGTTGAGGTCGCTGAGATACGTGAGCCCGGCGGTTTCCGCGTCGACGACCTCGGGCAAGACCGGCTCCACGATCAGTACGCGCCCCGACGGCGGCAGCACCTCACGGCAGTGGCGCAGGATCGCCACCGACTGGTCGTCCGACCAGTCGTGCAGGATGCTCTTCATCAGGAACGCGTCGGCGCCCTCGGGAACCTCGCGGAAGAAGTCCCCGGCCACCAGGGAGCAACGCTTCGTGAGTCCTTGGCGCTCCAGCGTCGCCGGAGCCTGGGCCAGGCCCTCCTGCGTGTCGTAGATGATGCCCGTCAGGGAGGGGTGCGCGCGGAGCACCGCGCTCAGCAGGGTGCCGTCCCCGCCGCCGACATCGGTCACGGTGGTGAAGCGGCCGAAGTCGTAGGCGTGCGGCAGGACGGCGGCGGTCGCCCTGACGGCCTGGCTCATGGCCGCGTTGAACTCCGCGGACAGGTCGGGTGATTCCTTCAGATGGGCGAAGAAGTCCTTCCCGAAGATCGCGTCGAACGCGACGTCACCGGTCCGGACGCTGTCGTCCAGGTGCTCCCAGGCACGCAGCATCGTCGGCTCGGTGAACATCCGTACGAGCGAGGTGATCGAGTCGGGGTGCCCGGGGTCCAGCGTGGCGCCCGCGGGGGTCACCGAGAACGAGCCCGCGGTGTGTTCGCGCAGCAGCCCCAGGCTCGCCAGAGCGCGCAGCAGCCTGGTCATGGGCTGGGGGCGTGCCCCGGCCTCGGCGGCGATCTCTGCTGCCGACCGCTCCTTGTCGCCGATCAGCTCCATGACCCGCAGCCGGACGGCGGCGCGCACGGTCTGTGCGGCCAGGCTTCCGAACACGAGCTGCGCGACCAGCTCGCGGGCGCCCTCGTCCCGGACGTTCTCGGAGTCGTTCGTCGTGGTGTCGTCGTACGCCATCGTTGCTTCCCTTCGACTGATGCTGAAGCCCCTCGGTCGTGCGCCCTCAGACTTGCCGAAGCGGGAAGCGGCCGTATTGGACGAATGTTCCCTCCGCGCATGTCCGGATGTGCCGGCCGGATGCGATGCCCGTATGCGATGTCCGGATGTGACAGAGAACCGTCATTGCGGCCATCGGTCGGCGCGGTGAGGATGGGTGCATGCCCACTCCGCACCGTGTCGTCATCGCGGTCTTCCCCGATGTCGACCTCCTCGACGTCACCGGCCCGGCCGAGGTCTTCGCCCTGGCCGGGCGGGAGACCGCGGGCCGCGCCGGATACCAGGTCCGCCTGGCGGGACCGGTCGCCGGTGAGGTCCGTACGTCGGCCGGGGTGCGGCTGCTGGCCGACCTGGGTTTCGACGAGGTCCGCGGGCAGGTGGACACCCTGCTGGTGCCCGGGGCGGTCGACATGACCGACAAGGGCCCGGTCGCCCGCATCGACGCGGACGTCGTGGAGTGGGTGAAGGCGACCGCTCCGCAGGCCCGCCGGGTGGCTTCGGTGTGCGTGGGCGCGCACGTGCTCGCCGCGGCCGGACTCCTCGACGGGAAGACGGCGACCACCCACTGGTCGACCGCCGCCCAGCTCGCCGCCGAGCACCCGGCCGTCGTCGTCGACCCGGACCCGATCTTCGTGCGCACCGACCGAGGCCGGTTGTGGACCGGGGCCGGGATCAGCGCCTGCCTGGATCTCGCCCTGGCGCTCGTGGCCGAGGACCAGGGCGAGGACGTGGCCCTTGCGGTGGCCCGGCAACTGGTCATGTACCTCAAGCGCCAGGGAGGGCAGAGCCAGTTCTCCGTACCCCTCAGCCGCCCCGCCTCCGCCCGCCGTGACATCGACGAACTGCGGCTGTGGATCGCCGAGCACCTCGACGAGGACCTGTCGGCGGCGGCACTGGCGGCCCGGATGTGCCTGAGCGAACGGCACTTCGCCCGGGTGTTCAAACAGGAGACGGGCACCAGCCCCGCCGACTACGTGGAGGCTGCCCGCGTCGAGGTGGCGCGCCGTCTCCTGGAGACCACCGACGGACCGCTCGACCAGGTCGCGACCGCCGCCGGGCTCGGCTCGGTGGAGACGTTGCACCGGGCGTTCAACCGGCAGCTCGCCACCACCCCGGCGGCCTACCGCCGCCGCTTCCGCGTCCAGTCCACCTGACCCCGTCACCGCACAGGCACGCCCACGCACAGGCGAGACCCGCGGCTTCGCCATGCCTGATTCCTCCATGTCCCATGCCGTGATCCACGGCGGAACACGAAAGGTTCCTCACCCCATGACCACGCACACGAACCAGCCCTCCACCCCCCTGCGCGCCGTGATCGGCCTGGACAATCAGCCGCCCCGGCTGAGCGAATCCGCACTGGTCCTGATCGACTTCCAGAACACCTACCGCACCGGCGTCATGGCACTGAACGGCGCCGAGGAGGCCCTCGCGGCCGGGGCCCGCCTCCTGGAGCGTGCCCGCGCCGCGGGCACCCCGGTCGTCCACGTCCTCAACGACGGCGGTGAAGGCACCCCCTACGACATCCGCGCCCACATCGGGGCCATCAGCGACGAGGTCGCCCCGGTGGAGGGCGAGGCGGTCGTGGTGAAGCAGTTCCCCAACTCCTTCCACGCCACCGAACTGGAGAAGACGCTGACCGATCTGGGTATCGCCCCGGGCAGCGGCAAGGACCTGGTCCTTGCCGGCTTCATGACCCACATGTGCGTCAACTACACCGCCCAGGGCGCCTTCAACCTCGGCTACCGCCCCACCGTCGTCGCCGAGGCCACCGCCACCCGCTCGCTCACCGCCCCGGACGGCACCGTCCTGCAGGCCGCCGCGCTCCAGAGTGCCGCGCTGACCACCATCACCGACCTGTTCGGCACCGTCGTGCCCACCGTCGAGGCGCTCCCTGCCTGACCGAGCGCCCTGTGGGGCGCGGGCTGACACAGGTGGTCCACATCGTGTCGTAGGACACGTCATTACCCGGCGTCGTCCTGGGTAGGGAGTGCATGATCGCCTGGGCTCGCGCCCGGGAAGCAACACCGGAACCACGGAGGTACCCATGTCCTCGAAGCGACGTCGCAAGAAGAAGGCCCGCCGCAAGAACGGCGCGAACCACGGCAGCCGCCCCCAGTCCTGACGACGGGCGCGGCGATCGGGGGCGGCACCATCCGGTGCCGCCCCCGAAGCATGTCCTGACCTGCCCTGACCTCGTTGATCTGCCCCGGCTGAACCCCGGCCGGGCCCGACCGGTCAGGAATCGAGAAGCGCCGGCCCCCGAGCCGCGCCTAGCGTGAACTCCATGGACGTCACCATTCACGCGAGCTTCCTCCCGCACAACGACCCGGACGCCTCCCTGGCCTTCTACCGCGACTGCCTCGGCTTCGAGGTCCGCCACGACGTCGGATACGACGGGATGCGCTGGATCACCGTCGGCCCCGCGGACCAGCCCGGCACCTCCATCGTCCTGCAGCCCCCGGCGGCCGACCCCGGCATCACCGAGGCCGAGCGCCGAACCATCGACGAGATGATGGCCAAGGGGACCTACGCCGGCATCCTCCTGACCACCGCCGACCTGGAGGGCACCTTCGCGCGGCTGCGGGCGAAGAACGCCGAGATCGTCCAGGAGCCGACCGAGCAGCCCTACGGTGTGCGCGACTGCGCCGTCCGCGACCCCGCGGGCAACATGCTCCGCATCCAGGAGCTGCGCTGAGGGCGGCGCCCCCGCGATCGTGCGCCACGACCTGACGCCGCCAAGCGGAAGGACAGCGACCCGTTGCCGCGATCACGCCGACGAAGTAGAACCTGACATAGCGCTCGACGAAGATCAGATCGAGCCAGGCGACAACGACGGAGACCGCGCGAGCGGCTCCGCCCGACAGATGGAGAAACCATGAGCCCGGCCAAGAGGAAGACCACGCAGTCGCCTGCGCTCCACGCCGCCGACAGCCACGACTTGATCCGTGTGCACGGCGCGCGTGTGAACAACCTCAAGGACGTCAGCATCGAGCTCCCCAAGCGACGCCTGACGGTGTTCACCGGCGTCTCCGGGTCGGGCAAGAGCTCCCTGGTGTTCAGCACGATCGCCGCCGAGTCGCAGCGGATGATCAACGAGACGTACAGCGCCTTCGTGCAGGGCTTCATGCCGACGCCGGCGCGGCCCGAAGTCGACGTTCTCGACGGTCTCACGACCGCGATCATCGTCGACCAGCAGCGGATGGGCGCCGACCCCCGCTCGACGGTCGGCACCGCCACCGACGCCAACGCGATGCTGCGCATCCTCTTCAGCCGCCTCGGCAAGCCGCAGATCGGCCCGCCCAGCGCGTACTCGTTCAACACCGCGTCGGTCAGGGCGAGTGGCGGGATCACCGTCGAACGCGGTAACGCCAAGACCAAGACCGTGAAGGCGACGTTCAACCGCACCGGCGGCATGTGCACGCGCTGCGAGGGCCGGGGCACGGTCTCCGACATCGACCTCACCCAGCTCTACGACGACTCCAAGTCGCTCGCCGAGGGCGCGTTCACCATCCCCGGCTGGAAGTCCGACAGTCAGTGGACCGTGCAGGTCTACGCCCAGTCCGGCTTCGTCGACCCGGACAAGCCGATCCGCAAGTACACCAAGAAGGAACTGCGGGACTTCCTCTACGGCGAGCCGGTCAAGGTCAAGGTCAACGGCGTCAACCTCACCTACGAGGGCCTGATCCCCAAGATCCAGAAGTCGTTCCTCTCCAAGGACAAGGAGGGGATGCAGCCGCACATCCGGGCCTTCGTGGAGCGCGCGGTCACCTTCACCACCTGCCCCGAGTGCGACGGCACCCGCCTCAGCGAGGGGGCCCGGTCCTCGAAGATCAAGAGGATCAGCATCGCCGACGCCTGCGCGATGGAGATCCGCGACCTCGCCGAGTGGGTCCGCGGCCTCAAGGAACCGTCCGTGGCGCCGCTGCTCACCGCCCTGCAGCAGACCCTCGACTCGTTCGTGGAGATCGGTCTCGGCTATCTCTCGCTCGACCGGCCCGCGGGCACGCTGTCGGGCGGCGAGGCCCAGCGCGTCAAGATGATCCGCCACCTCGGCTCCTCGCTCACCGACGTCACGTACGTCTTCGACGAGCCGACCATCGGCCTGCACCCCCATGACATCGAGCGGATGAACAAGCTCCTGCTGCGACTGCGGGACAAGGGCAACACGGTGCTCGTCGTCGAGCACAAGCCCGAGGCCATCGCGATCGCCGACCACGTCGTCGACCTCGGGCCCGGCGCCGGTACGGCCGGTGGAGCCGTCTGCTTCGAGGGCACCGTCGACGGGCTGCGGGCCAGCGACACCGTCACCGGCCGTCACCTCGACGACCGGGCCGCGCTCAAGGAGACGGTGCGTAAGTCCACCGGCACGTTGGAGATCCGCGGCGCCACCCGCCACAACCTGCAGGGCGTCGACGTCGATGTCCCGCTCGGGGTGCTGTGCGTGGTCACCGGTGTCGCCGGTTCCGGCAAGAGCTCCCTGATCCACGGCTCCGTCCCCGCGTCCGCCGGGGTGGTCTCGGTCGACCAGGCGCCGATCAAGGGCTCGCGGCGCAGCAACCCGGCGACGTACACCGGGCTCCTCGAGCCGATCCGCAAGGCGTTCGCCAAGGCCAACGACGTGAAGCCGGCGCTGTTCAGCGCCAACTCCGAGGGCGCCTGCCCGACCTGCAACGGCGCGGGCGTCATCTACACCGACCTGGGGATCATGGCCAGTGTCGAGACCCCTTGCGAGGACTGCGAGGGGAAGCGGTTCCAGCCTGCGGTCCTCGAATACACCTTCGGTGGACGGGACATCAGCGAGGTGCTCGCGATGTCCGTGGCCGAGGCGGCGGAGTTCTTCGGGGAGGGCGAGGCGCGCACCCCGGCCGCCCACAAGATCCTCGAGCGGCTCTCCGACGTGGGGCTGGGCTACCTCAGCCTCGGCCAGCCGCTCACCACGCTGTCCGGCGGCGAGCGGCAGCGGCTCAAGCTGGCCACCCACATGGCGGAGAAGAGCGGTGTCTACGTCCTCGACGAGCCGACGACCGGTCTGCACCTCGCGGACGTGGAGCAACTGCTCGGGCTGCTCGACCGTCTCGTCGAATCGGGGAAGTCGGTCATCGTGATCGAGCACCACCAGGCGGTCATGGCGCACGCCGACTGGATCATCGACCTCGGCCCCGGCGCGGGCCACGACGGCGGCAAGATCGTCTTCGAGGGCACGCCCGCGGATCTCGTCGCCGACCGCTCCACGCTCACCGGCGAACACCTCGCGGCGTACGTCGGCTGAGCACCAGGCCGGGCGGAGAGTATGGACCGACGAGGTTCCGGGCAACCGACTCGCACAGATCTGTCACTCAAACGTGTGTCGCACTTTCAAGAGCGACACTGACGCCGAAGGTCGGCGTTGAATGGGTGCGAGCACGAATTCGAGGACCGCGCCCAGACGATCCATGGAGTCAGCGATCTGATTCCGACGCTCCATCAAGCCCGCGGCATGCGCATGCCGCGGGCTTCATGCCGGACGCGGACGAGTTCTCGAAGTGCCGGGAGCGGAAAGGATCGTTGGACTGCGCATGAGCGATGCGGGGAACGGGGTCCCTTCGCCGCGGCCGCCCCGTGCCGAGACCAGGACCGGCGGCGTCGGGGAGCCAGCTTCGCAATCCCCGATCTATGACGCGCTGGTACGTGAATGGCAGGCCCAGAACCGCGAGGTCCCGCGGGTGCCCGCCCCGCGCTCACGCTGGGAGCGCGTCGACACGCAGGACCTCTTCCACCGGGGCTGACCGGCTGTCCTTGCGTTGCCGCCGCGGGCGGAACGCGGTGAACCGCCGTGCGGTGTCACGTGAGCGGGGTCGCCGGCTGGGCATGGGTGCTGAGCCAGCGGCAGATCGCGAGGGCGACGGTGTCGTCGAGCGTGCTCAGTGCGTCGATGGCCTTGGCGTCGTCCGGGTGGGGAGGGATGCCGGCCGTGGTGAGCGTCGCGTGCAGGCTCAGGCGGTGTCGGTCGCGGGGCGTGAGAACGGTCGGGGCGGCCATGTCCAGGCGCTGCGTCGGGTCGGGCGGGGGCAGCAGGAAGTCGGCCTCCGCGTCCCAGTCGACGGTCGGCAGGATGATGGCGGGTGAAGTCATGGCGGCTTCCTCACGACGTGCGGGCAATGCCTGTGTCGGTCAGGAAGCGTTCCGGGGTCCAGCTGGTTGCACCGGGTCCGCCACAACACCCGAACGCGGTAATCGCCGGGCATCGGGCCATATGAACTGCTCGCGAGTCCTGTTGGGTACTCCTCCCAGCGGAGTAGACGCAACCGCCGGACATGGCGCGTGAGTTGGAGATGGTCGGGCCTTCCGGATGAGTCGCGGGACAGGCGCACCAGGACATGATCGCTCATGTCCCGCGATGTCCATCGGAAGGATCGTCCGCATGCAAAGACGACCGCTCGTACCGCTGTTGGCGGTGAGCGTGATGGCGGCTCTGGCGCCCGGCCTGGCCGCGTCCCCGGCCGCCGCGAGCCCATCGGCCCGCTCGGCGCCCGCCTCCGTGGAGGCCGCGGGCCTGCGTCCGTACACCCAGCAGAAGCCGGTCTGGGGGCGGTGCGGCAACGACACTCCCGCTACTCTCCGGTGCGCGACCCTGAAGGTTCCGCTGGACTACCGCGCCCCCGGCGGCAAGAAGATCGACATCGCGATATCCCGGCTCAGGACCGGCGCTCCCGACAAGCGCCACGGCGTACTGCTCTCGAACCCCGGCGGCCCCGGCGGGCCCGGCCTCGAGATGCCGCTCGAACTGGACCGGCAGCTGCCCCAGCGGGTGAAGGACCGCTACGACCTCATCGGGTTCGACCCCCGGGGAGTCGGAAGGAGCACACCCGTGCGGTGCGGCATCAGCGCGGAGGAGAACACGCTGCTGCGCCCGCTGCGGACGTTCGACAAGAACGTGGTGTGGGCCAAGACCGTGGCCGACAAGTGCCGTTCGAAGGCGGGGAACACCCTTCGGCACATCACCACCCGCAACACCGCGCGCGACATGGACATCCTGCGGGCGGTCCTGGGCGAGCGCAGGATCTCGTACTACGGGGTCTCCTACGGCACCGCCCTCGGCGCCGTCTACATGCAGCTCTTCCCCCGGCGTGCCGACCGCTTCGTCCTGGACAGTGCCGTCGACCCGACGCGGATGTGGCGCGAGATGTTCCGGGTCTGGGGCAAGGAGGCGGAGCCGGCGTTCGCGCGGTGGACGAAGTGGACCGCCGCACACGACGCGACCTACGGCCTCGGTGACACACCGGCCGCGGTGAGCAAGACCTTCTGGGATGTGGTCGCAAGGGCCGACCGGGACCCCATCGTCGTCGACGGGATTCCGCTCGACGGCGCGGGCGTCCGGGACCTGGTGCGGGCGGACCTCTTCACCGTCCGGCACGCGGCCGAGCGGGTGGTGCGGCTGAAGGAGGCAGCCGGGGGGAGCGCGAAGGGCCTGGACCTCGCCGAGCCTCCCGAGGAGCCCGACATCTCGGCCACCATGGCCGTGGTGTGCGGTGATGCCTCCTGGCCGAGCGACCCCGAGACGTACCGCAGGGACTCGGTCCGGGATGCGGCGCGCTATCCGCTGTACGGGGACTTCGCCGCGGGCGTCATGCCATGCGCCTTCTGGGACAAGCCTGTTGAGCCCGCCACCGAGGTGAACAACCTGGTCCCGGCGTTGATCGTGCAGAACGAGTGGGACTCGCAGACCCCCCTGGTCACCGCGCGCGCCATGCACCGCCAGCTGAAGGGCTCGCGCATGGTGACGGTCGACGAGGGCGAGGGGCATGGCGTCTACAGCACGAATCCGTGCGCGGATGCCACTGCCGACTCCTACCTGGCCACCGGTAAGCTCCCGGCTGCCGACGTGACATGCCGGGCGACCCCGGGCGAGCGTCGCGCCGCGTCCTCGCTCCCGGCTCCGGGGCCCCTCGGCTGACCGCCGCAATCGCGTTCTGACAGCGCCCGGAGCGGGCGGCGGCGACTGCCTCCCGCTCCGGTACACGCACCGGCGTCGAGCGTTTCTCGCCTTCTCTTCCGTATGCGGTGCCATATGGGCTTTTGTTTGCTTGTTCCGGTGGAATTTCGTTCCGTGGAGCTGCGGCGGAATGAATCATTCCATGCCTATTCGACTAAAGCTTTACTTGTGAGTTAAATCACATCTCATCGATCAAATGATCATGCTTGCGCATATCCACACGGCTGTTACCCGTGTGACAGGATGCGACGAGTTGGTTGGCTAGCTTTAATTCGGGGAGACAAGCATGCCGACGATGATTGTCATCGGTTACAGGGATGACCTGGACCAAGTTCTCCGGCGCAGGGGATTGGATCCCTGCTATATCGTGCAGGCGCCTTTCGGTGCCCCGAAAGGGCGACGCTTCAAGCGGGTCGCCGACATCGAGAACATTCAAGAAATATGGCGAGCGGTGCTCTCGGCGCATGTCGATGATGTGGCAGGAGTACTCACCGTCCATGAAATGGGCGTATTCGGCGCCACCTATTTGCGTCAACAGCTGAACCTCCCCGGGAACGTCGACTCAAGGGCCGCCCTGAACTTCCGGGACAAATATCTGCAGAAGAGCAAACTGCCGCCGCACGTAAAGCGCGCGCGGTGCCGGTACGTATCGAAGAACACGTCGTTCCTGGAACTCTCCAGGGACCTGGGCGACGTCTTCGTCATCAAGCCCGCGATCGGAGCCGGTTCACTGCGCACGAGCATCGTGCGATCTCCCGAAGAGCACGCGCGGGCCCTGGAGTTGTTCCCGGGCCAGTCGGACGTCGAGATCGTCGCCGAGTCCTTCGTCGACGCCCCCGAGGTCTACATGGACGGCATCTGGCGGAACGGCCGTCTCCAGTGGTCGTCCATGAGCAGCAACCACATCTCGCCGCTCAGCGCCGTGCAGGGTGGCATCCTGTCCGCGCACATCCTGGACCGCCGGCTGCATCCTGACCTGTTCC
Organism: Streptomyces sp. NPDC002853; assembly: GCF_053591915.1. Lineage (NCBI taxonomy): Bacteria > Bacillati > Actinomycetota > Actinomycetes > Kitasatosporales > Streptomycetaceae > Streptomyces > Streptomyces sp. NPDC002853. The sequence continues at coordinate 273,818 of NZ_JBSFUS010000004.1, read as the reverse complement.
GGCAGGCCGAGCAGCTCGCCGGGGAGGCGCTGGAAAGCCTTGGCGCACCGGACTGCGTGTTCCACATGGAGGCATTCGCGCGAGAAGCCGGGCTGACGTTCGGCGAGTGCGCCATCAGACTCCCCGGTGCGCTGTCCCCGCAGGTCAATCAACTGACCTTCGGTGTCGACCTCTTCGACGTGGAAATCAGCCTGGCGCTCGGCGAAGAGCCGAGGCGGATCCCGGACGACCACGTACCCGACCGCTTCTACGGATACATCCTCCTGCGCCGCTCCGGCGACGACACACTGACCCAGCAGGATTTCGAGCGCAACTTCTCCTTCGACGAAATCAAATACCCCCTGTCGCCCGACGCGTCGACCGGCCCGTACGGCCGGTTCGGTCAGGCGATCGTCTCCGACCCGGACGAACTGAAGCTGCAGAAGACGATCGACGAGATCGTGCGCTTCAACGAGGTCGGCGTTTGACGGGATCCGCCACCCGCGGGCGGTCGTCACGAGAAAAATTCTGGATCGCGAGAAATTGCGAGCTCGCCACCTTTTGCCGGGTGCTCAATCGCGCCCGCCCCGAGGCCTGGCCCGAGCCGCATCCCCAGCCACGGTGCTTTTCTCTGATCGGAGGTCGTCATCCCCATGCCGGATCAACGTCACGCTGCGACGCTCCCGCAACTGCTCGAGTGTGCGGCTCGGGACACATCGCGCGGCATCACCTTCATCGGCGGGTCATTCCTCTCGTACGCCGACTTACGGGAGTGTGCTTGCCGGATCGCCCAAGGGCTGCGCGACCACGGCACCGCCCCGGGCGAGCGGGTTCTGATCTCCGCCCACGACCCCGAGAATTTCTTCCGCGCCTTCTGGGGGTGCGTACTGGCCGGTGTCGTGCCCTGCCCGGTCGCGCCGCCCGCCGATCCCTCCCGGTGGCGCATGCAACTGGAGCACCTGCGCACGCTGTTGGCCGACCCGTTGGTGATCCTCTCCAAGGACTCCCGAGGTGACCTGCCCGAAGTCGGCCTGCGGGCGGTGACGGTGGAGGAACTGAGCCATGCCGCGGCCGACGGCGACCAACTGCACGCGCCCGCACCGGACGATCTCGCCGTACTGATGCTCACCTCCGGGTCCACCGGATCGAGCAAGGCGGTCAGGCTCACCCACGCCAACCTCCTCGCCGCGCAGGCCGGCAAGGCGGGGGCGCTGGATCTGGGGCCCGACGACACCTCGCTGAACTGGATATCGGCCGACCACATCGCCGCGATCGAGGCGAACCTGCTGCCGATGTTCAACGGAGCCGACCAGGTCATGGCGACTCCGGCCACCGTGCTCGCGGACCCCGTCGAATTCCTCAGGCTGCTGGCCGCCCACCGGGTGCGGGTGACGTTCACGCCCAACTTCCTGTTCGGGCAGATCAACCAGGCTCTGGCGCAACGCCCGCTTCCGCCCGAGGAGTTGGACCTGTCGCGGGTGCGGCACATCATCTCCGGCGGTGAGGCCACCGTGACCGGCACCGTCCGGGCGTTCCTGGACACGCTCGCGCCCCACGGACTGCGCGCGGACGTGGTTGTGCCCGCGTTCGGGATGACCGAGACGTGCGCGGGCAGCGTCTTCAACCGTGAGTTCGCCGCCCGGGACCTGGACACGGAGTTCCCCCCGCTGGGCCGCCCCGTGCGCGGCCTGCACATCCGCGTCGTGGACGGCGACGGCACGGTCCTCGCCTCCACCGACCGGCCCACCACGGACGAGTCCGGAGAGGTGCAGCTGCGCGGGACGATGGTCACCGACGGCTATCACGGCAACGACCGGGCCACCGCCCAGGCCTTCACCCCCGACGGCTGGTTCCGTACCGGGGACCTGGGACGCCTCGACTCCGAGGGCCGGTTGACGCTGGTCGGCCGGACGAAGGACTCCGTCATCGTGAACGGCGTCAACTACTACAGCCACGACCTGGAAGCGGTCCTCGACGAACTGGACGGTGTACGGCGCGGCCAGGTCGCGGCCTTCCCGATCCGGCCCGACGGCGCCGATTCGGAAGCGCTCGCCGTCGCGTTCGTCCCCGCGGGCGACCCCGCCGACGACTCGGCCGTGTACCGGTCCCTGGTCGCGATCCGCAGCTCCACGGTGATGCACTGGGGCTTCCGGCCCCAGCTGATCGTGCCCGTCACCGAAGCCCAGATCCCCCGCGGCAACCTCGGCAAGATCCAGCGGTCGCGGCTGCGGGCGGCCGTCGAGACGGGCGATCTGGACGCCGCCGCCCGCCGCTCCGACGAGGTGAGCACCCGCTTCCTCGGCGGTTACGTGGCGCCGCGGGGAGAGGTCGAGATCACCCTGACCGGCATCTACGCCCGCGTACTGAACACCGAGAAGGTCCCGGCGACCGCCAGCTTCTTCGACCTGGGCGGCACATCGCTCGACGTGCTGCGGCTCAAGCTGGAGATACAGACCGAGTTCGGCATCGACGACGTACCGATGTCCACGCTCCTTCAGGCCCCCAGCGTGCGCGCGCTGGCCGGCCGGCTGGCCGCCGCACGCGGCGCCGGCGGCGACCGTGCCTACGACCCGCTGGTGCCCCTGCAGGTCACCGGGGACGGCACGCCGTTGTTCTGCGTCCATCCCGGCCTGGGGGAGGTGCTGGTGTTCGTCAACCTCGCCAAGTACTTCACCGGCGAGCGGCCCTTCTACGCGCTGCGGGCCCGCGGATTCGGGCAGGGCGAGAGCCACTTCGCGTCGTTCGACGAGATGGTCACCACCTATGTGGAGGCGATCCGGCGGACCCAGCCGAGCGGACCGTACGCCGTGGCGGGCTACTCCTACGGCGCGGCCGTCGCCTTCGAGATCGCCAAGCGCCTCGAGGCGGACGGCGACGAGGTCAAGTTCGTGGGTGTCTTCAACCTGCCGCCGAGCATCTCCGGCCGCATGAACGAGATCACCTTCACCGACGGCGCGATCAACCTGGCCCTCTTCCTCGAGCTGATCGCCCCCGCCGACATCGAGGGCCTGAACGCCACCCTGCGCCCCCTGCCCGAAGCCGACCAGCTCGCCTATCTCGTCGACCACGCGCCCAAGCGGCGCCTGATCGAACTCGACCTGACCGTCGAGCAGTTCACCACCTGGGTGCACCTGGCGCAGAGCATGGTTCACCTGGGCCGCACCTACGAGCCCTCGGGAGCGGTCGGGGACGTACGCGTCTTCTACTGCACCCCGCTCAAGGGCACCAAACAGGAGTGGCTGGACGGCCAGCTGCGCCACTGGGACGACTTCACCCGCGACCCCAACCGGTACATCGAGGTCGACGGCGAGCACTACACCCTGATGAGCCCCCAGCACGTACAGACCTTCCAGGCAACCTTGCGCCACGAACTGAGCCACGCGCTCGGCTAAGGACGGACTCACGAATGCACGGCAAGAAGATTCTCGTCACGGGTGGCACCGGGCAGGTCGCGATGCCTGTCGCCGAGGCTCTCGCGGCGGACAACGAGGTGTGGTGCCTGGGCCGGTTCGGCGACCCGGCCTCACGCAAGGCCCTGGAGGAGATGGGCGCACACACCTTCACCTGGGACATGTCCACCGATGAACTGAGCGGCCTGCCGGGCGACTTCACCCACGTACTGCACTCGGCGGTGCACCGGGGCGACGGCAACGACTTCGCGGAGACCGCGCGCGTCAACGCCGCGGGCACCGCACGCCTGATGACCCACTGCGCCACCGCCGAGGCGTTCTTGTACGTGTCGTCCGGAGTGGTCTACAACCGGGCCGACAGCACCCATCGCTACCGCGAGGGCGATGCCGTGGGCGGCGCGGTGCCCTGGCTGCCGACGTACCCCGTCGGCAAGCTCGCCGCCGAAGGGGTGGCGCGGGGCCTGGCCGAAGCGCTCGGACTGCCGACGGTGATCGCCCGGCTCAACATCGCCTACGGGCCGTACGGCCACGGCGGTGTCCCCATGATCCTGTTCAGGCAGATGCGGGCCGGACAGCCGTGCGCGGTGCCACGACAAGGGCAGAACCACTGCAATCTGCTGCACACCGACGACCTCGTCCGGCAGGTGCCGCTCCTGTGGGGCGCGGCGCGGACGCCCGCTCGGGTGGTGAACTGGGGCGGGGACGAGGAGGTCGGCATGACCGACCTGCTCGAGTACATGTCCGCGCTCACCGGCGTACCGCTGCAGTTGGACCGCAGCGACTACAGCCGCGAGACCGCGATCTTCGACCACGAGGTCCGCCGGGGTCTGATCGGCGACTGCTCCGTCGACTGGAAGGTGGGCATCGCCCGCACCCTGGCCGAGCTGTTCGAGGAGTACCGCGACCGCGTCGAGGCCCACGTCGGCCACCCCGCGACGGAACGAGGAGAGGAGCACTGACATGCGCAGGCCCACAGACACGGAGGCGCTGCAGGAGGCGCTCGGTGCCGCCCTCGGAGGCCGCGAACCGGTGGGGACCCTGGGCCGACTGGTCGCGGGAGCGGACGCCTTCGGCTCCTTGGGACCCGAAGCCCTGGAGCGCCCCACCCTGATCGGCGGCGCGGCCCTCTATAACCCGACGAGCCCCGCTCCCTCCGCCCACGCCGTCGAGGAGTTGGTGCGCCGCGCCAAGGCGCTGGACGTGCGGCAGATCCTCGTGCCCAACGTGCGCCGCACCGACGACGCCCGCACGCTGCGGGCAGCCGGTTTCGAACCCCTGGCCGCCGATTCCGAGTGCGTCGTGCGGCTGACGGGGGACGTGGACGATGTGCTGCGCGCCCGCGTGGGCGGCGGGCGACAGCGCGCCCTGCGCCGCCGCCATGACGCGCTCTCCCGCGACCTCACCTGGGAGCGGATCCGCTTGAGTGAGCTCGGCGGGGCACCTTGGGCGCGGGATGCCTTCGTGCAACTGCACCGGCGCCGGGCGGAGCGCGACGGCGGCGGCCACGACCCGTACGACGCGGCGGCCCTCGACGCCCTGGCGGGAGGCGTGTTGGCGGAGCGCACGGAGATGCTCGTGCGCCGCAGGGGCGAGACCGTCGTCCAGGTCGCACTCACCGCCCGGTCGCACAACGGCAGGGGGCTCTACCACCTGACGCAGGCCATCGATCCCGACGCCTGTGATGCTGAACCGAGTGATCTTCACGCCGCGGCCCTGTACGGGCTCTACCTGGACGCCCGACGCTCTGGCCTGCACTGGGTCCACCTCGGCCCGGGGGATGCCGACGGCAAGCGCCGCCTCGGGGCCGACCTGTTCGTCCCCCTCGACCACTGGCTGCGCGCCGAGGGCCGCACGGTCCCGGAGGCAGCCGGGGTGGAGCCGGCGCTGTCGCGCTTCGCGGCTCCGCCCGTCACGACCGTGCCGGTGCCGGGCCCGGCGCGCGCCCGCCGTCAGCCACGTTTCGACACCATCGACCTGTCGAGCAACACCAACCCGTTCCTGGGCGCCGCGGGCCAGTACCCCCACCTCGACACGGCGGAACTCGCCCGCGTCTACCTGGACACGATCTCGAAGCTGCCGGGCCACGAGGGCACGGACACCCTGACAGCGGACCATCTGCTGTTCTCCAGCGGTTCGGTCGACGGCGTCATGCTGCTCCTGGCGGCGCTCGCCTCGCCCGGCGAGAGCGTGTGCGTCACACCGCCCACCTTTCCGCTCTACGCCCACTTCGCCCGCCTGCTGCGCCTGCCGCTGGTCGAAGTGCCCCTGCGCGGCGACGAGTTGTCCGAGCTCGACACGGAGCGGATCCTGGCCGCCGATCCGCGGGTCACCATCCTGTGCGATCCGAACAACCCGGTGGGGACCAGGCTTGACCCGGAGCAGGTGCGCGCTCTTGTCACCGGCACGCGAGGCCTTGTCGTGATCGACGAGGCGTATGTCGAGTTCAGCGAGAAGCCCTCGTACGCCGGTCTGGTCGCCGAGCACGACAACCTCATCGTGCTCAGGACGCTCTCCAAGGCCTGGGGGCTCGCCGGCGCGCGGTGCGGGATCGCCCTGGCGCACCCCGGAATCATCGAGGCGCTGCGGCGGGTGCAGGTGCCCTTCGGGTTCACCGACGCCTCGCAGGCCGCCGTGCGGGAGCGGCTCAGCGACACACGCCGGGTGCTCGCCAGCATCCGGCACATCCGGGCCGAACGTGACCGGATGGCCGGAATGCTGGCCGAACACCCCGCGGTGGAGCGGGTGTTCCCCTCGGAGGCCAACTTCCTGCTGGTGCGGCTGCACAAACACGAGCGCGTCATGGAGCAGTTGCACCACGCGGGGATCGTGGTCGCCGACGTGGGTTTCCTCATCCCCGCCACCTGCCGCGTGTCCATCGGCAACCGGCGCGCGAACGACGCACTGCTCACCGCGCTCTCCGCCGCACTGTGAGCCGGATCAGGGGCCTTCGAGGCCATCCGCCAACGGAAGAGGCTTGTTGGCCCCGTCTTTTATCTCGACGACCAGGAACGACAGAACAGAGTCGCCGATATTTTTCAGGTCATGGAGGTGATGGCTCTCTTCGGTAAAGCTGAAATGCTGGGTCTGCCCGCGGACATACGAGATTTCCCGGCTGCTGCCGTCGCTCGCGTGTTGGCGGGCCAGGCCGTCGGTGAGGGCCGTCCACACATAGTCGAGTACGTGCCGGTGAACAGGAATGCGTTCTCCCGGCTGGAGATGGGTTTCCCAGACACGCGCCGATTCGGTCTCTTTCACGAGCGTCTGTCCCACCCGGCCGTTCTGGGTGTTGGTCTCGAATTCCTTGTGCAGCGGAGGACTCCAGCGGTCAAAGCCTTCGGCGACGACTGTGCTGGTCAGAGGGGTTGTAGAAGCATTGTTTCCCACGAACGGATCCTTTCGGTCACGGGTGTCCGGCCCCAGGTTATGACCGCCCGAATTGCAGTGGCAAGGTGTTCCGACAAGGAGGATGAAAGCCCGTGATCGTGCTCGGTTACAACGGATTCACCAGGGGTGCGGAACTCTTCGGACGCCTCTACGGGGCGACCGGTGTCGGTCGTAATCTTCTGGTGGGTCACGACGCGGCGGCTGCCCTGACCATCGACGGCGAAGTGGTCGCCGCCGTCGAGGAGGAACAGCTGAGCCGGGTCAAGAAGACCTCCGATTTCCCGGCCAACGCGATCAGCTGGTGCCTGGAATCCGCCGGTGTCGCCCTCGACCAGGTCGACGTCGTCGCTTTCCCCTGGCGCTTCTCGCCGACCGTGGCCGAGGAGATGATCGCGGGGATATGCGACTCCGGCATGCCGGTCGCGGAGAAGTTCGACTCACTGCGGCGCACGGGCGAGCTCTACACCGGGATGCTCAGCCGCGAGGCGGTGTACGACGACTTCGTCCGGCGCACCGGCCACGCGCTGGACCCCAACAAGCTCACCCTGGTGCCGCATCACCTGGCCCACCTCATGTGCGGCGCCTACCTGGCGGGCGGGGGCGACGCCGCCTTCCTGGTGAGCGACGGCCGGGCAGAGACCCTCTCCGCCGTCATGGGCGAGCTGCGCGACGGCGTGGTCCGCCTCTTCGACGAGGGCACCGTCGACATGGCCAGCTCGCTCGGTGTGACCTACGGAAGGATCACCCGCTATCTGGGGTTCGTGCCCAACAACGACGAGTACAAGGTCATGGGCCTGGCCGCCTACGGCCCTGCGCCCCAGCACAACCCCCTCCTCGAACACGTCGTACGCCTGCATGAGGACGGCTCGTACACCCTCACCGTCCCCGCTGACGTCGGGGCCTATTACGCGCTCTTCGACGAGCTGTTCGGCGGTGACAGCGTCAAGCGCGAGGAGTTCGACTTCCGGGTCAAGGTCGCCGGGTTCGCCCAGCACATGGTCGAGGCCGTCACCGCCCATCAACTGCGGAAACTGACCGCCGCCTCCAGCCTGGACACCCTGCTCTTCGAGGGCGGCCTCGCGCTCAACTGCGTGGCCAACACGAAGATGCTCCAGCGGTCGTCGTTCACCGGCATGGAGGTCAGCTTCGGCGCCAGCGACCCGGGCGTCGCCATCGGCGCGGCCGTATGCACGGCCGGTCTCAGGAACCGGCCCGCGGACGCGGTCACCACGCCCTACCTGGGGCCCTCGTACGACGAGCGGCAGATCCTCGGCGTACTGGGGGAGTACGCGGACCGTGTGGAGTGGCAGGAGGAGCCCGATGTCCCCGCGGCCGCCGAGAGGACGGCGGGGCTGCTGGCCGGCAAGAACGTCGTGGGCTGGTTCCAGGGCCGTGCCGAGTTCGGGCCACGCGCCCTGGGCAACCGCAGCATCCTCGCCAACCCGTCCTTCCCCGACATCAAGGACATCATCAATCTCCGGGTCAAACACCGGGAGCCCTTCCGCCCGTTCGCGCCGGTCGTCCTCGCGTCCGAGGCGCCCCGCGTCTTCGAGATGGGCAAGAAGACCTCGTCCCCGTACATGACCTTCGTCTTCCCGGTGCGCAAGGAGTTCCAGGAGCGGATACCCGGCGCCTGCCACGTGGACGGCACGGCGCGCGTCCAGACGGTCGACGACCGGCAGAATCCCGCGCTCGCACAGCTGTTGCGCGCCTTCACGGCGCGAACGGACGTGCCCTGCCTGCTCAACACCTCGTTCAACGTGGCCGGAGAACCCATCGTCTGCTCGCCGCGCGACGCGCTGGAGTGCTTCCTGGCCACCGAGATCGACTACCTGGTCATCGACCGGTTCGTGGTCACCAAGAAGGCCCGCTGAACCGCGTCACCCGGAAGGCCCGCCGAACCGCCGGGCGTCGCTCACGCCTTCTCGTACCAGCCCAGCGCCCCGCCGCCCTCGGACGGGTCGAAGGACTGGTGCAGGGCCACCAGCGCGGCCACCACACGCAGGTCCAGGTCCTGGCCGAGCACCCGGTACTCGTCGGCGAGACCCCGGAAGACGAGCCGCGCCCGGCGGGACGCGTCACGCCAGATGATCCGGCGCGGGGCGCCGAAGCCGCCGTCGCCCTCACCCAGCAGCGAGGTGATGCCCCATACCAGGCTGAGCGGCAGGCCGACGGGCCACCACACGGCCCACCACACCAGGCGGCCCCGGTAACCCAGGAGCGCGGGCCCCGCGACGGGCTCCACGGTCCACCGCGCGCGGCCAAGGCGCAGCAGGGGGCGGCGCCGGAAGGTGATCCTGGCGAGCGGGACGCCGCCGGCGTCGTCGACGCGGTAGACCGCGGGGCGTCCGCTCGCACGGGAGCCCAGCGGCTGCTCGGTGGTCACCCGCACGATCGGCGCCCGGCCGTCGGGAACGATGTGGAAGGAACGCAGCGAGCGGCGCGGGTCCCGCTCGGGCCCTGCGGGGTCACGCCAGAGGCGGCCGAACGCGTCGTCGGCGCCGTGCCGTTCGCCGCCGCCCCAGTTGACGACGACCGGCGGATCCGTCGCGTACACCACCCGGCAGGTCACTTGGTTCTGGGGCACGCGCTGGCTCTCCCGTTCTGCGGCGGTCCTGTGGCGGCCATGATCTCAGAGGGAATGACAGGCCCCGCTTCCGCGCAGGAGGTCGCGTACAACCCTTGTGCCCCATGCGGTGTCGAACAGGGCGCCGGACAAGGAACGGGCCCTTTCCGGACACCCTCGCGCCTGCCCGGCCACTTTCCTTCTCAGGAGCCGCTCGTGCGCAAGAACCGTTCGGCCGCCCTCGCCGCGGCCTCATTCCTCCTTCTCACCGGAGCGGGCATCGTCGCCGCCCCCTCCGCCGTCGCAGGCACCCCCGGGGGTACGCGCGCCGACGACCGCAACAGTGACTTCAACGGCGACGGATACGAGGACGTGCTGGTCGGAGCCCCGGGGGCGACGGTGAGCGGGCAGAAGGGCGCCGGTCTCGTCACCGCCCAGTACGGCTCCTCCAGAGGCATGAACACCACCTCCGTCGACCGGTTCAGCCAGTCGACGGCCGGTGTCGCGGGCGCCGCCGAGGCGGCCGACGGCTTCGGGACGGCCGTCGCCACCGGTGACCTGGACGCCGACGGGTTCGACGACGCGATCGTCGGCATCCCCGGCGAGGACATCGGCGACACGGCGGACGCGGGTGGGGTCGCGATCCTGTGGGGCTCGAAGGACGGCCTCAGTGGTGCCTCCAGCGACTGGCTGGAGACCCAGGAGCCCACCAAGGGCGAGCAGTTCGGACTGAGCCTGGCCGCCGCGCACCACACCGACGAGACGCCGGGCGACATCCTCGCCGTACTGGACCGAGACGACCTGGAGCTCTTCGCGTACGACGCCGCGCCGCAGGCCGACGGACAGGCCCCGCTGCGGCACCAGGAGACCAAGCGGCTCGCCGCGGCGGCCGAGGAGCGCGACATCACGCCGAAGTCGCTCACCACCGGTGACTACGACAAGAACGGATACGCGGATCTCGTCGTGTCCGGCGTGACCGTGGGCGACGAGCCGGGGCACGGCTGGTCCGCGTACTTCTCGGGCAACGCCGACGGCCTCAAGTACGAGCACGACCTGCGCGGCGGACCCGTGGCCGCGTCCGGCGACATCAACCACGACGGCTTCGACGACCTGGTGACCGGTGAGCCCAACTCCCCGGACGACGGGGGCGAGACGCAGACCGGCGGCCTGGTCGGCGTCCGCTACGGCGACGCGGGCGGCCTCAAGGACGAGGCCAAGTGGTGGACGCAGGACAGCGTGGACGTACCCGGCGTCGCCGAGCGCGGCGACGGCTGGGGCGCCGATCTGTCCGTGGCGGACACGAACGGCGACGGATACGCGGACGTCGCCATCGGCGCTCCCGGCGAGGACATCGGCACGGTCGCGGACGCCGGGGCGGCCTGGGTGCTGCGTGGCTCCGAGCACGGCCTGACGGGGGTCGGTGCCAAGTCGTGGGACCAGAACTCGACGGACATCCCCGGCGCGGCCGAGAAGGGTGACAAGTGGGGTGCCCAGGTGCGCCTGACGGACCCGAACAACGACGGCCGCTTCGGTCTGCTGGCCGCCGCGCCCCGCGAGAACGCCGGTGACGGCATCGTGTGGGTCCTGTCCGCCGGGGCGGGTGGCGTCACCGCGTCCGGGTCGTGGACCTACGGGGCGGAGTCGCTGGGCGCGCCGGGCACGGGCGCGGCGTTCGGCGCGGCGATCGACGAGTAGGGCCGACGGCCCGCGAGGGCCTTCGGGCAGGCCATCCGAACGCGGTCGTGAGCGGCCTACGTATGATCGCGGGCATGTGCTCACGACCGCGTTCGGAGGCTGAACAGGCATGACGGAGAGTCGAGTTGTCGTCGTCACGGGCGGCGGGACGGGCATCGGTGCCGCCACCGCCCGGCAGCTGCGCGCGGCCGGGCACCGCGTCGTCGTCTCCGGGCGGCGCCCCGAGCCGTTGCGCCGCGTCGCCGAGGAGACCGGTGCGCTGGCCCACCCCGCGGACGCGGGTGATCCCGCGGAGGTCGCCGGTCTCGTCGCGGCGGCCGTCGAGGCCTACGGGCGCATCGACGGGCTGGTGCTCAACGCCGGGGTCGGGCGCAGCGGGGCGGTCGGCGATCTGTCCGACGAGGACTGGGACGCCGTGCTGCGCACCAACCTGACGGGCCCCTTCCTGCTGATGCGGGCCGCGCTTCCCCATCTCCTGGAGGCGCGTGGCTCGGTGGTCGCGGTGGCCTCGGTCGCCGCGCTGCGCAACGGCGTGGCCAACGCCGCGTATGCCACGTCCAAGGCGGCGCTGCTCCAGCTGTGCCGCTCCCTTGCCGTCGACTACGGCAAGGCCGGGCTTCGCGCCAACACCGTGTGCCCCAGCTGGGTGCGCACCGAGATGGCCGACCGGCGGATGACCCGGTTCGCCGAAGAGGCAGCCCTGGGGGACGGCGGGGCCGACGCGGCCTACGAGGAAGCGACGCGGCTCGTCCCGGCGGGCCGGCCGGGGCAGCCGGAGGAGGTCGCGGAGGCGATCTCCTGGCTGCTCTCGCCCGCCGCCTCCTTCGTCAACGGCGCGACGCTGACCGTCGACGGCGGGGTGACGGCCGTGGACCCCGGAACCTCCGCCTTCGACTTCAGCATCACGCCGAGGGCCTAGGCGCCGGGTCGGGGGCGGCGGGCTCAGGCGTCAGGGAACAGACGTCAGGGGTCAGGGGTCAGCCGAAGCGTTCCACGCGGACCTGGGCGGGTGGGTACGGCGAGAAGGAGGTCGTGCCCACCGACCAGTGGCCGCCGTCCGTGCCGGGGATCGGGGCGATGGCCTGGGGCAGATAGGTGGACGGCGTCTCCGGTCCGCGTTCGCTGCGCCAGGCCGTGCCGTCCCAGCGCAGGTAGTGGGCGCGCTTCTGGTCCCAGAAGTCCCAGCCGCAGATCCGGTCCGGCTGCCCTGTGGCGTCCCCCGCGATGCCGCTCAACAGGCCTACGGTGAACGGCGCCTGGACGTTGGTCCACTGGGTGCCGTCCCAGTGCTGCAGCGTGACACCGGGCGGTTTGCCGGGCGGTCCGCCCACGCCGTACGCGAATCCGGTGAGCCAGATGTCGTCGTGCGCGACCGGGAGCAGTCCCGTCACGGAGGCGCGGATGCCGAGTGTGCGGGGCACCACCGTCCAGGCGCCGTCCCAGCGGGCGATGATGTCGCCGTAGACCCACACCTCACCGCCGGGCGCCACATGGACGCCGGTCGGCGTGGGGGCGGCCTCGTCCGGCAGCGGTCGGCACCAGCGCCACGTCGTGCCGTCGCCGCGCATCAGGCCGGCGCGGTCACCGTGCCGGCCCGAGACCCAGAACCGGCCGCCGGGGGCAGCGGTGACATCGGTCAGCCGTGTTCCCGGTTCACCCCGTCCGGGGAAGTCCGTCTCGCGCCAGGTGGTGCCGTCCCACGCGAGGAGCTGGTCGTGCCCGGCGGTGTCCGTGCCGATGGCCCAGGCGGTGCGATCCGCCGACGCGCCGTCCGGTGAGGCGGCGACCGCGCGCAGTCCGCCTCTGTACGTCAGGTGGGAGAGGTCGGTCCGTGACCAGGCGGAGCCGTTCCAGCTGAGGGCGAGCGGGGTGCCGAGCGTGCCTCCGTTGCGGCCCTGTTCGCCCACGGCCCAGGCGAGTTCGGGTCCGGCGGCGGTGACCGCGAGGAGGTGGGCGGCTTCCTGCGCGGCCGGTGCGGCGACTTGGTGCCAGGCCGCGGCCGCGGCCGCGGTGCTGGGCCGTGCGGTGGCAGCAGCGGCCGACGGGACGGGCAGGGTCAACCCCGCGCCGGTGATGGCCAGACCGCGGACAAAGACTCGTCTTCGCATGAAGGGAACCCTTCGTGAGGTCTTTCGGGAGGCAACACCCTGAACCGGGCGTGATGAGCCGTCAATGCACGGGGATGCGCAATTCCCGCCGGGATCGACGGGATTGGTGAAGTCGGCGGGAACCGATCACGCATTCGGTTCGTCGTCGTGGTGACAGGTGTGGCGCGAGGAGGAGCATGGCCGAGGAACCGTCCGCATGGGAGCTGCTCCTGCTGTACCTCCTCGTCGGGGGCACCGTCACCCTCGTGGGCGGGGCGGTGGTGCTGTCATTGGTGGGGCTCGTGGTCTGGGTGAACCACCTTCTGCGCAGGCGGCGCCGACCCGGCCCGGTCACATCAACCCAGGGGAGAGACGACACATGACATCGAGCACCTTCCGCATCGGCGGTGACATCCCCGTCCGCCGCATCGGATTCGGGGCGATGCGCCTGGCGACCGAGGCCGGAACGGCCAGGAACGCCTCCATCGCGGTGGCTCGGCGGGCCGTGGAGCTGGGCATCACGCTGATCGACACGGCGTTCATGTACGGGTGGGGCGCCAACGAGGAACTCCTGGCCGAAGCGCTGTATCCGTACCCGGACGACTTGCTCGTCGCGACCAAGGTCGCGATCGAGCGCCCGGCTCCCGGCGAGGAGGCGCGGATCAACGGACGGCCGGAGTTCCTGCGCGAGCAGGTCGAGCAGGCCCTGCGGCGGCTGCGCGTCGAGCGGATCGGGCTCCTGCAGATGCACCGCCTCGACCCGAAGGTGCCGCTCGCCGATCAGCTCGGCACGCTGCGGGAGTTCCAGCTCGACGGCAGGATCGGTCACATCGGCCTGTCGGAGGTCACCGCCGACGAGCTGCACGAGGCGCGACAGATCGTCGACGTGGCGAGTGTGCAGAACCGCTACAGCGTGCTGGACCGGGAGCACGAGGCCGTGCTCGACGCCTGTGACGCGGCGGGCATCGCTTTCCTGCCCTGGCGGCCGGTCCACCCGGCGGCCTCGACCGGCGCGGCCGAGATCGCGGCTGTCGCGGCCGAACTCGACGCCACCGCGGCGCAGATCGCCCTGGCCTGGCTGCTCGACCGTTCGCCGGTCGTGCTGCCGATTCCCGGCACCGCCTCGCTCGACCATCTGGCGGAGAACGTCGCCGCGGCCGGTCTCCGGCTGAGCGCGGAGCAGCGGGAGCGTCTCGACCGCATCGCGCTCCCCGCGCGGGGCTGAGCCGGGGCCGGCCCGCTCACGGCGCGGGCCGGTCGATCCGGTAGAGATGGTGGGCGCGGTCGTCGATGGGGTTGTCGGGTTTCAGCGAGACCTCGGCGATCCGCCGCAGGCCCGCCTTCTCCAGGGCGCGCCAGGACGCGTGATTGCCCACGTGTACGGGGACGATCACCGCGGTCGCCTCGGGGTGATCGCTCCAGGTGGCCTCGACGATCGCCCGGATCATGCGCGTGCCGAGCCCCCGGCCGGCATACGCGGGTTCTCCGATCAGGTAGTCGATGCTCATGGCGCCCTCGGGAATCTCCGCCTGCCCGGCCAACTCTTCCCCGTACTCGGGGTAGTCGGCGTAGTGGCAGCGCTGGACGAGGCCGAACGGTTCGCCGTCCAGGAGCATGAGCAGATCCTCCGACGGCTCCTCGCCACGGGCAGCCGGGCCGAAGTCGCGCGCCACCGCCTCGGGTGACGTCTCGTGGTTCCACCAGCGTGCGACGAACGGCTGCTCCAGCCACCGCCGCAGCATGGGGAAGTCCGGTTCGCCGAGCCGACGCCAGCTGATCATCCGCTTGCCACCCACGGCCTGCCTCCTGCCTCTCGTCCCGTGTCTCTTGTCCCGCGCCGGGCACTCAACCTCCGTACGTGGCCTCGGAGTCGACGAGCACCGAGGCGAGGTCCGCGGCGAACCGGGCCGCGTCCGGCACCTCGAGCGTGGCTGCGGTGATCCGTACGGCGGTGGGTGTGGCGATGCGGAAGCGTGAGCCCGCCGCCACCCACCACCCGTGTGAACGCAGGCCGTTGACCACGGCGGACTCGTCCCGCACCGGAACCCACACGTTCATCCCGCTCGCGCCGTGCGCCGCGATCCCGTGCCGCGCGAGCTCCGCGATCAGCGCCTCGCGCCGCTCGGTGTAGGCCTGTTGGGCCCGCCCGACCAGCGTCCGCGCGGCGGGGTCGGGCATCGTGCGCTCGACCGTCTCCTGCAGCAGGTGGCTGACCCATCCCGAAGTGAGCAGCATCCGGCCCTCGTGCCGGGCCAGTGTGGTCGCGTCGCAGGCGAGCGCGGCCCACCGCAGGTCGACGCTCAGATGCTTGGACACGGTCCGCACCTGGGCCCACCGGGCAAGGCCGCCGGAAGCCAGCGAGTACGAGGGTGCGCCCGCGACCTCCGCGTTGTGGTCGTCCTCGATGACCAGGACGTCCGGGAACCCGCCGAGCGCTTCGAGCAGGGCGTCCCGTCGCGCCTCCGAGAAGCAGCCGCCCATCGGGTTCTGCCCCCGCGGACTGCACACCACCGCCCTGGCCCCGGCCCGCAGCGCGACGGTCAGCGCGTCCGGCCTGATCCCCTCGTCGTCCACCGCGACCGGCACCATGCGCAGGCCCAACGCCGGTACCAGATCGAGGAGATGGTGGAAGCCCGGGTCCTCGACGGCCACCGCGTCACCCGGCTTCAACTCCGCGGAGAGCAGCCGCGCCATGCAGTCCAGTGCCCCGTGCGCGAAGGTCACCCGTCCGTCAGGGATCTTGTCGCGGGCGAACCACTCACGGGACAGCTCCTCGAGTCGTGTACGGCGCGGCGAACCGCGATGCGAACCGAGGACGGGGACCACTCGCTCGGGCGGCAGCAGTACGGGCATCAGTGCCGGGTCCGGATGTCCGCCCGCTAGATCGCACACCCCGTGCGGCACTCTCGGGGGTCGGCGCGCACCGACCGCGGGTGCCTGCGCGACCACCGTGCCGCCCCGTCCGCGCGTCACCACGATCCCGCGCTGCCGGAGTTCCTTGTAGGCCGTCGCCACCGTACCCGCGCTGACCCCGAGGTCATCGGCCAGTCGCCGTACCGGAGGCAGGGCGTCGCCCGGGCCCAACCCGCCGTCGGCCACGACCTGTTCGACCGACGAGGTAATGCCCTTGGCGGTCGTGCCACTGATCGCATATTGTGCTGCCACGTAACTGAGTATGTATCAGTACAAAAGTTGAGTCAAGTGGGACGACATGGGAAGCCAAGGGGGAGTGGTGGGCATCAGTCGTAGGCGGGCCGCGCTGTACGCACGCATACCAGGGGGTGTCGACGGCCGCCGCATGCTCTGGATCGCCCTGATCAACAAGGTCGGAACGGGGCTGTGGATGGGGGCGGCCGCCCTCTACTTCACCTTGGTCACCGGGCTCTCCGTCGCCGAGGTGGGCGTGCTCATGGGGGTCTCGGGTGCCGTCGGCATCGCGGGTGCGCCGCTCGCGGGCCACCTCGCCGACCGGTTCCCCGTCACCCGTGTCATCATCGGCGCCCAACTCCAGCAAGCCGTCGCCCTGTTGGCCTTGCTGACGACGGACAACTTCTCCCTGCTCCTGCTGTACTCGTCCGTGAACAGCCTCGCCGACCGCGGGGCCAACGTCTTGACCAAGCTGTACGCCGCCCGCATCGCGGGCCCCGACCGCACCAGGTACCAAGCCGTGCAGCGCACCGTGTCCAACGCGGGCTGGGCCATCGGCGGCCTTGCCGGGGCGCTCGCCCTCGCCGTCGGCACGGACCACGCCTACCAGGCCCTGCTCGTCGGCAACGTCCTCAGCTTCCTCGTCGCCGTCCTCCTCACCCTGCGCTGCGCGGAACCGCCGTCCCCCTCCCGGGTGGTCACCGATTCCACGGCGTCCGAGCTTCCCGCTCCGCCGTCGAACCCATGGCGCGACCGTCCCTATCTGCTGTTCACCGCCACCGAGGCGGCCCTCTTCCTCGACGACGCCGTGCTCCAGGTCGGCATGCCCCTGTGGATCGTGCACGCCACGGACGCCCCGCACGGCCTCGCGCCACTGCTCATGGTCCTCAACTGCGTGCTCGTCGTCTGCTGCCAGGTCCCGCTGTCCCGCTTCGGGGGCACGCCGGACGCGGCCCGCGCACTCCTCGTGCCGCTGGCCGCCTGCTTCGTCGTCGGCTGCGCCGCGATGACCGCATCGGTGGCGGGCGACACGTGGCTGGCCGTCACCGCCCTGGTGGCCGCGGCGATCGCTTTCACCTTCGCGGAGATACTGCACGCCATCGCGTCCTGGGAGCTCTCCATCGCGCTCGCCCCCGATGACGCCCAGGGTGCCTACCTCGGCGTGCACGGCCTTTCCTCCTCGGCCCAGCGCAGCGGGGGTCCGCTCCTGGTCACGGCGGTGATCGCCGCGGGCCCCCTTGCCTGGCCGCTGCTCGGTGCGGGGGTGATCGCGACGGTCGCGGCGCAGAGTCGCCTCGTACGCAAGGGCCTTGTCCGTGCGAGTGGTCCGGTGGATGTGCCCGGCGCGGTGAGTGTCACCGCACAGCGGCTCATCCCGTAACCCGTCGCCGCGTACGAAAGACGCCCCGCCCGCCACGGTCGTGTGGCGGGCGGGGCGTCGTGCCGGTTCTCGGTGTGCGCGTGAGCTCAGCGGCCGATGCGGATGCGGTGCGCCTGGTCCTGGCCCTCGGGGCCGGAGCCGGACTTGTCGACCACGAACGCCGTACCGCCCGTCACCTGCACGTGGTTGGGGTTGGCGCCGGTGGCCAGCGTCTCGATGACGGCGCCCTTGGCCGGGTCGACGACGGTGACGTTGCCGGGGGTCCGGTTGGCGACCAGGACCTTGCCCGAACGCCGGTCGGTGGCGACGGACAGGGCGCCCGCGCCGGTCGGCACGGACTTCGTCACGGTGCCCTTTTTGAGGTCGACGACCGAGAGGCCGCCTGCGGCCTGGTCCGCGGTGTAGGCGGTGCGGCCGTTCTTGGAGAGCGCGATGGAGATGGGGCCGTCGCCGGTCGGGATGAGGCGCGGGCTCTCGCCCTTCGGGGTGACCTCGATGATCCGGTCGCCGTTGAGGTCGGCGGCGTACAGGGTGCCGGTCCGCCCGTTCACGGTGAGGCCGGTCGGGCCCGCCCCCTCGACCGTGACGCGCTTCTTCTCCTTGAGGGTGCGGGTGTCGAAGGCGACGACGGTGCCGTCGCCGAAGCCGCTCGCCCACGCCGTGTTGCGCTTGGCGTCCACGACGACCTCACGGGCGTGGTTCACGCCGGGCAGCGAGGTGAGGTGCTTGCCGGTGCGCTGGTCGTAGACGGCGACGGAGTTGTCGCGGGTGTTCGTCGTCCAGACGGTGTTGTGCTCGTCGTCGACGGCGATCCCGTAGACGGCCTCGACGGCGCCGGTCGTGGGGTTGGTGACCGGAGGCGCGTAGCTGGCCTTCACCTTCAGCGTGCGCGGGTCGACCTTCAGCAGGCTGGAGGTGGTGACGGGCGGCCGGCCCACCGCGGAGGTGGCCCACAGCACGTTGTTCCGCTCGGAGTACGCGGACTGGTAGAGCCCCTTCACGAGCGGCGCGGACTCGACGGTCGAGCCGGACGCTTTGCCGGAGGCCTGGCCCGGCTGCGCGGAGGCGGTACCGGTCAGGGCCAGCGCACTGCCGGCGGCGAGGGCCACGGCGACTGCGGCGGTACGGCGGATGCGGCAGGTGAGTGAGGACATGCTGCGTCAATCTCCTTGACTGAGGCGCCTCCGAGAGAGGCGATCACTCGATAACTTAGCTTAGGCTAACCTAAGTCACACACCCTGGATCGTGTGGCACGCGCCACATCTGCCCCTCTCGACTCTACGGCTCCACGCGCCAAGGGGGCCGTCAAATGCTCACCTGTGCAGGCCAGTTGAGGGGCAACGGCGGGTTCAGGCCAGCAACTCGGCGGTGTCCAGGAACGGTCGCCCCAGATCCTCCGCGCCGAAGTCGAGCACGTAGAGCCCGGTGGAGACCCGCTCGAGAAAGCCCCACTCCCAGATCGCCCGCTCGTCCACGCCCGTACGGGCCGCGAGCAGCCCGCAGTACGAGCGGATCAGACCGCGGGCCGAAGGTCTGTCCCGGCCTCTCAACTCCGCGCACCAGTCGCGGAGTACGACCCCCAGGTCGTACGCGGGATCAGCGAGGAACCCGTCGGGATCCACGAAGACGAAGCCGGCCTCGGCCCCGGCCCGGGGCGCGGCGACCCGCAGTGCGTTGCCGGGATGGGCGTCACCGTGCACGACGACGCACCGTCCGGGGTCGAAGGCGGTGGCACGCCGCTCGGCGAAGGTGAGCGCCTTGGTCACGACCCGCTCCGAGCAGGGCCGCCCGAGGTTCTCCCACGCCCGCCCGACCATCTCGCCGAGGCAACGGGCCTTCTCCTGTGCCGGATCGAAGGCTGGGCCCCCATCCGGGGCGTCGGCACGGGGCACCCGCCAGGCGCTCCGCAGCATGGCGCACAGGGTCTCCATCTGCCGCCGAGGAGCGAGGCCGAGCCGGTCCATCGACGGCCCGAGCGCTTCCAGGAGCATCGCGTGCCGGTCGGGGTCGTCGGCATGAAGCCGCACATACCCCCGGCCCTCCGCCCGACGCAGGGTTCGCGCCTCGTGCGTGAGGTCCGCCGCGGGAAGCGCGACCTTGAGCACCAGGTCCCGGCCGTCGCAGGCCGTGGCCCGCGCAACGTAGGCGGAGGTTCCGCCGGACAGGGGCGGCCCGGCCTCGACCGACCAGCTACGCTCCAGATCACGGACGAGACCCGGCAGTTCGGCGAGCCACCGCTCACCGAGGGCTCCAAGGCTGTGGGCCTTCTGCCGCACGACGGGCTGAACTTCGACGGCGGGCTCGGTCACAGCATCGATGATGGCAGCAGCGAACGGACGAGATCGCACCCGACGTGATCAACTTCCGTCTACGCTGCCTGACATGGGCGGGATAGATGTGGCCAACGGCGTCGTCGGCGCCGTACTGGGAATGCTGTTCGCGGTGCTCTTCCAGCAGCCGCTGCAGAACGGCTTGTACCGACTGCGCACGCGATCCACCCGCGCGATGCGCACCTTGCGCCAGCGCAAGGAGTCCAGCCCCGCCTGGCGGACCTTCTCGGTGGGTCCGCTGCACACCTCGGCGCTGATCGTCGAAGGGGACGGCGAGTCGACCATCCCCGCCGATGCCGTCTACATCCAGGTTCTCGACGAAGAGATCGAGCTGCCACCCGACATGGTCGCCTGGCGCGCCGAGATCGAGGAGGAGAGCACCCGGTTGCGGGCCGAGGGCCGTACACCGCTGTGGAACGGTCCTCGCTATGCCGTCGAGTCCTTCGACGTCTCCCGCACCGCACTCGACGAGCACCCTGAAGTGCACCTGAGGCTGCGCCCGACGGACTACTACACCTTCCTCGCCGCCCAACAACTGGACCGCCGCCTGGCCGACGGCGGCACACCCCGCTCCCGCCACCTCGACCCGGACGACCCCCTGCGGGCCCCCGCTTTCCTGCAGTGCAGTTTCGCCGTCAACATCGCCGTGGTGACCGCCGACGACATGCTCGTCGTCAGCCGCCGCAGTGACCGGGTCCGGATGGCGCCGGGAGTGTGGAACTCCTCCGTCAACGAAGGGATGTCCCGGCACATCGACTCGTCCGGCCGAAGCGCCCCGGACCTGCACGCCGTGGCCCGGCGCGGCATGCGCGAGGAGCTGGCCATCGAGCCGCACGAGTACTCCCTGGAGCTGCTCGCCTTCGTCCTGGACATCGAGAAGCGCCACTGGAGCGCCCACTTCTACGCGCGGCTGAAGGATCTGACCCGCGAAGGCCTGCAAGCGCGGATGAGCAGGGGAGTGGCCGACAGGTGGGAGCACCAGACCATCGACTACGTGCCGTTCCGCCCCGCGGCAGTGATCAAGTACGTACTGCGGCCCGACCGTGTTCACCGGTGGGCACCGCTCGCACCGGCGCTCTTCCACCTCGCCCTCGTGCACGTCTACAGCCGTACCCCGGTCGAGCGGGTGGGTGCGCAGATCGTCCGGCGGCTGTAGGCGCGGCGCCTAGGGCAACGGGCCGCCCCGAGCGGTGATCCAGAGGTCGTACCACTCCTCGTGGGTGAGGTCGGGTTCGCGGTGTACGGCGTCGCGGCAGGCCAGGATGCGGTCCGGGCGGCTGGTGCCGATGACGGGGGCGATCTGTGCCGGGTGCCGTTGGAGCCACCACAGGAGGATCGTCTCCGGGGTCGTCCGCTTGCGTGCGGCGAGGTCCGCGACGAGCCGTGCGGTCGGAGTCTCGCCGCCGCCGGTGAAGCGGCCCCGGGCGAGGGCTCCCCAGGCCTGCAGCTGGATGCCGTTGGTCGTGCAGTACTCCAGTGTCCCGTGCGGGAAGCCGCTGTCGGCCGCGGCCGGGGTGTTGACCAGGACCCCGGCCTCCACCCAGTCGCGGCACTCCAGGCTCATCTCCAGTTGGTTGGCGACCAGCGGTACGTCAAGATGTGCCCGCAGGTGTGCGATCTGCGCGGCGCTCATGTTCGACACGCCGAACCGGCGCACCAGGCCCTGTCCGTGCAGCGAGGCCAGGGCCTTCGCGATCTCCTCCGGTCCGGTCAGCGGGTCGGGGCGGTGCAGGAGCAGGACGTCGATCACGTCGGTGCGCAGCCGGGTAAGGCTCTCCTCGACCCGCTGGACGATGGTCGGCCCGCGCAGGTCGTAGAGACCGGGCCGGTCGCCGTCGGCCAGACGGATGCCGCACTTGGTCTGCAGGACGATGCGTTCGCGCAGTCCGGACGCCCTGGCGAGCACCTCGCCGAACACCGCCTCGGACTTGCCGTGCCGGTAGATGTCGGCCTGGTCGAACACCGTGATGCCGGCCTCCAGCGCGGCGTCCACGGCGGCCTCGGCCGTGGCGATGTCCTCGGCGGCGTACGGCGTGGTGTCCCAGGAGCCGCCGAGCCCCATGCATCCGTACAGCACACGACCGGTGCGCACGTCGGTCCGCGATGCCATGTCTCTTCCTCCGTGTCGCTGCGTGGTGGACCCGGCCATCGTCGCTCAGGCCCGCGGTGGTTCAGCGGGCGGTCCGCCCACTGACTCGGCGGCCAGGGAGAGGAGTTGTTCCCTGGTGATGACGTCGGTGCCGGTGGCCGGGACGGTGCAGGCGTACGCGCCGGCGATCGCTCCGTAGCGGGCGCACCGCAGGGGGGACTCGCCGGCAAGGCGGCCGAAGAGGTAGGCCGAGGCGAAGGCGTCACCGGCGCCGTTGGAGTCCACCACGGGCGCCGGGGGCGTGACGGCCGGCACGTGGGACAGCTCGCCGTCGACGAGGAGGTGGGCTCCCTCGGCCCCGGCCGTCGCGATGACCGCCTCGGCCCGGCCTCGCGCGGCGATCCGGCGCATGGTCTTCTCCGGGTCGGTCAGGGCGGTGGCCGACAGGAAGACGACGTCGGCCTGGTGGGCGAAGGCCTCGTGGTACGGCTCGGCTCCGTCCCAGTTGTGCAGGTCGGTCGAGATGCTCACACCGGCCGCGCGCAGCGTGGGCAGGGCGAAGGCGCACGGATGGGTGAGGGAGACGTGGGCATGTCTGCTCACCGCGGCGAGGGCCTCGACCGCGGCGGTGGGCAGCCGTTCCGTGCCCTGCGCCCGGCTGCTGTCGTACAGCGAGAGGCGCCGCCCGTCGGGACCGACCAGGTTCACCGCACGCTTGGTGCCGCCGCGCTGCGGTACCTCGGTGAAGGGGATCGCGCGCTCGCGGTGCAGTGCGCGGACCAGGTCGCCCTCGTGGTCGTCGCCGATGAGGTCGATGTGATGGGTGCGCAGCCCCAGCGCCTGCACGCCCATCGCGACGAAGTCGCCGGTCTGCCCGGCGCGCATGTCGATCGCGGGCACCATGTAGCTGTCGGCGTAGGGGAGCGGCAGCTCGGGGACGTACACGATCGAGTCCACGCCGGCGCCGCCGAGCACCAGGACGTCGATCTCGGTCTCAGTGGGCACGGGTGCTCCTGCTCGTCAGTGCTCGGCCGGGCTCGTCAGTTCTGGTCCGAGGGCTGCTCGGACCGGCCGGACGCGGTCGAGCCGCGGACCACGAGCTCCGGCATGAAGAGGAACTCGCTGTGCGGGGCGGGGGTTCCGCCGACCTCTTCGAGGAGCGTACGGACGGAGGCCTGTCCCATCGCCTGGACCGGCTGGCGGATGGTGGTCAGCGGGGGGTCGGTGAACGCGATGAGCGGCGAGTCGTCGTAGCCGACCACCGAGATGTCGCGCGGCACCCGCAGGTCCCTTTCCCGGGCGGCCCGGACGGCGCCGAGCGCCATCATGTCGCTGGCGCACACGATCGCGGTGCAGCCACGGCCGATCAGCGTGCCCGCCGCGGCCTGACCGCCCTCCAGGGCGTAGAGGGAGTGCTCGATCAACTGCTCGGAGTCCGCGGGCGCCATCCCCAGGCGTTCGCGCATGCCGATCTGGAAGCCCTCGATCTTGCGCAGGACGGGCACGAACCGCTTGGGACCCACCGCGAGCCCGATACGCGTGTGACCCAGCGAGGCGAGGTGCGTGACGGCGAGCCGGGCCGCGGCGCGGTCGTCCGTGGAGACGAAGGGTCCCTGCACCTTGGGGGAGAAGCCGTTGACGAGGACGAAGGGCACGCCCTTGCCGCGCAGCACCTCGTAGCGCTCCATGTCGGCCGTGGTGTCGGCGTGCAGGCCCGAGACGAAGATGATCCCGGAGACGCCGCGGTCCACCAGCATGTCGGTGAGCTCGTCCTCGGTGGAGCCGCCGGGCGTCTGGGTGGCCAGGACCGGCGTGTAGCCCTGGCGGGTCAGGGCCTGGGCGATGACCTGGGCGAGGGCGGGGAAGATCGGGTTGTCCAGCTCGGGCGTGATCAGACCGATCAGGCCGGCGCTGCTGCGCTGCCGCAGCCGCGAGGGACGTTCGAAGCCGAGCATGTCCAGGGCGGCCAGGACGGATTCGCGGGTCGCCGCCGCCACACCGGGCTTGCCGTTGAGGACGCGGCTGACGGTGGCTTCGCTCACCCCCGCCTGCGCTGCGATGTCGACGAGCCGTGCGGTCATGCGGGGACTGTACCGGTGATCCGCCGGATTGCACACCGGTTGTGAAAGCTTGCAGAAAGTCCTGGTTCTGCAAGGACCTTGCGGGACATCTGGGGCCAAGTGGGGGCGACTACTGCCACCTCAGGGGCCTGGCAGGCGCAGCAAGAGAAACCGTAAGGACACACGGCGGTAACGATCAGCAGTCCTTGCAGAAATTTCCCGCAAGGTCTTTCGGGCGCTTTTCAATCCTGTTACGTTCCCTGGCAACCCGGCGCCGCGTCGAGTGCGGCTCGTAGGAGGCAGCTCTGTTGGGGGTTTCGCCTCCCCTTGTTCCGGGATCAGTTGAAGGAGTTCACATGCGGCGTGGCATAGCGGCCACCGCACTGGTCGCGACCCTGGCCCTGACAGTGGCAGCGTGCGGTGGCGATGACGGTGACAGCGGCAACAAGGGTTCGGGCAAGCTGTCCGGAACCGTCACTTTCTGGGACACCTCGAACGACGCCGAGAAGGGGACCTACGAGAAGCTCGCCAAGGGCTTCGAGAAGCTCCACCCGGGCGTCAAGGTCAACTATGTGAGCGTCGCGTTCGGCGAGGCCAACGCCAAGTTCAAGAACGCCGCGGGCGGCAACTCCGGCGCCCCCGACGTGATGCGCACCGAGGTCGCCTGGGTCGCGGACTTCGCCAACCTGGGCTACCTCGCCCCGCTGGAGGGCACACCCGCCCTGGACAAGGCGGACGACTACCTTCCGCAGGCCGCGGCCAGCACCAAGTTCAAGGGCAAGACCTACGCCGCCCCGCAGACGATCGACACCCTGGCGCTCTTCTACAACAAGAAGATGCTCAAGGAAGCCGGCGTCGAGGCCCCCAAGACCTTCGACGAGGTGAAGACCGCCGCCAAGAAGATCAAGTCGAAGTCCGGCAAGACCGGTCTCTACCTGCGCGGCGACGACCCGTACTACTACCTCCCGTACCTGTACGGCGAGGGCGGTGACCTCCTCGACACCAAGAGCAAGAAGATCACCGTCGACGACCCCGAGGGCGCCGCGGCCTTCAAGGTCATGAAGGACCTGGTCGACTCCAAGGCCGCCACCACCGACGCCAGCGACGGCTACAACAACCAGCTCAACGCCTTCAAGGACGGCGACGTCGCGATGGCACTCGACGGCCCCTGGTCGATCGAAGGCGCCATGCAGGGCAAGGAGTTCAAGGGCGACAAGGGCAACCTCGGCATCGCCCCGGTGCCCGGCGGCAGCGACCGCCAGGCCTCCCCGCAGGGTGGCTGGAACCTCGCGGCCTACGCCGGATCCAAGAACCTCGACGCGAGCTACGAGTTCATCAAGTACATGAGCTCGGCCAAGGTGC
Source organism: Streptomyces sp. NPDC002853 (assembly GCF_053591915.1). Lineage (NCBI taxonomy): Bacteria > Bacillati > Actinomycetota > Actinomycetes > Kitasatosporales > Streptomycetaceae > Streptomyces > Streptomyces sp. NPDC002853. The sequence goes on along the minus strand of NZ_JBSFUS010000004.1, from coordinate 248,328 downwards.
AGCAGCAGACCACCGAGAAGCTGAGCCTGCTGCCCACCCGCACCTCGGTGTACGACGTGCAGTCCGTCAAGGACAACCAGATGGTGCAGTTCTTCAAGCCGGCCGTGGACAAGTCCGTGGAGCGGCCGTGGATCCCGCAGGCCAACGCCCTCTTCGAGCCCATCCGGCTGCAGATGGAGAAGGTGCTCAGCGGCAAGACCTCGCCCGAGAACGGGGCGAAGGGTGTCGGCGACGCCTACCGCAAGCTGCTGAAGGACTACAAGTAAATGGCTGTTGACAGCAGCCGGTCTCTGGCCAAGGCCGCGGACGCCAAGGCCGCGGACGCCAAGGGCGCCCGCGGCCGCGGCCGGCGGACCGGCGACACCGGTAACACCGGCAAGACGCCGGGGCGACTGCGCAGGTCGCTCTCCACCCACTGGTACGCCTGGAGCATGGTCGCGCCCGTGGTGGCCGTCATCGGCGTGATCATCGGATACCCGCTGGTGCGGGGCCTGTACCTGTCGACGACCGACGCCAACGAGGCGAACGTCGAGCGCACCATCGGCATGAACCACATTCCGGCGACCTACAAGTCCGTCGGCCTGGACAACTACACCGCCGTCCTCTCCGACGGCGTCTTCTGGGACCGGCTGACCTGGACCATCATCTGGACCGTCTCCTGCGTCGCGATCTCCTTCACGCTCGGCCTGGTCCTCGCGAACATGCTCAACCGCAAGCTGGCCGGGCGCTCCCTCTACCGGATGGCGCTGATCCTGCCCTGGGCGGTGCCGGCCTTCGTCTCCGTCTTCACCTGGCGGCTGCTGTTCAACGAGAAGAACGGCATCCTCAACAAGATCCTCGCCGGTGGCGGCATCGACGCGATCCCGTGGCTAAACGACCCCACGTGGGCCAAGCTCTCGGTGATCACGGTCAACGTCTGGCTCGGCGTCCCGTTCATGCTGGTCGCCATGCTCGGCGGACTCCAGTCGATCCCCGGTGAGCTCTACGAGGCCGCGGAGATGGACGGCGCGAACGCCTGGCAGCGCTTCAGGCACATCACCCTGCCGGGCCTGCGCACCGTCAGCAGCACCGTGATCCTGATCAGCGGCATCTGGACGTTCAACATGTTCCCGGTGATCTTCCTGCTCACCCGGGGCGGTCCGGGAGATGCCACCGAGATCCTGGTGACGTACGCCTACCGGCTCTCGTTCGTCGTGAGTCCGCGTGACTTCGCGGGATCCGCGGCCTGGGGCGTCATCATTCTGCTGCTCCTTTCGCTCTTCGCGGTCGTCTACCGCCGCGCGCTCCGCAAGCAGGGAGAAGTGTGGTGACCACCATGACCGATCCGAAGACCTCGTCGTCCCCGTCCGCCTCGTCCGCGAGCCGGCCCAAGAAGGTCAGGGAGCGCGGCGAGCGCGGGCCGCTGGCCTCGGTCGCGCTCCACGTGGGCCTCCTGATCGCCTCCGCCACCGCGATCCTTCCGCCGCTGTGGCTGCTCATCACCTCGTTCAAGCCGACCAGCGAGGCGTTCTCCACCGATCTGGTCAAGGACTTCACGTTCCGCAACTACGACCACGTCGTCAACGACACCGAGTTCCTGAACTGGCTCGCCAACTCCCTGCTCGTCGTGGGCCTCACCACGGTGATCGGCGTCTTCATCTCGGCGACCACCGGCTACGCCGTCAGCCGCTTCAAGTTCCCCGGCATGCGGCCGCTGATGTGGCTGCTGCTGATCACCCAGATGTTCCCCGTCGCGGTGCTCATCGTGCCGCTCTACAACCTCCTGGCCAGCCTCGGCCTGCTCAACCAGCCCATCGGTCTCGTCGTCACCTATCTGACGATCGCCGTGCCCTTCTGCGCCTGGATGATGAAGGGGTACTTCGACACCATCCCGGTGGAGATCGACGAGGCCGGCCGGGTGGACGGACTCAATCCGTTCGGCACGTTCTGGCGGCTCATCGTGCCGCTGGCCAAGCCCGGTCTCGCCGTCACCGGCTTCTACAGCTTCATCACCGGCTGGGCCGAGGTCGCCTACGCCTCCGCCTTCATGACCGGCGAGGAGAACCTCACCCTGGCGGGCGGCCTGCAGACCTTCGTCAACCAGTACACCAGCGACTGGGGCTCGTTGACGGCCGCCGCCGTGATCGTCGCCGTGCCCGCCGCGGTGATCTTCGGCTTCGTACAGCGCCACCTCGTCGGCGGTCTCACGGCCGGCGCGACGAAGTCCTGACACGACGCACACCCCCCTCGCACTCGACCTCTCGATCTCAGGGAAGACATGACCCAGCATCTCGCTGCCCCTGCAGCCCCCGCCTCCGGCACCCACACGGACTGGTGGCGTGGCGCGGTGATCTACCAGGTCTACCCGCGCAGCTTCGCCGACGGCAACGGTGACGGAATGGGTGACCTCGACGGCATCCGTGCCCGCCTGCCCTACCTCAGGGACCTCGGCGTCGACGCCGTCTGGCTCAGCCCCTTCTACTCGTCGCCGCAGGCCGACGCCGGTTACGACGTCGCCGACTACCGCGCGATCGACCCGATGTTCGGCAGCCTCCTGGACGCCGACGCCCTGCTGCGGGACGCCCACGGCCTGGGCCTGCGAGTCATCGTCGACCTGGTGCCCAACCACTCGTCCGACCGGCACGACTGGTTCCGGCGCGCCCTGCGCGAGGGCCCCGGCTCCCCGCTGCGCGAGCGCTACCACTTCCGGCCGGGCAAGGGCGAGAACGGTGAACTCCCGCCCAACGACTGGGAGTCCGTCTTCGGCGGCCCCGCCTGGACGAGGACACCGGACGGCGAGTGGTACCTCCACCTATTCGCCCCCGAGCAGCCCGACTTCAACTGGGAACACCCCGCCGTCCACGACGAGTTCCGTTCGATCCTGCGCTTCTGGCTCGACATGGGGGTCGACGGCTTCCGCGTGGACGTCGCCCACGGTCTGGTCAAGGCCGAGGGGCTGCCCGACATCGGCCGCAGCGACCAGCTGAAGCTGCTGGGCAACGATGTCATGCCGTTCTTCGACCAGGACGGCGTGCACGAGATCTACCGCAGCTGGCGCAAGGTCCTCACCGAGTACGCGGGCGAGCGCATCCTTGTCGCCGAGGCGTGGACCCCCACCGTCGAGCGCGCGGCCGCCTATGTGCGCCCGGACGAGATGCACCAGGCCTTCAACTTCCAGTATCTGGGCACCCATTGGGACGCCGCGGAGCTGCGCGAGGTCATCGACGTGTCGCTGGCCGCGATGCGCCCCGTCGGCGCCCCGGCCACCTGGGTCCTCTCCAACCACGACGTCACCCGGCACGCCACGCGGTTCGCCAACCCGCCGGGGCTCGGCACGCAGCTGAGGACCGCGGGCGACCGCGAGCTCGGCCTGCGCCGTGCCCGCGCGGCCTCGCTCCTGATGCTGGCACTGCCCGGCTCCGCCTACGTCTACCAGGGCGAGGAACTGGGCCTTCCCGACGTCACCGAGCTGCCGGACGAGGTGCGCCAGGACCCCTCCTTCGTCCGCGCGAGCGGCCAGGACGGGTTCCGCGACGGCTGCCGGGTGCCCATCCCGTGGACCGTGGACGGCTCCAGCCACGGCTTCGGCACGGGCGGCAGCTGGCTGCCGCAGCCCGAAGGCTGGGGCGAGCTCAGCGTCGAGGCGCAGACCGGCGACCCCGCGTCCACCCTGGAGCTGTACCGCAGGGCGCTCGCCGTGCGCCGTGAGCTGCCGGGGCTCGGCGCCGGCGACTCGCTGGAGTGGCTCGACGCCCCCGAGGGAGTGCTCGCCTTCCGGCGTGAGGGCTTCGTGTGCACGGCCAACACCACCGGCGAAGCGGTGCGGATTCCGGCTCCCGGCCGGATCCTGCTTGCCAACGCCGAGGTGGAGACGGCGGACGGCAAGGTCGAGCTGCCCGCCGACACCACCGTCTGGTGGGCGGTGTGACCCTTTCCCTGCCGCGGCCCGCCGACCGGGGGGACGGGGGAGACCGGTCGGACCGGGGCGTCCCGCGCCTCGCGGACATCGCGGCCCAGTCCGGCGTCAGCGAGGCCACCGCGAGCCGGGTGCTCAACGGCAGGCCAGGGGTGGCCGCCGGCACCCGGCGCCGGGTGCCGGCCGCCCTGGACGTCCTTGGCTACGAGCGGCCGATGCGGCTCAAGCGGCACAGCGCAGGTCTGGTCGGACTGGTCATCCCCGAGCTCAGCAACCCGATCTTCCCCGCCTTCGCGCAGGTCGTCGAACAGGTCCTGTCCGGGCACGGCTACACGCCGATGCTGTGCACGCAGATGCCGGACGGGGCCAGTGAGGACGAGCTGGTCGAGCAGCTGGAGGAGCGCCGGGTCAGCGGCATCGTCTTTCTGTCCGGGCTGCACGCCGACACCACGGCCGATCCCACCCGGTACCTCGAACTGCACGCCCGCGGCGTGCCGTTCGTCTTGATCAACGGCTACAACGAGCACATCCCGGTGTCCTTCGTCTCACCCGACGACCGCGCGGCCGCGCGGATGGCGGTGCGTCACCTCGTCGACCTGGGCCACCGGCGGATCGGGCTTGCCATCGGCCCGACCCGCTACGTCCCCTCGCTGCGCAAGGCGGAGGGGTTCACCGCGGCGCTGCACGCGCTGCTCGGCCTGGACCAGGGGGAGGCCGAACAGCTCGTGCAGCGCACGCTGTTCACGGTCGAGGGCGGGCACGCGGCGGCCAGCGTCCTGCTGGACCAGGGGTGCACGGCGATTGTCTGCGGCAGCGACATGATGGCGCTCGGGGCCGTCCGGGCGGCGCGTGAGCGCGGCCTCTCGGTGCCCGGGGACGTCTCCGTGGTCGGCTTCGACGACTCGCCCCTGATCGCCTTCACGGACCCGCCGCTCACCACGGTGCGCCAGCCGGTGCAGGCGATGGCGAGCGCCGCGGTGGGCGCGCTGCTCGAGGAGCTGCACGGCAACCCCGTACAGCACACGGAGTTCGTCTTTCAGCCCGAGCTCGTGGTGCGCGGCTCGACGGCGCAGGCGCGGCGCTGAGGCGGTCGAGGCGCTGAGAGGGAGGCCCCCGGTGCCGGCCCCGGTCGGGGCAGCGGGGTGATGACGTGGCGCCGGGGCCTCTCCGTCCCACGACTCCGGTCCGGACGGCCGGGCGCGTGGGGCCCGTTGACCGGGTCCCCCGGCCGTCCGGACCGGAGTCGTGGTTGAACGTAGCACCGTCGCAATGTCTTGCGAAAGGTTTTGCGGCGCGTGAACTCCCGGGATCTCGCATCTGGCGCCGGAGTGTGCGCGGAGGGTTGACCGGGGTTCTTGAGGGTCGTACGGTCTCGACCGAAAACGGCGTTGAAATGTTTCTGCAACATCCTTCAACAACCTTACGGGCACGGCGCGTTGCCGGACAAGGTCACACCTCACTCATGCAGGAGGCCCTCATGGCTGGCCGGAAGTCCAGAGTCCGCAGACCCATCGCCGCCGCTGTCGCCCTGGTCGCGGGAGCTGCGGGCAGCATCGTCGCCGGAGCGCCGCAGGCGCAGGCCGCCCCGCCCGGGGGCAAGGACGTCACCGCCGTGCTCTTCGAGTGGAAGTTCGCCTCGGTGGCCAAGGCGTGCACCCAGCAGCTCGGCCCCGACGGCTACGGCTACGTCCAGGTCTCCCCGCCCCAGGAGCGCATCCAGGGCGAGGCGTGGTGGGCCGCCTACCAGCCCGTCAGCTACAAGATCGGCACCCGGCTCGGCGACCGGGCCGCGTTCAAGAACATGGTCGACACCTGCCACAAGGCCGGGGTCAAGGTCGTCGCCGACGCGGTGATCAACCACATGACCAACGCCAACGGCACCGGCTCGGCAGGGTCCTCCTTCACCAAGTACGACTACCCGGGCACGTATTCGGGCGCCGACATGGACAACTGCCGCGCGGACATCAGCAACTACCAGGACCGCTGGAACGTCCAGAACTGCGAACTGGGCGGTCTCGCCGACCTCGACACCGGTGAGGACTACGTCCGGGGCCGGGTCGCGGCCTACCTGAACGACCTGCTGTCCCTGGGCGTCGACGGCTTCCGGGTCGACGCGGCCAAGCACATCCCCCTGGACGACCTGAAGAACATCAAGTCCCGGCTCAGCAACCCCGGCGCCTACCTGAAGCAGGAGACCATCTACGGGGCCGGCGAGGCGGTCTCGCCGAGCGAGTACACCGCCACCGGTGACGCCCAGGAGTTCCGCTACGGCTGGGACCTGAAGCGGGTCTTCAACAACGAGAAGCTCGCCTACCTGAAGAACTTCGGCGAGGGCTGGGGCTATATGCCCAGTGGTTCGGCCGCCGTCTTCGTCGCCAACCACGACACCGAACGCCACGGCCAGACCCTCAACTACAAGGACGGCGCCAACTACACGCTCGCGCACGTCTTCATGCTGGCCCTGCCCTACGGCTCACCGGACGTGCACTCCGGCTACGAGTTCAGCAGCAACGACGCCGGATCACCCAACGGCGGCCAGGTCAAAGCCTGCTACAGCGACGGCTGGAAGTGCCAGCACGCCTGGCCCGAGATCAAGAGCATGGTCAAGTTCCGCAACACCGCCCGTGGGACCGGCATGACCAACTGGTGGGACAACGGCAACGACGCCATCGCGTTCGGCCGCGGCGACAAGGCGTACGTGGCCATCAACCACGAGGGCTCCTCGGTCAGCAGAACCTTCCAGACATCCCTCGCCGCGGGCGGCTACTGCGACATCCAGAGCGGCAGGAGCGTCACCGTCAACGGCTCGGGCCAGTTCACCGCCACCCTGGCGCCGAACACCGCCCTCGCCCTGCACACCGGGGCCAGGAGCTGCTGAGCGCCGCCTGACCGTCGTACCCCCAAGGTGGGCCGCCCGGCATGTGCTTCCCCGCCGCCGGGCGGCCCACCCCGACCCGGGGCTCCGCCCCCGGGACCCCGCTTCTCGAACGCCGGAGGGGCTGATCCCTGCCCCCGGCACCTCACTTTCCGCACCCCCGCAACGCACAAGGAGAAGTTCCCCTTGACCGGCTCCCCCCGCCGCACCCTCGTCACCACGGCCCTCGCCCTGCTCGCCGCGGTCGCGCCCCTGACGCCCTCGGCCGTCGCGGCACCCCGGGCATCGGCCGCCGCCGACGCGCCCGCCGCACTCGACCTGTCCGCCTCCCGGGCCCAGTGGATCGACAAGAACACCCTCGCCTGGGAGGTCCAAGGCAACGCCGCATCACAGGAGTTGGTGTACGCCCGCGACGGGAAGCTCGCCGTCAAGGACGGCGAACTCACCGGCGAGGGACAGCGGATCCGCCTCACCCCGGCCGAGGGCGGCCTCACCGATGCCCAGCGCAAGAAGTACCCGCACCTGAAGAGCTACGCCGCCTTCACCGTCGACCCGCGCGACCGCGACCGCATCCGCCATGCCCTCACCGGCCAACTCGTCGCCACCCGCAGCAGCGCCGACGGCACCCTGCTGACCGCCACCGGAGTCCAGACGCAGGGCATCCTCGACGACCTCTACAGCGCCGCCGCCACCAAGGCCGCCCTCGGCCCGCAGTTTCGCGACGGGCGCCCCACGCTCGCTCTGTGGGCCCCCACCGCTCAGTCCGTGAGCCTCGAACTCGACGGCAAGCGCGTGGCGATGCGGCGCGACGACGCCAGCGGCGTGTGGTCCGTCGCCGGCACGAGAAGCTGGAGAGGCAAGCACTACCGGTACGTCGTGAAGGTGTGGGCGCCCAGCGTCCAGAAGGTGGTCACCAACAAGGTCACCGACCCCTACTCCACGGCGCTCACGGCCGACTCGCGACGCAGCATCGCCGTCGACCTCGACGAACCGAGCCTCGCCCCCAAGGGCTGGCAGCAGCTGAGGAAACCGAAGGCCGAGCCCCTGCGCGACGCGCAGATACAAGAGCTGCACATCCGTGACTTCTCCGTCGAGGACAGCACGGCGCGCCACCCCGGCAAGTACCTGGCCTTCACCGACACCAAGTCCGACGGCATGAAGCACCTGCGCAAGCTGGCCAAGGCCGGCACCTCCTACGTCCATTTGTTGCCCGCCTTCGACCTCGGCACCATCCCCGAGCGCGAGGCCGACCAGACGACACCCGACTGCGACCTGACGGCCTTCGCCCCGGACTCCGAGGAGCAGCAGGCCTGCGTGACCAAGACCGCCGCCAAGGACGCCTACAACTGGGGCTATGACCCCCTGCACTACACGGTGCCGGAGGGCAGCTACGCGAGCGATCCGGCCGGGACCCGGCGCACGGTCGAGTTCCGGCAGATGGTCCAGGGCCTCAACGCATCCGGCCTGCGGACCGTGATGGACGTCGTCTACAACCACACCGTGGCGAGCGGACAGGCCGACAAGTCGGTCCTCGACAAGATCGTGCCGGGCTACTACCAGCGGCTGATGGCGGACGGCTCGGTGGCCACCTCCACCTGCTGTGCCAACACCGCGCCCGAGAACGCCATGATGGGCAAGCTCGTCGTCGACTCGCTGGTCACCTGGGCCAAGGAGTACAAGGTCGACGGTTTCCGCTTCGACCTGATGGGCCACCACCCCAAGGCCAACATCCTGGCCGTGCGCAAGGCCCTCGACGCGCTGACCCTCAAGAAGGACGGCGTCGACGGGAAGAAGATCGTCCTGTACGGAGAGGGCTGGAACTTCGGCGAGATCGCCGACGACGCCCGCTTCGTGCAGGCCACGCAGAAGAACATGGCGGGCACGGGCATCGCCACCTTCTCCGACCGCGGCCGCGACGCGCTGCGCGGCGGCGGCCCCTTCGACGAGGACCCCGGCGTCCAGGGCTTCGCCAGCGGCCTGTTCACCGATCCCAACGCCTCCAAGGCGAACGGCACACCCGCCGAGCAGAAGGCCCGCCTCCTGCACTATCAGGACCTGCTCAAGGTGGCCCTGACCGGCAACCTCGCCGCCTACACGTTCACCGACTCCGCCGGAAAGCGGGTCAAGGGCTCCGAGGTCGACTACAACGGCGCATCGGCCGGATACGCGGCTGCTCCCGGTGACGCGCTGTCCTACTCCGACGCGCACGACAACGAATCCCTCTACGACGCCCTCGCCTTCAAGCTGCCCGCGGACACCACGGCCGCCGAGCGCTCCCGCATGCAGGTGCTCGCGATGGCGACCTCGACCCTGGCCCAGGGCCCTTCCTTGTCCCAGGCCGGCAGCGACCTGCTGCGCTCGAAGTCCCTTGACCGCAATTCCTACGACAGCGGCGACTGGTTCAACGCCCTGCACTGGAACTGCGAGGACGGCAACGGCTTCGGACGCGGCCTGCCCCCGGCCGCCGACAACAAGGACAAGTGGCCGTACGGGAAGCCCCTGTTGACGTCCGCGAAGCTGACCCCGGGCTGTGCCGAGATCAACGGAACCTCGGCCGCCTATCAGGACCTGGTGAAGCTGCGCGCGACCGAGCCCGCGTTCTCCCTGGCCACGGCCGACCAGGTCCAGTCACGGCTCTCGTTCCCGCTCTCGGGCACATCCGCCGAGACGCCCGGCGTCATCACCATGGAGCTCGGGAACCTCGTGGTCGTCTTCAACGCGACCCCGCAGGCACAGGAGCAGCGAGTGGCGGGCTTTGAGGGCGCCGCGTACGGGCTGCACCCCATCCAGGCACAGGGTGCCGACCCGGTGGTCAAGTCGGCCTCGTACGAGCGCGGTTCAGGAACGTTCAGTGTCCCCGCCCGCACTGTCGCCGTCTTCGAACGGGGTTGACCCAAGGCCCTGACGCGGGAGTCCGCTACCCGCCCCTCTAGGAGGCAGGCACGAGCCGGTAGGAGTCGCCGTCGGTGATCAGGTGGCCTGCCGTGGGGGGCGGGAAGTGGCTGCCCAGCACGAGAGTTGAGGTGCCTGCAAGTTCGCTCAGGAGCTGGTGGCGGGTCCTTGCCGCTGCCGCAGGGTCGATGTCGACGCAGCTGCCCAGGTCGGGGCGGACCAGCTGGACGGGGTGGTGGATGCAGTCGCCGGTGATGAGCGCGCTCTCGCCGCGGCTGCGCAGTTCCACCGCCACCTGGCCCGGGGTGTGACCCGGGGTGGGGCGCAGGCGCACACCCGGGGCGATGTCGATGCCCCCGGTGGGGACGTCGACGAGGTCGAGCAGGCCGGCCTCCTTGATGGGATGCACGGAGTCCCGGAACATCTGGCGCCGGGGCTCGTCCATCTCGACGCCTGCCCAGTGGTCCCATTCGGAGCGGGCCGTGAGGTAGCGGGCGTTGGGGAAAGTGGGCACCCAACGGGCGCCTTCAGCGCGGGTGTTCCAGCCGACGTGGTCGGTGTGCAGATGGGTGAGGACGACGAGATCCACCGTTTCGGGGGTGAAACCGGCCTGCGTCAGGCGCGTGAGGTAGTCGCTGTTCAGGTTGTCCCAGGCGGGGTTGGCCCGCTGTTTGCCGTTGCCGATGCCGGTGTCCACGAGCACACGCAGCCCGTCGGCCTCGATGGCGAAGCTGTGGCTCGCCAGCCGCAGGACGCTTTGCGCGTCCGTGAAGTCGGGTCGCAGCCAGGGGGACCGGGCGACGATTTCCGGGGTTGCCCCCGGCAGCAGCCACGGGCCTGTCTGTGCGGGGAGGGGTACCTCGTCGACGCGGTGGACGGTGAGGTCTCCGACCGTCCAGGCCGGGGCGCCGGGGAGGGGACCGGAGGTGGCGTGGTGTGCGGCGGTCGTGGCCATGCGGTGATCCTTTGGTCGGCCTGGCGGCGGCCCCGAAGCTAAAAGCAACGGGTTTGCGTTAACGCAGCGTAGGTCCTATCGTCTCGTTAAAGCAAACCGTTTGCTTTTGAGTCCGCCGGGTGGGCCGTCGCCCCAGCGCAGCGCCACGAGACGAGAGGCCGCACATGAAGACCGCCGAATTCACCCCCGAGGAGGCCGCCCGGGGCGCGCTCCGAGCGGGACTTCCACTGGGAAGCGACCGTCACGAGGTGGTGGCGGCGACCGCCACGCACATCCAGTCCGTCATCGCCACGCTGCGCGAACTGGACTTCGGCGACACGCCGCCCGCGATCTCCTTCACGGCAGGGCAGGAGGGCACCGATGCAGCCGTTTGAGCTGACCCTGGCGGATGCCTCCCACGCCATGACCGCGGGAGAACTCTCGCCGGTGGAACTCACCGATTCGGTCCTCGATCGCATCGGGGCCGTGGAGGAACGCCTCCAGGCATACGTCACCGTCGCGGCGGACTCCGCCCGGGCGGCGGCGACCCGGGCCGAGCGTGAGATCGCCAGGGGGGAGTCGCGCGGTCCGCTGCACGGCATCCCCATGGGTCTGAAGGACCTGATCGACGCCAAGGGCATGCCCACCACGGCGAGTTCGCGCGTCAGGGCGGGTCATGTCGCCGCACGCGACAGTGTTGTCGCCGCGCGTCTGTCCGAGGCCGGCGCGGTCTTGCTGGGAAAGACCCACACCCACGAGTTCGCCTACGGCCTGACCACCCCGCAGACGAGCAACGCCTGGGACCAGGGCCACGTCGCGGGCGGATCGAGCGGGGGCTCGGCCGTCGCCGTCGCGGCGGGGGAGGCCACCTTCGCGCTGGGCACCGACACCGGCGGCTCGATCCGCGTACCCGCGGCACTGAACGGCGTGGTCGGCCTCAAGCCGACGTACGGCCTGGTCTCCCGTCAGGGCGTCACCTCCCTGTCCTGGTCCCTGGACCATGTGGGCCCCCTTACCCGCACGGTGCGGGACGCCGCGCTCGTGCTCGCCGCCTTGACGGGGCGGGACTCCTCTGCCCCCGCTGCCTTCTCTGCCCCGGGAGTCGATGCCTTCCCGGAGGGCGACCTGACGGGGCTGCGGGTGGGAGTGCCCCGCAACTACTACTTCGAGCGGATCAGCCCGGAGGTCGAGGAAAGCGTGCGCCAGGCCATCGGGCGGCTTCAGGAGCTCGGGGCCGAGCTCGTCGAGGTCGAGATCCCGCTGGCGCGGTACATCCAGGCCACCCAGTGGGGCCTGATGGTCCCCGAGGCGACCGCGAACCACGAGCGGACGCTTCGCTCGGTGCCTGATCTGTACACGGCGGAGGTCCGCGTGCTGCTGGAGGCGGGCGAACTCGTGTCCGCCGGTGACTACCTCCGGGCCCAGCGCGCACGGGCCCTGATGTGCGAGGCCTGGACGCGGATGCTCGGCCGCGTCGACGTGATCGCGGCTCCGGCGGTGCCGATGACGGCAGCCAAGGCCGGTCAGGAGAGCGTGGAGTGGGCGGACGGCACGGCCGAAGCCGTCTCCGACAGCTACGTCCGTCTCTCCGCGCCCGCCAACATCACGGGGGTGCCGGCGCTGACGCTGCCCGTGGGCCGGGACCGCGCGGGCCTGCCGATCGGCATGCAGTTGATGGGACGCCCGTACGACGAGGCGACCGTACTGCGGGTCGGGCGCGCCTACGAGGTGGCCGGCTCCGGGGCCACCACCGGTGTCCGGGCGGGACGGCAGGACCCCGTCGTGGCGTGAGCCGTGGACCCGGCTAGAAGCAACGAATTCGCATTAAGGGGTTAGGGTGGAGTCATGAGTCCCAAGCCCATGGTTCGGCCCGGAGGGCGCAGCGCCCGTGTCCAGGAGTCAGTCCACGCGGCGGTCCGCGAGCTGCAGGCCGAACTGGGGCGCGAGGCGCTGACCGTCCCCCTCGTCGCGGCGCGCGCCGGGGTGACGCCGTCGACGGTCTACCGCCGGTGGGGCGACCTGCAGGAACTCCTGTCCGACGTCGCGGTGGAGCACCTGCGCCCCGAGGCGCCCCCGGCCGACCTCGGCGCCCTGCGGGCGGACCTCGGCGCGTGGGCCGAGCAGTTCCTCGACGAGATGGCCTCCCCGCCCGGTCGCGCGTACATCAGGGACGCCCTTCTCGGCGACCCGGACGGGAGCAACGCCGGGCAGTGCTCCGCCTACGCCGCCGAACAGATCGACACCGTCCTGGCGCGCGCGGCGGAGAGGGGCGAGGCCGCCCCGGACACGGAGCGGGTCATCGACCAGGTCGTGGCGCCGATGATGTACCGCATCCTCTTCCGCCCCAGTCGGCTGGACGCCGCTTACGCGCGCACACTCGTCGACCGGGCCCTCGCGGCATCCTGACCCCGCATCAACATCCGCATCCGCGTTCCCGTCCGTTGCCGTCAACAGCCCGCACAAGCATGACGGCATCCCGCGATCAGAACCCGCCCCCAGGGGATCGTTCAGGCGCATTCCCGATCGCCAAGAGGGTCCGCCTCGTCAGCTACCTGTCGGCGGCCGCGGGAATACTCCGCCGTGAGGTACGGGCCGCTAGCGTGTGGGCCGCAGTTGTCCCCGTCGGGCCGTCTCGGCCCCGGAGGTGAGAGATGGCGGATGCCGCTTCGGCGTCGGTCGGAACGATCCCGGTCCAGCATCTACGGGCGGGCGACCACGCGTTCGTCAGCTACGAGGACGACGAGGCGGGCCGCGACGTGGTGTCCGCCTTCGCGTGGGCGGGTCTGGTCAAGCGGGAGAAGGTGATGGTCTTCGCCGCTCCGCACATGGACGACGAGCAGGTGTGGGCGCAACTCGACGCCCCCGGTGCCCTGCTGGGATCCGCCCGGGACCACGGGCAGCTGGTGCTCAGCAGCATGCGCGCCCTCATCCACCCCCAGGACGCCTTCACTCCCCGCCGGCAGTGGGAGCGCATCACAGAGGAGACCGACCGGGCCTTGGCCGAGGGCTACAGCGGGCTGCGCACCTATATCGACATGCACTGGGTGGGGCACCTGGGCGCCGACGTCGAGGTGATGATGCACCGCGAATCGCACGCCCAGCATCTGTTCACCGAGCGCCCCTACACCGAGATCTGCGCCTACGACCGCCGCTGGTTCGACCCCGACGTCCTGACGGCGATGCATGAGGCGCACCCCTGTCGGCTGCTGCCCCGCCTGGGCGCTCTGCACGCGGAACAGGCGGACGGCCTTGTGCGGTTGGTCGGCGAGGCGGACCTCGCCACCCGGGAGGAGTTCATCGCCGCCGTGCGCCAGGGGCTCAGGGGCGGCACGGACTCCCGCCGGCCGCTCATCGTGGACCTGACCGGACTCGTGTTCCTCGGCGTCGCCTGTGCCGTGGACCTGTTGCGGCTGGTCCTGGAACACCCGCGGGGCCCGGTCCAGGTCATCTGCCCGCCGACACCGGCACGCATACTGCGCCGAGCGGGGGCCGACCAGGTGCCCCACATGGTGATCAGCGAGGTGGACCGCTGATGACGAGCACGCCGGACCCACGCGAGGTCCCCCCCGTCACCCTCCTGGAATCGCACTTCACCCAGGACGATCTGCCCCGGCTGCGCATGCTCGTGGACCAGTACGCCGACCACCAGGGGCTGACCGAACCGCGGCGCAGCGATTTCATCGTGGCCCTGGACGCGGTGGCGGTCAACGCGGTCGAGCACGCGGGCGGCGGCGGCACGCTGATCCTGCAACGCAGCAACGGCCATCTGGCCTGCCACATCCACGACATGGGCCCCGGATTCAGCGCCGACGTCATCCCCGAGCTGGCTCCCGGCCTGGACGGGCACCCGAGCGGGCGGGGTCTGTGGCTCGCGGGCCTGCTGACCGACGAGCTCACGATCTCGGCGGGCCCCGGCGGCAGCAAGGTGACACTGACCGTGCGCCTGCCCAAACACGGGTAGACCCCCTGTCCTACACTCGACCGACGCGCGAACGACGCGAGCACCTGCGACGAGGGAGGCTGATGAATATGGCCCGCCAGACGCTTCATCAGCATGCCCTTGTCCGGGCCGCGTGAGGGTGTCGAGCGGCCCGGTCGTCTGAAACGACCAGGAGTATCGCGTGTCTTCTTCTTTCTCTTCGTCTTCGTTCCCGACGTCCGGTACGGACGTGACCACCGAGCGCCTCGTGCTGCGGCCCTGGCCCGCCGACGAGGTCACCGCCGTCCTCGGCGACCGCCGCCTGGCGCACTGGGCCGAGGACTTCCCCGCCGACGAGGGCCGGGTGATCGCCGGATTCATCGCGGACCGGCCGGACGCCCTGAGCCCGTACGGGCAACGTCAGGTCATCGAGCGGACGACCGGCCTGGTGGTCGGAGCCATCGGGCTGTTCTGGCCGCCGACCGCCGGCGCCCTCGAGATCGGCTACGGCATCGTCGCCTCGCGCCGCGGCCTGGGCTACGCCTCCGAGGCCACCCGAGCCCTCACGGCGTACGCCCTGACCGCACCGGGCGTGCACACCGTGTACGCCGATGTGGAGCTGACCAACCCGGCCTCGGTCCGCGTGCTGGAAAAGGCCGGGCTGCGGCGCTGGAGCGGCGACACGATCACGGCCCGCTTCGGCACGTCGGCGGGGTGATCGTCACCCGTCGGACCGGCGCCGCCGCAGCTTGACGGTGTAGTTGGTCCGCGTGGAGGGCGTTCCGTCGGGGGCCGTCAGGGAGTGCTCATGGGTGTCGCACACGAGTACGTCCCACTGCGCGGCCGGCAGGTCGAGCGCGGCCAGGACCTTATGGGGGCTGGGGAAGTCCACATCCGGATGCGATGCGGTCTCCCAGGCGGGGAAGCCCATGTGCCCGACGATCAGGAGGGTGCCGCCCTCGGTGACGGCCTCGGCGGCGGCGCGCAGGATCTGCTCGCGCGGCATCTCGTGGAGGGAGTGCAGGAACTGGGCGGAGACCAGGTCGTAGCTGCCGGCCGGGAAGGTGACGCCCAGGTCGTGGTGGAGCCAGTCGACGCGGTCGGCGACCTGGGCCCGGGCCGCGTGCTCGACGGCACGGCCGAGGGCGACGCGGGAGATGTCGGTGGCGGTGACGCGCCAGCCCTGCCGTGCCAGCCAGATCGCGTCGCCGCCCTCTCCGCAGCCCAGGTCCAGGGCGCTGCCGGGGGCGAGACCCTCGGTCTCGCGGACGAGTGCGGCATTGGGCTCGCCGCTCCACAGGCGGCCGCCCTGGTTGTAGCGCTCGTCCCAGAACGCCGCGGCTGAATCCGCGGCGGGTGGGGTGCCGGCGCCGTCGGTGCGGGCGGTGTCGGCGTGGTCGGTGGTGTGGTCGCTCATGCGGGGCTCCTTCTGCTCTGCGGCAACCCTGCGCGCGGCATGGGCAGCTTGACAAAGCTATTTGCCGCCCCGGCAAATGAGGGGATGAGCGACGACGCCCAACTCACGGATGTGCTCACCGCCGTCGGGCCGCGCCTGCGGGCGCTGCGGAAGGCGCGGGGCGCCACCCTGGCCCGGCTGAGCGAGGAGACGGGGATCTCCCTGAGCACGCTCTCGCGCCTCGAGGCCGGGCAGCGGGAGCCCACCCTGAAGCTCCTGCTGCCGCTGGCCAAGGCGTACGGCGTACCGCTGGACGAGCTGGTCGGCGCGCCGCAGACCGGTGACCCGCGCATCCACCCGCGGCCGTTCACGCGCCACGGCAACACCTGGGTCCCCCTCACCCGCTACCTCGGCGGAATGCACGCCTACAAGCAGGTCATGCCGGTCCCCAGAAGCGGCACCCGGCAGAGCACACGTCCCGAGCAGGGCATGCACGAGGGCTACGAATGGGTGTACGTCCTCTCCGGGCGGCTGCTGCTCGCCCTGGGCGAGCACGACCTGGTGCTGACCGCGGGCGAAGCCGCCGAGTTCGACACCCGCACCCCGCACGGCTTCGCCAACGCCGGTGACATCCCCGTCGAGTTCCTCGCCCTGTACGGGGCCCAGGGGGAGCGCATGCACGTACGCGTCAGGCCGGGCAGCGACGAGGAGGTGGGCGGGGCCTAGCCCGCTCCCGGGGGCGGCGGTCAGCCGGTGCGCAGCGCCGGGTCGCTGGTGCCGGGCTTGCCCGTCTCCACGTGCCCGGCGAACCTGCGCAGGTAGGCGCTGTCGCTGTCGGACCGGACACGCAGGTCGTACCAGCGTTTGCTGTGGCCGAGGTCGACCGAACGGGACTGCCTGCCACCTGCCGCGACGGTCAGTTCGGTGCTCTTGCCGCCGTAGGCGTTGGTGATGGTCAGGCGGCAGGCGGCCTTGGCAGGGTTGGTGACGGTGAGCCTCACGCGCCCGGTCTCCCGGTCATGGCGGCAGGTGATCTCCGGGCTCGGGGTGGCGGCGGTTCCCTCGTACGTCCGCAGGTAGCCGTTGGGGCCGTGCACGCTCAGCTCGTACGTCCCGCCGGAAGGGCCCGTGCTCCAGGTGTCGGAGATCTTCTTTCCTGCCGCGGCGGTGTAGGTCCAGGGCCCGTCGTCGCGGTTGCCCGAGGTGACGAGGAAGCAGGCGCCGGTTTCCTCGCCCGGTGCGAAGGTGAGCTCGATGGTGCCGTCGGAGGGCTGCACGGCCGCGGTGACCAGCGGCGTGTAGGGCAGGGGCCGGGTGGGCCGCGTGCCCTTCTCCTGCTTGGGCAGGGCGGAGGAAGCGGGCGGCGAGGGGGTGTAGCTGTCGTGCCGTTCCTGGTCCGGCGGTGCGTAGCCGTCGGTGCTCGGCAGGTCCGCGCGCCCGGTGTGCTTGAGGCCGAAGTCGAAGGCCGAGGTGAGGTCGCCGCAGATGGCCCGGCGCCAGGGGGAGATGTGCGGCTCGCGCACGCCGAAGCGGCGTTCCATGAACCGGATGACGGAGGTGTGGTCGAAGACCTCGGAACAGACGTAGCCGCCGGTGGACCACGGGGAGACCACGAGGGTGGGGACCCGTATGCCCAGCCCGTAAGGGCCCGCGCTGTACTCGCTGTCGCCGGGGAAGAAGTCGAGCTCGGTGTCGACGGTGGACGCGCCCCAGGAGGAGTCGGCCGGAGGGTAGGGCGGTGGCACGTGGTCGAAGTAGCCGTCGTTCTCGTCGTAGGTGATGAACAGGGCCGTCCTGCCCCACACCTCGGGGTCGGACGTCAGGGCGTCCAGGACCTGCGAGATGTACCAAGCGCCGTAATTCGCGGGCCAGTTGGGGTGCTCGCTGAACGCTTCCGGAGCCGCGATCCAGGATATCTGCGGGAGTTTCCCGGACGTGACGTCCGCGCGGAGGTCGTCGAGAAGGTGGCCGCTCTCCTTGATGTTCGTTCCCTTGCGGGCCTTTTCGTAAAGAGGGTCCCCGGGCTTGGAGTTCCGGTACTTGTTGAAGAACATCAGTGAGTTGTCGCCGTAGTTTCCGCGGTAGGCGTCCTCCAGGACGCCCCACAGTCCGTCCTCGGTGAGTCCGTCGCCGGTGTCCTGGTAGATCTTCCAGGACACCCCGGCCTTTTCCAGGCGCTCGGGATAGGTGGTCCAGTCGTAGCCGACTTCTTCGTTCCCGAGGACCGGTCCGCCGCCCTTGCCGTCATTTCCGGTGTGCCCGGAGTAGAGGTAGTAGCGGTTGGGGTCGGTCGCGCCGATGAAGGAGGAGTGGTAGGCGTCGCAGACCGTGAAGGCGTCCGCCAGCGCGTAGTGGAACGGTATGTCGTCCCTGGTCAGGTGGGCCATCGTGCCGGGGGTCTTGGCTGAGATCCAGTCGTCGTACTTGCCCTTGTTCCACGCCTGATGGCCGGTTTCCCAGTCATGGCTCAGCCCGGCGATGAACTGCATTCCCAGGTCGTCGGCCTCGGGGTGGTAGGGCAGGACTTCCTCGCCGCCACCGGACTGGTGCCATACCGGCTTTCCGCTCTCCAGGAGCAGCGGGCGGGGGTCGCCGAATCCCCGGACGCCGCCCAGCGTGCCGAAGTAGTGGTCGAAGGAGCGGTTCTCCTGCATGAGGACCACGATGTGGTCGACGTCGTCGATCGATCCCGACCGGGTGGCGGCGGGGATGTCGAGGGCGCGCATGATGCTGGCGGACAGAGCCGCGACGCCGGCGGTGCCACCCGCGGCCTGGAGG
Organism: Streptomyces sp. NPDC002853; assembly: GCF_053591915.1. Taxonomy (NCBI): domain Bacteria; kingdom Bacillati; phylum Actinomycetota; class Actinomycetes; order Kitasatosporales; family Streptomycetaceae; genus Streptomyces; species Streptomyces sp. NPDC002853. Next base: position 229,639 of record NZ_JBSFUS010000004.1, on the reverse strand, counting down.
AAGCGTCGACGGTTGAATGCGGGCATGGAAGCTGAACCTCTGGAACATGGGGGATAGAGGGCGGGTCACCGTAGACCGGCTTGCCCACAAGCCGTCAAATAGTGAGAAGAAAAGGTGAAGGAGCAACCATGTCGGACGCAGTCGAAGCCCCCGTCATCCTGAGCGACGTACCCGGCTCCTTCCCCAGGAGCGTGCTCGCCGAGCGGCACCCCGCGCTCATCAAGAAGGTGCGCGACGCCTTCCCCTACGGCCCGCGGCAGCATCGCGCCCTCGACGCACTGCTGACCCAGGCCACGGAAGGCGTGATTGAGCCGCCGCGGCCCGAGGACCACGACCGTCACCTGTGGCAGGAGTGGGGGCGTGACCACATCGGACTGTCCTGGTTCGACGTGCCCTTCCTGTGGTCCGAGAGCTACTTCTACCGCCAACTCCTCGCTGCTGTCGGGTACTTCGAGGACGGCCCCTGGCAGGGGATCGACCCGTTCCGTCCGTTCAAGCAGGCGGAACTCCACACCGGTGAGGCCGACGAGGAACTGGCCGCGCTCGACCGGCTGGCCCCGCGGCCCCTCGGCGAGCAGCGTCAGGCCCTGCTCCTGGGCTCACTGTGGGGAAACCGCGCCGACCTGGGCTTCGCCGTGGGCGGCGGCGGGGCAGGGACCGCCGACTCACGCCTCGTCGCCGACGACTCCGAGCTGCTGTGGTCCCTGCTGCCCGAGGGCGGCGCGGCCACGCTGTGCCTGGTCGCGGACAACGCCGGACGCGAGCTGCTGCCCGACCTCATCCTCGTCGACCACCTCCTGCGCCATCGGCGCGCCGAGCGGGTCGTGCTGCACGTCAAGCCGTATCCGTACTACGTCTCGGATGCCATGACGGCCGACGTCATCGACTGCCTGCGCCGCCTGAACGGCGCGGGGGGCGTCGCGGCGGAGGTGGGCGACCGCCTGTGGTCGGCCATGGGCACCGGTCGGCTCACCGTCCGCAGCCACGTCTTCTCCTGCGCCCCGCTGCCGTACGCACAGATGCCCGACGACCTGCGCCAGGAGTTCGCCGAGGCCGACGTGACCGTCATGAAGGGCGACCTGAACTACCGACGTCTGGTCGGCGACCGGATGTGGCTCGCCACCACACCCTTCGAGGAGGTCACCGCGTACTTCCCCGGACCGGTGGCGGCCCTGCGGACGCTGAAGTCCGACGTCGTCGTCGGGCTCGACGAGCAGACCGAGACGGAACTCGTCGCCGCGCACGGTCAGGGCTGGCGCACCGGCGGCACCCACGCCCTCGTCCAGGCGCGGCGGTGATCTTAAAGCTTTGCCATTCCCTCGTGCGGTCGTTATCGTTTCAAGGGTCCTGTTGTCTCCGATAGAGGTGGACGTTGCGCATCTGAGGTTCGCGATCATCGCGCCGTACGGCCCTCGCCGTACGCCCGTCACGCCGCAGTCGGCCCTGCCGCCCTGCCCGTGGCCCCGCGTGGATGCGACCTCGGTGCATGAGCCGTCCCCCTGTCTCCCGGACCGCCGCACCCCTTTTTTCCCGGTCGGTCGCCGCGTGGTGCTCGCATACGACGCCCCCTGCCCGCGCCTGCGACTGCGAGATCCATCATGTCCGTACCCACCACCCCCAGCACCTCCCTGACGTGCTCGGCCCTGTCGTTCCAGTGGCCGGACGGCACGAGCGTCTTCGACGGCCTCTCCGTCAGCATCGGCCGTGGCCGCACCGGGCTCGTCGGCACCAACGGCAGCGGAAAATCAACCCTGTTGCGCCTGCTGGCCGGGCAACTGCGCCCGTCCCACGGGTCGGTGACCGTCGGTGGCAGCCTCGCCTACCTGCCGCAGAACATCACCCTCGACACGAACCTGCGCGTCGACCAGGCCCTGGGCATCGCCGAGCGGCGCGACGCCCTGCGTGCCATCGAATCCGGCGACGTACGCGAGGAGCACTTCGAGACGATCGGCGACGACTGGGACGTCGAGGAGCGGGCCCTGGCCCAGTTGGGGTCCCTCGGCCTCGGCGACGTCGGACTCGACCGGACCGTGGGTGAGATGTCCGGCGGGGAGACCGTGCTCCTGCGCCTGGCGGCGCTGCTCCTGGAGCGCCCGGACGTGCTCCTCCTCGACGAACCGACCAACAACCTCGACCTGTTCGCGCGCCGCAGACTCTACGAAGCCGTCGACTCCTGGCGCTCCGGCATCCTGGTCGTGGTCAGCCACGACCTCGACCTGCTCGAACGCGTGGACCGCATCGCCGAACTGCGCGCCGGATCGGTGAGCTGGTACGGCGGCGGCTGGTCCGCCTACGAGGAAGCGCTGGCCACCGAGCAGGAAGCGGCGGGGCGGATGCTGCGGGCCGCCGAGGCCGACGTACGCCGTCAGAAGCGCGAACTGGAGGAGACCCAGGTCAAGGTGGCCCGCCGCCAGCGGCACAGCAAGAAGATGGACGCCCAGCGGCGCGCCCCGCGCATCGTGGCGGGGGAGAAGAAGCGCTCCGCGCAGGAGTCGGGGGACAAGCTCCGGGGCCTGCACGAGGAGCGGCTCAACGAGGCGCGCGAGCGGCGCGAGGAGGCCGCGGACGCGATCCGTGACGACGCCGAGATCCGCGTCAGCCTTCCGCACACCGCTGTCCCGGCGGGCCGCACGGTGCTGAGCGTGAGCGAACTGCGCCCCCGCTTCGGCAAGTTGAAAGAAGGCAGCCTGCATGTGCAGGGGCCCGAACGGATCGCTCTGGTGGGCCGCAACGGCGCCGGCAAGACGACGCTGCTTCGCACCCTCGCCGGGGAGCTGCCTCCGGTGTCCGGCGAGGTCAGGACGTCGGTGCCGCTGAGGTTTCTGCCGCAACGCCTGGACGTCCTGGACGACGGTCTCAGTGTCGCGGCGAACGTCGCCCGACTGGCTCCCGGGCTCACCGACAACCACATCCGTTCCCAGCTGGCGCGCTTCCTCTTCAAGGGGGCACGCGCCGAACAACTGGCGGGCACCCTCTCGGGCGGCGAGCGATTCCGCGCCGCGCTCGCGGCGATGATGCTCGCCGCACCGGCCCCGCAACTCCTGATGCTGGACGAGCCGACCAACAACCTGGACCTGGCCAGCGTGCGCCAGCTGGCCGGCGCCCTGGAGTCGTACGAGGGTGCGCTCCTGATCGCCGGCCACGACCTGACCTTCCTGGAGTCGGTCGGCGTCACCCGCTGGGTCCTGGTCGCGGAGGAACTCGTGGAGACCACCGCTGAGGAGGTACGCGACCTGCTGGCGGCGGCACCGGGCCAAGGGGATGCGGGAGAAACGTCGTCGTAGGCGCCCGGCAGGCAGGTGGGATCGTCCGTGGGGTCAGGAACGAACCGTCCGGCGGCGCACACGCACTCCCACCGCGTCCTGCTGCTCCACATCGCTGTCCGTCGCCACGTGCACCGGGACGAAGACGATCATCCAGTAGAAGCCGAACAGCCAACGGCCGGTGAGCCGGACGAGACCGGGGCGCCGGCCGTCGGAGGCGCGTACGACACGCAGCCCCGTCATCAGTTTCCCGAGACTGCCCCTGGCCGCCTGCGTGAGCAGGACATGGTTGACGAAGGACACCCCGAGGGCCACGCCGAGCGCCGCACCCCACACCGAGGGGGACTGCGGCCGCAGTTCGACCACCCCGTCACTCACTTCCACACCGGTCGCGGCGCCGGCCGCGAGGCCACACATCAGGGCGAACAGCGCGTCGATGACCGCTGCCGTCACTCTGCGCGCCTGGGAGGGGAGCACGACACGGGCGGGAGTGTGGGTGGGGATGTGCTGCTGATCGACCACGTCTCTGTTTCCGGTCTCTTCCCTGTCCGGTGTGCGAACGGGCCGACAACCGCCGCACCCGGCCCGCACGCTACTGTCCGAGATCGCGCGACGGTTGAGCGGGGTCCAGTAGTCCGGGGCTCGGGTTGCGCCGCTCGCCCCCACCGGTCCGGGCCCGAGGCCGATCGCACTGGGGCGAGCGCCTGTTGACCGGGCCCGTCCCGGCGGGGACGGTACGGGACTTCTTCCTGGTCAGTCGTGCAGGGCCACCAGGACCACGGCGGCCGAGACGGCGCCGAGGGCCACCGCGGCGATGCCGTGGGAGAGACGGTGGGTGCGCGGGACCGGCAGGACGTGGTCCGCGGCGAACCGGCCGGGGCCGGCGAGGGCAAGGCTCACGGCAGCGGTGAGCAGGACCAGGTCGTACTCGATGCCGGCCGGGTTGAAGAAGCCGTTGCCCCACTTCATGGCGATGGCGTTGAGCATGATGCCGACGATGCCCGCCCCGGCGAGCGGGGTGAGCAGGCCGATGGCCAGTCCCAGGCCGCAGAGCGTCTCCGTCAGACCGGCGACCGTGGCCATGGCCTTGGGGGCGGAGTAGCCGTCGCTCGCGAAGAAGCCCGCGGTGGCGTCCAGGCCCGCGCCGTTGAACCAGCCGAAGAGCTTCTGGCTGCCGTGCACGGCCATGGTCAGACCGACCGCGCAGCGCAGCAGAAGCAGGCCGATGTCACCGCCGTACCGTGCGGAAGCAAGCGGGGAGTGGGGGCCGCCCGGGGTGGCGGTGTGGGTGCTGGTGGAAGCGTAAAGGGGCATGCGGATCTCTCCTGTTGTCGAGGAAGGTGCTGCGGGGCTGCCGACCGGTCCTGTCGGCGGGGTGCGGGTGGAGAGATCCCGTCTACGTTCTGATGACCTGGGTTCTGTAGAGATCGACGGACGTCGCGTCCGGGGGAGAAGCGCAGGGCGGCGCGGGGGCCTCGTCCGGCGGCTCGTACGGCGCGGGCGCCGCCTCGAAAGCGGGCGAACTGGTCCGCTCGGGAGCGGGCAACGCCCCGCGCGGCGTCCTGTTCTCGCCCTCGTGGCAGCCACGGCCACCGTCGCGGGACCGGTCACGGCCGCTGTCACGGCTGTCGGCCGCGCGCTCGGCGTACGGGCCGAAGGCGACGGCGGACGCGCCACGGTCGTCGGTGACGGCCGCGACCGCGGTGCCCGACGGTCCGTCGATCCCGAGCAAGGGGACGAGAAAGAGAAAGGCCATGGCGAACAGGGCCGTGCGCACCGCACCGCCCTGGGGTCGCATCTCCCGTGTGGCCATGTCCGAGAGATGGTAGGCCAGAGTCGGCGCCGGGCACAGGAGGCAAATGAGGCACCTGCCGTGAAGGGTCGTACCGTGCGGGAGAACGGCCGCGGCTCTTCAGCCCGTCCAGCCCGTCCAGCCCGTCCAACCCTTTCCAACCGCTCCTAGCCCTTCCCGACTTCCTGGCCCTTCCCGCCTTTTACCGTCGGGCGCAGTTGATGTCGTGGGCGGGCAGGACGCCGGTGCGCAGGTAGTCGTTGACCGCGCTGTCGGCGCAGGGGATGGGGCGGAGGCCTGCGAGATCGCGGCCGTAGACGCCGTGGGAGCGGATGTCCGCGGTGATCAGGCGCGAGCCGGTCAGCTTGCGGTGCAGGGCCAGGGCCCCGTCGTAGGGGGTGTTGTTGTCGCGGCGGGCCTGCAGCATCAGTACGGGTACGTCGTTGGCGATGGCCGTGCCCGGTTCGCGGGGCTCGGCGGGCCAGAAGGCGCACGGGGCGATCATGCCGTTGACGTAGGGGCCGAACACGGGCTGGGTGCCGCGGCTGCGCTCGCTGTTCTGCCAGTACGTCTCGGGGTTCTCGGGCCAGCCGCCCGCGGGCCAGCCGCCGTCGCCGCACATGTAGATCGCACCGCCCACCATGCTGTCCGCCAGGTCGGGCGAGGCGAGGAGCTCCAGCATCGCGGCGAGCTCGGGGCCCGGCTCGGTGAGCTTGCCCGCCGCGGCGCCGACCAGGTCACGCACGATCGCGGCCAGCGTCGGATCGTTCTCCTCGTGCTGAATGGGCTGCTTCAACAGCAGCCGCAGGACCGGGGCGTTGAGGCGTTGCCCGTCGACGCTGATCGGCCGCCGCTCGGCCTGTAGGAGGAGCCGCTCGACGCGCATCCGGACGTGAGAGGCCGTGCGGCCCAGTTGGTAGGTGTCGTGGCGGCGGGCGGTCCAGGCGGCCCACTCGTCCAGCGCTTCCTCGGCCGGTTCGCCGGAGCTATGGAACAGTTCGTACTGGGTGGCCGCGGGGTCCGTCGAGGAGCCGATGACCATGCGGTCGGTGCGGCGGGGGAACATCTGGGTGTAGACGGCGCCCAGGTCGGCGCCGTAGGAGATGCCGTAGTACGAGAGCTTCCGCTCGCCGAGGGCTGCCCTGATGACGTCCATGTCCCGGGCCACGTTCCGGGAGGACGCGTGTGGCAGCAGCTCCGCGTTGTCCCCGTGCTCCTGGCAGCGCCGCGCCGTGTCCCGCGCGTTGCGCACCGAGGCGTCGAAGTCCGCGCGGGGGGAAGTCGAGGGTCCCGGTGGGGTCGGCGGATCGGCCGGTGCGCAGGTGATCGGGGAACTCTCGCCGAGGAACCGCGGGTCGAACCCGATGAGGTCGTAGCCGTCCGCCACCTCCTTCAACGCGGGCCGCAACGCGAGGGTGTTGGCGATCCCGCTGCCACCGGGCCCCCCGGGATTGGACAGCAGGATGCCGCGACGCTGCGAGGAGGCCTTGGCCTTGATGCGCGAGACCGCGATCTGAAGGGTGCGCCCGCCGGGAGTGGAGTAGTCGAGAGGAACGGTCACCTCGGCGCACCGCGCCCCCGCGGCGTTCAGCTCCTCCTGCGCCTTCGAACACGGCCCCCAGCTGAGCCGCTGCTGGTGATGGGCGGAGGTGGGGCGCGTTCGGGTCCCGGGAGAAGACTCCGCCACCGAAGGCACCGCTCCGGCAAGCAACCCGGCCAGACCGAGACCGACCGCGAATAAGAGGTTTTGGCCGCGCATCGTGCTCCTAGGAATCAACTGACACAAAAAAACAAGGACACGGCCGACGCTATGAGCACGGAAGACGCCAGAACATCAGGTCACCTGGCCGATGCCTCCGGGGGGTAGCCCCCGCCCCGTCCGTAACGTCCGGGTGTTGTGCCCACGTGGCGTGTGAAATGCCGGTTCAGGTGGGCTTGGTCGTGAAATCCCACGGTGGTCGCGACGTCGGCGGGACCAAGTCCGTCGAGCAGGAGGTGGCGGGCCCGGTTGATGCGCTGACCGGTGAGGTAGGTGTGCGGTGGCAGGCCGTAGGTCTGCTTGAAGCAGCGGATCAAATGGGTCGGGTGCGCGTGCAGGATGGAGGCGGCCTCGTCCAGCGAGAGGCCTTGGGTTGTCCGGGAGTCCAGCAGTTCACGTAGCCGTGCCGCCAGACGATTTGCCTCGCGGCCCGGCGTGCGGGGCCGGAGCGCTTCAAGGTGGCCGCGGAGCCGCTCACCGATGAAGGAGAGTCGTGATTCGGCCTCGAACTCGTCTCCCGGGCGGCCGAGCGAGGCGTGCAGTTGGTGGATCCGCCCGCGCAGCAAGGCGTCGTCGATGACCGGCCCGTCCACCGCGCCACCGGTCAGCCGCCGGGGGAGCACGGAGTCGTCGAGGTAGAGGACGCGTTTCCGGAAGCCCGTCGCGGTGACCGTCCGCCCGTCATGGGGCACACCGGGAGGCAGCAGGAGGACGTTCGCGGTGCCGGTCGCGTCATGGCGGCGGCGGTCGAGCGCGAAGTCGACCGCCCCGTCGTCAAGAATCATCAGGTCCCACGTGTCGTGGGTGTGGGCCGGATAGGCGTGGTCGGTGAAGTGCGCGTGAAAGACCTCCGCGATGCCCGGGACCGGCGGCCGCCAGGCTTGGACGGACGTGCGGGGGAGCTCTCCGGTCATGCCAGGAACGTACAAGACCGGCGAAGCCCGGTCCCGGCAGGCTCGGGGCATCAGCCGGACAGCGGTGGGCCCCAGTAACTGGGGCTTCGTCCGCCGGCTCCAGGAAGGAAGACCGCATGCCCCAGCAGCACGCTCCCGTCAACATCACTGAAAAGCTCGCGGAGTTCAGCGAGCTGTGGTCGCAGAAGACCGTGGCAGTACTGAACGACTACGAGGTCAAGCTGGCCAAGTTGCACGGGGAGTTCGTCTGGCATCGCCACGAGGACACCGATGAACTGTTCCTGGTTCTGACCGGGCGCTTGACCATCCGGCTCAGGGACGGTGACGTGGAGCTGGCCCCCGGTGAACTGTTCGTGGTGCCTCGCGGTGTCGAACACTGCCCGGTGGCGGCGGTGGAAACCGCCATCCTGCTCTTCGAGCCTGCCGGGACGATGAACACTGGTGACGCCGGGGGACCGATGACCAAGGCGGCCGAGCTCGTTCGCTGAGGGTCCCCACCGCCACCCGCGGCCGGATCGGTGGGCGGCCGCGGGCCTCCGGAGAGTGACGCGCGCCACCTGGCCGGGCACGGGTGGGGCATTGCTTTGTATCCTCGGCGGGCAGTGCCGATGCCCCCGGCGCGAGCCCGTGCAGCTCACAGGCCCGGGCAGTGCCGACAACGTAAGGACACATGATGACCACCGAGCTGAGCCCCGACGCCGTGACCGGGCTCCTTGAGCGGGCCCGCCAGGACTACCAGGACCTCGCAGGACGCGGGCTCTCGCTCGACCTCACGCGCGGCAAGCCGTCGCCGGAGCAGCTCGACCTCTCCGAGGACCTACTGAGCCTGCCGGGCGGGCGGCACACCTCCGCCGACGGCACGGACGTGCGCAATTACGGCGGTCTGCAGGGTCTGGTGGAGCTCCGGGAGATCTTCGCCGACGTGCTTCAGGTGCCGGCGGGCCAGCTCCTCGCGCTCGGCAACTCCAGCCTCGAGCTGATGCACGACTGCCTGGTGCACGCGCTGCTGAGTGTGGTGCCGGGTGCCCAGTCGCGCTGGGTGGACCAGGAGCGGATCGCCTTCCTGTGCCCGACCCCGGGCTACGACCGGCATTTCGCCCTCTGTGAGCGGTTCGGGATCGACATGATCCCCGTGCCGATGACCGCCGAGGGCCCGGACATGGACGTCGTGGAGCGGCTCGTCGCCGAGGACCCGTCGGTCAAGGGCATCTGGTGCGTCCCGAAGTACAGCAACCCCGACGGTGTCTGCTACAGCGACGAGACCGTCGCCCGGCTCGCCTCGATGCAGGCCGCCGCACCCGATTTCCGGATCTTCTGGGACAACGCGTACGCCGCTCACCACCTCACCGAGAAGCCCGTCGAGATCGCCGACCTGCTCGCCGCCTCCGCGGCTGCCGGGAACGCGGACCGCGTCTTCGTCTTCGGCTCCACCTCGAAGATCACCGCGGCGGGTGCCGGCGTCGCCTTCTTCGGCTCGTCGCCCGCGAACCTGAAGTGGCTGCTCGCCAACAACGCCAAGCGGTCGATCGGCCCGGACAAGATCAACCAGCTGCGGCACGTCATGTTCCTGCGGGACGCCGAGGGAGTGCGGGCCCACATGGAGCGTCAGCGCGCCCTGCTCCAGCCGAAGTTCGAGGCCGTGGCCCGGATTCTCGAGGCAGAGCTCGGCGGGACCGGTCTCGCCCGCTGGACCGACCCCAAGGGCGGTTACTTCGTCACGCTCGAGGTGACCGACGGCTGCGCCAAGGAGGTCGTGCGCCGTGCCGCCGAGGCGGGCATCGTGCTGACCCCGGCCGGCGCCACCCACCCGTACGGCGACGACCCGCGCGACGCCACCATCCGCATCGCGCCGAGCTACCCGAGCCTGGCCGAGCTGGAGCAGGCCATCGCCGGGCTCGCCGTGTGCGTGCGCCTGGTCGGCTACGAGCAGCAGGTCGCCTAGCTCCGAAGGCGCCGAGCTCCGGGGACCGCCCGTTCCCGGTCCTCGGTCCTGGTCACGCCCGTTCGGTTCCGGCCAGTAAACTGCGCGCGCTCAGAAGCGTCGCAGGAGGCGAGGGGGAACCGTGGCACACGGGGGATATCAGGGCTGGGGCCCGGGAAACGGCCGTCCGCAAGGCGGCGGCCCCTATCCGTACGACCCGCAAGGAGGCGGCGGCCCGAATCCGTACGGGCCGCCGCAACCCGGGCCGTACCCGCCTCCGCAGCCGTATCCGTACCCGCCGCAGCCCGTCCGCCGACGGCGTTCCGGGTGCGCGCTCTTCTTCGTCTCCCCGCTCATCCCCTTCATCCGCTCTGCCCGCCGCCGCGCCGAGGCGATCTTCAACCAGCCCGGCGCCGGCCACGTCGCGGACCCGCTCGTGTCGAAGGTGCAGCTGGGGCGCGCGATCGTCGGTGCGGCCGCCAGCTTCGGCCTGATCTACGTCTACGGCGCTGACGACGGCTGGAGCGGCGTCGCCAACGACGGCGTCGCGAAGCTGATCCTCGCCCCGCTGCTGCTGATCTTCACCGGTCCGCTGGTCATCCTCGGCTTCATCCGCTACGCGCCCGCCGAGCAGCGGCGTGTGCTCCGCTCCCGGCTGCGTGCGCCGCTCAAGGCCGTGGCCTGGTACGTCGGCATTCTGGCGGGGGTGGGCCTCGTACTGGCGGGCAGCACCGTGGTACTCAAGCAGAACCACGGCACGCTCGTGAACGGCCTCATCGCGCTCGCGCTGCTCATCGGCCTCGTCTGGCTGCTGCCGTTCCTGCTCTTCGCCTCCGCGTACGCCGCCCGCTACGCCTTCAACACGTCCAACGTGCACGCCGCTCTCCCGGCCGCGCTCACCGTCGTACTCGTCTGGGAGCTGATGCTCTTCAGCATCGCGCTCGACGGCGGACTGCCGCACGGGCCGCCGGCCGCGCAGTGGTGCGCGGTCCTCGGCGGCCCCGTGACCGTGACCGCTGTGGCCCTGTGGGAACTGCGCCGCATGCGCGTCCGCCACGGCGTGCGCATCCGCCACTGAGGACGCGTCGGTCAACGGCCGTCCGGGTGGAGGACCATCTCGCGCTCCCTCTTGGAGGGATCGCCCTTCATCGGGACGGTCACCCCGGAGGGCACGAATCCGTAGCGCCGGTAGAAACGCTCGGCCCGCGCGTTGTCCTCATGCACGTACAGGCGCACCCGCGCAACGTCCGGCACCGACCATGCCCACTCGACCGCCGTCGTGAAGAGCGCGTCGATCACTCCGCTGCCGCGGTGCTCGGGGCGGACGAAGACTCCGATGACATGCGCCTGGCGCTGCTCGATCGCCCCGCCGAACACGTCCTCGCTGTCCGCGTCCTCGATCAGCACGGTCACCGTGCCGCCCCAGGTCCCGTCCCCGGCCTCGGCCACGAACTGGCGCAATCGCGTTCCGTCGGACGCCCCCTCGGCCCGCTTCCGCCAGTAGGAGTCCGGTTCGGCGGCGGCCTGTTCATACGTGTCGAGGAAGGCGATCGGAGCCACCGGGTCCTTGAGTGCTCGGAGCCGCAGCTCCTTGACCTTGGCCCACTCGTCGGCGCGTATCGGACGGACGGCGTCACCGGAAACCTGATTCATGTCGCCGCACCCTACGCGACCTCGCTCGGGCCGGCCTCTTTATTTCCGCAGGTCACCGCTTTGTGGGCACCGTTATCGGTTGGAGTTGCGAGGGCTGTCGTACTGCTCGTCGCTGACGGGTTCCGCCCACTGGGTCTCGGGGGTGTCGTCTCCGGTGCCCTCCCACATGGCGATGTGCTCCATGAACCGGTCGGGCGCCGAGCCGTGCCAGTGCTCCTCGTCGGGCGGGCAGCTGACCGTCTCCCCGGGGTGAGCCTCCAGGACGGTGCCGTCGCGGGTGCCGATCAGGGCGACACCGGAGACCACGTGCAGGGTCTGGCCCACGGCGTGGGAGTGCCAGTTCGTGCGGGCGCCGGGGGAGAAGCGGACAAGGTTCGCGCGCATTCGCGACGGTTCCTGACCGGCGACGATGACGTCCCACCAGACGTCTCCGGTGAACCACTCGGCCGGTGCCTTGCTGGTGGCCTGGGGCTTGATGAATTCCATGGGGCTTCCTGTCGATTCGATGGCGGCGTGACGGCGGAGAGAGGGCGCGGACGCGGCCGGCGTCACGGCTTGAGGAGTGCCTTGATCGCGCGACGCTCGTCCATGGCCTGGTAGCCCTCGGCGACCTGGTCGAGGGGGAGGGTGAGGTCGAAGACCTTGCCGGGGTCGATGCCGCCGGTCAGGACGCGGTCGATCAGGTCGGGCAGGTAGCGGCGCACGGGGGCGGGGCCGCCCCGCAGTCCGACGTGCGAGAAGAAGAGCTCCTGGCCGTCGACGGCGACGTCGTGCGGGACGCCGACGAATCCGACGTTGCCGCCGGGCCGGGCCGTGTGCAGGGCCTGCCGCATCGCCTGGGCGGTGCCGACGCACTCCAGGACGCTGTCGGCGCCGATGCCGTTCGTGAGATCCTTGACGCGGGCGACGCCCTCGTCGCCACGCTCGGTGACGATGTCGGTGGCGCCGAATTCCACGGCGAGCCTCTGCCGGGACTCATGGCGGCTCATCGCGATGATCCGCTCCGCGCCCATCTCCTTCGCGGCGATGACGCCGCACAGGCCGACCGCGCCGTCGCCGACGACGACGGCGGTGGAGCCGGGCCTGACCTCGGCCGCGTCGGCGGCCCACCAGCCGGTGCCCATGACGTCGGAGACGGCGAGCAGACCGGGCCAGAACGCCTCGTCGGGCGTCTCATCGGTGGCCACGAGGGTGCCCTGGGCGTTGGGGATGCGCACGTGGTCGGCCTGGCAGGTGCTCATGAACTCGCGGTGCAGGCAGTTGGACTGGAAGCCGTTCAGGCAGTTGGGGCAGGTGTTGTCCGAGGTGGCGAACGAGCCGACGACGAACTGGCCCGGCCGTACCGAGGTGACCTCGCTGCCGACCTCCTCCACGAAGCCGACGTACTCGTGACCCATCGGGTGCGGGTCACCGATCGGCTCCGCGCCGCGGTAGGGCCACAGGTCGGAGCCGCACACACAGGTGACGGCCGTGCGGATGATCGCGTCGGTGGGCTTGAGGATCTTCGGGTCGTCGAGCGTCTCGAAGCGTACGTCGCCGGGGGCGTGGATCACTGCGCCGCGCATGAGGGTGGTTCCTAACGTGCTGAGGGGCGGGCTGTTCGAGCCCGTCCGCGGTCGGCTCGGGCCGACCCCGGGTCGCCGGGGTGTGCCACGTCTTCCAGGGAACCCCGCATTCCGGCGCGCAGCGAGTTACGGACGAGAGGTGTACCGGCAGTACATCGCTCTGGCGACCCCCGCGCCGTACGGTCGGTGCATGGACAACCGTGATGAGGTCCGCGAGTTCCTGACCTCGCGGCGGGCCAAGATCAGCCCGGAGCGGGCGGGGCTGCCCGCGGGCCCGCGGCGCCGTGTGCCGGGCCTGCGGCGCAGCGAGGTCGCGGCCCTGGCAGACATGAGCGTCGAGTACTACGCCAAACTCGAGCGCGGCAACCTCGCGGGCGTCTCTCCGGGCGTCCTCGAAGCGGTGGCCCGGGTGTTGCAACTGGACGAGGCCGAACGCGCCCACCTGCAGAATCTGGCGCAGGCCGCCGACGGCTCCGACGCCCTGGCCCGCCCACGGCGCCGCCGGGGAGCCAAGGACCAGTGGAAGCCGCACCGCAGCCTGCAGTGGACGCTGGACGCGATCACGGCGGGGCCCGCGTTCGTACGCAACGGCCGCACGGACATCGTCGCGAGCAACCGCCTTGCCCGCGTTTTCTACCGCGACCTCTACGCCGCTCCGGGGAACCAGGTGAATCTCGCACGCTTCCAGTTCCTCGATCCCGCTTCGCGGCGCTTCTACCCCGACTGGGAGCGGTTCGCCGACGTGTCCGTCGCCATTCTGCGCACCGAGGCCGGGCGCAATCCGTACGACAAGGACCTGCACGACCTGGTCGGTGAACTGTCCACCCGCAGCGAGGAGTTCCGCACCCGCTGGGGCGCCCACGACGTCCGCCACCACGGAACCGGCACCAAGCGCTTCCGCCACGAGATGGTCGGCGAGCTCACCCTTGCCTTCGAGGGCCTGGAGTTGGCCGCCGAACCAGGTCTGACCCTGACCATCTACGCCGCCGAGCCCGGCTCCCCGTCCGAAGAGGGCCTGCGGCTACTGGCCTCCTGGACCGCAACGGACGGGACCCCGACCCCTTCACAACAGCCCACGCCAAGCTGACGCCCTCGCGATGACGCGGCGAACCTCGGTGCGAGACTGGGGCCATGTTCGTTCAGCTTCTCGCGGCGACCGGTGTGCTCGCCGTGCTGACCATGGTTCCCGGCCCGGACATGGCCGTAGTGACGAAACGGGCCATCGCCGCCGGGTGGCGGGACGGCCTGCGTACGGTCGGGGGCATCACCGCGGGGCTGCTCATCTGGGGCGTGCTGACCGTGGTCGGCCTGGCCGCGGTCCTGGCGGCGTCCGCCACGGCGTACACGATCGTCAAGCTCGCCGGCGCCCTCTACCTCGGGTTCCTGGGCGTCCAGGCGCTTCTGCAGAGTCGGCGCAACCGGTCGGCGGCTTCGGCGGCAACCGACTCCTCGCTTCCGTCCCCGTCCGGCAATCCCTGGCGCACGGGGCTGGTCAGCAATGTCTTCAACCCGAAGATCGCGGTCTTCTACACCGGCCTGCTGCCCACGCTCGCGCCGTCCGACGTATCGCCGCACCTCGGGATGGCCCTGCTTGTCCTGATCCACGCGGTCCTCACGCTCGTCTGGCTCGGCAGCTACGTGCTCGTGCTTGCCAAGGCGCGGGCGTTCTTCGAGAAGCCTGCCGTGCGGCGCGGAATGGACCGTGTCACCGGTGTCGTCCTGATCGGTTTCGGGGTCAAGGTCGCCACTTCGCACCCCTGAGGCGCGGCCCGCCCGACGCCAGGTGATCGCCTGACCCCGGAATCAGGCGACCTTCCAGGCCGCCTCGATCATCCGGAAGATCTCGTCCACCGCGGCCTCCGGCTCGGCCGCCTCGCGGGCCACCGCGTGGGCGTCGATCACGAACCTCGCGATCGCCCTGCAGGCCGTCGTGGTCCGTGCCAGGTCGGGATCCGCGGCGATGGCCGTCGCCAGCGACTCCGCGTGGCGCAGCCTCATCGACTCCTCGTACTCCCGCAGGGCGGGCGATCCCTCGATCATGCGCCACAAGGTGGCGGAACCGTCCGCCGTGCAATGCCGCACCAGGGCCAGGACCTCGCGGCGCAGTGCGGGGATCAGCGGGTCGTTCGGCGCCCGGTCGGTGACCGCGCGCGTGAGGCGCTGCTCGAAGTCCTCGTCCTGCTCGAACACCAGGGCCTCTTTCGAGGCGAAGTGGGAGAAGAGCGTGGTGACGGCCACGTCGGCCTCGGCTGCCACGTCACGGATGCCCACCGCGTCGTATCCGCGCTCCAGGAACAGCCGCAGGGCGGCGTCAGCGATCTTCTGGCGGGTCGCTGCTTTCTTGCGCTCACGGCGTCCGGACGGCTCGGTCATGACCTGACGCTATCAAATACAAAGCCGTAATCGCTTCTAAAAGCTAACAGTGCTGAAACACTAACGGTTAGTGTTACGGTCTGCCGCATGAAGAAAGTGAGCTTCGCCGAGTTCGGCGGCCCCGAGGTCCTGCAACTCCTGGATGCCGAGGAGCCCCACGCGGGCCCCGGCCAGATACGTGTCGCCGTGCGCGCGGCGGGGGTGAACCCCGTCGACTGGAGGATTCGCGAGGGCCAGGTCCTGGGGGCGCATCCGACCGCGTTGCCCTCCGGCGTTGGGCTCGACGCGGCGGGGGTGGTGGACGAGGTCGGTGAGGGAGTCGAAGAGGTCGCGGTCGGCGACCATGTGTTCGGCGAAGGATCGAGCACATACGCCGAATTCGCCGTCCTTTCGGCCTGGGCCCGTATGCCCGAGGGCCTGACCTTCGAGGAAGCGGTCGGGTATCCCTCCGTCGTGGAGACCGCGCTGCGCGTCGTCAGCGAGGTCGGCGTGCGGCCCGGTCAGACGCTGCTGGTCAGCGGCGCGTCCGGGGGAGTCGGCTCAGCGGTCCTGCAGATCGCCCGCGAGCGCGGCATCACGGTGATCGGCACGGCTGGAGCCGCGAACCAGGACTATCTGCGTGGCCTGGGTGCGCACGCCACGACGTACGGCGCCGGCTGGGTCGAGCGGGTGCGGCAGCTCGGCCCGGTCGACGCGGCACTCGATCTGGCGGGCTCCGGCGTGCTCCGGGAACTCGTCGAGCTGACCGGAGACCCGGACAGGGTGATCTCCATCGCGGATCTCGGTGCGCCCGCGTTCGGTGTCCGGTTCTCCGGCGTGGCAGGCAGCGTGCCGGAAGCGCTGGCCGAGGCCGCCGCCCTCATCTCGGGAGGCAAGCTGCACATCCCGGTCGAGAAGTCGTACACGCTCGCCGAGGCCGCTGCGGCGCACATCGACAGCCGCGCGGGGCATTCGCGGGGGCGGCGGGTCATCGTCATCTGACCCGCGACCCTCTGGCCCTCTGGCCCCGCGATTTTTCAGGTGATGGTCAACGCGGTCAGAGAACCCCCGGTGCGGGCGGTGACCCGCAGGGCCACATAGCGTGCCGTGCGGTCGACGCGCAGGGTGCCGCGCGTCGACAGCCGGGCGGAGCCGTCGTACGTACGGCCGTCCAGGCTGAACTCCACCTGGGAGGCCGGGGCGTGGCCTCCGCGCCACCGGCTGCGGATCTCGCTGACGCGCCGCTCGGCGCCGAGGTCGACGACCATGCGGTCGTCCTGCCCGGCCTGCCACGCGCTCGTCTCGTCGCCGTCCACCGCGGCCCGCGGGTCCGTCATGCCGGGTGGCAGCGGCGAGGTGGGGAAGGTGTCGCGGCCCAGCGCCAGGTCGAGGCGAGGATACGGCGTGGCGCGAGGCACGGTGACCGTGGTCGTTCGCCCGGCCCGTACCGTGGCGCCGACCCGTCTGCCCTGCGCCGAGACCGTGACCCGGCAGGCGGGACCGCTCAGTCGCACGGTGCCGCCGTCGACGACCTCGGCCCGCAGGCCCACGGGAAGGCGGTGCGCGGACAGGGTGATGCGGGGCGGCGCCAACACGGCTGAGGCGGCGGGGAGTTCGATGCGCAGGGCCGTGCCGGAATTCGTGAGGGTCTGCGTGCCCTCGTAGAGCCGGACCTCCCGGGACAAGGGTGCGCGAGCGATCTGCACCGTTGTGCTCACGGCCTCGGCGGAGAGGTTGAAGAGGCTCAGGTGGTGCTCGGTGAGGGCCACCTTGACGTCCGCGGAGTCCGTCGAGGGCGACGTGCGGGCGGCCGCCGCGCGCAGTTGGTCCGTCGTCGCGCCCGGGAGCCCTTCGATCAGCAGGCTTTCGGCCGGGCCGTCCGAGAGGACGACCGTGTCGCCGTAGACCGCGATGGGGTGGGCTCCGCCGCGCACGACGAGTCCGGCGCGGCCGTCGATGTCCAGCCACTGCCCGCGGCTGGTCAGATCCGGTCGCGGCCAGGCGATCAGGTCACTCCACTCCTGTCCGTCGGCCGACCCCTGGAGCCGGTAGGCACGCCCCGCCGCGGCCTCCCAGCGCAGCGTCACGCGGTCCACGGACCGGGAGGAACCGAGATCTACGGCGATCCAGCTGTCGGCCCGTGGCCGATCCGCGCGCGACACCGCCCAGCGGCTCGTACCGTCGCCGTCGATCGTGCGCGCGGGCTCCCTGCCCGGCTCGAAGGAGGAGGCGGACGCCTTGGCCCCACCGCTGCGGGCCAGGTTGTCGCCCGAGGCCCCGTCGCGTATCTCGAAGGCGTACAGCGAGTATCCGTACGAGGGATCGGGGCGCACCCCCAGCATGCGCAAGTGCCGGAACTGCCCGCGCGGGAAGCTGAGTTCGTCGGTACGCGCCCCGGCCGGCGACTGGTCCCCGGTCTTCGCCTTGACGGTGGTGCTTCCCTCGGCGGCGCGATAGGTACGGCTGCCGTCAAGACCCGGTACGCCGTCCATGGACAGGTTGCGCACCTCCAGGTGGCCCTCGCCGTCCGCGGTGCCGGACGTCGCGTAGACCACGGCGCCCGACGGCAGCGTGGTGAACCCCGCGAAGCCGTGGTCCAGCGTCAGCAGGCTCGCGCTGCCGTCGAAGCCGTCCCGCAGGCGCGTGTAGGTGACCGCGGAGCGTTCGACGACCTTCGCCCGCGTGCTGGGCAGGAACATGGGTGTCGGGCCGCTGAGTGCGAACAGCCAGTCGTCGTGGGCCGGTTGCCAGGCGAACTTCACGAAGCCCGGTTTGGTGACGGTGCCGGCCCAGGCGCCGGGGGACTGGTGCGAGACCAAGCCGGGGCCCACGCCGTGGTCGGTGACCCCGGCGGCGTGCTCGAAGAGCTCGGCCGGGGAAAGGGGGCGGGTGCGGCCCTGCCCGGACCGGTCCCGCCACTCGTGCAGGAGGTAGCTGATGGCCAGCTCGGCACGTGCCTCGGGCTCGTACTTTGGCTCGCCGGAGAACTTCGCGATGCGGTACTGCGGCGGATACTGCTGATACCCCTCGAGGCGTTCGGCGAGCGCGCGTTCGCAGGCGGCCGCGGCCCGGTCGCCGACGACCTGGGCCAGGAAGGCGAGGGGGATGATGTCGCGGCCGTAGAGGTGTTCGCGGTCCGCGACCATCGGCATCAGGGGCTCACCCGCGTCGCTCATCACGCCGAGCAGCGTGCGCCACAGCGGGGCGGCGTTGGGCTGGGCGGTCAGCACTTCGGGCAGGTCCTGACCCGCCGCGAGGAAGTGGGCGGAGTTGCGGCCGGACGTGCGCCAGAGCTCTTCCTGGTAGTGAGGGCCGAAGGACCCGTGGTTCTCGACGATGAAGGTGTCGTACAGGTTCTGCGCGGTGTTCTCGCTGACGGCGACGCCGTCCACCCGGGCGGGGTTCGCGAGATCGGCCGCGGGCAGCCCCGCCTCGTTGCGGCTCCACCGGCCGAAGGCCGCGCGCCACGCGTCCTGCCGCCGGTCGTCGCTCGCCCAGGCCAGGGCCGGGGCGAGCGCCTGGGCGTAGATGCCCATCTCCTCGAGTTTGGTGTCGCCCTTGAAGCCGCCGGTGAGCCCGTGCGGAGACCAGTCGCCGGAGTCAGGGTCGTCGTCCGTGCCCAACGCCTCGGTGTACTGGGCCTGTTCGCGGACGATCGTGTCGACGTTCTGCCGCGTCGCCTCGTCGAGGTCGTCCCAGAGCAGACGCGCCGCCAGGACGAAGTAGGACTGGAAGGTGGTGTCGAAGAACAGCTTTCGACCCCACTGGGCGCCGCCCGTCAACCGGTTCGAGGCCGCGAAGTGCTTCAGCGTGGCGAGCGTACGGGTGCGCAGCGTGTCCTTGGAGACTCCGGCGCGCTGGGCGTCGTAGGGGCCGCGGGTCAACAGCACCGCGTTGCCGAGCACGACGGCGAAGCCGAAGTCCTTGCTGGTGTAGTGGCCTTGGGCGGCGTCCCACTGGGTCTCGGACCAGCGCGTGTGGGAGAGCAGGACACGGTAGTACGTGTCCGCGACGGCGTTCGCCTCCGCCTTTGCCGGACCCTCCGCGGCAGCCGCCGCCGGTCCCGGGCCGAGGCTGAGCGGGAAGGCCGCCGCGGCACCGGACACCCCGAGCAGCTGCAGAGCTTGACGGCGTGTGGTTCCCCAGGCGTGCTGCGGCATCGTGCGCGACCTTCCCGTCGACAACGTTGTCAGAGTGCGCTCATTCTTCGGGCGCCCCACGGGCACGTCAAGGGTTGTGCTGCGAGCTGCCGGCTGGGAGCTGATAGCTGCGAGCTGGTAGCTGTTGAGGAACCGAGCTGTTCAGGAACCGAGTTGCTCAGTAGCCGAGCTGCTCAGTAACCGAGGGGCGGCGAATCGGTAGGCGCGCCGTCCGAGCGGGGTGCGGGCGTGGGTGGCCACGTCGGGCGGTGCGCGGGCGGCAGGGTCGACAGGGCCTGGCCCACCGTGAGGTAGCGGGGGAAGATCTCCGTGCTGCCGGTCGCCGTCAGCAGGTCGGCGAGATGCCGCCCAGCTCCGGCCAGCAGCAGCTGCCCCTCACGGCGCCGCAGCAGCCACCGCACCCCGAGCAGACAGTTGAGCCCACGGGAGTCGCAGAACACCAATGCCGTCACATCGAGCACGAGATGTCGATGACCCGCCATGACGGAAGCGCCGAGGGTGCGCAGGAAGAACTTCTCGCCGCTCCGGTCGAGTTCACCGCTCACACGCAGCACAGCACATTCCTCGCACCGTGCCAGCTCGTGGATGATGAGGCGATGGGTCTGCGTCGACATCGCGCCTCCCTGAGGTCGTCGCGGAGGCCCGTGTGCATGCCGGCACACAATCTGCCTCGGTCCCGAGTCCCCCGTCCATCCCTCTCTACGCCTGGCCGCTCGCCTCATTGGCCTGACGGACCGTGTCCCAGCAGGGCGAGCACACGTCGAGCACGCGGTCGCCCGCGGGGGAGTGGACGATGACGGCGCAGTTCGCCGGGCGGCCGCAGGCCAGGCAGGGGTGGTGTTCGTCGCGGGCCCGGTGCAGCAGGATCTCGTCGGGGGTGCCGGGCGGCGCGACGGCGAGCAAGGTCGGCTCGGCGGCGATCAGGTGGAGCAGGCCGGTGGCGGCGTCGGTGTTCACGGCTGTGCCTCCCGGGCCACGTCGGTGTGCGGGGCTCTCGCCGTGGCGCCATGGCGCACCCGGCACGGCGACGCGACCTGCGTGCGGCACGGCTCCCGGCAGGGTCGATCGTAACCAGCCGGACTCGGTCACAAGGTGCGGGCCTGCTGATACGGCAGTACGGGGTGAGAAGGGTCGTCCTCGGGCCGGATCTGCCCAGAGCTCCTCGCGAAGCGGGAGCAGAACTCGACCGGCTCGTCGAAGTTGAGCGCCGTCACGGTATCCGCTCCCGGCAGGGGCGTCGCCGGTCCGACCGCGAAAGGGTGGCGGGTGACGTCGTTCACCTGCGTGGTCGACTCCACCAGGGAGAACGCCAGGGGGCCGGGTCCGTCGGCGAGTGTTCCTTCCACCATCCACTTCGCGCTCAGCTCGACGACTCCCGGCTCCGGGCACCTCCAGGCGAGGCGAGTGACACACAAAGCCTCGAAGTTGAACCACGCGCTCCAGCCCCGGCCGTCGCTGAGCAGGCCCAGTTCGGAGGCCTCCATGACGCCGTAGGAGAACGGGAGGCTGCTCCAGTGGCCGATGAGGGAGGGATCGGCGAGGGAGGGGTCGGCGAGCGAGTGGTCGACGCGTGCGTGGTCGGGGTCCATCCACGCATCTTCGCGCGACGGCTGCCGGTGTCAGCCGAGAGGGTTGTCCTTGTCGCGCAGGGCGGTCAGGGCCGGCGCGTACATACGGGCCTTGATGGTGCCGAGAGTGGGACCGGCCTTGCCGACCAGGGTCTGAGCCAACTCCATGGCGGTCCGGCGTACGGAGCCCTCGTCCACCGCCCGGTCGACCAGCGCGGCGGCCAGGGCGTCGTGGCCGCCGTACCGTCGGCCGGTCGTCATGGCCTCGTGTGCGGTCTGCGGGGTCAGCCTGGCCTGGATGAGTGCGGACATGCCCGGGGTGAAGGGGATGTTGATGTCGGCCTCCGGCAGGCACCAGAAGCCGCGGTCGGCGCGCATCACGCGGAAGTCGTGGGCCAGGGAGAGCATCGCCCCGGCCGCGAAGGTGTGCCCCTGCAGCGCGGCCACGGTGACGACCGGCAGGGACAGCACGCGCGCCAGCAGGGCTTGGACGGTGATGACGTAGTCCTGGTGCTGGTCGGCATGGGCGAAGAGCCAGTCCAGGTCGAGGCCGTTGGAGAAGAACTTCCCCGTCGCGGCGGTCACCAGGGCGCGTGGCCCGTCCGCCTTCTCCACCTCGTCGAGCGCGGCGTTGACGGAGGCGAGCCAGTCGGGGTGGAAGCGGTTCTCGCCGTCCCCGAGGTCGAGGATGAAGACGTCGTCCTGGCGGTCGAGTGTGGGCATGGTGGCTCCCTCGGGTCGATTGGGCCGACGAGCGCCGCTCTGGAGGCGGCGAAGGCGTGGCCGCGGACCGGACGACTGTCGATACTGGTCAGTAACTTATGGGTCCTGGCACCGAACAATCAAGGGGTTGCACCGCCCGGGTCCACGCGATCTCCTGCTGAGTACGTGTGACCAGGGGTGGGGCGGACTCGGCCCGCCCCACCCCGCCCCGTGCCCGCCCTGCGCCCGCCGCGCCAGGTGTCCGAAAGCAGCCGGATGATAAGATCTTCGGCGTTCGTGTGTTCCGGATCGAGGATGTAGGGAGTTGGGGCTGATGACCGCGCTCAAGGCCACTGCCAAGCGCACCGCCCGGACAGCCCTCACGTCCCGGGTCGTGGCCTGATCCCAGTCGGATTCGCCTCGCCGGGAGCGTGAGCTCGCGGGGCACCCACCCACACGAACTCACCATGAAATGGATCCTCATCCATCATGAGCAACAACACGAGCAACACCTGGATCACGCGCGCCGAGACCAGCGCTGACATCCCCGCCGTTCGCGCGGTCGTCCTCGCCGCGTTCGACACCCCCGCGGAAGCCGACCTCGTCGACGCGCTGCGCGCCGATCCCGCGTGGATCGACGGACTGTCCGTCGTGACCACCGACCAGGACGGCAGGATCGTCGGCCACGCCCTCCTGACCCGGTGTCACATCGGGGACACCCCGGCGCTGTGCCTGGCCCCCGTCGCCGTACTCCCCGAGCACCAGAAGACCGGGGCGGGTTCCGCCGCGATCCGTGCCGCGCTGGACGTGGCCAAGGACCGGGGCGAGCGCTTCGTCACCGTCCTCGGGCACCCGGTGTACTACCCGCGGTTCGGCTTCACCCGTGCCTCGGCGCACGGCATCGGCATCAGCATCGACGTCCCGGACGAGGCCATGATGGCCCTCGCCCTCGACGCCGGTCACCCGCTGCCCGCCGGCATGGTGCGTTACGCCGCGCCGTTCGGCATCTAGGGTCCTTCCCGAAGCCGGCCGTGCCGGGGCCGTCGCGGTCCCGGCACGGCCAGGCGGCCCGGAAAAGTCCGTTGCGGACCCACTCCCGGGCATCGGAGAGTGGCTTCATGACCACATCCGCCACCCTCCCGCCCGGCGTGACCGTCCGCCCCGCGACGCTCGATGACGCGGCGGCGGTGTGCGCGCTGCTCAATGAGATCGACCTCTTGCAGATCGGGCGTGCCGACACCGAACTCTCCGAGGTACAGGCCGACTTGAAGCACCCGGAAGTCGACCTGGAGCACGACTCCTGGCTGTTGTTCGATGACGGCCGGCTGATCGCGTACGGCCTGCTGTGGGATGAGTCGGGCGGCGAACAGATCGACACGGAGTACTTCACGCTGCCCGGCAGGAGCCAGGCCTCCCAGCATCTGTTCGAGCTGATGGAGGCGCGCGCCGCCGAGCGGGCCGCCGCCAACGGAGCCGGCCGGGCGGTGGTGCGCCTGCACCTCAACATCGCACCCACGGTGGACCTGGGCGCGCTGCGCGGGCGAGGCTGGACGCCGGTCCGGCGCTACAACTCGATGGTCCGCCCCCTGTCCAGGGACACGGATCAAATGCCCGAGCCGCCGCCCGGTGTGACCCTGCGGCCTTGTCTGGCCGAGGCGGACCGCAGGCGTGCCCACGCGCTGGTGCAGGAGACCTTCGCCGACCACTTCGACTTCCATCCGCGCACCTACGAGCAGTGGCTGGACGACATCGACGCCGAGCGCGCGGACTGGGCCCTGGCATGGATCGCGCATGTCGAGGGCCTGGGGGACGCTGCGGTGCTGCGCACGCGCAACGACCGCACCCCGATGGCCTGGATCGGCCACATCGGCGTGCTGCGCCAGGCTCGCGGCCACGGCCTGGGCAGCTATCTGCTGCGGCATGCCTTCGGTCACTACGCGGCGCTGGGGCGCGAGCGGATCGGTCTCGGCGTGGACACCGACAACAGCACAGGCGCGCTCGCCCTGTACGAGCGCCACGGCATGACCCTCGACTTCGCCCTCCAGGCCTGGGAGTTGATCCGCCCCAGCCACCGCTGACAAGGTGCTCCCGGATGGCTGGCTGACAAGGTGCTCCCGGACCTCTATACGGCGGCCGGGAACGTGAACCGTACGTCGGTGAGTTGCTCCGACAGCTCCCACAGGCGCCGCCCGGTCTCCTCGTCCGCCGCCACGGGGGCCAGTTGCACCCGGGTCGGCGCGCCGCGCAGCTCGGCCAGGCCGCCGGGGCCGATGAAGTGGCCGCTCTCCACGTCCGGTTCGGTCGCCGCGTACAGCTGGGGCAGCGCGCCGTCGGCCGGGCGCTGGGCGAACAGCGGGTTGCCGATGCGCCCGAGCAGCATCCGCCACAGGCCGGTCGGCGTGCCCATCTGGAGGTTGGTGGCGGTGTAGCCGGGGTGGGCGAGCACGCTGCGCACCGGGCTGCGGGACTCGGTGAGGCGGCGGTGGAGTTCCTTGCCGAAGACGGCGTTGGCGAGCTTCGACTGGTTGTAGTTGCCCATGGGCTTGTAGCCGCGCTCGCCGTGCAGGTCGTCGAAGCGGAGGCGCGCCTGGCGGTGGTTGATCGAACTCACCGTCACCACGCGGGGGTCGCTCCCGGCGGTCAGCAGGTCCAGCAGCAGGCCGGTGAGCGCGAAGTGGCCGAGGTGATTGCAGGCGAACTGCAGCTCGTGGCCCTGCTTGCTGAGCGTACGAGGCGGCGCCATCACGCCCGCGTTGTTGATGAGCACGTCGAGGCGTGGGTGGTCGGCGCGCAGTCCGTCGGCGAAGCCGCGGACCGAGTCGAGGTCGGCCAGGTCGAGGCGGCGTATCTCCAGGCTCGCGGCCGGGTGCGCGGCGGTGATCTCCGCGGCCGCCCGGCGGCCCTTCTCCTCGTCGCGCACCGCGAGGATCACGTGGCCGCCCCGCCGGGCGAGCGCCCGGGTGGTCGCCAGACCGAGGCCGCTGTTGGCTCCGGTGACGACGAACACCCGGCTGGTCTGGTCGGGGATCTGGTCGGCTGTCCAGCGCTGTTGCTGCGTCATGCGACACATGTTGTCGCTCGTGGCACTCAGTGTCAAGAGTGAATCTGAGTGCCATGCAAGGCATGGCGTGTACCATGGCTGGGTGAGTTCCCGCCCCGAAGTGACCATGGCCGAGCGCAAACGGCAGCTCGTCTCGAACGAGTTGACCGAAGCGGCGCTGCAACTCCTCGCCCGGAAGGGATTCGACGCGGTCACCATCGACGAGATCGTGACCACCGCGGGAGTCTCCCGGCGGACGTTCTTCCGGTACTTCGCGTCCAAGGAGGACGTGGTCGTCCAGTTCCTGGCCGACATGGGCGTCGGCATTCACGCGGAGCTGGCGGCTCGCCCCGCCGATGAGCGGCTCTCCGTGGCGCTGCGGCACGCGGTGTGGGTTCCGCTGGCCGCCTGTGGCGATCACGCCGAGCGGGTGCTGCCCGTGGTGCGGCTGATCCTGCGGACGCCGGCGCTGCGCGCACGCTTCCTGGAACACCAGGCGCAGTGGGGCGACGACCTGACGGGAGAGGTGGCGCGACGTGTGGGGCGTGACGCGGGCGTGGACCTTTACCCGCGGCTGGCCGCGAGCATGGCGCTGTCCGCCTTCGACGCCGTGCTGCGGCTCTGGAGCGACAGCGACGGAGTCGAGGACCCGGCCGAGCTGACCGACCGGGCCTTCGCCGTCGTCGCCCCGGCCTTGGATGCCCCGAAGGGGTAGGGCCCGATGCCGGAGGGGCGGTGGCCGCCGCGCCTCCCTAAGGCTGGCATCATCGAGGGATGTCTGACTTGATCATCGCCGCCTGTGACGGAGCCGCGAAGAAGAACCCCGGGCCCGCCGCCTGGGCCTGGGTGGTCGCCGACGCCGACGAGCGCCCGCAGCGGTGGGAGGCGGGACCGCTCGGGGACACGACCAACAACGTGGCCGAACTGACCGCTCTGGCCGAGCTGTTGGAGTCCACGGACGCCGCCGTGCCGCTGGAGGTCCGTATGGACAGCCAGTACGCGATGAACGCCGTCACCAAGTGGATCGCGTCCTGGAAGCGCAACGGCTGGCTGACCGCCGCGAAGAAGCCGGTCGCCAACAAGGAACTCGTCGTGCGCATCGACGCACTCCTGCAGGGCCGCGCGGTCACCTTCCGGCACGTCGCGGCCCACCAGGTCGACGGCGACCACCTCAACGCGATCGCCGACGTCGCGGCCAGTGACGCCGCCACGACACAGCAGCCCGCGGGAACCATCCACGGAGCGGTCGCGATCCCGGAGCCGCGCCCCGAGCGCATGACGGCCTCGCCTGCCGCCCGGCCGCGCAAGAGCTCCGGCGCGGGCAAGAGCTCCGGTGCGAAGGCGGGCAAGGGCGGCGCGGGCGGCGTCATCAAGGCCAAGTTCCCCGGCCGCTGCCACTGCCAGAAGCCCTACGCCGCCGGTGAGAAGATCGCGAAGAACCCGCACGGCTGGGGGCACGTGGAGTGTCGGGACGCCTGAAGCCCGAGGCAGAGGCCAGGGTGGGTGCGGTGAGCGTCAGGACGGATCGTCGGGCACCGCGCCGAGGAGACCGCGCACGACGGGTCCGGCCGACGCGCCGCCGGTGACGCCCTTCTCGACGACGCAGGCCATGGCGACATTGCCGCGGTAGGCGACGAACCAGCCGTTGTTGGGGGCGTCGTCGGAGACCTCGGCCGTACCCGTCTTCGCCCCCACCTCGCCGGGAAGGTCGGCAAGGACCGAGGCCGTGCCGTCGGTGACCGTGGCGCGCATCAACTCCCGCAGCTGCGTGACGACTTCTCGCGGCAACGGGGTGGTGCTTGTCGTGTCCTTGGCGCCGCCCGTCAGGCGGGGCTGATGAAAGGTGCCGGACACCGCCGTCGCGGTGACGGACGCCATGATCAGCGGGTTGGCCTGCACTCTGCCCTGCCCGATCATCGATGCGGCCTTCTCGGTCTGATCCCGCGGGGTCGGGACCGACCCGTCGTACGAGGGGATGCCGACGCCCCACTTCTGCCCGACCCCGAAGTACTTTCCGGCGACATCGCCCAGCTCCTGGTCACCGACCTTGTCGCGCAGGCTGATGAAGGCGGTGTTGCACGAGGTGGTGAAGTCCTTGCGGAAGGTGGCGCCCCGGTGCTCGGAGGTCTCCACGTTCTGGAACCGCTTGCCGACAGTGAGGTATTTGGGGCAGTCCACGACGTCGTCGGGTGCGACCGCGTCCTTGAGGAGCAGCGCGCTGGTGGTGACGATCTTCCAGGTGGAGCCCGGCGCGTAGGTGCCCGAGACGGCGCGATTGAACCCGGACGAGGGGGAGTTGGCTACGGCAAGGATCTCACCGTTGTCGATCCGCAGGGCCACGAGCGCGGCGTCCTTGCCGTCGGCCTTGGTGGCCAGGGCCTTCTCCGCCGCGGACTGCCAGGTGGCGTCGAGGGTGGTGGGCGCGGGCCGGTCGGCGGGGCGGCCGGACTTCTTGCCGAAGGAGGCCTCCGTGCCCTTGACCTCGCCGGTGGCCCGGTCGACGAGCCGCACCGCGCCGCGCGGGCCCGCGCCGCTGCCCCCGGCGATCTGGGGCAGGAGCGGGCCGAGCGAGGGGTTCGTCCTGCTCGACAGAGCGTTCCCCTCCCGGTCGTTGATCTCGGGCCCGGCGGTGTCCTCCCGCTCCAGGCGGAATTTCTCCGTGCTGCTCAGCTTCGGGTGCACCAGGGACAGCGCCCACTCCACCCTCCAGGTGCCGTCGTCCTGCTTGCGCAGAGGCACGGCGGAGGCGTATCTCCAGGTGCCGAGGCCGGTGACGGGCATCTTCGCGGTGAAGGCCACGGTCACGGTGCCGTCCTCACCGGCCTTGGCCGCACCCGGAGTCAGCTCCGGCTCACTGATGTCGAGCCCGGCGGTGAAGCTGTTCAGGACACGCTCCGCCTGCTCGGGGCGGGAGGTCAGCGCCGCCGCGCGTGACATGCGGCCCGCCTCCCAGCCGGC
Organism: Streptomyces sp. NPDC002853; assembly: GCF_053591915.1. Taxonomy (NCBI): domain Bacteria; kingdom Bacillati; phylum Actinomycetota; class Actinomycetes; order Kitasatosporales; family Streptomycetaceae; genus Streptomyces; species Streptomyces sp. NPDC002853. Next base: position 201,992 of record NZ_JBSFUS010000004.1, on the reverse strand, counting down.
GAGGAACGCGTGTGCCTGCCGGGTCGCCTCCGGGTCGGGTGTCGCGGGCCCCGGGTCGAAGGGGCCGAGCTCCGCGGCGTACCCGATGCCCGCGGCCAGCGTGAGCGTCAGGCCCGCCACGACCACCACGCGGGTGGCCTTCCTGGCGGGACCTCGGCCGGGGCCGGCGGGTCTGCGTCCGTGGTCGGTGAGGGGTGCGACATCCGTCATCGAGGGCTCCTTGTGAGGGCTTTCCGCTGCGGGCAGCAGAGCGTTCGGAAGAGGGCGGGACGCGGGAGAGGGCCGGGGCGGCGGGTGGCTTCGCCGCGCCCGGCCGGCCCGGTGCTCGGTCGCCGGGGCACGCGTCGAGGGCGTACCTCTCCCGCGACCGCGAGGCGTGCTTTCGCTTACGAGCGCGAGGTGTGCGCCCCGCTAGCGCAGTGCATCGACGGTCACCGAGGCTGCTTCCGCGATCAGCTTGTCGGAGGGTTCGGCGCCCTTCGTGCCGCGGTTCGACAGGATCGCCATGACGATGGGGGCGCCGTCGGGGGGCCACACCACGGCGATGTCGTTGCGGGCGCCGTAGTAGCTTCCGGTCCCGGTCTTGTCGCCCACCACCCAGTTCTCGGGCACCCCGGCCTTGATGGTCTTGTCGCCGGTGGTGTTGGTCTTCAGCCACTTGGTGAGCTGCGCGCGTTCGCCCTTGCGCAGGACGTCCCCGAGCACGAACGCCCGCAGGTCCTTGGCCAGCGCCCGCGGTGTGGAGGTGTCCCGCTTCTCGCCGGGGACCCAGGTGCTCAGGTCGGGTTCGATGCGGTCCATCCGCGTGACGTCGTCGCCCATCCTCTCCAGTACGGCGTCCAGGCCCTTGGGGCCGCCGAGTCGGTCGAAGAGCAGGTTGGCCGCGGTGTTGTCGCTGTAGCGGACGGCGGCGTCGCACAGTTCGCCCAGCGTCATCCCGGTGTCGACGTGCTTCTCGGTCACGGGCGAATTGGCGACCAGATCGTCCTTGGAGTACGTGATCTTCTGGTCGAGGCCGCTGAGCGAGTACTTGCGCAGCACGGCTCCGGCGGCCAGTGCCTTGAACGTGGAGTTGTAGGCGAAGCGCTCCCCGGCGTTGTGGGTCACCTCGCGTCCGGTGCCGGTGTCGACGGCGTAGACGCCGAGCCGGGCGTCGAACTTGCGCTCAAGGGCCTTGAAATCGCGGGTGGCCGGCTTCGAGGCCCCAGCGGGTTCGGTTGTTCCGGCGGGCTTCGTGGTCGCCGTGGAAGGTGACGACGACGCCGAGGATTCACCGTCCGCGCAGGCCACGAGCGGGACTACGAAGAGCGTGGCGAGTGCTCCGAGAACGGAGCGACGGGCGCGGGCGCGCCGCAGACGGGCTCGGGTGTGCTGCATGGGCCAAACCTCCGGGCGCCCCGAGGGCAGGGCGCATAGGGGACGGGGCGGCACGGCTTCGTCCCGGTACGTGGTCGTGAGTGCCGCAGCCACCCTCGCCGTCGGATGCGTATGCGGTCCAATACGCTCATGCGTGGTTCCATGCTGATCTGGCATAGGATCCGGGGCGTGGATCTGGTGGGAGCGTGTCGCGCGTTCGTCAGCGTCAGCGAGTACGGCAGTTTCACCGACGGAGCGGCCGCGGCGCGGATGTCCCAGTCGGTGGCCAGCCGTCGCGTCGCCGCGCTGGAGGAACGCTTCGGCGAGCCGTTGTTCGAGCGCACGTCACGGCGCGCCGTCCTCACCCCCTTCGGGCGGGACATGCTGCCCACGGCCCGCCAGCTGGTGCAGGCGGCGGACGTGCTCATCGACGAGGCCGAGGCCGTCAAGCGCAAGCCCTGGCGGCTCGCGGTGCCCGGGATCTGCTCCACGGTCGGTCTCGCCCGCCTCGTCGCCGAGGCGCGCGGTCACGGTGTCACGCTCGACCTGCGGGTGGCCCCGCCGACGCAGCGCAGGGAACTCCTGCACGCACAGCAGGTGCGCGCCGCGCTGCTCGCGGTGCCCGCGGACGAGGCGACGTGGTCCGTGCCGCTCGGCCTCGCCGCCGCCCAGGATCCCGGCGTGCGGCGTGTCTACCTCGAGACGCTGCGGGTCGGCCGCGCCTCTCCGGGCCCGGCCCGGCGCGTCTGGATCCAGCCGGAGGACGACGTGCCGCACATCCGCGACCCCCTGACGCGCCTGCGCGACGCGCTCGGCCTGCGGCCCGCGCAGCTCGTCGCCGCGCCCGACCTGACGAGCGCGGCGGCCGAAGTCCTGTGCTCGGGCGACCTGTTGCTGTGCTCCCTCGCGCAGGCCGAGGAACTCGCCCTCACCTGGCGGCCCATCGGCGAGGTCGCGCTCGGCCGGGGGTTCGCCCTGGCCGCCGCCGCGGACGGCAATCCGCAGCACATGGAAACGCGCCTGGGCGAGGCCATCGCCCGCTGCCTGGGCGTGGGCGCTCAGGCCGGGGCCCTGGCAGGAGCGGCTCGATGATCGGGAGCGGCGCGATGATCAGGGGCGGCGCAATGATCAGGGGCGAAGGTCTCGGCATGGAGGGCGAAGGTCTCGGCATGGAGATGGGGGCGGCATGAACGGATACCTGCGCGGTGGTGTGAGCACCGAGGCCCTGCTGCGTGACCTGCGCCTGCAACTGCGCGACGGCGGCCTGCGCGGCTGTCTGCTCGTGCGGGACCTGCACACGGGGGACGAGCTGGGGATCGACGCGGACACCCACCTGCCGTCGGCCTCCCTGGTCAAGGTTCCGCTCGCGCTCGCGACGCTCGAGCGGATCCGGCGGGGCGAGCTCGACGGGGGAACGATGCTGGAGGTGCGGCCGGGGCGGGTCACCACGCCGGGCCCCACCGGGCTGAGCCGATTCCGTCACCCCGCCCGGATCGCGATCGACGATCTCCTCTACCTGAGCACCTGCCTCAGTGACGGGATGGCAGCCGACGCGCTGTTCGAACTCACCCCGCCCGCCCAAGTCGCCGCCATGCTGCAGGAGTTCGACATCCGCGGCATCGCCGTGCGGCACCGCGTGGACGAGCTGTCCGACACCCCGGTGGAACGCTTCGACGCCGACCAGGTCCACCTCGCCCACGCCCTCGCCATCGACGCGGGCACCAGCGGGCGTGGCCACCGGGTACCGCAGCTCGACACCACCCGGGCCAACACGGGCAGCGCCCGCACCTTCGTCGATCTGCTGCAGGCCCTGTGGACGCCGTCGAAGGTGCACCCCGACGTGGCCCAGCGGCTGCGCGACCTGATGGCCCACAACGTACTGAGGCACCGGCTCACCCCGGACTTCAGTTCCGACGCGAGCACCTGGTCCTCCAAGACCGGCAGTCTCCTCAATCTGCGTCACGAGATCGGCGTCGTCGAGCACTCCGACGGTCAGACCTTCGCCGTCGCGGCCCTGACCGAGTCCCTGGTGCCGGCCGGCGCGCAGCCCGGCGCCGACGCCCTCATGGCCCAGGTCGCGCGCAGCCTGCGCGACCACCTCCGGCAGCTCTGACCGCCACGCGGGTGTCTCCCTCACCTGCCGTGAGTAACTCTCCCACCAGCCAGAACAGTTGACCTCGTGACCTGTAGGGTCGGAAGATCCTTGCCGGTCGGCCCGGGGCAAGGGGCGCACCGCACGGTGAAACCGGTCAGACACGTAGGGGAGCCACGGATGACAGCAGACGACACACATGTCCCCATCGACACCAGCAGGCCGCACCCCGCGCGTGTCTACGACTGGCTTCTGGGCGGCAAGGACAACTACCTGGTCGATCAGGAGATGGGCCAGAAGCTGCCGCCCGAGGCACGTGCGAACGCGGCGCGGAACAGGGCGTTCATGCAGCGCGCCGCGGCCTGGCTCGCTGACAACGGTGTCAGGCAGTTCCTCGACATAGGCACCGGCATCCCCACGGCACCCAACCTCCACCAGATCGTGCAGGCGATCGCGCCGAGCTCCCGGGTCGTGTACGCCGACAACGACCCCATCGTGCTGCGCCACGCCGAGGCGCTGCTGGTCAGCAGCCCGGAAGGGGCCACGGACTATGTCCAGGCGGATGTGCGCCGGCCCGAGGCGATCCTGGACCACGCGCGCGAACTCCTGGACTTCGAGCAGCCCATCGCGCTCTCCCTCATCGCCCTGATGCACTTCATCACCGACGAGGAGGACCCGTACGGCCTCACGCGCACCCTGGTGAACGCTCTGCCGTCCGGGAGTTATCTGGTGCTGTCCCACGGCACCACCGACGAACACCCCAAGCTGGCGGACTCCGTCTCCGACACCTACAAGAAGGGCCAGGTGCCGCTGCGGATGCGGCGCCGCGCGGAGGTCGAGCGCTTCTTCGAGGGGTTGGAACTGGTCGAGCCCGGCCTGGTGACGGCGACGCACTGGTACAAGGGATCGCCGGCACCGAAGGCCGAGTTGAGCGGCTTCTACGTCGCGGTCGCCCGAGTGCCCTGAGCGTTGATCCAGCCCCGGCCCCAGCCCTAGGTGCGGCCCCAGATCCAGGATCAGGTCAGGAGAACAACACCGACCGCATCTTCAGTCGCTCGCTCGCGCCGCCGGTGTGGGGGCGCAGGGCGAACTGGTCGCCGGTGCAGTCGGCGTTCGTGAAGGCGATCGCGTACGAAGCGGTGCGGTTCCTGGGGGAGTGGGCCGGTGGCTGGTCGTACTCCCGGGCGGCCTCCTCGAGCATGACGCACTCGCCGCTGCGCGGGTCGTGGAGGGTGGCCTGCCCCTCTTCACCGGTGCTGTCGACGTACGTGTAGGTGAAGTCGCCCTCGGTGGCGTGCGCGGAGCCGGGCACGGTCATGAGCAGGGCGACGGCACCGGCCGCGGCGGCCAGTGAGTGACGAAGACGCATGGATCGTTTCCTTTTCTGAGCTTGCTGAGCTTCCCGGAGCTTTCCGGAACGGCGACCGGCACGTGAATGCATCCCGGCATTACCGTGCTGACCAGCAGTGATACCGGAATCGACCAGGATCGGCCGCCGTAACGACCCGCTCTCACCCGTTCGGCCCCGCCCGGGATCCGGTGCACGCCACTTGCGGCCCCCGAAACGGATTCAGCAAGCACGCAAACAGAACGCAAGAATTGCAGTATTCTTGCGCGCATGACGCGACGACTTGCTCAGGTGGCGCGGAAGGTCGGGGTCAGCGAGGCCACGGTCAGCCGGGTGCTCAACAACAAGCCGGGGGTCTCCGACGCGACCCGGCAGTCCGTGCTCTCGGCCCTGGACGTCCTCGGGTACGAGCGTCCCACGCAGCTGCGCGGCGAGCGGGCCCGGCTCGTGGGTCTGGTGCTCCCCGAGCTGCAGAACCCGATCTTCCCGGCGTTCGCGGAGGTGATCGGCGGCGCGCTCGCCCAGCAGGGGCTGACCCCCGTGCTGTGCACGCAGACCAAGGGCGGGGTCTCCGAGGCGGATTACGTCGAGTTGCTGCTGCAGCAGCAGGTGTCGGGCGTCGTGTTCGCCGGCGGGCTGTACGCGCAGGCGGACGCCCCGCACGAGCACTACAAGCGGCTCGCCGCGCGCAAGATCCCGGTGGTCCTGGTGAACGCGGCGATCGAGCGGCTCGGTTTCCCGGCGGTGTCCTGTGACGACGCGGTCGCGATCGAGCAGGCCTGGCGGCATCTGTCCACGCTCGGCCACCGCCGGATCGGCCTGGTGCTCGGTCCCGCGGACCACATGCCCTCGCAGCGCAAGCTCGCCGCCGCCCGTGCCCTCGCGGAGCAGGCCGGCGACGAGCTGCCCGAGCGGCATGTCTCGCGGGGGATGTTCTCGATCGAGGGCGGCCAGGCCGCCGCCGCGCGGCTGCTGGACGAGGGGGTCACCGGCATCGTCTGCGCGAGCGACCCCCTGGCGCTCGGCGCGGTGCGTGCCGCCCGCCGCCGCGGCCTGGGTGTCCCGCAGGACGTCTCGGTGGTCGGATACGACGACTCCGCTTTCATGACCTGCACCGATCCTCCGCTGACCACGGTGCGCCAGCCGATCGAGGCCATGGGTCGCGCGGCGGTCGAACTGCTCACGCTGCAGATCGCCGAAAGCGCGGTGCCCACCGAGGAGTTGCTCTTCGAGCCTGAGCTGGTGGTGCGGGGCTCGACGGGACAACCGCCACAGGAGTAAGCGCCCGCTCGCTCGCTCGCATGAGGGTCGGGGCCGGCCGACGGGAGATCATCGCCTTTTTCGTTGTCAATTTCTTTCAATCATCGCGCGAGATATTGCGCTGATCTGTCGACGGTGCTTGAGTAAGCGCCGCCACACAGTCCGCGCAGCTGTGGGCTTCCCAGCTCCTGCCATGCCGTCCCTGCCTCCACGGGCAGGCGGCGCTGTCCAAAGGGGTCCACCGATGAGCAGCTCCCGGATGCCACTTCGCCGTATCCGCCGCCGCACCACTCTCCGCACGACCGGCGCCCGCCGTCGTACGGGCACGATCGCCGTAGCCTCCGCGCTCGCCCTCACCGCCCTGGCCGCCTGCGGCACCAGCAGCAGCGGCGACGGCGACTCCGACGGGGACAGCGGCGCCAACGCGGCCAACGCCGCGGCCCCGCTGGACCCGAAGACCAAGGTGACGCTCACCATCGACTGCATGCCGCCGGCCGCCGAGAAGGCCGAGCTCAAGCAGTGGAAGGAGGACGTCAAGGCGTTCAACGAGAAGTACCCGAACGTCACGATCGAGGGAAAGCAGACCGACCCCTGCCTGGAGCCTCCCCGCTTCACGGCGATGCTGAAGGCGAAGTCCCAACCGGACGTCTTCTACACCTACTTCACCGATCTGCAGCAGGTCCTGGACAACGACGGAGCGCAGGACATCAGCGCGTACGTCAACGACAAGTCCATACCGGCGCTGAAGGACATGGACCCCAACGTCCTCGACGTCCTGAAGAAGGACGGCAAGCTCTACGGCCTGCCCTACAGCAACTACACGATGGGTTTGCTGATCAACCGCAAGCTCTTCGAGAAGGCCGGACTCGACCCCAACTCGCCCCCGCAGACCTGGGCCGAGGTCCGCTCGGCCGCCAAGAAGATCGCTGCCCTGGGCGACGGCGTCTCGGGATTCGGCGAGTACAGCGCGGGCAACAACGGCGGCTGGCACTTCACCGCCACCACCTACGGCCTCGGCGGCGACATCGTCAGCAAGGACGGCACCAAGGCCGCCTTCAACAACGCCACCGGCAAGCAGATCGTCGACAACCTCAAGGCCATGCGCTGGGAAGACAACAGCATGGGCAAGACCCAGCTGCTCAAGTGGGGAGACCTGCAGAAGCAGATGGCCTCCGACAAGCTCGGCATGTTCCTCGCCGCGCCCGACGACATCACGTACATGGTGCAGAACCTCGGCGCGAAGTACGACGACTTCGGGATGGGTCCGATACCCGGCCAGAAGGCCACGCTCTTCGGCGGCAACGACTACATGATCAAGAAGGGCAGCTCGCCCGACCAGATCAAGGCGGCCGTCGCGTGGATCAACTTCAAGTTCCTCAGCGTCGGAAAGGGGCAGTTCGACTGGGCCCGCACGAAGGCGGACGGCCTGCCCGTCGGCCTGCCGCAGCCGAACTTCTGGACCGGTGACAGCAAGGCCAAGGACGACAAGGCCCGCGAGGAAAGCTCGACGATGCCCGTCGAGAACTTCCAGGCCTTCACCGACAAGCCGGTCACGGGCAAGGCGGAGCCGCCCAAGGCGCAAGAGGTCTACAAGGTCCTCGACACGCTGATGTCGGCCGTCCTCACCAACGAGGACGCCGACGCGGACAAGCTCCTCAAGACCGCCGAACAGCAGGTCAACCAGGTCCTGGCCAACCAGTGATGTCCGCTCCCACCCTCTCCGAGAACAAGGCCCGGCCGTCCCTCCCGACGGACGGCCGGGCCTCCGGTCCCGAACACGGCGCGTTCCGCCGGGCGTTGAAGCGCAACCTCACCGCCCACGCGTTCCTGATCGGCGCTCTCCTGTGCTTCTCGGTCTTCTCCTGGTATCCGATGGTCAGGGAATTCATCCTGGCCTTCCAGAAGACCGAGAACGGCGAGACCGTCTGGGCCGGCTGGTCCAACCTCACCTACATCTTCAACGACCCGGCGTTCTGGCAGGCGTGGCGCAACACTCTCCTGTTCACCGGACTCGCGCTGCTCCTCGGCTTCGCCGTGCCCTTCGCCATCGCCCTGATACTCAACGAGTTCCGGCACGGACGCGGCTACCTGCGACTGCTCGTCTACCTCCCGGTGATGCTGCCGCCGGTGGCATCGGTACTGCTCTTCAAGTACTTCTACGACCCCGGACACGGCCTCTTCAACCGCATCCTGGAAGCCGTGGGCCTGCCCGGACAGGCGTGGCTGCAGGACACCGACACCGCGATGCTCTCCGTCGTCATCGCCGCCACCTGGATGAACATGGGCGGCGCGACGCTGATCTACCTGGCCGCGCTGCAGTCGATCCCCGGGGAGCTGTACGAGGCGGCCGAGCTGGACGGCGCGGGCATCTTCCGCCGGATCTGGCACGTCACCATCCCGCAGACCCGGCTGATCCTCTCGCTGATGCTGCTCATGCAGATCATCGCCACCATGCAGGTGTTCGTGGAGCCGTTCCTGCTCACCGGCGGCGCGGGTCCCGAGGGCGCGACCCTGACCGTCGTCCACCTCATCTATCAGTACGCGTTCACCTTCAACAACTACGGCAGCGCGGCGGCGCTCGGCCTGGTCCTGCTCGTACTGCTCGCCGGATTCTCGGCGGCGTACGCGCGACTGAGCCGCGCCGGCAGCGAAGACTAGCCGGGGGAGACGACGGACATGAGCACACGCACCCTGATCTCCCCGGCCCAACTGGCCCGCCCGCGCAGCAAGTTCCTGTACTGGACCGCCTTCACCGTGGTGACGGTCCTCTTCACCCTGGTCTTCATCGGCCCGCTGTACTGGATGGTCACCAGCGGCCTCAAGTCCCCGCAGGAGTTCGCCCAGACACCGCCCACCCTGGTCCCCGACGCCGTCCACCCGCAGAACTACGCGGACGCCTGGGGCGTGATGGACCTGGCCAGGCTCCTGTTCAACACCCTGTACTACGCGTTCGGCGCGCTCGCCTTCCAGCTGATCTTCGACGTCGCCGCCGCCTACTCGCTCTCCAAGCTGCGGCCGGTGTTCGGCAAGGCGATCCTCGGGGCGATGCTGCTCACCCTGATGATCCCGGCCACCGTCCTGGTCGTACCGCAGTACCTGACCGTCCTCGACGTGCCCGTCGTGGAGCGCAACCTCATCAACTCGCCCTGGGCGATCTGGCTTCCCTCGGTCACCAACGCCTTCAACATCTTTCTGCTCAAGCGGTTCTTCGACTCCATCCCGCGCGAGCTCCTGGACGCGGCCGCCATCGACGGCGCCTCGACCATGCGCACCCTGCGCTCGGTGGTCCTGCCGCTGTCCCGGCCGATCCTCGGCGTCGTGTCGATCTTCGCGGTGGTCGCGGTCTGGAAAGACTTCCTCTGGCCGATGCTCACGCTGCCCGACCCGGGCAAGCAGACCGTCAACGTCGGCATCTACTCCCTGGCCGCCAGCGTCTCCGAGAACTGGCTCCTGGCAGCCCTGGCCATCGCCTCGCTGCCGACCCTGATCATCTTCCTGATCTTCCAGCGCAACATCATGAGCGGCCTGACCGCCGGCGGCCTCAAGGGCTGAGACCCGGGCCCCGTCCCACGCACCCACCCCGCCACCGCTCCAAGCCACGGCGGCGGGGTCCCACCTGCCCGAAAGGAACCCTCACGTGGCAGTCACCTCCCCGACCGATGCCTCCTGGTGGCGCTCTGCCGCCATCTACCAGGTGTACGTACGCAGCTTCGCGGACGGTGACGGCGACGGCACCGGCGACCTCGCGGGCGTCCGGTCCAAGCTGCCCTACCTCGCCGAACTCGGCGTCGACGCGCTGTGGTTCAGCCCCTGGTACCTCTCGCCCATGGTCGACGGCGGCTACGACGTCGCCGACTACCGCGTCATCGACCCGGCCTTCGGCACCGTCGCCGAGGCCGAGAAGCTGATCGCCGAAGCCCGCGCGCTCGGTATCCGCACCATCGTCGACATCGTCCCCAACCACGTCTCCGACCAGCACGTCTGGTTCAAGGCGGCCCTCGCCGCGGGCCCCGGCGCGCCCGAACGCGAGCTGTTCCACTTTCGCCCCGGCCGCGGCGCCGACGGCGAACTGCCGCCCAACGACTGGCCCTCGCAGTTCTCGGCGACCGCATCGACCTGGACCCGCGTCGAGGACGGCGAGTGGTACCTCCACCTCTTCGCCCCCGAGCAGCCCGACCTCAACTGGGCGCACCCGGCGGTGCGCCAGGAGCACGAGGACGTCCTGCGGTTCTGGTTCGACAGGGGAGTGGCGGGCGTACGGATCGACTCCGCCGCGCTGCCCGCCAAGGACCCCGCCCTGCCCGACTTCACCGAGGGCGTGGACCCGCACCCCTTCATCGACCGCGACGAACTGCACGACATCTACCGCTCCTGGCGGGCCGTCGCCGACGAGTACGACGGCGTCTTCGTCGGCGAGGTCTGGCTGCCCGACGCCGAACGCTTCGCCCGCTACCTGCGCCCGGACGAAATGCACACCGCCTTCAACTTCAGCTTCCTGTCCTGCCCTTGGGACCCCGCGAAGCTGCGTGGCTCCATCGAGGACACGCTCGCCGAGCACGCTCCGGTCGGCGCCCCGGCGACCTGGGTGCTGTGCAACCACGACGTGACGCGGACGGTCACCCGCTACGGCCGCGCGGACACCGGCTTCGACTTCGCCACGAAGGTGTTCGGCACCCCCACCGACCTGGCGCTCGGCACCCGCCGTGCCCGCGCCGCGGCCCTGCTGGCCTTCGCCCTGCCCGGCGCGGTCTACATCTACCAGGGCGACGAACTGGGCCTGCCCGAGGCCGACATCCCCCGGGAGCACATCCAGGACCCCATGCACTTCCGCTCCGGCGGCATCGACCCGGGCCGCGACGGGTGCCGGGTGCCGCTGCCCTGGGCGGCCGCCGAACCGCACGCGGGCTTCGGGTCGATGACCGGCCCCTGGCTGCCCCAGCCCGACGGCTGGCCCTCGTACGCCGCCGACCTCCAGGCCGCGGACGCCGGTTCCATGCTCGCGCTCTACCGGGCCGCCCTGCGCCTGCGCCGCATCGAACCGGGCTTCGGCGACGGCCCGTTGACGTGGCTGGCGGTGGGCGACGGTGTGCTGGCCTTCGTACGCGAGCCGGGTCTGGCCTGCGTCGTCAACCTCGCCCCCACACCCTGCGAACTCCCCGCCCACTCACGTCTCCTGCTGGCCAGCGGCCCCCTGGACGAGTCGGGCCACCTGCCGCAGGACACGGCGGCCTGGCTGCGCCTCTGAACACCCGGGCCTCCCTCCCAGGGCCCGCCCCCCCCGACCGAGCACTGACCTCCCCACTCACAAGGAAGGTGCACCACCCCATGACCAGACCTGACAGGAGCACTACAAGAGCCGTCCGCAAGTGGTACGCCGCCGTGGCCACCGCGGGCCTCCTCGGCACCCTCGTCACCGGCCTCGCGGCTCCCGGCGCGCAAGCCGCCGAGAAGGCCGCGGGCGCCACCCTGCCCTTCACCTCCGTCGAGGCGGAGAGCGCGGCCACGAACGGCACCAAGATCGGCCCCGACTACACCCAGGGCACGGTCGCCTCCGAGGCCTCGGGCCGGCAGGCGGTACGGCTCGCGGCAGGCCAGAGCGTGGAGTTCACCCTCCCCAAGGCGGCCAACGCGCTGAACGTGGCCTACAGCGTGCCCGACGGCCAGTCGGGCACAATGGCCGTGTACGTCAACGGTCAGAAGATCTCCAAGACGCTCGCCGTCACGTCGAAGTACAGCTACGTCGACACCTCCTGGATCGCGGGATCCAAGACCCACCACCTCTTCGACAACGCACGGCTGCAGCTCGGCCAGAACCTGCAGTCGGGCGACAAGGTGAAACTGGAGGCCGTGTCCACCCAGGTCACCGTCGACGTGGCCGACTTCGAGCAGGCCGCGGCGGCCGCGGCCAAGCCATCGGGTGCGCTCCCGGTCACCGACAAGGGCGCTGACCCCACCGGCCAGGGCGACTCCACCCAGGCCTTCCGCGAGGCCATCGCGGCGGCCAAGGGCGGCACGGTCTGGATCCCACCGGGCGAGTACAGGCTCACCCAGTCGCTCAACAACGTCGACAACGTCACGATCCGCGGCGCGGGCAACTGGCATTCGGTCGTGCGCGGTTCACGCTTCATCGACCAGTCGAGCGCGCCCACCGGCAAGGTGGGGCTGCACGACTTCGCGGTGATCGGCGAGGTCACCGAGCGGGTCGACAACAACCCGGACAACTTCGTCAACGGATCGCTCGGCCCGAACTCCACCGTCTCCGGCATGTGGCTCCAGCACCTCAAGGTCGGTCTCTGGCTGACGGGCAACAACGACGACCTCGTCGTGGAGAAGAACCGCATCTACGACATGACCGCCGACGGCCTCAACCTCAACGGCACGGCCAAGGGCGTCGACGTACGCGACAACTTCCTGCGCAACACCGGCGACGACGCCCTGGCCATGTGGTCCCTCAACTCCACCAACAGTGACTCGACCTTCGAGCGCAACACCATCTCGCAGCCCAACCTCGCCAACGGCATCGCGATCTACGGCGGCCGTGACATCACCGTCAAGGACAACCTGATCCTCGACACCAACGCCCTGGGCAGCGGCATCGCCATCTCCAACCAGAAGTTCCTCGACCCGTTCTTCCCGCTGGCAGGCACCATCACCGTCTCCGGCAACACCCTCGTGCGCACCGGAGCCATGAACCCCAACTGGCAGCACCCGATGGGTGCGTTGCGCGTGGACGCGTACGACAGTGCCATCGAGGCCACCGTGAACATCACCGACACGACCATCACCGACAGCCCCTGGAGCGCGTACGAATTCGTGTCGGGCAGCGGCACCGGCAAGGCGGTGAAGAACGTCAGCGTCGACCGCTCGACCATCGACAAGGTGGGCACGGTCGTCGTCCAGGCCGAGACGCCAGGAGCGGTGAAGATGGCGAACGTCAAGGCCACCGGGGTAGGCGCGGTCGGCATCTACAACTGCCCCTACCCGACCGGCTCCGGTACCTTCACCCTCACCGACGGTGGCGGCAACTCCGGCTGGGACAGCACCTGGGACGACTGCTCGACGTGGCCCAAGCCCGGCGGCGGCAACCCGGACCCCGACCCGGACCGCAACCTCGCCAAGGGTCGGCCGGCGACCGCGACCGGCTCCGCCGACGTCTACACGCCCGCCAAGGCGGTCGACGGTGACCCGGCGACGTACTGGGAATCCACCAACCACGCCTTCCCCCAGTCGATCACCGTCGACCTCGGCAAGGCGGAACCGGTGCGCAGGGTCGTCCTGAAGCTGCCGCCGCCCGCTGTCTGGGCCGCGAGGACCCAGACCCTCTCCGTCCAGGGCAGCACCGACGGCACCGTCTTCAGCGCGCTGGCCGACTCGAAGGGCTACCGCTTCGACCCGGCGAGCGGCAACAAGGTGACCATCACGCTGCCCGCTTCCTCTCCCGACGTCCGTCATCTGCGGCTGCGCGTCACGGCCAACACCGGCTGGCCCGCCGCGCAGTTCAGCGAGGTGGAGGCCTACTTGTCCTGACCTGCCGACCCCGCGCGCCTCGCTCGCCCCCGGCTGCTGCCGACCCCGCGAGCGAGGCTTCGGTCATGCGGCCTCGGTCTCCCAACGGGGCTCGGCGGCGGGCCGGGAGCGCAGGATCCCGGCGGTGCAGGCGGCGAGGACGCAGAACGCCACGGGCAGAAAGAAGGTGAGGTTGAGCGGGACGACGTGGGTGAGCGGCCCGATGACGGCGGGCCCGGCGAGCATGCCGAGGTAGCCGAGGCCCGCGACACGGGAGACGTTGGCTCCCGCGGCGTCCTGATCCGCGTGGCCCGCGGCGCTGAAGAGCTGAGGGATGCAGCCGGAGAGGCCGATGCCGAACAGGGTCCAGCCGATCAGGGCCAGCGGTATCCAGGGGGAGAGCGCCGCCACCGTCATGCCGACGGCTGCCGCCGACGCACCGTGCCGGAGTACGGCCACCGAACCGTGGCGCGCGGCGACCCGGTCGGCGAGCAGGCGGCCGACGGTCATGGCCGTGGCGAAGGCGCCGTAGGCCAGGGCGGCGGTGGCGGCGGGGGCGTCGAGGGTGTCCCGCAGGTGCAGCACGCTCCAGTCGTTGGCGACGCCCTCGCAGAGCATGAGCATCAGGGCGAGCGCGGCCAGGATCCAGATCCGCCGGGGCGTCTCGCGCCTGACCGCCGGCTCGGTGGTGGCGGGCTGCCCGCTGGGGCGTGCCTCGGGCCGCAGCAGCGCGGGTGCGGCGAGCGCGGCCACGACGAGCCCGGTCAGCGCCACCACGCCGAGGGTCAGCGCCGGGCTCAGATCCCAGCTGAGGGTGCGGGCGCCGACCAGCGCGGCCAGGACACCGCCGATGGAGAAGGTCGCGTGGAAGGCGGACATGACGGGCCGTTCGTAGCCGCGCTCGACCTGGACGGCATGGGCGTTCATGCTGACGTCCAGACAGCCGTTGCCGAAGCCGAGCACCAGCAGGGCGGCGCCCAGTGTCCAGGTGCTCGACGCCAGGCCCGGCAGGACGACCGCCGCGCTGCACAGCGCCGCGCTGACCGGTACGACGGTGCGGGCGCCGAAGCGGTCGGTGAGCGGGCCGACCAATTGCATGCCGGTGAAGGCTCCGGCGCCCAGGAGCAGCAAGAGCCAGCCGAGCACGGCATGGCTGATGCCGGCGCGGTCCTCCACGGCCGGGATGTGGACGATCCACATCCCCATGAGGAAGCCGTTGAGGGTGAAGTAGACGAAGGTGGCCAGTCGGCCCAGACGCAGCGATCTTTCCATGTGAACGAACATAACGAACAAGGTCAGTGTTCGGAAGATTGCATGTCGCACATGAATCGTGTTCCATTGCGGCATGGCGAGCACAGACAGACTGAGGCGGATCACCGAAGCCGTACGCGAGGCGGGCCGCATGGGCGTCGCGGAGCTGGCGGATCTGACCGGCGCCTCGGAGATGACCATCCGTCGTGACCTGGAGAACCTCGCGGACCAAGGCGTCATCGAGCGCTATCGCGGCGGCGCGCGAAGCCTGCTGCTGCGCGGCGAGGAACCGCCCTTCGCACTCCGGGCCCAAGAGGGCCTGGAGGCCAAGCGGCGCATCGCCGCCGAGGTCGCGGGTCTGATCGCGGACGGCGAATCCGTCGTCCTCGACAGCGGCACCACCTGCCTGGAGGTGGCCCGCGCGCTCGACGACCGCCGCCTCACCGTGATGCCGCTGTCGCTGCACGCGGTGAACGCACTGACCGGAGCACCCAGGCTCACGCTCCTGGTCCCCGGCGGCCGACCGCGCCCCGGTGAACTGGCCCTGACCGGCCCCCTGACCGAGGCGTCGCTGGCCGCCCTGCGCTTCGACACCGCCGTCATCGGCTGCTGCGGCCTGAACACGGCACACGGCCTGACCGCCTACGACCTGGACGACGCCGCGGTCAAACGTGCCGCGATCGCCTCGGCCCGCCGCGTCATCGCCGTCGCCGAGGCACCCAAGCTCTCCCGCACGGCCCTCGCCTTCGTCGCCCCCGCCACGGCCCTGCACGCCGTCGTCACCGACGAGGACGCGGAGCAGGACGCGACCGACGCGCTGGCCGCCGCGGGCGTCACCGTTCGAAGGGTCTGACCCCCGTGTCCATACTCCCCGCCACGCCTGACGTCCTCCTCTTCGACCTGTTCGGCGTCATCGCGCGCCACCAGTCCGCCGAAGGCAAGGACCGCCTCGTCCGCACGGCCGCGATTCCCGCCCCGGAGTTCTGGGACGCGTACTGGACGCTCAGACAGCCGTACGACCAGGGCGAGTTGACCGGAGCAGCCTACTGGGGGCAAGTGGCTGATTCCCTCGCCACCCGCTTCGACGAGCGCAGGATCGCGGAGCTCATCGAGGCCGACGTGGCGAGCTGGAGCGCGGTGGACGAGGCCATGGTCGCCCTGATCGAAGAGCTCGCGGCAGCCGGCCGAGGCATCGCGCTCCTTTCCAACATCCCCGAGGACTTGGCCACTTACTACGAGAAGGAGCACCGCTGGCTCAAGCACTTCCCCCTTCGCGCCTTCTCGTGCCGGATCGGCCACGCCAAACCGGACCCGGGAGCCTACGCATGGTGCCTGAACGCCCTTGGCGCCGCGCCGGATCGCGTCCTGTTCGTCGACGACCGCGAGGACAACATCCGCGCCGCCATGGCCATGGGCATGCGGGGCCACCTCTTCACCACGCCTGAACGGCTGCGGCACGCGCTCTGAAGTGACGGACGTGCCCGACTGGCCAGAACCCGGTGGGTTGTTCGGATAAACCTCGCGCCGAACAAGATCACTGTTTCGAGTGCTGCCGACGGCCTTATCGGGCACGGCGGGCGCAACGGCCGTTAAATGGTCTGCGGATCTGGACGAAATCTTTGTGATTACGCCTCTGCTTCCACTTTCGCCGGTTGGCACGTCTATGCCGGTTACGACCCCCGCGAAGGAGAGCCCGCCCGATGACCGTTGAGACCGGCCCGGAAGCACGGCTGGAGCCGCCCCGGCAGACCAGCCTGGGCACCGCGGCAGCCAGGAACCTCGCCAACACGACCAAGTCCGCCCCGCAGATGCAGGAGATCACCTCTCGCTGGCTGCTGCGGATGCTCCCCTGGGTGGAGACCAAGGGCGGCGCCTATCGAGTGAACCGCCGCCTGAGTTACACCGTCGGAGACGGGCGCATCGAGTTCGTCCAGGACGGCGGCGACGTCCGCGTGATCCCCCGGGAACTGGGCGAACTGGCCCTGCTGCGCGGCTTCGACGACGTGGAGGTGCTGACCGCGATCGCCGGCCGGTGCGTCCAGCGCGACTTCCGTGCCGGAGAGGTCCTCGTCGAGCGCGGCACCCCCGCCGGGGAGCTCCACCTGATCGCCCACGGCAGGATCAGCCAGAAGTCCGTGGGCAAGTACGGGGACGAGGTAGCCGTCGCCGTACTCGCCGACGGCGACCGGTTCGGGGAGAACGCCCTTCTGGACACCGATGCCAGCTGGGACTCCACCGCGACCGCCGAGACCGCCGGCACCCTGCTCACCCTCTCCCGCGCCGACTTCGCCACCGTGCTGTCCACCGCGCCGAGCCTGCGGGAGCACCTGGACGCGTTCAGCAGAATCCCGCAGCAGCGCCAGAACAAGCACGGCGAGGCCGAGATCGCGATGTCGGCCGGCCACACCGGAGAGGTCGCCCTGCCCGGCGCCTTCGTCGACTACGAACTCAAGCCGCGTGAGTACGAACTCTCCGCCGCCCAGACCATCCTGCGGATCCACACCCGGGTCACCGACCTCTACAACGGCCCGATGAACCAGATGGAGGAGCAACTCCGGCTCACCATCGAGGCGTTGCGCGAACGCCAGGAGCACGAGCTCATCAACAACCGCGAGTTCGGTCTCCTGCACAACGCCGACTTCAAGCAGCGGATCCAGCCCCACTCCGGCCCGCCGACCCCGGACGACCTCGACGAGCTGCTCTGCCGCCGCCGCGGCACCAGGCTCCTCCTGGCCCACCCCAGGACGATCGCGGCGATCGGGCGCGAGCTCAACTCCCGCGGGATCTACCCCGATCACGTCGACCTCGGCGGCCAGCAGGTCCCGGCCTGGCGCGGGGTCCCGATCCTGCCCTGCAACAAGATCCCCATCACGAAGGAACAGACGAGCTCGATCCTGGCCATGCGCGTCGGCGAGGACAACCAAGGCGTCGTCGGTCTGCATCAGACCGGCCTGCCGGACGAGTACGAGCCGGGCCTGTCGGTGCGCTTCATGGGCATCAGCGAGCAGGCCATCACCTCGTACCTGGTCAGCACCTACTACTCCGCCGCCATCCTGGTGCCGAACGCCCTCGGCGTGCTGGAGAACGTGCAGATCGCCCGCAGGTCCTAGCGGAACCGCGGCACGGCCACGACAGCCCGGAACTCCCCGGGCCGGGCCCCCACGCCCTGATCCGGGAAAGCCCACTCATCTCATCAAGGAGCCACGGATGCCCGAACCCGGGTCTTCCCCTCTGCTGCCGAGCCCACCCGCCGTCGTGGCCCGCCTCGGGGCCCCTGCCACCCCGGCAGCCGACGAGGTGCGACAGGCGAGCCCGGCGCTGGAACGCATCCTGCGCGGCCCCAGCGGTCTGGGCACGGCGGGCCTGCACCTGGGCCGGCGCGAGGAGCCGCCGACTCCTCCGGAGAGCGAGGCGCCGGCGGAGAGACTGCAGATCCCCGGCCTCTACTACCACCCGGTGGCGGAGCCGGACCCGGCGCGGGTGGAGGAGGTCAGCCGCAGGATCAAGGACTGGGCGGTGGAGGAGGTCGGGCTGTACCCCGAGGAGTGGGAGGGCCAGTTCGACGGCTTCTCCGTCGGGCGCTACATGGTCGCCTGCCACCCGGACGCCCCGACCATCGAGCACCTGATGGTCGCCACCCGGCTCATGGTCGCCGAGAACGCCGTCGACGACTGCTACTGCGAGGACCACGGCGGCTCACCCATCGGCCTGGGAGGACGCCTTCTTCTGGCACACACGGCACTCGACCCCCTCCACGCCCCGAAGGAGTACCAACCGCAGTGGGCGCAGTCGCTGCACGCGGACGCCCCGCGGCGCGCCTACCGCTCCGCGATGGAGTACTTCGTCCAGCAGGCCACCCCCTCCCAGGCCGACCGCTTCCGGCACGACATGGCACGACTGCACCTGGGGTATCTCGCGGAGGGCGCCTGGGCCCAGACGGACCACACCCCCGAGGTGTGGGAGTACCTCGCGATGCGGCAGTTCAACAACTTTCGCCCGTGCCCCGCCATCACCGACACCGTCGGGGGCTATGAACTGCCGGCGGATCTGCACGCCCGGCCCGACGTGCAGCGGGTCCTGGCGCTCGCCGGAAATGCCAGCACCATCGTCAACGACCTGTACTCGTACACCAAGGAACTCGCCAGTCCGGGGCGGCACTTGAACCTGCCCGTGGTGATCGCCGATCGCGAGGACGTCTCCGACCAGGAGGGCTACCTCAAGGCGGTCGAGGTCCACAACGACCTCATGCGCGACTTCGAGGCCGAGGCCGCCGCCGTGGCCGCGGCCTGCCCCGTGCCCAGCGTGCTGCGCTTCCTGCGGGGCGTGGCCGTGTGGGTCGACGGCAACCACTACTGGCACCAGACCAACACCTACCGCTACAGCCTGCCCGATTTCTGGTAAGGACGGAATCATCTGTGACCAGCACTGAAATCTCCACCGTCAGCGGTGCCTCCGCGTTCGTCCCCGCCCCGGCGACGCCCTACCAAGACGACATCGCGCGCTACTGGAACAACGAGGCGCGGCCGGTGAACCTGCGCCTCGGTGACGTCGACGGGCTCTACCACCACCACTACGGAATCGGTGACATCGACCACGAGGCCCTGGGGGACGCCGACGACAGCGAGCACGAGAAGCGGCTGATCGCCGAGCTCCACCGCCTGGAGTCGGCGCAGGCCGAAGTGCTCCTGGACAACCTCGGCTCCCCAGGGGCCGACGGCACCCTCGTGGACGCCGGCTGCGGCCGGGGCGGTTCGATGGTGATGGCCCACCAGCGCTTCGGCTGCAAGGTCGAGGGCGTCACCCTGTCGGCCAAACAGGCCGACTTCGCCAATCAGCGCGCCGAGGAACTGCGGATCCAGGACCACGTGCGCGCCCGCGTGTGCAACATGCTCGACATGCCCTTCGAGTCCGGCCAGGCCGCGGGCTCGTGGAACAACGAGTCGAGCATGTACGTCGACCTGCACGACCTGTTCGCCGAGCACTCACGGGTCCTTGAGGTCGGCGGCCGCTACGTGACCATCACCGGCTGCTGGAACCCGCGGTACGGCCAGCCCTCGAAGTGGGTCTCCCAGATCAACGCGCACTTCGAGTGCAACATCCACTCCCGCCGCGAGTATCTGCGCGCCATGGCCGACAACCGTCTCGTGCCGCAGGCCGTCATCGACCTGACGCCCGAGACCCTGCCCTACTGGGAGTTGCGGGCCACGTCCTCACTGGTCACCGGCATCGAGGAGGCGTTCATCAACTCGTACAAGGACGGCTCGTTCCAGTACGTCCTGATCGCGGCCGACCGCGTCTGACCATCCGCAGGCAAAGGGCCGGGTCCGCCATCGGGGCGGACCCGGCCCCCGCGGCGTATCAACTGTGGCCGTGTGGCGCCCTGTTGCGTGCCGCTCCAGTTCGCCTACAGTGCGTGACGGCCGCCCCGCCCGAGATGACGGCCTACAGCAGCCGACCAGGAGCAGCCCTGTGGCCACCCGCCGCGTCCCCGAGCTCGACCCCGCCCTCGTCGCCCAGTGGCAGACCGGGGGAGGCGAACTCGTCGATCTCCTCACCCGGGCGCGCGAACAGCTCGGCGGGGTCGCCGCGTTCAGGCTGGGGCCGCACCCGACCGTCCTTGTCACCGACCCGGATGCCGTACAGCACGTGCTCGCGCTGCGACCCGGCCGGTACGTGAAGCGCTCACACCGGGCCCGCCTGCTGATCGGCGACGGAGTCCTGGCGGCGACGGGCGAGGCGTGGCAGCGTCAACGGCAGCTGCTGCAAGCGCAGTTCACCGGGCGGGGCATGCGCCGCTTCGAGCAGCGGATCACCGGCTCCGCGCGCACCGCTGCGGCGCGCTGGGCCGGATACGCCCGCACCGGCGAGGTCTTCGACGTGGGCGACGAGATGCGCCGCTTCGCCCTCGACACCATCTGGCGTTCCCTGACCGGGCACCCCCTCGACCCGGCGACGGAGCGTGACCTGGCCGCCGTACCCGCCGTGGTGGCCGCCCTGCCCAGCCTGCCCGCCGACAGTGCCGCGGCCCACCACGCGGTCGCCGCCGAGCTGGCCCGCATCGACGCCGTGGCGAGCCGCGCCATCGCCGCCGCACGCGACGGCGCGCCGGGGCCCGACGGCCCTGGGCTGCTGCACGTCCTGTTGGAAGCGTCCGCGACGCGCCCCGAGTACGGCGACGGACTGATCCGCGACGAACTCGTCACCCTCCTTGTCGCCGGGCACGAGACCACGGCCACGACCCTGACCTGGCTCTACCTCCTCCTGGACAGCAACCTGGAGGCGCGGGAACAGGCCCTCGCCGCGGGCGCCGAGGGCTCGCCCGAGCGGCGCCAGGCCATCCAGGCACTGGTCCATGAAGCTCTGCGGTTCTACCCGTCCGCCTGGATACTGCCGCGCAGCGCCGCACAGGACGACACCCTCGCCGGGTACGAGATCGACGCCGGCGCCGACGTACTGGTCTGCCCCTACCTCACGCACCGGGACCCCGAACTCTGGGCAGACCCGGACCGGTTCGACCCGACGCGCTTCACGGCCCCGGGGCGACGCCCCACCCACCCGGGAAGCTACTTCCCGTTCGGCATCGGCCCCCGTGCCTGCCTGGGCCTGCAGTTCGCCCTCCGCGAGTCGACCGCGCTCCTGGAACTCCTGCTACCGGCCCACACCCCGAGCTTCCGCTCCACCCCGAAGGGAGCAGTCCACAGCATCACCGTCCGCCCCGACGGCCCGACACCGGCGGTGCTGCGCGGCTAGAGGGCTGAGGCGACCTGCCGGTAGTGGTCGAACTGCGTCACCCCGCCGTAGCCATAGCCCTCGGGATGCAGTTCGTGCAGGGCGACGCCGCAGCGGGTGAGCGGTCCCAGGGCGGTGACCAGGAGTCGATGGGACCCGGCGATGAAAGCCGCCTTCTGGGCGGCGCTGTTGGTGCCCAGGGTGATGCTGACCTCGACATGCGCGTCGAGCGCGCCGGCCAGGGGTGTGCCGTCGACGAAGTACCGGGCGGCAGGGACCAGGTCGATGTGGACGATCGTGCGCGCACGGGACTTGTCCAGGGCCGAGACCGCGAGGCCGGTGAGTCCCTCTGCCAGCGCGCGCTGAGTTGTGGCGGGAAGGTCGGCGTCAGTGATGGTGACACGGATGTGCGGCATGGCTCTCCTCGGCGGCTCGGTGGATGCCGTCCGGAATCGGCGGCACGGAGCAAGCCTCGCCAACCTGGGACGATGGAGCCAACGCACCGAAGTCATAGCTCTATGAGGCCGCCGCATGACCGTGAATCTTCCCCAGCTGAGAGCCTTCCTTGCCGTGGTCGAAGCGGGCGGATTCAGCGCGGCCGCCGACGAGTTGGGCATGAGCCAGTCAGCCGTCTCGCACGCCGTCGCCTCCCTCGAACGCGAGCTGACGGCTCCGCTGCTGGTCCGCGCCGCGCCCGTGCGGACCACGGCGTTGGGCGAGCGGATCCTGCCGCATGCCCGCACCGCTTTGTCGGCGGCTCGCTCCGTTGAGCAGGTCGCGGCCGATGCCGCCAAGACGATGACCGGCACCGTGCGGCTGGCCTGTTCGCCGACGGTCTGCCGGGGGCTGATCCCGGGGCTGCTGCGGTACTGGGCCGATGACCAGCCCCGGGTGACGGTCAAGGCTTTCGAGGGTGACAGCGGAGAAGTGAGCACCTGGCTGGCGGACGGCGTGGCCGACGCGGCCATCCTCATCGATCCGCCACCCGGGCCGGGCATTCGCCTGGCCGAGGACCACTACCGTGCCGTACTGCCCCGGGATCACCCCCTGGCGGGCGAACCGCGTGTGGGCATAGGGGACTTGGCGGACGACCGGTTCCTGATCTCGCCCGACCACTGCGAGGCCCGCATCCGCACCCTCCACACCCAGGCCGGGCTGCCCTTCACGCCCACCCACCGGGCGCGCGACCTCACGACGCTGATCAGCATGGTGCAGGCGGGCGTCGGTGTGACGATCCTGTCCGAGGTCTCCCGCTCCCTGCTCCCCGCCGATCTGGCCCTGCTGCCGCTCAGGCCCGCGGTGTCCCGGCACCTCGTGCTGACCGGGCCCCGTGCCCGCCCCTGGCACCCGGCGGTTCGCACGCTGGCGGAGTCAGCCGCCGCCCACCTGGCGCGGTCTCACTTCTGAGCGCTCTCCATGTCGTCGTGGTGGTGGCGCAACCTGATGCTGACCATGCCCGCGGTGAGCAGCACGCTGCCTGCCGCGGTCAGCGGTATGGATACCACCAGAGCCGCCAGCGGCTGGGGCCAGCCGCGGTCGGATGCGCATTGCAACGCGTCCGTGTGGGCGTCACCGGAGTCCTCGTAGTAGAGGTCCCTGGGTTCGGTGTTGACCGGGGCGGGGCAGTCCACGTCGTTGTACGTGGAGTCGTACGACGTGAAGAGCTGCCAGGCGGCGTAGAGCCAGAGGAGCAGGGCGCAGGCCAGCAGCCCGATTCCCCAGTTCTGCAGCCGGGTGGCCCGTGCCCGGAAGTTCTGTTCGACCGCCAGTGGGTGCACGTGCGTCTCCTCGATTCGTCCGGACAGAGAAAAGCCCCGGTCCCTGACGGGGGACCGGGGCTGTCGCGAGCGCTGGGCAGGCCTTGCACCTACATTTCCCCACAGGAAGCGGGGTGTCTTTCCTTGGACGACCAACGCGGGGCCCACCGGCCGGAGTTCCGGCCGCAGGCACAAGATCGACTGTAGCGCATGGGGTGGGCCCGACGCACATCGCGCCCGCGTCCCCCGGTGCTGCGGTCGGTCACTGCACCCCGTGCGGCCGGAACTGGATGCTGATGCGGCCACCGGCGGCCCGGGCCGACTTGGGGATGGCGTGTTCCCAAGTGCGCTGGCAGGAGCCGCCCATCACGATCAGATCGCCGTGCCCGAGCGGCCGCCGGACGACGTCACCACCGCCGCGCGGACGGAGCACCAGATCACGCGGCGCCCCCACGGAGAGGATGGCGACCATCGTGTCCTCGCGGGCCCCCCGGCCGATGCGGTCGCCGTGCCAGGCCACGCTGTCGCGTCCGTCGCGGTAGTGGCACAGGCCGGCTGTGGTGAAGGCCTCGCCGAGCTCGGCGGCGTAGTGCTCGGAGAGGGCTTGGCGGGCCTCGTCGAGCACGGCGTGGGGGAGTGGCTCGCCGGCGCGGTAGAAGGCGAGCAGGCGTGGGACGTCCACGACCCTCTCGTACATCTGGCGGCGCTCGGCCTTCCACGGGACGTCCGCCGCCAGCCGCTCGAACAGGACGTCGGCGCCGTTGAGCCAGCCCGGCAGGAGGTCTATCCACGCACCGTCACCGAGGACCGTCCGGCGGATTCCCGCCAGTGAGCCCAGGCGCACGTCGTCGCCCTGATCGAAGAGCGATGCCTGGAGTTGGTGCGTTGCCATGGTGCCAGTGTACCCACTGATTCGAACATGCGAGCTAATTCAGCGGGACCGTTCTCCCGTGACCAGGCGATAGATGATCAGGACGACCACGGAACCGAGGATGGCGGCGATCCAGGTCGACAGGTGGAAGAACCCGTTGATCGAGTGAACGCCGAAGATCACCTTCCCCAGCCAGCCGCCGAGCAGCCCGCCCACGATGCCGATCAGCATCGTCACCAGGCAGCCCCCCGGGTCCTTGCCGGGGGTGAGGGCCTTGGCGATGGCCCCTGCGATCAGACCGATCAGGATCCAGGCGATGATGCCCACGAGCATGGTCCTTTCTCTTGTGCACCTTGGTGTACGTGTCGCGGCAACTGCTGTGCCGTCTGATACTGGGACCAATGTCCATCCGCGGACATCGCACTCGGGACCAAGGTCATCAACCATGGGACAAAGGTCATTCCTCTGCCAGCCGACCGGGTGAAGGCAGCCCGGTCGACGCCTGGCCGCCGCCCGGACGCAGCCCGGTCAGCTCTGGAGATGTGAAGAGAGCGTTGCAGGCTCTCCATACCTTCGGGGCCGTGGGCATGTCAGTCAGGGGCAGGCGAGAAGAGAAGCCGCGAGGAGGACGCTGTCGATGCTAGTTGTCGCTCTTTTGCTCCTGCCGGTCATGGGACTTCTGATCATCGCCATGGACCGCATCGAGGACCGTCTGAACGAGGAACCGGTGCCGAGAACCGATCGGCGCGTACGCCACCTGCGCCTCGTTCACGGGCATGGCCACGCGGGGCGTCATCGAGCGCCCGCCGCCGAGCGTCACGGCGACGCGGCCTGAGCCCGGTCCGACGCACCACGAAGGGTGCCGCGCACGCTGTTCAGCAGCGTGCGCGGCACCCTTTTCCCGTCTGCGGCACCCGCGGGGGCTAGTGCGCCGTCTTCTCGGCGATCTTCTGGAATTCACCCAGGTCGTAGTTGGCCAGGGTGGAGTCGAGATTGGTGAGAGCGCCAAGGTGTTCGATGAAGCCCTTGGGGTCGTACTCGATCTGGAGCGTCACCCGGCTCGTGGTGTCACTCAGCCGGTGAAAGGTCACCACACCGGCGTGATCCACACCCTCGACGGTGTGCCAGGCGATCCGCTTCTCGGGCACCACTTCGGTGAGCTCGGCCACGAAGTTCTTCTCCGCGCCGGGGAGCTCCAGCTGCCACGCGAAGCGTCGCTCGTCCATCGGCTCGACCAGCCGTACATGGCTGAGGAAGGAGGGCCAGCGGGCCACGTCGCTCCACAGCTGCCAGGCGACGGAAACCGGCGCCCGGACATCGACGGACTCGAGCAGGGACGCGGACATTACGTACCTCTTTCTGAACGGGAATGGCTACGGGGCGCGCCCGGCACCGGACTGCGCGGGCGTCACGCCTTCTGGCCGGACGCGGCAAGCTTCTGCAGGTCGACGGTCTCGCCGGGCGCGGGCGCCTCAGGGCTGACCGGCTTGCCGTAGTCACTGAAGGTGGCGGTGTTGGGTTCCTTGCCGCCCGTCGACGTGGAGCGCAGGATGTACGGCTTGCCCTCGGTGGCCACGTACAGGGTGAGGGTCTCGCCGCCGGACGTCTTCTTCGTCAGTTTGATCGTCTCGGTTCCGTCGACGTCCGCCGTCGAACCCTTCTTCATGCCCTTGCGTTCCGACTTGTTCTTGTCCATGGAGGCCATGAGCGCCTTCTTGTCGCACAGGCTCTTCGTCGTCTGGTCGTCGGCCGGTGCCTTCACCCACTTGTCGGCAATCTTCGGCACGATCTTGTCGCCGCCGGCCTGACCCTTCAGGGCGGTCTGCCAGTACTTCTCGTCGCCCCGCAGGTAGAACGTCCCCTTGGTGTTGCGTACGTCCGCCGATGTGCCGTCCGCCTCGATGCTGCCGTCACAGTTCTTGTTGTTGTCGACGGACAGATCGACGGTCATCTTGGAACCCGCCGACTGCTGCACGGTTCCCTTCATGTGCATCGAGTCGGCCTGCTCGGTGGCCTTGACCGCGTCAGCCGCGATCTGGTCGGCGCTCTTGCCCGCGAACGGCTTGTCACCCGATTTCGAGTCCGAGTCGTCGCCGCCACATCCGGCCAGGGCCACCAGTGCCGCCCCGGTGACCACGGCCGCCATCTTTCTGCTGCCCTTCACCACGTCTGCTCCCTCCCTGGGACGCGCCCGCGTCCCGTGCTCCGTCCCGCGGCCGTCGGGGCCGCGGAACACCCGGATACCCCATTGCCCGGAGAGATCACCGGAAGGTCGATCTCCACTTTCGGCGGGGCGCGAGCGCCGCGCGCCCGGGGCTCGTGGCGCTTATGGTGACCGTGCGGCATACGGAGACAGCCATGACCTCAGCCAAGAAGTCACACTTCGATCCGGAACAGTTCCTGCACCTGACCGGCATGGGCAGTTTCGACTGGGACCTGGACAGCGGTGAGCTCGGACTCGACGCCGGTGCGCTCATGCTGCTCGACCTGCGGCCCGACGAGTTCCACGGCGCGGTGACTTCCCTGCGCGGACGCGTGCCTCCCGAGGAGATGGTGCGGATCACCTTCGCCGTCACGGAGGCGACCGCCGCGGGAGAGGACCTCTACGGTGTCTACTTCCGCATCCGCCGCCGCGACGGTTCCCTGCACCTCAGTCACGCCCGTGGACGCATCCTGCGCAACGACGCGGGCCGGGCCGTGCGCGTCATCGGAGTCCTGCGTACGGCCGCGGACGACGGCTCCCAGCTCGCCGCCACCGATCCCAGGGAGGAGCGCAGGCAGGGCGTCGCCCTGATGGTGCAGGGCACCACGCAGGCCCTCTCCCGGGCCGTGACGGTCGACGACGTGGTGGCCGTGCTCTCCGGCGCGAGCGGCCTCGACCGGTTCGCCGCCGACGGCCTGGTCCTCGGTCTGGTCGACGGGGAGAACCTGAAGATGATCGCCCTGGTGGGCCAGACGATGCAGGCCCTCGACGAGCTCAAGCTGCACAAGGTCGACGAATCGCTGCCGCTGGCGGAGGCCGTCATGACGCGCCAGCCCCGCTTCGTGGGTTCCCTGCCCGACCTCGGTCGGCGCTTCACCCGCCTCAGGCCCTACATCGAGGACATGAAGCTCGACTCGGCGGCGTTCCTGCCCCTGGTGGCGCAGGACCGGGCCATCGGCGGCCTCGCCCTCTTCTACCGCGGCCGCAAGGACTTCACCGACGCGGACCGCAACCTCTGCATCGGTCTCTCCGGCATCGTCGCCCAGTCGTTGCAGCGGGCCATGCTGTTCGACGAGGAGAGGGACCTCGCCAAGAGCCTGCAGGCGACGATGTTGCCGCGCGGGATCCCCGACGTCCCGGACTGCGAGGTCGCCGTGCGCTATCACGCCGCCTGGGGCGGCCGCGACGTCGGAGGCGACTTCTACGACGTCATCACCCTGCCCCGCGGGCGTATCGGCGTGGTCGTCGGCGACGTACAGGGACACGACACCCACGCCGCGGCCATCATGGGGCAGCTCCGCATCGCCCTGCGGGCGTTCGCGGGTGAGGGGCACGCGCCCGCGACGGTGCTCTCGCGCGCCTCCCGCTTCCTGGCCGAACTGGACACCGAGCGCTTCGCCACGTGCACCTACGCCCAGTTCGACCCGACCACCGGCATCCTGCGCGCCGTGCGGGCCGGGCATCTGCCGCCTCTCGTGCGGCATGTCGACGGCCGGGTGGGCGTGCCACGGGTCCGTGGCGGACTGCCGCTGGGCCTGGCCACCGAGTTCGGTATGGAGGACTACCCCGAGGTACGGCTCGACCTGGTGCCCGGCGAGACGATGGTCCTGTGCACGGACGGGCTGGTGGAGGATGCCGGTCTCGATCTCGACACCGGGATCCAGAATCTCGCCGAGGTGCTGTCCTCCGGCCCCGAGGGCGCGGAGGATCTCGCGGACCACCTCTCCCGCGGACTGTGGAAGAGATGGGGCAGCAGCGACGACGTGGCGCTCCTGGTCCTGCGCCGGCTCCCCGACCCCGGGACGCTCCAGGAGCCGCGCATCCACCGGTACGTCCACCAGGCCGACCCGGAGGGGCTCGCCGACGCGCGTGCGGCGCTGCGGGAACACCTCGCGTCGTGGGGCCTTGGCGCGGTCGCGGACGACGTCGAGGTGGCGGCGGGTGAACTCCTCGTCAATGCCCTGGTCCACACCGACGGGGGCGCCATCCTCACCCTGGAGGTGCTCACGGGGCCGCCCCGCCGTGTCCGTCTCTGGGTGAAGGACCGCTCCAGCACCCGGCCCCACATGAGGTCTCCGGTGGAGACAGCGACCTCAGGCCGCGGCCTGCTCCTGGTGGAGGCGGTCGCCACGCGCTGGGGCATCGAGCCGCGGGGCGAGGGCAAGGCGGTCTGGTGCGACTTCGCGGTGCCGCCGAACTGATCGCATACAAAGGCCCGTCGGCCGCTGTCCCCCACGGGCAGCGGCCGACGGGCCGGCCTTGCGCAGTCGTTCAGGCCCGCTCGCTCAGGCCTTGTGTTGCATGCTGCTGCGAGCCGGGTTGGCCTGCTCGGCGGCCTTGGGGTCCTTTTCGCTCGCCTTGGCGCGCACACCCTGTTCGATGCGCTCACCGATCGACTTGTCGATGTTCGACCAGTACTCGAAGGCCCTGACCAGCACGGGCTCGGTCACGCCGTTGAGCAGGTGACCGACGACGTTGTCCACGAGGCGGTCGCGCTCTTCGTCGTTGAGGACCTCGCGCACCATCGTGCCCGGCTGGCCCCAGTCGTCGTCCTCGGCGTGGTCGACGTACGCGGCGCGGGTGATGTCACCGTCCGCGTACCAACTGGGCGGGGAGCCGTAGCGGGCCGTGTCGGCGGCCGGGCCGCCCTTGGAGTTCGGCGCGTAGACCGGGTCCACCGTGTTGCGGATGGCCATGGCACCGTCCTTGGAGTACGTGTGGACGGGCACGATCGGCTGGTTGACCGGCACCTGCTGGTAGTTGCCGCCGATGCGGTGACGGTGTGCGTCGGCGTAGGAGAACAGCCGCGCGAGGAGCATGCGGTCGGGGCTCGGGCCGATGCCGGGAACCAGGTTGTTCGGCTGGAAGGCCGCCTGCTCGATCTCGGCGTGGTTGTCCGTGGGGTTGCGGTCCAGCGTCATCTTGCCGACCTCGATCAGCGGGTAGTCGCCGTGCGGCCACACCTTGGTCAGGTCGAACGGGTTGAAGCGGTACGTCGCCGCGTCCTCGTACGGCATGACCTGGACGTACAGGGTCCAGCTCGGGTACTCCCCGTCACGGATGTGCTCGAAGAGATCACGGGTGTGGAAATCCGTGTCGGCCGCGGCCATCTGGTCGCCCTCGTGCTGCGTGAAGCACTCGACGCCCTGGTCGGTCTTGAAGTGGTACTTCACCCAGAACCGCTCGCCCTGTGCGTTGATCCACATGTAGGTGTGCGAGGTGTAGCCGTTCATGTGGCGCCAGGTGCGCGGGATGCCTCGGTCACCCATCAGCCAGGTGACCTGGTGGGCCGACTCGGGGGAGAGGGTCCAGAAGTCCCACTGCATGTCGTGGTCGCGCAGGTTGTTGTCCGCCCTGCGTTTCTGGGACCGGATGAAGTGCTGGAACTTCATCGGGTCCTTCACGAAGAAGACCGGGGTGTTGTTCCCGACCATGTCGTAGTTGCCCTCGGTGGTGTAGAACTTCACCGCGAATCCGCGCGGGTCACGCCAGGTGTCCGGGCTGCCGCGCTCGCCGGCGACGGTGGAGAAGCGGATCACCAGGTCCGTGCGGGTGCCGGGCTGGAAGAGGGCGGCCTTCGTGTAGGCGCTGACGTCTCCGGTGGTCTCGAAGAAGCCGAAGGCGCCGCTGCCCTTGGCGTGCGGCTGCCGCTCGGGAATCCGCTCGCGGTTGAACTGCGCCATCTGTTCGATCAGATAGGAGTCCTGCAGAAGGATCGGCCCACCGGCCCCGACGGTGAGCGAATGCTCATCGCTTTCGACCGGCGCGCCGGCGTCGTTGGTTGTCGCCTTACCTGTGACGTCGCTCATGAGGTACGAGTGCCTTTCGGTGGGTGAAGTTATCTGCGCCGCGACGGCCTGGGCCGGCAGCTGCGAAGGGCTGTGTGTCGAGGGCTGTCTTTGGCGTGGCGGATTCGGCGGCGTGCTGGCGTCGAGTCCATCTTGCGGCTTTTCTGCCGGTGTGGCCATTTGTTCGGGCCTGTGGATCTTTCACCGGACAGACTCCGAGTGCCCGACTTGGCGCAGCCAATACGTGGCGGGCCCCTCCATTTCCCGATGCGTGTCAGTGGCCGCCGGGGCTGGTGAGGTTCTCGCGGATCTTGGCGATGGCGAAGCCCCAGCCCTGCTGGATCGTCGGCTTGCCCGGCACGGCGATCTCCTCGGGGTTGGTGAGGACGTCCAGGAGGACAGGACCCGGCGTGGCGAAGGCCTTGCCGACCCCCTCGGCGAGGTCCTCGGGCCGGGTGACCCGAATGCCGGTGATGCCGAGGGCTTCGGCCACCGCGGCGAAGTCCGGGTTGTCGAGGTCGGTGCCGAACTCCGCGAGCCCCGCCTGCTCCTGCTCCAGCTTGACCATCCCGAGCCGCTGGTTGTCGAAGACGACGAGCTTCACCGGCAGCTGCCGGCTGCGGATGGTCATGAGGTCGCCCAAAAGCATCCCGAGACCGCCGTCACCACAGAAGGCGACGACCTGCCGCTCGGGGTCGAGAAGCTGCGCGCCGATTGCCTGCGGCATCGCGTTGGCCATCGACCCGAGGTTGTACGAGCCGAGCAGGCGGCGGGACCCGCGCATCTCCACGAAGCGCGAGAGCCACACGGTGGCCATGCCCGTGTCCGAGGTGAACACGGCGTCGTCGGCCGCCAGCGCGTCCACCGCCGCGGCCAGCGCTTCCGGGCGTACCAGGTGATCCCGGTTGTCGAGGGCCGAGCGCATCTTGCCGACGAGACCGTGGTCATGGCCGGGCGCGGCAAGGCGCTGCTGTCCCTCCTGCCACTTGGTGAACTTCTCCCGCGCCTCGTCCAGGTGCTTGCGCTCGGAGCGCCGGTCAAGACGCTGAAGCAGCCCGCGCACGGTGGGGCCGACGTCAGCGGCCAGGGCCACGTCGACCGGAACGCGCCGGCCGATGTGCTCGGCGACCCGGTCGACCTGCACGACCTTCTTGCCCTGGGGGTACCAGTCCCGGTACGGGAAGTCGGTGCCGAGCAGCAACAGGGTGTCGGCGTGGTCCATCGCGTGCGCGGCGGCCGGATTGCCGATCAGCCCGGTCTGGCCCACCTGGTAGGGGTTGTCGCCCTCGAAGCCCTCCTTGGCCTTGAGCGTGAGCACCATGGGCGCCGCCAGCCGCTCCGCGAGGGCCAGGACGTCCTCACGGGCACCGCGCGCCCCGCGGCCGACCAGCATGGTGACCTTGCCGCCGTCGGAGAGCGCGGAGGCCGCCTCGTCGAGGATCGGGTCGTCGGGCCGGTTGGCGGACTCCGCGACGGAGAGCCGGACCGGCCGGTCCGCGGGCAGCTCCAGGTCTCCGATGTCGCCGGGCACCGTCAGGACGGCCACACCGCGGCGCCCGATCGCGTTGCGCACGGCTATCTCCAGCAGGCCCGGCATCTGCTCGGGGGAGGTGACGGTGGCGCGGAAGACGGCGACGTCACGGAAGAGGAGGTCGTTGTCGACCTCCTGGAAGTAGTCGGTGCCGACCTCCGAGAGGGGCACCTGACCTGCGATGGCGAGGACCGGGGTGCCGCTCTTGGCGGCGTCGTAGAGACCGTTGAGCAGATGTACGGAGCCCGGGCCCACGGTGCCCATGCAGACCCCGAGGGTGTCGGTGAGCTGCGACTGGGCGCCTGCGGCGAAAGAGGCGGCCTCCTCGTGGCGGCAGCCCACCCATTCGACGGAGTCGCTGGCACGGATGGCGTCGGTGAAGGGGTTGAGGGCGTCCCCCAC
Source organism: Streptomyces sp. NPDC002853 (assembly GCF_053591915.1). Taxonomy (NCBI): domain Bacteria; kingdom Bacillati; phylum Actinomycetota; class Actinomycetes; order Kitasatosporales; family Streptomycetaceae; genus Streptomyces; species Streptomyces sp. NPDC002853. The sequence goes on along the minus strand of NZ_JBSFUS010000004.1, from coordinate 169,898 downwards.
CACGCCGAAGACATGGCGCACCCCGAGTTCTTCCAGGGCGTCGATCGTCACGCGGGCAACAGTGCGGGACATCAGGTTTTCCTCTCGATACGACTTGTCAGGGGGTAGTGGCGTCGGCGGGCGGGTCCGGACGTTGCTCCGGCCATCCGTCCGGCGGTCAGACGGCGAAGGTGTCCGGATCCGCCGCCTTCCAGTCGGCGGCCCAGCTCGCGGGCGGTGCGGTGAGCAGTTCGCCCGGGGACAGCCACTCGTACAGCTCGGCGTAGGACCGGAAATCGCCGTGGTCCTCGCGGCGGCGCAGGAGATGCGGGCCAAGGCCCGCGGCGTCGCGTATGCCCATCGCGGCCATGATCTGCAGCGCGCTCTGCACGGTGGCCCGCTGGTAGCGCGTGACGCGCGCTGCCTTGTCGATGACGTCGAGTGCGCGGGCCCGGCGCGGGTCCTGGGTGGTGACGCCGGTCGGACAGCGGTTGGTGTGGCAGCGCTGGGCCTGTATGCAGCCGACGGCGAACATCATCGCGCGGGCCGCGTTGGTGTAGTCGGCGCCCAGCAGGAGGCACTTGACGATGTCGGAACCCGTCGCCACCTTCCCGCTGGCGCCGAGACGGATCCGGTCCCGCAGGCCCGCTCCCGTCAGGGCGCTGTGCACGGTGAACAGGCCCTCCCGCAGCGGCATGCCGAGGTGGTCGGCGAACTCGAGCGGCGCCGCTCCCGTGCCGCCCTCCGCGCCGTCCACGACGATGAAGTCCGGGGTGATGCCTTCCTCGACCATGGCCTTGCACACGGCGAGGAACTGGGTCCGGGACCCGGGGCACAGCTTGAAGCCCACCGGCTTGCCGCGCGTCAGTTCCCGCATCCGGGCGATGAACCGGACGAGTTCGCGAGGGGTGGAGAAGACGCGGTGGTACGGCGGCGAGACCACGGTCTCGCCCTCGGGAACGCCCCGGACCGAGGCGATCTCGGCGTTGACCTTGCTGCCGGGCAGTACGCCGCCGATCCCCGGCTTCGCACCCTGCGACAGCTTGAGCGACACGCAGCGCACGGAGGGATGGGCGGCCTTCTCGGCGAACTGCCGCGGGTCGAAGTTCCCGTCACGGGTGCGGCAGCCGAAGTAGCCGGTGCCTATCTCCCAGACGAGGTCGCCGCCGGGCCGCAGGTGGTGGGAGGAGAGGCCGCCCTCGCCGGTGTCGTGGGCGAAACCGCCGCGCGCCGCACCCGTGTTCAGCGCCACGACGGCGTTGGAGGAGAGCGAGCCGAAGCTCATCGCCGAGACGTTGAGGAGCGCCATGTCGTACGGCTGGGTGCAGTCGGGGCCGCCGATCCGGATGCGGGGCGGCTCGTCGGGTACGGCCACCGGTGCCATGGACGGCACGAGGAACTCGTAGCCGCGGGCGTCCATGTCGCGCTCGCTGCCGAACGGTTCCTCGGCGGCGACCCCCTTGGCCCGCTCGTAGACGATGCTGCGGGTGTCGCGGTCGTAGGGCCTGCCGTCGTAGTTGCGTTCCACGAAGTACTGCTGCAGCTCCGGGCGCAGTGTTTCCATCAGGAACCGCAGATGGCCGAGCACGGGGTAGTTGCGCAGCACGGAGTGCCGCCTTTGCACCAGGTCGTACACACCGGTCAGTGCCACGCACAGGAGAGGCACCGCGGCCGCCCACCACCACGGCGATGCCAGGAGGGCGAGAAGCACACCGCCCACTGCGCAGGCCATCAGCAGGCCCACTGTCACGAAACGCGTCATGCACGTCGTGTGACCTGATTTCAGCTGGTCACACGTTCCTCGTGATCCAGAAACGCGGCCGTGGCCGACACGAAGCGCCCGGCGTCGTCGAGCCAGGGGTAGTGCCCGGCCGCCGGCTGCACCACGAAACTCGCGTCGCGGAACAGTGCCGCGAACTCGGACACCGCCCGCGGGGGGACTGTTCATGTCGAACTCCCCGGTGAGCAGCAACACCGGCATCTCACAGCCCGCGAGCCCCGCACGAGTGGCCTCCGCCTCGAAGGCGCCCTCTGCCGCGAACCAGTCGACGGCTTCCTTGTTGTCCGGCCGGCTTGTGGCGCAGTGCTGCTGGGCGGCGGCGTCCCATCTGCCGTAGAAGAAGGGGCTGATGGCGTCCCAGTCGGAGCCGGTGCCCTCGGTGATCGCTTCAAGTGCGGCGAACGCCGAGGGGAACCACGGCTCGCCCTTGCGCGCCGAGGCGAGCTCACGTCGCATCGCAGCGGGGACGGCGATGCCGACGGCTCGGGTGCCGGGGCCGATCAGGGCGAGCTTGCGGACGTTGTGGGGGTGGCGGGCCACGTATTGCGCGGCGACGTTGGCACCGCCGGAGTGGCCGAGCAGGTCCATCTTGTGGAGCCCGAGGTGTTGGCGCAGGGCCTCGACGTCATCGACGAGACGGTCGCACCGGTAGGAGGAGGGGTCTTCGGGGATCGCGGACCGGCCGGTGCCGCGACTGTCCATGACGATGAGTCGCCGATGCTCGGACAAGCCGCCGAGATCGCCGAGATAGCGGGAGTCCGCGGGACCGCCGGGAATGCATACGAGAGGGACGTCGGCCACGTGCACGTCTTTGTGCGGGCCGCCGGACACGTCTCCGTGTACGCGGTAGGCGAGCTGGGTTCCGTCAGGCGCGGAGTAGGTGGGCATGGGTCGGATCCTGGCACTCATAACCAGGTTATACAACCCGGTTATGCCGACGGTTGTGCCGAGCTGTATAACCGAGCCATGGCAGCTGAAGAGGGCACGCGCGCGGTCTTCCCCGAGGGCTCCGGGGCGCTGACCGAGGGACAGGCCGAGCGGATGCTCGCCGGCATGAACGAGGTCATCCGCGCGGGCGAGGAGATGCGCAGGCTCCGCGCCGAGATGATCAAGCTGTTCGCCGATCTCGGCTGGACGCAGGACAAGATCGCGGAGCTGGCGGACATGAGTCAGCCCGCCGTGTCCAAGCAGGTGGCGAAACGCGAGGCGGGCGACCGGCCGCCGCCGATGGAGCTCCACCTCGACCAGCGGGACCCGCCGTGGCTCGAAGGACGCCTGTGGGGCCTTGCTGAAGTGGTCTCGGAGGCCCTGGGCGAGGCCGCCCACTGCACACGGCACGTGAACGCACTCGGCCGCGGGCGTAAACGCTTCACGCCCCAGAGCGTCGACGAGCTGCGGCGGCTCCTCGAAGAGGACTTGAGGCGGCATCAGGCGCAACTGCCGGGCGCCCACCGGGACACGTACGACGAGATCGCTCGTCGGCTCGACATCCCCGCGGACGTCACCGCCACCGGATCGGCCTCCGTGCGCCGGACTCTCGCCCATGCGATCCAGCGCGATCGGCTCGGAAATTGACCCTTGATTTCGGCACTGAATTGCACTCAAGGGAGGGTCTATCGGGCTCATAGAGTGGTGATCACAACGACGCGAGCAAGCGCCGCAGAACCGAAGGGACACCACCATGAGCAGCAAGAACGCCGACTTCGCCGCCATCCTCACCCGCGCGGCGGAGGCCGAGACCAGCGCCGACCCGAGCAGCGTCATGACCCTGCTGGCCGACACGGAAGGACCGGGCGGCGGCTTCACCACCTACCGCTCCACCTTCACCGAAGGGGCCGTCGGCGCCCCCGCGCACTTCCACACCAAGGCCACGGAGCTCTTCTTCGTGATCAGCGGCTCCCTCCAGGTCCTGGTGGGCGAAGAGATCACCGTCCTGCAGGCAGGTGACTTCCTCGCCGTGCCCCCGCACACCCCGCACGCCTTCGCCGCGGCCCCCGGCTGTGAGGCGGACGTCCTCTTCGTCTTCACCCCCGGCATGGCCCGCTTCGACTACCTGCGCCTGCTCGGCAGCGTGATGCGCGGCGAGACCGACCCGAAGAAGATCGCGGAGTCCTCGGAGCGCTACGACAACCACTACGTGGACAGCCCCGTCTGGCGCGAGGCGCTCGCCGCGGCCCAGGCATGACGGCATGATTCCCGGCGTGCATGAGGATGAAAATGCCCGCGGGCACGGGCGATACACGCTCACGGAGACCGAGCATGACCGCGCCTGGGGTGTGTGCGCCGCTGTGGACGGGCTCTTCGGGGAGCCACGGCGTGGGACGTACGAACTGTTCGGCTGGGTTCCGGAAGGCGTCGAGGCGAGGGGGTGGCTCGGCGCCACGGTGTGGCTGGTGCCCGAGGACCGGACACTCGATCCCTGGCTGCTGGAGGACGCGGAGAGTCTGCGGCAACCGCGCGGGACGGACAGCCTCGTACTGACGGGCCTTGACGACTACGAGGGCCCACCCGAGGGATATCGGGGTCCCGTCCGCGTGCACGACGGGTCCCGGTGGCTTGGCTCCTGCCGTGAGTTCGCCCTGGTTCTGCCACCCGAGCGGGCGGCGCCCCCGCTCGTCCTGCGGGGGCTCGCGCCGAGCGAGCAGCTGCGGGCGGCACTGACGAAGGGCACCCGGCGGGCGCTGGACCTGGCAGAGGCTGCCCTGGAAGTACGTGACGACCAGGGGGAGTTGCTTACCGAGCGACTGCTGTGGACCGAGGTCAGATCGTGGTGCGTCTCTTCTTACGGCCCGGACCTGATCGACCTGGAACTCGACGCGGAGCACCTCGCGCCCGTTCCCGAGTACGCCCGTCCCATCTGGGAACGGTGGTACGCCGGGCCCCCTGACACCCCGGGTGCCTGGACCGCCCTGGACACCCGGCACCGAGGTGCCTGGCTCGATCTGGTCCGGGAGCGGGGCTGCCGGCGCGTCCACCAGGCCAGGCCGTCCGGGCACGCCTACGCACTGGACGGCAGGCACATCACCGACGAACCGAGCATCTACCTGGCACTCGGCGAGGCGGTGAACGGTCCTGGCGGCTACTTCGGCGGCTGCCTCGCGGCCCTCGACGACTGCCTGCGCGGCGCCTTCGGCCACACGTCCCCCGCAACGCTGCTCTGGAGGAACGCCGCGACGGCCCGCGCGCACCTGTCGCATTCCCTGACACCCGATGGCCGCCGCTACGACCTGTTCGCCGAGGTACTCGCCGTCTTGGCGGAAGGTGGCGTGCGGGTCACTTTGGCGTGAGCGGGGCCTCGGCAGACGCGCGGACCCGTACTCATACCTCAGGGCGCTCCCAAGGCGTCCCGCAGCTGGGCCAGGACCGGTGCCAGCCTCTCGGGGCTGACCGGCACGGTCCGCTGAAGATCCGCCAGGTCGTCCAGGGCCTCCACGATCTGGTGAGGTGAGGGGGCGTACGACAAGAACGCCCGCAGCTGCTCCTCGGCGCGGTCCCAGTCGGGCATGGCACAGCACAGCACCAGGAGGTTGCTGCGCGCCAGGTCGGCGAAGTCGGGCCAACTGCGCACTTCGGCCTGGTAAATGTCCACGGCCCGTTGCCAATGATCTGCTTCGCCGGGCTCTCCCGACAGCCGCATGGTCAGAGCGCGCTGGTAGGGGAACCAACCGCAGCTGGGGAGGAGCTCGATGGCACGGTCGAAGTCGGCGAGAGCTTTCTCGTAGCGGCCCAGGACCACGTCCACCACGCGCGCGTCGGACACGCCGCGGGCGGCGAGCAGCGCACGGGCCTCGTCCTCGGAGAACGGCTCGAGGGCAACCTCGGTGACCAGGTCGAGGCTGTCACCCCAGCACGCGGGGTTCAAGGGCCCCTGGCCGGCCAGCGCCGCCTGCACGTTGACCGGCACCGCCCCGTACGCCTCGCCGACCAACATGTCCCGCAGCCAGACGTCCAGCAGCGGCGCCGTACGTTCATAGGTGTCGAAGAACAGCACCACCCATGGCCGACGTCCCGCGACGTCACGCAGGTCGGCCAGGAACTGCGGTGTCAGCACTTTGAGTGGTGACAACAGAAACTGCACGTCCTCGTGGCTGCGCAGGCGTGAACTGAGCGCCGTACGCGCCCGGTCGAGGCCGGAGGCGACGTGTTCCGGGCGGACCGCACCGCTCAACGCGCCGATCCCCGACACCAGGCCGAGGCCGGCCACGCCGATCTGTGCCGCGAACGTACTGGAGGGGGAAGGCTCTGCCCGATACGAGGGCCCCGGCCCGCGGCCTCCTTCGCACATCAGTTGTTCCGTGAACGCGGCGTCGGCCTCGTGACACTTCTGCCGGTAGGTGGACAGTTGCTTGTCGAACTGCTTCAACGGACAGTTTTGACGCGCCAGTTGCTCGCTGATGGCCGCCATGGCCTCGACCGCGCTGTGCACGTCGTCCCCGACCACGGCGGTCACCGCTCCCTCTTCGCGGGCCGTCGCCTCCCATCGGCGTATCAGCGTCGACTTGCCCACCCCGGCGAGACCGTGCACGTGGAAGAGGAACTGATAGGTGTCGGCACCGGTCCCTTGCACCAGGTTCTCCCGGAACGCCGCCAGCTCGCGCCGCCGCCCCACGAAGCCACCACTGCGCCGCCGCCGGATCAGTTCCTGCCTCGACACCGGCCCGTTCGCCATCGCAGCCTCCTCAGTGCCGGACCTACAGCATGTCGGATCGTGTGCTGTCGCGGGCCTCAACGGCTGGGCCGGGCGGCAGGAAAGGGGGAGGCGGACGTGAGGGGTGGTGCGGGAGGCTGGGGATGTGTTGATCATGGATGCCGTGTTGGAGACCTACGAGGCCCGAGACTTCACGTTGTGGCCAGTCTCTGATCCTGCCGAGGAGCGGCTTCTGCGGCTGTCCGGTGAGTTGTCGTCGCGTCAGGTCGGCACGGCCATGGCGGTGCTGACGGGATACAACAACAGGCCTCGCAGGCGCGGTGAGCGGCACGCCACGGACGGCCTCGCCCAGGTGAACCGGCTGCTGACCGCCGAGTGTGTGGTCGCGCCTGGTGGTCTGCGGGTCAGAGACACTCGCAGCGGGATCACGGTGAAGCCCGGATGCTGCTTCGGGCTGGAGACCTGGCGGGACTGGCAGAGCCTGTTGGAGGGGGAAGAGCCCTGGCTCGGCCATGACCCCGGGCCGCGTGCCGAGGTTGTGGGCGCGAGCGTCCGACTGTGGCCTGACGCGGACTGTCAGGAGGGGCGGGCCGTCGAGATCCCCCGGGAGCGATTGCGGGAACTCCTGGGTTGCGTCCAGGGTGACCTCACCGGCTTCCTGAAGTCCGTTGAACGGTGGGCTTCTTGCAGCTTTGCGTCCGTCGCGGGCCGGCTCATCGCGACCCTCGACGAGGCCTTCGCCGTATCGGCTCCACTGGGTGAATCGCCGTAGACTTCGAAAACAGGTGCGAGTACCGCAGGTAACGCCGAGGTTCCTCTCTCTTCCCGAATGGAAGTCCCTCGAACTTCTTGTTTACCGCGAGTCGGCTGTGCCAAGGTGAGCTTCCTCGCGCCGAGGCAATGATCAGGATCGCCTTTCTCGTTCGGGATTCGCGCCGCCGACCCAAAAGGTCTTCCGTCGGCCGTATGCGGGCGATCCACGATTTGTTGATCCGTTTTCCCGTACCGGTGAGCCTTAGGTATGCACCAATCAGACGCCCCATTTCGGTGGGTGTGTTTTCCGTGTGCCGTCTATCGGCTCGGAAGGAAAAGGTTCCGTGCAATCCCCTCACCCCCCACGTCCGACCCACGCCCCTCATCCCGGCGTGACCCCTGAAGAATCAGACATGAATCTCGCCGCCCGACTACGCGGCCGGTCGGAGGGTGAGTCCGACCAACCCATCGCGCTGCTCCTCGCGCGGCACTGGCAGGCAACGTACGACTACGCGGCCATCTGCCTGGCCGCTTGGTCGAGTTCGGCCTCCATGGTCGCCACGGCGACCTTCCACCAGATGCTCGAACACATGGCGAGCGCCGAGCCGGGCGGGGCCCTGCGGCCGTACCTCCTGGTGACCGTCAGGGAGACGGTCAGGGGGTGGACCGTCGACGAGCGCATATCCACCCTCATGCCGGAACTCCGCAAACCGACCGGAGGCCGCGGCATGCGGGCGGCGACCTCCATGACACCCGAAAAGCGGCGACTCGCCGCACGCTCCTTCTGGGCCCTTCCCGCAGACGCCCAGTGTCTGCTGTGGCACACCGCGGTCGAGGCCGAGCACATATCCATACCCGCAGGTATGTCAGGCCTCAGCACCGACCTCGCGGCCGACGCACTCGCGCAGGCGCGTGAACAATTCCGGGCAGGCATCGTTCGCGGTCACCGCGAACTCGCGCCGACCAAGGAATGCCCCCTCTACAACCGAATCCTCGATGTCACGATTCGCCGCGGCGGCGCGTTGCTGCCCGATGCGCAACACCACTTGTCGGAGTGCCGCCACTGTCGGGACGTGACCGACCAACTCGTCCATGTGGACAACGAGTTGGGCACATTGCTCGCCGAAGCGGTACTCGGCTGGGGCGCGCGTCGCTATCTGGAGTCGCGCCCGGGGCGCGGGGGTGTGGTGAAGCGCGGCGCGGGCGCCCCCGCGCAGGGTGGCAGGCGCACGGGCGGCGGTGGACGCCATCGTCCGTCGTCCCACAACCCCTTGGCGGGTGGCCCGCTCGCGCAGGCACGCGCACACTCCAGGGCGCTGCGCACCGGGGCGGCCCTGGGGTCGGCGGCCCTGCTCGCGACCGTACTCGTCATCACCCTCTCGTCGGGCGACGGCGACGGCGGTGAGGCCATGCCTCCGACCGGCATGACCGGAAGCCACGACACCGGTCCGGGCGCAGATTCCGAGACGCCGCCCGGGACCCCCACACCTACATCGGCGGGATACCCCGACGGGTCCGATCAGGGCAGGCTCCGCAATGCCGCGGCGGATCTGTGCCTTGACATCCGGGGGAAGACGAAGTCCGGCGCCGAGACGAAGCTGGCGAAGTGTTCGGACGCGGCGAGCCAGCAGTGGTCGTACGACAAGAACGGACTGCTGAGCACCATCGCCCGTCCCGACCTCTGCCTCGACTCGCACCGGGACGACGGCGTGCTTGTCCTCGGCGCATGTGTCGCACCTTCGGCGGCGCATGCCGACGAGGTGCGCTACGACCTCACCGTGCTCGGGGAGTTGCTCCCCCGGTGGCACGAACGGCTGGCCGTCGCGCCTGCCTCCGCGCGCAAGGGCGCGGAAGTGGTGGTCAAGGTCCGCGACGGATCTCAGGAACAGCGATGGATGCTCGACTCCTCGTCGGCGGACCCGAAATCCCGCTCGATCAAGGGCAAGGGCGAGCCGACCGCGAAGGGCGAGGAGGGCGAGGAGGGCGAGGAGAAGGTGAAGGGCGTACGGGGCGCCAAGGGTGGCGGTGACGCGCCCCGTAAGAGTGAGGGTGGGGGCCGAGCCTGCGCGGTGCCGGCCTGCGAGCCGCCTTCGCCCCGTGAGCAGAAGCCGGGGCCGCGGATGGAGGGAAAGGAGAGGGGCCACGGAGGGAAGGGGAAGGGTCGGGAGCCCGCAACAGACTCGACCCGGCGCGGCGATGACGCGGAGCGGTACGCCGAAGCTGGTTGCTGCGCCGCCGCTCCTCTGCCGGTCGGGCCGAGGATTCCTGGTGAGGGCTTTGGCGGGGGCTTTGGCGAGGGCTCCGGTGAGGGCGTTGGTGACAGTTTCGGTGAGCGCGCCCATGCCCCTGTAGGGCGAGTCGAGATGACCGGCGGAGTATCGGCATGGCCTCGATAGGCAGTTGGTGTCAGTGATGTCAGTTGGGTCAGTTGGTCTCCTCGGTCATGGGTGGGGGTGCTGGGTCAGCGCGGCCGCCGGATGCTTAGGGTCGTGCCCATGACGAGGACCACTCCGCCGCGGCCGCTGGACGTCGAGGCGCTGTTCCCTGAGCTCGCCGCATACCGGGGAACCACGACCCGACTGCACCCGAGGCCGGGAAACCCCGACGTGTCGGCCAGCTCCGTGGGCGGCCCGCTGCTGTGGCCGGCGGACGAGCCGTGGCCGGTGTGCACCGAGGTACACCGTCGCAGCAGTGGCCGACGGCCCGCGGACATCCGCCGCAGGCGCAAGGTCCTGGATGACGCCTGGGCCCGCGCGCCCTACTCGGGCCCCACGTCAGAGGACAGGGCGCTCCTGGACGAGCTGAACCGACGGCACCGGATCCCCGACGTCGCCGACACCGACCCGCTGCCGTTGGTCGCGCTCGCGCAGTTGTACCGGCGCGACCTCCCCGACCTGCCGGCCGGCCCGGACGGCTGCGACCTGCTCCAGGTGTTCTGCTGCCCCTTCGACGCCCATGGCCCGAGCCGCTACGGCATGCTGCTTCACCTGCGTTGGCGCAGGTCGGAGGAGGTCGACGAGGTGCTGACCGCGCCGCCTCAACCGCAAGTCGTCGGCGCCGACGGATACGTGCCCGAGCCTTGCGTGCTGCATCCCGAGCAGGTGGTCACGTACCCCTTCGCGGGCCTCCTGCCCGAGGACCTGTGCGACAGGATCTACGCCCGCGAGGAGGCACTTGACGAAGAGTCCGAGGACGAGTGGGAACAGGAACGTGACGCGGATGAAGGCGGGGGCGAGGACGAGGGCGAGGACGAGCGGGCCACCGAGCAGGGTGGCGACAAGCAGGTCTACTACCAGTACGACCTGTCCATCCCACCCGGCTGGCGCGTCGGCGGCTTCGCCTCCTGGCACACCACTGACGCGTCCCCCATGGACTGCCTGACCTGCACCACACCCATGCGCTTGCTGCTGACCATCGCCAGCTCCGAATGGGACGGCGGCAGCGGCAGCTGGAAACCCACGGAGGAGGCAGACCTGCCTCCGCACCCGTTCGGCACGCCCACCAGGGTCATCGTGGGCCGCGCCGGCCTGCTCAACGTCTTCGCGTGCCCCGCCGACCCCGGCCACCCGCACCGCTGGAGCATTCAGTAGCCCGTTGCCGCGAGCGAGGGGGAGAGCCAGGGGTTTCCACAGGTCACAAACGTGTGGAAACGCGTAGCGGCGCGCGTGATACCGATGACAGACTGCACCGATGATCGACGCTCTCCCTGATGGCCTGACGGCACGACACCTTGCCGAGGAGGACCACCCACAGGTGCTCGCGGTGCTGGACGAGTGGTGGGACGGCATGAAAGGACCGGCGGGAGCGCTGGAGCGCTCATTGCTCCTGCCCAGGCTGTACTTCCAGCACTTCACCACCACCAGCTTCGTGGTCGAACGTGCCGGGGAGCAGGCGGAATCAGCCGACAGGGGACAGGCGGAAGCAGCCGACGGGGAACAGGTCGCGGCCTTCCTGATCGGCTTCCTGTCCCAGGCCCAACCCGACGCCGCCTACGTGCACTTCGTCGGCGTCGACCCGCGACTGCACGGGCAAGGCGTGGGGCGAGCCCTGTACCGGGCCTTCTTCGCTCTCGCCCGGTCACACGGCCGCCGGTACGTGCACTGCATCACCAGCCCGCAGAACTCCGCGTCGCAGGCTTTCCATGCCAGGCTCGGCTTCACGGTCTCGTCCTTGAAGCCGGACTACGACGGCCCCGGACTCGACCGGGTGGCGTTCACGCTCGACCTTGCCGAGCGTCAAGACCTCCCCAAGGGGACCGAGTGACCCTCGCCCGGCCCCGTGCGCGCGCCTACGTGTGTTCGCCGCGCAGATTGCCCTCGACGATCCGCTTTAGGGGCCAGACCGCGTCCGTGCCGTAGTGCCCCACGATGCCGTCGGTCTCGACTCACTGAGCACCGAACGCCCGCAACACATAACCCTCAAGGAGCTGTCCGAACGCGTGCGGCGAAGTGATCTCAGGGGCCTCGCTCACCAACTCATCGTGCTCGTCGAGGCCCACGACGAAGGCCACGTCAGCCCAGCCGCCCCGGAAAAGGACCACGAGGAGTTCGGCGCCCGCGGGGCCGGTGATGTGGATGCCGGCCGAGTCCGGGTCCCGCACTTCTGAGCGGCTCGTCTCCAGCCGCTGCGGCCAGGCCGCCGCCCCGTCCCGCCAGGTGAGCGACCCGACCACGAGGCCCGCGGAGGTCCACCGCTGGCGGCGGGTGTTGATCTGGGCGGCTGCCTGGTCGAGATCGATGAGTCGCTTCACCAAATGATCGTCGATCACATGGCACGGCCTCGTCCACTGCCTTTCGGCGGTGGCCCGCGTAAGGAGGGGGTGTTGGCGGGGAGGTGCCTGGTGGTGGTTAATGGCATGGGTGGGTCGTCTGCTGCATGTCAGGCGTGTCTGACGTGGCTGACACATCTGACGTATCTGACGAGTCAGCTGTATCTGCCGTATCTGCCGTATCTGCCGTGCGATGAGCGGGAGTTGAGTTGCCTGTGGGCGCTGAGTCGTTGGGTTCGCCGGAGTCGGAGGAGCCGTCGCGGTCGGCACGTCCCGGTCGGCGCTTCGTCGACCGTTGCGTCGTCGTCAGCGGGGGAGCTCACGGGATCGGTGCGGCGACCGCCCGGCGTCTCGCGGCCGAAGGGGCCGGGGTGGTGATCGCCGACGTGGACGCCGAGGGGGGTGAACGCACCGCACGAGTCATCCGCGAGAGCGGGGGACGTGCGGTCTTCGAGGCGTGCGATGTGGCGGAGGAGGAGTCCTGGGCGCGGGTGGTGGCGGCCGCCCGCGCCCGCTTCGGCCCGGTTTCCGGCCTGCTCAGCAACGCCTACGCGGTGCGCGGTGGCGCGGCCGACGCGATCGAACCGGCGGACTGGAACCTGCAGTTGTCGGTCATGCTGACCGGCGCGTTCCTCGGCGTACGGGCCTGCCTGGACGACTTGCGGGCCACACACGGCGCGGTCGTCTTCGTCTCGTCCGTGCACGCCGTCATGGGCCTGCCGGGCCGTCCCGCCTACGCGGCGGCGAAGGCGGGCCTGACCGGTCTCGCGCGCCAGCTCGCGGTGGAGTACGCACCCGTCGTACGGTTCAACGCCCTTCTGCCGGGCCCCATCCTGACCCGGGCCTGGGACACGATCGGCGCGGACGACCGGGCGCGCAGCATCGAGCAGACCCCAGCGGGCCGCCTCGGCCGCCCGGACGAGGTCGCGTCGAGCGCCGCGTTCCTGCTGAGCGACGAGGCGTCCTTCGTCACCGGGGCCAGTCTCGTGGTGGACGGCGGATGGAGCGTGTACAAGACGTCCGCCTGAGGCCACGACCGTGTCGCCCGCCCCTGGCTGCCAACGACCGTGCCCCACCAGGAGGTTCACCCGATGAAGATCACCCGTATCGAGACGTTCGCGGTGCCGCCGCGCTGGCTGCTCTGCCGCGTGGAGACCGACGAGGGAGTGGTCGGATGGGGTGAGCCGGTGGTCGAAGGGCGTGCCGCCACCGTCCGTACGGCCGTCGGCGAGCTGGCCGAACTGCTCATCGGCAAGGACCCTTCGGGCATCGAGGACCACTGGCAGGTGATGACGAAGGGCTCGTTCTACCGGGGCGGCCCGGTCCTCTCCAGCGCGGTGGCCGGACTCGACCAGGCGCTGTGGGACATCGCGGGCAAGCGGCTCGGCGTACCCGCGTACGTCCTGCTGGGCGGTCCGGTCCGCGAGCGGGTACGGGCCTACAGCTGGGTGGGCGGTGACAGTCCCGCCCACATCACCGAACAGGTGACGGCGCAGGTGGAGGCGGGTTTCACCGCGGTGAAGATGAACGCGAGCGGACGCATGAACCGTCTTGCCACCGTCGCCGACGTCGACGAGATCGTCACCCGTGCCACCGCGGCCCGCGAAGTCCTGGGCCCCGAGCGTGACTTCGCGCTGGACTTCCACGGCCGCTTCCACGCCGCGAACGCCCGGAAGTTGCTGCCGCACCTGGCCCCGCTCGCGCCGATGTTCGTCGAGGAACCGCTCCTGCCCGAGTACGGGCACCTGCTGCCGGCCCTGGTCGCCTCCTCGCCCGTGCCGATCGCCACCGGAGAGCGCCTGTTCTCGCGGCAGGATGTGCTGCCCGCCCTCCAGGCAGGCGTCGCGGTCCTGCAGCCCGACCTGTCCCACGCGGGCGGCATTTCCGAGGTCCGGCGCATCGCCTCCCTCGCCGAGACCTTCGACACCCTCATCGCCCCGCACTGCCCGCTGGGCCCCGTGGCGTTGGCCGCGAGCCTCCAGATCGCGGTCGGCGTCCCCAACTTCCTCATCCAGGAACAGTCGATCGGCATCCACTACAACAAGGGCGCCGATGTCCTCTCCTATCTCGCCGACACCGAGGTGTTCCGCTTCCATCAGGGGCACATCCTGCGTCCGGCCGGGCCGGGGCTCGGCATCGAGATCGACGAGGCGGCGGTGCGTGCGGCCGACGACAGCGAGGCCGACTGGCACAACCCGGTGTGGCGGCACGAGGACGGCTCGTTCGCCGAGTGGTGAGCGCGGCGGGGAGAGGGAGAGGGACCGGAAGAAGGGACAGGAGGCAAGCGCGAAGCGGGAGTTGAGCCGGTACTTTGGACGGCGTGGACTCAGTTCTGCACGAGGCCGACCGTATGCGCGGGTGGGAAGTCGCGTTCCCGCGTCGCGCGGCGCCGCTCGACGGCGTGCTGCTCGCCGGCTTCCGTGACCGGTCGGCGGCCGGTCTGGACATGCGGGTCATTCCGCAGCCCAGAGTGACGGTCGTCGTCGAACTCGGGGACGGCGCGCTGGCCGTCGAGAACATGGGCGGCAGCCGGCTGTTGAGGAGCCTTGCCGCCGGTCTCGCGCCGGGGGAGGCCCGCATCCGCGCCGAGCGCGTGGACTGCGTGGAGGTGCACATGTCTCCGGTGAGCGCCTACTCGCTGCTCGGCGTCCCGCCCGCCGACCTGGACGGCCGGGTCTTCGGTCTCGAGGAGCTGTGGGGGCGCCATGAGCCGCGCCTGCGCGAGCAGTTGACAGCCGCCGGAGGGTGGGACGACCGCTTCGCGCTGATGCACGAGTTCCTGGCACGCCGCCACGCGTCGGCGCGGTCGATGGATCCGGAGATCATCGCCAGCTGGGAGCGCATTGTCTCCCGCCGGGGCCAGGTACGGGTCGCTGACCTGGCGGCCTCGTGCGGGTGGAGCCGCAAGCGCCTGTGGTCGAGGTTCACCGCCCAGGTCGGTCTGACGCCCAAGCGCGCCGCGATGCTCGTACGCTTCGACCGTGCCGTGCGCGGCCTCTCGGCGGGCCGTGACGCGGTCGAGGTCGCCGTGGCGTGCGGCTATGCCGACCAGTCCCACCTGCATCGCGATGTCCTGGCCTTCGCCGGCTGCACACCTGGTGCACTGGGGCCACCCGCGGACATCCGACGGAGCGGGGAACAACGGAGCGCGGAACGACGGAGCGGGGAACATTCGTCCAAGACGTGACGCGCCACCGCCGCTGAGGGTGGGGACATGCACAGCCATGACCCCGCGGGGACGATGCCCGACGCGCCCGCCCTGGTGCTGATCCACGGATACGCCGCGCCGACAGCCAGGTGGAACCCGTTGGCTCTGCTGCTGACCAGAGCAAGAGCGCGCGCTGTCCCCGCCACGGGACCGTTCGCTGTCCCCGCCACGGAACCGTTGCTGACGCTCACAGGGGCAGCGCACGCTCGTTCACCACGTGCTTCATGACGAGCGTCGAGCTCAGGCGCTGCACGCCGGGCAAGGTGGCCAGCTTGTCGTCGTAGAGCCGCTGGAAGGCGGGCAGATCTCTGGTGACGATGCGTACGAGATAGTCGGGGTCCCCGAAAAGGCGCTCGGCCTGCAGGATCTCGGGGATCTCGGTGAGAGCGTGCTCGAAGGCGGAGACGGTGTCGCGGTCCTCCTGGCGCATGGTGACGAAGACCAGCGCCTCGAAGCTCAGACCGACGACGCCCGCGTCCAGGATCGCGCGGTAGCCGCGGATGGCGCCGCTGCGTTCGAGTTCGCGCAGCCGACGGTGGCAGGGGGAGAGGCTCAGCCGCACGCGGGCGGCCAGTTCAGTGACCGTCAGACGGCCGTCTTCCTGGAGCTCCGCAAGAATCTTCCTGTCCACATCATCCATGGGGAAGATTCTGCCATTCCAGTTGTCTGATCTGGCAATACTTGGAAACACCTTTGGCCTCTTCGGAACTAATCTCCTACTCGCAACCTGTTTGAGAGGGAGAAGTACGTCGTGGCCGTCAGTTCCATAACCGCCTTCTGGGCGGTCTCAGTACTGCTCATCCTCGTGCCGGGGGCGGACTGGGCCTACGCGATCAACGCCGGGCTACGCGATCGGTCCGTGGTCCCGGCCGTCGGCGGCCTGCTGCTCGGCTACCTCGCGCTGACCGCCGTGGTCGCCGCCGGGGTGGCGGCCGTGGTGGCGAGCACCCCGTCCGTCCTGACCGCCCTGACCATGCTCGGCGCCCTCTACCTGGTGTGGCTCGGCGTCACCACGCTGGCCCGGCCCGCCGTCGCCGGGACGGCTTCGCATGAGGGGGGCGGCGCGGCGGTCGGGGCCCGGGTTCTCAGGGGGGTGGGGATCAGCGGCCTCAACCCCAAGGCGCTCCTGCTCTTCCTGGCCCTGTTGCCGCAGTTCACCGCCCCGCACGGCAGTTGGCCCCTGGCGGCCCAGATCGGCACGCTCGGCCTGGTCCACACGCTCAGCTGCGCCGCGATCTACCTGAGCGTGGGCGTGCTGGCCCGCACCATCCTGCGGGCGCGCCCCGCGGCCGCGCGCGCCGTCACCCGCGTCTCGGGCGCCGCCATGATCGTGATCGGCGTGCTCCTGATCGCGGAACGCCTCACGGCGGCCTGAGGCGCGCACGGCAAACGACCGAAATGGTCCAGGGTGCGTGCGTCACGCGGCGCCCAGCTCGCCGTCTTCGCCGTCTTCGCCGTCTTCGTCATCTCCGCCCCGCCACTCGTGCGCCAGCAGGGACCAGATCTGCATGTCGTGGCGGACGCCCTTGTACAGGGACTGCTCGCGCAGCGTGCCGTCCAGGTGCATGCCCATGCGCTGGGCGACCGCCCGGCTGCGGGCGTTTCCGGCGCTGTTCCACCACTCGACGCGGTGCAGGCCGCGCTCGCCGAACGCGTACGAGATCAAGTGCCGGACCGCGGCGCTGATCAGGCCGTGGCCCTCACCCGCGGGCTCCGCCCACACGCCGATCTCACAGGTGCCCGCCTTGGCGTCGAACTGCACGAACATCACGCCGCCGATCAGGATGCCGTCCCGCCAGATCCCGTAGATCCGTCCGGCGTCGGCGGCCTGCTTGTCCGCGTACTTCTGGAGGGTGGCACGGGCGGATTCCAGGTCGGTGGAGCGTGAGGCCCAGGGGATCCACGGGTCGGTGTTGGCGCGGGCCCGGTCGATGTGGGCCAGGAACTCGGCGTCCTGCCAGGGCTCCAGCGTGCGGAGCTCGGCGTTCTCGGTCAGCGGTATGGCGTACATGGATGGTCCTATGCGGTTGTCCGGGCAGCCGCGCGCGGGCGTCGGGCCGCCGCGACCAGGTACGTAACGAACGTTGGGTATGTACTCTAGCGGCTATGACGCCGCCCGCCCGTACAGATCATGACGCCCGCAGGACCGAGGTTTCCCAGGCGGTCTGGCGAGTGCTGGCCGCCCATGGATTCGGCGGCCTCACCCTGCGTGCCGTCGCTGCGGAGATGGGGGCCACCACCGGCCTGCTCACGCACTACTTCCCCAGCAAGCGCGCGCTGTTGAGACACGCTCTGGAAGTACTCGACCGGCACTCGGCCGTCCGACCGCGCCCCGCCGCGGAGCGGGCCGGGGAGGCGTCCGGCCTGGTGATGCTGCGGGCGACGCTGCTCGACATCCTCCCGCTGGACGCCGAAAGCGCCGCGAGCAACCGCATCTGGGTGGCCTCCTGGGACGTCGCGCTCGCCGACCCGGAGTTGGCCCAAGAGCACGCCGAGCGCTACCGCCGTGCACGCGAGCGGATGGCCGTGCACATCGCGCAAGCCCAGGAGCTGGGCGAACTGTCGCCCGGCGCACGGCCCGAGGACACCGCTGCCGCGGCCCAGAGCTTCGTGCTCGGCCTGGTGGTTCAGGCGCTGTTCGCGCCGGGGGAGTTCCCTGCGGAGCGGCAGATCGCCCTGGTGGACGCGTACTTGGCGGGGGTCGGGGGCGAAGCCCAGGGGCCGGTCGGGGTGTCCAAGTGATCAGCATCAGCATCAGCGTGAGCCTGGAGTGGGACGGCCTCACCGACCGCGAACGCTGCCCGCAGGCGTTGGTACGAAGGGCCTCGTAGGGTGCACCTTCACGCAGCGCGGGAAGAGAGCGTCGTCGTCGCGGAATTCCCCGGCCTCGCGGACCTGCGCGGTGAGCCGGTCCGCTTCGTGGTGCGGCACCACTCTCCGCAGGGCACACGGCAGGGCGCATGGCTCGTCGAGTTGGACCCCCACCTGTTGGGAATCGCGCGTCCCGCCGATGTTCGCGCGCTGGCCGAGGGAATCCTGGACACCCTCGAACGGGGCTCGTGCGAGCCAGACTTCGCCCTCTACGACGACGGCCACACGGACGTGCGGATGACCGTCGGGTACGACGGCGACGAGCTGTACTTCACCGCCGGAGCGTCCTTCGACCCAACGGGGGACTTCGTCGGCCGTTCCCCGAGCGGTGAGCCCCTCTACCGCAACCGCTTCGGCACGGCGTACCTGGAGTTCCGGGACGTGACCCCGGCCGACCCGGCCCTTCTGGCGCGATGTGCCTACGCGCTGCTCGCGGTGCTTGACGCGGGTCCCGACGACGACAGGAACACGACGACGTCGGTGTCGTGACCCGGCAAGGGCTCAGGCTCGCGCCAGCCGAGGCGGCGGTAGAACGCGAGCGTCTCGTGGGCCTGATCCCACGTCAGCAGCCAGGCCCGCCCGCCGGGAACGGCGTCGGGAGCGGCGAGTGTGGACAGCAACCGCCGCCCCAGACCCGTGCCGCGGGCAACCGCTCGTACGCCCAGCTCGTCGATCTCGAAAGCTCCCACCAACAGCTCGTCCACGCGATCGGAGCCGAGCAGCCGCGTCACCTTGCCGTAGGCGCGGTCGGCGGGGAACGGGGCCTGCGTGGTCCAGCCGGTGACGAAGCCGTCCACCTCGCCGTCGGGCGACAGGGAGAGGGCGGCGCGGAAACCCGGGCGTTGTGTGTCGGTCTCCAGACGCTCGCGGAACGCCTTGCGGGTGGCGGCCGGGTCCCTGTGGTCCCAGGGCGGGGCGGTGAAGACCTCGACGTACGCGTCGGCGAGGCGGTCGGCGAGGGCGAGGACATCGGAGCCGAAGAGCTGCATGGTCATCGAACGTAGTGGTTGCGGCAGGAAGACGTCGCGTGACGTGTGGGGGAGACAAACTCGCGGTGTGGTTGCGCTGCCCCGGGTGGGATGTCATGGGTGACGGCCGCGAATGAGAACGTGCTGCCGCCCGAGTCCGCGAGGAGGCGGTCCGTCTCACCGCGGCCGTCCCCCCCCCACATCCTGACCGCCTTGGTCCGCGCAGGACGTGGCCCTGCATCCGGCCCTTCCTGTCGCCGTCATGCGGCAGATGATCGAACGCGTCCAGGGCTGGGAGGGCGGTGTCGGAGAGGTCGTGTCAGCGGTCTTGGGTCCGTGAGCGGTGGGCCGCGATGCCGGTGACGTCGGGCTCGATCCCGGGGTGCAGGACGAGGGAGTCGTCGTAGTCGCCGCGGTGCTCGTGGCGGTAGGGGAGCGGCTCGGTGACCGGCAGTGCGCGGAGCCGTTCGCGCAGTTCGGCCGCGCGGTCGCCGTAGCCGGTCTCGTCGAGGCGGTCGGCTCCGTAGACGACGTACGGCGGGAGGGCGTCCATCCCCGTGTACCAGAAGGTGCCGTGCAGCACGGGGAACAGCACCTCGTCCAGTTGGCCATGGATGCCGCGCGGCCCGAAGCCCGACTCCCGCGCGCCGACCGTGGTGATGACCATGGCGCGCTTGCCGGCGAGTCCGCCGTCCCCGTAACGCAGCGTCCGCCCCGCGTGGTCCTGGAGCCCGAAGGCGAAGCCCTGCACGAGCACCCGGTCGAACCACCCCTTGAGGATGGCGGGCGGACCGAACCACCACAGGGGGAACTGGAACACGAGTGCGTCGGCCCAGGCGATCTTCTCCTGCTCGGCGGCGATGTCGTCCGTCAGTTTGGCCGCGCCGTACGCGTGCTCCTGCGCGGCGCCGACCCGCAATCGGCCGACCGTCTCGCGGTGGAAGTCGGCGGAGTCCACCACGGGCTTCCAGTCCATCGCGTAGAGGTCGGACTCGCGGACCTCGTGCCCGAGATCGCGCAGCTCTTGGATGCCGTCGGCGCGCAGGGAGCCGTTGAGGGATTGCGGTTCGGGGTGTGCGAATACCCAAAGAATCTTCATGCCATCGATCCTCCGCCGCGGTCGGGTGGGGGACGAGTGGCCAGATGGCCAGGGAGTGCAAGGATCTGGCCACCGCGCAGTGAGGTGCCGGGACGGGCTCATCGAGTGGCACCTCACCCTCAGGTCGAGGGTGAGGGGCAGGCGGGTGGCGGAGGCGTTTTCTGGCGCAGGCGCTGTGCCAGTCCTCCGGCTGGGGCGCCGGGCTTCCGGGCGGTTTCAGTCGGTGGCGCGCATGTTCGCCGGCGCCATCGCACTCTCCCGCGCCACCGTGCTCTCCCGCACCATCAGCTCGTACCCCGCGGTGAGCCGCGTGTGCGGGGCCATCGCGCCCGCGTCGATCCTGCGGAGCAGGGCGTCCACGGCCAGTTCCGCGATGCCTCGTTTGTCGGGGGCGACGGTCGTCAGGCTCGGCACGCTGTAGCGGGATTCCTCCACGTCGTCGAAGCCGACGACGGCCAGGTCGTGCGGGACCCGCAGCCCATGCTCGTGCGCCACCCGCAGTGCGCCGGAGGCAAGCAGGTCGTTGAAGCAGAAGACGGCGTCCGGCGGATCGTCCAGCGTGAGCAGCGCGCGCATCGCGTCGGCGCCCGAGGCGCGGGTGAACGACCTTGTGTGCGGGGCGAGCCGAGGGTCATGCGGGACGCCCGCCGCGTGCAGGGCGGTCAGGTAACCGTGCATGCGCTGGACCGTCGTCGCATGGGAGGGGCCCGAGGGCTGTCCGATGACGGCGACGCGGCGCCGGCCGAGGGACAGGAGGTGGTCGGTGGCCTCGCGCGCCGCCGCCGAGTTGTCGATCAGGACGTGGTCGGCGGGGATCTCGTACGACTGCTCGCCCAGGAGGACGAGGGGCACCCGGCGTTCGCGGGCGGCCAGGACCTGTTCGTCCAGGCGCAGCGGACTGAGCAGGACGCCGTCGATGAGCGGATCGCTGAGCCCGGAAGCGATCCGCAGCTCCTCGTCCGCGCTGCCGCCGGTGTCCTCGATGAGTACCGTGCAGCCGCGTTTCTTCGCGGCGGCGATGACCTGAGCGGCCAGTTCGGCGAAGTACGGCGCGACGAGTTCGGGCACGGCGAGGGCGATGATGCCGCTGCGTCCGGTGCGCAAGTGACGTGCGGAGGCGTTGGGTTGGTAGTCGAGGTCGGCGATGGCGCGCAGGACGCGCTCTCGTGTCCGGTCGGCGACTCTGGTCTCACCCCGGACGACGTTGGACACCGTCTTGATCGATACCCCGGCGCGCTCCGCGACGTCCTTCAGGCGGGTGCCTGCCACGGTGTTTCTCCCTCCCCCTGACCTCCCCCGACAGCAGCAGCGTACGTCATGGTCCAACGTTGTAACCCGGGGGAGTCTGTGTCCGTCGGGCGTGGACGGGAACGGCTACGTGAACAGGTAATGCGTGCGCAGGTGTTGACGCCGTATTGCCAGCTGAGTACAACGTTGTAAACGCAGCAGCTAAGCCACGAGATTCGGTTGCTGGCGATTCGTATTCCAACGTTGCACTCGTACCAGTCTTGACCACCCTGTCTGTCCAACCTGCCCGCCCACCCTGCCTGTCCACTCTGCTTGTCCACCCAGCTTGTCCGTCTTGCCTGCCCGTCTAGTTCGCCGTGGAAGGACGCATGCCCATGCGGGACCGCATACCGACCCCGTCGCCGCCCGCCCCGTCCCGCCGCCGTCTGCTGCGTGGAGGGCTCGCGCTCGGTGCGACCGGCGCCGCCGCACTCACCGCCGGCGGCTGCGGCAGTACCCTCGCGCAGGGATTCACCGGCGGAGCGCCCTCGCCGTCGCGGCTGAACTTCTGGAACCCGTTCACCGGCGGCGACGGCGAGCGGATGCTGGCGATGCAGGACGTCTACCGGGCGGCGCACCGCTCGACGGAACTGAAGTCGGCGACGTTCCTGTGGGGCAACCCGTACTACACGAAGCTCACCCTCGCCACGCTCGGCGACCGGCCGCCGCAGGTCGCGGTGATCCACCTGTCGAAGCTGCCCACGCTCGCCGAGGCGGGGCTGCTCACCGAGCTGCGCACCGAGGATCTGGCCCGGCACGGGCTGACCGAGGACAAGTTCGACGCACGGCCGTGGCGGAAGTCCCAGTTCGCGGGTGCCCCGCACGCCGTGCCGCTGGACACGCACCCCTTCGTGCTCTTCTTCCGCACGGACATCGCCGAGAAGGCCGGACTGCTCGACGGGCAGGGGCAGTTGGTGGACGTGGACGGGCCTGACGCGTTCATCGACGCGTTGCGCGCGGCGAAGGAGGTGACCGGCGCCTGGGGCGGTTCGGTCGCCTCGGTGAAGGAGGCCTCGATGCAGTTCCGTCTCTTCTGGTCGTTCTACCGGCAGGTCGGCGGCGGGGATCTCGTCGCCGACCAGGGCAAGCGGGTGGTCATCGACACCGCAGCGGCGGCCGAGGCGCTCGCCTACATCCGCCGGCTCAGTGCGGAGAAGGTGATCCCGGCGAACACCGACGGGAAGGGCGCCATCACGCTGCTGACCACCGGCAAGGCCGGGTTCCTGATGGACGGCGTCTGGCAGGTCCTCGCGGTCCAGTCGGCGAAGGTGAAGTTCGACATGCGGCCGCTGCCACGCGTCTTCAAGGACGCGCCCTACGCCTGCGCCGCCGACTCACACGCCCTGGTGCTGCCGAAGGCTCCCACCGAGGGCGCCCAGCGCCTCGACCTCTCGCTCGGGTTCGTCGCGTCGATGCTGCACTCCAGCAAGTTGTGGTCGGAGGGCGGTCATGTCCCGGCATGGCTGCCGACACAGCGTTCACGCGCGTACAAGGAACTCGTGCCGCAATCGCACTACGCCACGGCCGCCGACGGCGCGGTCTACGACCCGGCCGCCTGGTACGGCGGCGCGGGAAGCACCCTGCAGAACGTGGTGGGCGACGCCGTGACCTCCGTCTTCACCGGTGACACCAGCCCCACGGCGGGCGCCGCGCGGCTGCGCCGCGACCTGCGGAACCTGGCGTCGCGCCCCGCCCCGGTGTGACCGCCCCGCCGCTCCCGCCCGCCGCTCGGCTCCACCTGCCCCACCTGCCCCTGGATCCCGTACGCCTTGACCGAAAGGCCGAACCGTGGCCACGACGACCGCTCCCACCTCGACGTCCAGCAGAGGCGACCGCTGGGCAGGACCGGGGATGCTGCTGCCCTTCGCCCTCTTCTACCTGGTGTTCCTGGTGGGACCGCTGATCTACACCGTGGTCGCCGGATTCTTCGAGACGAGCCTGCTCAGGAGCGGACTCGGTGACTTCGCGGGTCTGTCGAACTACACGGCGGTGCTCGGCGACGCGGAGTTCTGGCGCACCCTGCGCAACACGCTGTGGTTCACGGCCTTGACGACCGTGCCGCTCGTGCTGCTCAGCCTGGCCCTCGCGCTGCTCGCCGACCGGTTCGTGCGCGGCCGGTGGTTCTTCCGCTTCGCGTTCTTCGCGCCGTTCGTGCTCCCCTCCGCGGTCGTCTCGCTGCTCTTCATGTTCATCTACGCCGATCAACTGGGCCTGGCCCAGGAGGTGGTGAAGTGGTTCGGCGTCGACACCCCGCCGTCCTGGCTGGGCGACCCTGACTGGGCGATGATCTCCATCGCGGCGGCCACGGTGTGGTGGACGGTCGGCTTCAACTTCGTGCTCTACCTGGCCGGACTGCAGGACGTGCCGCGCGAGGTGCACGAGGCGGCCGCCATCGACGGGGCCGGGCCCTGGCAG
The DNA here is from genome assembly GCF_053591915.1 of Streptomyces sp. NPDC002853. NCBI lineage: Bacteria > Bacillati > Actinomycetota > Actinomycetes > Kitasatosporales > Streptomycetaceae > Streptomyces > Streptomyces sp. NPDC002853. The sequence continues at coordinate 146,122 of NZ_JBSFUS010000004.1, read as the reverse complement.
CGCATCCGGCACGTGGTCGTGCCGATGCTGGGCCGTACGACGACGCTGGTGACGGTGTTGCAGGTCATCGCCTCGCTGAAGGTCTTCGACCAGATCTACATGATGACCAGCGGCGGCCCCGACGGCAGCACCCGCCCCTCGCTCCAGCTCATCTACGACACCGGCTTCGTCGAGGGCCGCGTGGGCTACGCCTCCACCGTGTCGCTGCTGCTGTTCCTGGTGATCCTGTTCGTCTCCCTCGTCTGGTTCGCCCTCGTACGCCGCGCCGAGAAGGAGAGCTGACCATGACCGCGATCGCCACACGCCCCGAGACCGAACGCCGCGACACCACCGCCCCGCAGGGCCGACGCCGCGACTCGGAGCGCCTCTTCAACCGGGTGGCGCTCGGCACGCTCATCGCGCTCGCGCTGCTGTGGCTGGTGCCGCTGGCGTGGGCGCTGGCCACCTCGGTGCGGCCCGCGCAGGAGGTCGTCACCAATCCCACCGCGTGGTTCACCGCCCACCCGACGCTGGACGCGTACGGAGAGATCTTCGACGCGGGCAAGCTGCCCTACTGGTACGCCAACAGCTTCATCACCTCGACCCTCACCACGGTCCTCACGGTGATCATGGCGTCGCTCGCGGCGTTCGCCCTGTCGCAGACCCGGTTTCGGCTGCGCCGGGCCGCGTTCGTGATGCTGCTCGCCGGGATCATGATCCCGGGCCAGGTACTGATGATCCCGCAGTTCCTCGCGCTCCAGTCGGCGGGACTGCTGAACACCTACTGGGGCGTGGTGCTGCCCCAAGTCCCCAATGTGGTCGCCGTGTTCGTCTTCAAGCAGTTCTTCGACGGGATTCCGCGGGAGCTGATCGACGCGGCGCGTGCGGATGGCGCGGGCTGGCTGCGCACCTATTGGCAGATCGTGATGCCGATCTCCCGCCCGGCCGTCTCCGCGGTCACGATCTTCGTGTTCGTCGGCGTCTGGAACAACTTCCTGTGGCCCCTGCTCGTGGTGACCGACCCCGAGATGATGACGCTGCCCGTCGGACTCACCTCCGTCCAGGACGTGTTCGGCGTGCCCTACGCCCAGCTCATGGCGTCCGCCGTACTCGGCGCGATCCCGTTGCTCGCCGTCTTCGCGCTGTTCCAGCGCCGCATCGTCGAGGGCATCGCAGGCACCGGCCTCAAATAGCCCACCCATCGCCCGGATCAGCAAGCCGCACCAGAGAGAGGCACCCGAACATGCCGCACACCGCACGGTTCGTCATCGACCCGGAGTTCAGCGTCGGAGACGTCGACCCGCGCCTGTACGGAACCTTCGTCGAGCACATGGGACGCTGCGTCTACACCGGCATCCACGATCCCGAGCACCCCACCGCCGACGCCGAAGGATTCCGCGGTGACGTCGCCGAGCTGGTCCGCGAACTGGGCACCGGCCTCGTGCGCTACCCCGGCGGCAACTTCGTCTCCGGATACCACTGGGAGGACGGCGTCGGCCCGGTCGCCGACCGTCCGCGCCGCCTCGACCTGGCCTGGCGCTCCATCGAGACCAACCGCGTCGGCACCAACGAATTCCTCGGCTGGGCAAAGCAGTTGGGCCTCGACCCGATGATGGCCGTGAACCTCGGGACGCGCGGCATCGACGCCGCCCGCGCCCTGGTCGAGTACTGCAACCACCCGGGCGGCACCGCCTGGTCGGACCTGCGCATCAAGCACGGCGTGAGTGACCCGCACGGCGTGAAGCTGTGGTGTCTGGGCAACGAGATGGACGGGCCGTGGCAGACGGGCCACAAGTCGGCCACCGAGTACGGGCGGCTCGCGGCCGAGGCCGGCAAGGCGATGCGCCAGGTCGACCCGTCCATCGAGCTCGTCGCGTGCGGCAGCTCCAACTCGCGGATGCCGACCTTCGGCACCTGGGAACGCGAGGTCCTTGAGCAGACCTACGACGAGGTCGACTACCTCTCCCTGCACGCCTACTACGAGGAGTTCGACGGCGACCGCGCCAGCTTCCTCGCCTCGGGCGCGCACATGGACCAGTACATCCGCGACGTCGTGTCGACCGCCGACCACGTGCGGGCGGTGCGGGGCGCCAAGAAGCACATCAAGCTCTCCTTCGACGAGTGGAACGTCTGGTACGCCGCCCGCTTCGTCGGTGAGCGCAATCTGGAGACCGCCGAGACACCCCGCCTCATCGAGGACACGTACAGCGTGACGGACGCCGCCGTGGTCGGCTCGCTGCTCATCACGCTGCTGCGCAACGCCGACCGGGTGGCCATCGCCTGCCTGGCCCAGCTGGTCAACGTCATCGCGCCCATCCGCACCGAGCCCGGCGGCGCCAGCTGGCGCCAGACGATCTTCCACCCGTTCGCCCAGGCGGCCCGCTTCGCCACCGGCCGTGTGCTGCGCACCGACGCCACCGGCCCGCGCATCGACACACCGCAGTACGGGGACGTGTCCGCCCTCGACACCGTGGTGACGCACGACGAGGAGACCGGCGCGCTCACCGTGCTTGCCGTCAACCGCGACCAGACGCAGCCGCTGCTCCTGGAGGCCGCGCTGCGCGGGGAAGCCGCCGGATACCGCGTCGTGGAGCACCTGGTCCTTGCCGACCAGGACCCGGACGCGGTCAACACCGAGGCGGAGCCGGACCGGCTGGTGCCGCGCCCCGCGTCCGGAACGCACATCACCGCCGAGGGCGCTCTGACGGCCGAGCTTCCGCCAATCTCCTGGAACGTCATCCGGCTCGCACCGCAACAGGTCTGACAACGGTTCGCCGTTCGCTCCCCACCACCGCAGAGACAGGAGAGGCCCATGTCAGCGCACGACCCCGCACGACCACGTCTCCTCCGCCCCATCGCCCTGATCCCCTTGCTGCTCGCCCTCGTGGCGGCGCTGTTCGTCACGCAGTCCGGGACACCGGCCGACGCCGCGACCGGCACCTTGCTGCGCGATGGCACGGGTCTGTACCCGCGCGCCGTCAGACTCGCCCACAACGGCGACGCCAACGGCCGGATCCTGGCCTCCGTGGTCACGTTCGACGGGAACAACGGACTCGGCGCCATCCACGAGAGCACGGACGGGGGCGCGTCGTTCCGAGAGGTCGGCACGGTGCGCGACCCCGAGGCCGCGGGCGGGCAGGGATTGTGCTGCTCGACGCTGTACGAACTCCCGCGGCGCATCGGCAAGCTGCCCGCGGGGACCCTGCTGTGGGCGGCGTCGGTCGGGCAGGACGAGCCGAACCGGCGGATGGCCCTGCGGGTCTTCAAGAGCACGGATGTGGGCCGCAGTTGGAGCTACCTCTCCACGATCGCCACGGCGTCGAACGACAAGGGCCTGTGGGAGCCGGAGTTCTCCGTCGACGCCTCCGGTCAGCTCGTGGCGCATTACTCCGACGAGACCGACGCCGGGCACAGCCAGAAGCTGGTGGCCGCCCGCACCGCGAACGGGGTGATCTGGACCGGGCACCACGACACCGTCGCCAGCACCCTGGCCTCGGACCGGCCGGGCATGGCGGTGGTGCGCAAGATGGGCGACGGGACCTACTTCATGTCGTTCGAGATCTGCGCGGCCGCGGGCCAGTTCCAGTGCGTCGTGCACTACCGGACCTCGTCCGACGGCTGGAACTGGGGCGCCGTCACCTCCCTGGGTATCCGCCCGGAGACCGCCGACGGCAAGTACTTCAAGCACGCGCCGAACCTGGCGTGGGCGCCGGAGGCGGGCAACCCGAAGGGCAGGCTCTTCCTCGTCGGCCAGGTCATGTACAACCGTGACGGCAGCAAGGCAGCCGCAAGCGGACGTACCGTATGGGTCAACAGTGCTGGTGGGGCGGGGAGTTGGCGGGAGATCCCGGCGCCGGTTGCCGTCGAGTCGACGACCGTCGACTACTGCCCCAACTACAGCTCCAGCCTGTTGCCGTCGGCCGACGGCAACAGGCTGCTCGAGATCGCGACGGACTGGTCCGGTTCGGTCTGCAAGCCGCACTTCGCCACCGGTGCGGTGCCCGGCGCCTGAGCAGGCAGGTGCCCCGCGTGTGCGCGATGACCACGTCGCACACGCGGGGCAGCCGTCAGCCGCTACGGCGTTATCGCGTTGCCGCCGAAGGTCACGACGAGACGTCCGTCCGCCGCGAAGGACCACTTGAGCGCCCCGGAGTACCCGGAGCAGCGCGACCCGTTCGAGCCGGACCAGAACTGGTTCGAGCTGTCGGAGTTGCCGACGATCTTGTCGTTCGTCCCGCTGCCGCTGCGGCAGGATGTGTTGTTCCGGAACACCGAAGTGCCCCCGTCGAACGAGTAGTTGCGTTCGTCGTTGTCGATGCTGACGTTGTCCGACACCGCCATCGACCCGAGGTTCCTGTTGTACGTGAACCCGTGCTTGCCGTTGTTGTGGGCGATGTTGCGCCGGATGACGTGGTTGACCTTGATGTCCTCGCCGCCGAGCTTGTAGCCGTTGCGGTCGCCGTTTCCGGCCTGGGAGCCGTCGCTGAGCGTGCCGTTGCCGTGGGCGAGCGAGTCCTCGATGGTCACCGCGCCGATGGGTCCGGTGTCCGTCTTGGTGTAGAGGTCCCAGCCGTCGTCGATGTTGTTGTGGGCCACGGCGTAGCGGAAGACGTTCCCGGGCCCGGACGTGAGCTTCGCGGCGAAGCCGTCGGCGTCCTCCCCGTCGGAGTCGGCGTTGTCGTGCGACTCCGCGCTCAGGATGAGGTTGTTGGCGGGCCACTGGCTGCTGGGGGTGCTGGAGAGCATGCGGGAGAGCTGCAGGCCGGTGTCGCGGTTGTAGCGGGTCACCGTGCGCTCGAAGATGTTGTTGCTGCCGCCGACGAAGATGCCGTTGTCACCGGCCCGCTCGACGACGATGCCCTTGACGTGCCAGTACGACCCGTTGACCGCGAGCCCGCGGTTCGCCGTGTCCTCGCTCTGGGCCGAGAAGTTCAGGACCGGTGTCTCGCCCGGGTAGGCGGACAGCTCGGTGCGGTCGCTCGCGGTGCCGTTGTTGCCCTGCGGGACGGTGATCGTCTGCGAGTGACGGTAGGTCCCGCCGCGCAGGTAGATCGTTCCGCCGGGCGTGATGCGGGTGATGGCGGAGGTGAGCGTGGTGGGATCCGCTTGCGTGCCGCTCGCGCCGTCGGTTCCGTTCGGCGCCACGTACAGCGCGGAGGCCGAGGGCGGGGGCGTGGTGTCGTCGCCCGCGTCGGCGTCCAGGTAGTCGATGTTGGCCAGCCCCGCGGAGGAAGTGGGGGTGAGTCTGACGGTGTTGGCGCCGGCCTTCACCGGCACCGTGAGCGTCTTCGTGGCCCAGGTTCCCCATGTGCCGGTGCTCTCGAACGACGCCGAGGCGGCCACCGAGCCGTTCACCGTGATGTCCGCGGGCCGTGCGGCGGTGGTTCCGTTGGCGAAGCGGACCTTCAGCGTCGCGGTGCCTGCGGCGGGTGCGTTCACGGTGAACTGCACGTGGGCGCCGGTCGCGTTGGTGCCGTTGCAGAAGCCGCTGCCGGAGTAGCCGGCCCAGTCGGAGTCGACGGTGCCGGTGCAGACCGCGGGGGAGTTCTCGGCCTCGTAGAGGATCGGCGCGGCCTGTGCGGCATGGCCGGACAGCGCGACGAGCGTGCCGGCGAGTAAGCCGACGCACGCGGTGATGGGTCTTGTACGCATCGGGGGTCTCCAGGTTGATTGGCTCGTCTGACCAGATCAAGTGAGGATGCGGCTGTTCGGCATGATGAATCAGCCGGGGTTCCGGGCCTTGCATCTGCCGAGGGAAAGCGCTTTCGTGGAAGCTATTGCCATGCCGTGGGCACGTCAATGGTCATGTACATGATTCTTAGTCATGGATGGGAACAAGCGCGAACGGCCGCAAGCGAGCTGGCGCGTGGTGGCCTGTGAGGTCTGTGCGCGAGGTGGGTGCGGGAGATGAGTGCGCTAGGTGCGCGGCCGTGCCCGCGACGCCCGGCCGGTCAATGTGCAGCCACACGGGGGAGCCCGCAGCGAGCCTTCGCGGCCCGGGCCCCGGCAACCGCTACCGAGAGATCATGACCTACGACCCACTCGACGAGATGTTCCGGCGGATCGATCTGACGCAGGCCATGGAAGAGCAGTTCGGCATCAGCAGAGACTGGCCGCTGCGTTTGCGTGCGGCGCACGCCCAGCTCGAGCAACTGCGCAGACTGCTCGGCGACACCGACTACGGGACCTTCACGGAAAGCGCCGTCGAAGCCGTCCGACGGCACGCGGAAAGCCAGGAGCCGAAGGACCTGCACAGTCACTACCTCGGTCGGGAGCTCCACGAGCGGGAACAGACCCTTGGCGAGGACGCGGCGCACGTCGCGTGGGGAATCGCCTGCGGGCTCACCGTCCTGCTGGACGACGAGTTGTACGAGGAGGTCATCACGACCGCTGCGGCAGCGTGCCGGACGGGCGCCGTCACCCTCGCCGAGACCGGCGCCTGAGCGGTGCAGTGCCCCCGATCCGGCCCGGCCGGGGGCACTGCGCCGGCCCCTTCGGGGGGATCACCACACGTTCGCCCGACGGCCCGGAGCGGCTTGGCCGGACAATGGACGTATGACCAAGCCTGCACCCGCCACGAACGCAGAGCAGTTCCACACGAACACAGGGCAGTTCCACACGAACACAGGGCAGTTCCACACGAACGCAGAGCAGTCCCAGACGAACGCAGAGCAGTTCCACGCCTCCGTCCGACACCCCCGGCCCGGTGCCTGCCTCTGTCCGTGCGACGCCCACCCCGAGTTCCCCGGAACGTGCGGCGGTCGCTCCGAGCCAGGCTTCACCGCCGTTCTCAACTCGCCCACCGGCGAACCCCGGCAGGTACCGATGTGCCGCAACTGCCACGACATCCGCATGGGCCTGGCCCCCCAACGCGACTCCTCCCTGGCAGCGGTCACCGACACCTGCACCTGCCACTGCCAGGCCAACCACCCCGAACGCCCCGGCATCTGCGAGGCGGCATCGGAGAACGGGGTGTTGATCGACGGCCAACCGGCCTGCACCGAGTGCGAGGACGCCTGCCGCGGTTAGTTCCCAGGCCCGGATGCCGGAGGAACCGGACGTGGAGGGAGGGAGCACTCAAGGCGAGTGCTCCCTCCCTCCACGTCAGTTGCCCTCGAACACGGGCGCCCTGAGGGGCGTCAGTGGCGCGGACCCTGCTTCCGGTCACGCATGTTCTCGCCCTTCGCGCCGCGCTCGCCCTTGGCGTCGTCGAACTCGATCTGCTCCTTGCGCACCGTGTCGGAGACCTCCTGGGTCTCGGTGACCTTCTCGGTCTCCAGGCGGACACGCTCGACCGGCACGGACTCCTTGCTGACCACCGCCTTCTCGGCGTGCAGGGTCACCTCGGTCTGCTCCTCACCGATGTTGGCCCGCGAGCGGTCGCCCTCGCGGATGGGCTCGCGTACGACGCGAACTTCCTCGTGGGAGATGGGGACGGAGGTCTTCACTTCTTCGTTGACGACCACCTTGCGGAGTCGGACGTGCCCGACCTCCTGCTCTTCCGTCCCGACGCGAAGCCGCTCCTCCGAGCGGATCATCTCGTCGTGCTTGCTGTCGTCGCCCGCGCCGGAGCGCGTGGCGAACTCACGTGCGCCCGCGTTGCGTCCCTCGCCCGCGCCCATGCCCATTCCGGCACCCGCACCGGCTCCGGCCATGCCCGCGGCGCCGGCGCGGTCGCCGGCCCCCGGGGCGGAGCTGGGCCGGGTGAGCCCGTAGTGGGTGTAGAGCTCCTGCTCCTCACCCGGCTCGAGGTGCTGGTCGGCGTCCACGCGCGGAGCCTCCTTGACGGCCTCCTTGGTGGCCGTCACGTGCAGCTCGTCCTGCTGGCGGCGGGCTCCGGCGAGCGGCACGAAGCTCTGCTTCATGCCGAAGAGACCGGTCTTGACGGTCACCCACTCGGGACGCCCAGTTCGGTCGTCGAGATACACCTGCTCGACGCTGCCGATCTTCTCGCCGGTACGGTCGTAGGCCGTAAGGCCCGCGAGCCCATCGGCGCTGGTGAAGGCCTCGCCCTGAGTCATGGGTGATCACTCCCTCGCAGCGCGCGACGGGCAGAATCGAATCTCGCCACGGACGCCGCACGCGTCCCCTCCATCCCGCGCCGGACCGGAGGGTGACGCAACCAGGAGAGTCACTGAGCGTGTGCGGAGAGCTCGATCGAGGCCTTTGAACGGGCTGTTTGGGGCGATCGGGGCGATTTGGCCCACTGCCCCCCGTGCTAGCCCATTCGGGTGACCTCGGGCTCGCTAGGGCAGGGCCGCCCGCACCAGGACCTGTTCCGTCTCGGACGGGAAGAAGTTCGTGATCCCCTGCATCAGGCGCAGCGCCGTGGTCACGCGCCGGGGGAGGGGCCGCGGCAGTCCCGCGGGAGTGGCGAGGGCCGCCACGCACGGGGGCTGGGTCGTGGCCCAGTCCAGTTCGTGCTGGGCGCGCTGGTCCTCGCCGTTGCGGATGTGGACCAGAGCGCGCCGGACGCTGCCCGAAGCCTGTTCCGAGACGCTCAGGAGCGCGGTGATGCCGGATTCGGTCAGGCCGGCCGACGTGGTGGTGCCGGGCGCGGTGGAGCCGGCGGCCGGCCGGGGCAGGGCCGGCGCGGTGCCCGCGAGAGAGCACTCGCGGGCGGCCAGCCGTAGATGGGTGCTTGCCTGGTCCAGGATTTTGACGATCGCGCACAACCGTCCCGTGTCGAACGAGGCCATGGGATGACTCCTCTTCGATGCCGCGTGGGGGAACACGCACACGAGTAGTTCGTCCTTCAGGCGTATCACCGGTGCGTGCCGTCCCCGAACCCCTGTGGGGGGAGCGCACGCGGCGCGCAGGGAGGAATGAACGCGGGCGCGGCGCCCCGGATTTCCGCCCGGGGGCGCACAACGCGGACCCGCCCAGAGCGCTCCCCGCCGAGCTTCGCTCAAAGACGCCGTCGAGCGACCCCGTCCAGCAGTCTGCGGCGCTGCTCTGCCGACGTCGCGAGCTCGACGCCGACCAGGGCTAGGGCCGTCGCGCCGTCGAGTACCGCGCGGTCCGCTCCGGGGCTCTTGCCGTGGGCCGCGAACTCGGGGGTGTGCTGGTGGGCGCCCCCGGTGTCGTAGCCGATGGTCGGGTGGATGGTGGGCACGAGCCGCGAGACGTTGCCCATGTCCGTCGAGGCCAGCGTCTCGCCGTGGCGTGCGGTGACCGTGCGCCCGAGGCCCTGGGCCGCCCTGACGTAGGCCTCGGTCAGGTGCGGGTCCTGCCGCAGGTCCGCGAAGTCCCGTCCGTGCACGTGTAGTTCGAGGGTGGCGCCGGTGGCGAGTGCACCCGCCTCGAAGCAGTGGCGTACCCGGCCGCGCACCTGGGAGAGCAGTTCCAGGGAGGGCGCCCTGATCTCGTAGCGTGCGGCGCTGCGTGCGGGGATCACGTTCACGGCCTGGCCGCCGTCCGTGACGATGCCGTGCACCAGCGCGCCGGGCGGCAGTTGCTGGCGCAGCAGTCCGATCGCGGTGTGCGCGAGGGCCATCGCGTCGAGGGCGTTGACGCCTTCCCAGGGCGCGACGGCCGCGTGGGAAGGCGTGCCCGTGTACGTGATGTCCCAGGCGCCGATGGCCAGCGAGGACGCGCCGACGGAGTCCTCCGGGGCGGCGTGCACCATCATCGCGGCGGCGACGTCGTCGAAGACCCCGGCCTCCAGGAGCAGCACCTTGCCGCCGATGTCTTCCTCGGCCGGGGTGCCGATCAGCTTGACGGTCAGGCCGAGTTCGTCCGCGACGGCGGCCAGCGCGACGGCGGCGCCCACCGCCGCCGCGCCGTTGACGTTGTGTCCGCAGGCGTGGCCGATGCCGGGCAGGGCGTCGTACTCGGCGCAGAACCCGACCACCAGCTCTCCGCCGCCGTAGGTGGCCACCAGTGCGGTGGGCAGCTCGCCCACGCCCTGGGTCACGTCGAATCCGGCCTTCGCGAGCAGGTCCGCGATCTTCGCGGCCGAGCGGTGTTCCTGAAGGGCGGTCTCCGGCTCGTCGTGCAGGCTGTGGCTGAGGCCGACGAGCCGCTCGCTCCAGCCGCGCACGGCCGAAGTCACCGCCTCGCGCGCCTCATCGGCGTCCTTCGCCCGGGGGTCGGTCGCCTCGGTCATGCCATCCCTTCCTTCTCCGCCACGCGTGCGGACGACGGTCGTACGGTGTGGCCGTCTGCCGGCCCCGGCGTGCGATAGCGCAGGGCGAGGAGCGACCCGGCGGCGGCGACGGCCGCACACGCGCTCCAGCCCCACACGAAGCCGGAGATCCCGATGTGCCCGGGGCCGTGCACCACGTGCGCGGTGAAGAACGCGCCGATCACGGCGGCGCCGATGGCCGCGCCGAGCGACAGGGCCAGTTCGTTGAGGCCGACGGCGAGGGCGGTCTCGTGGTCCGCGACGACCTCCGCGGACAGCGTGCGGGTGATCGACTCGAAGAGCCCGGTGGCGAACCCGACGACGAGCGCGGCGGCCAGGTACTGCGTGAGGGTGTCGTGGAAGAGCGCCATCGCCACGAAGCCGAGCGCGATGAGGCAGCCCCCGGCGACGAGTACCGCACGGTCGCCGACGTGGTGCGCGAGCCGCGGCGTCAGCGTGGACCCCGCGAACCCGGCGACGACCATGGCGAGGGAGACGGTGGCGATCGTCCGCGGGCCCATGTCCATGCCGTAGCCCGTCTCGGCCGGGGAGGCGCCCAGGAAGAGGGCGTTGGCGCCGAGGAAGCCGATGGTGCCGAAGGCGGCGCAGAAGGTGTGGCCGCTGACGACGGCGAGCCGCGGGTTGCGCAGCATCCGCACGCTCACCAGCGGATGCGCGGACCGCCGCTCGACGGCCACCCACGCGGCGAGCAGGGCGATGGCCGCCGCCGCGAGCCCGAGCGTCAACGGCGCGGCCCACCCCCAGGAGCTGCCCTGTGCGAGGACCAGGACGAGCGCGACGAGCCCGCCGGTCAGCAGGGCGGCCGCCCCGTAGTGGAAGCGCCCGCCGCGCGGCACATCGCTGTCCGGGAGTGCGGCCCCGGCGAGCAGGGCAACGGCGGCGACGGGCACGGCCGTCCACAGTCCGGCCGCCGCGTGCCGCTCGCTGAGGGTGCCCGCGACGAGGCCGCCCACCCCGATGGAGATCAGCAGCACGCCGACGAGAAGGGAGATGCCGGTGCGGTTCCGTTCCGGGGCCCGGGAGCGCAGGATCCCGACGAGCAGCGGGAAGAAGCCGACCAGCGCGCCTTGCAGCACCACTCCGACGGCGAGTGTGACCGCCGTCGGCCAGGCGGCCATCAGCAGCGAGCCGCCCGCGACCATGGCGAGTGCCACGCGGAGCAGCCTGCGGTGTCCGTAGAGGTCGCCGAGGCGTGAGAGCAGGGGGGTCAGCACGGCGAAGGCGAGCTGGGAGAGCAGGTAGATGTTGTTCTGGCCGACGCCGCCGATGTCCAGTTGGCGGCCGAGCTCGGGCAGCAGGGGTGTGAGGTAGCCCTGCACGATGCCGCTGAACAGCACGACGACGGCCATGGCCGGGAGCATCCCTGGGCCTGAACCCGCTGGTCGCAGCCGTGGTCGCGATGTGTGCGTGGACAAAGACTCACCTCATCTGGTGGCCGGAACCGGAAGTGGTGGCTACTGTGCGGGCGGGGGCGCGTGCGGCTGTGCGGATCGAAGGATTCGTACGTACGAAGTGCGTCCGACGCGAGAAACGGTCATATGAGGGAGCGGGACGTGATGGGGCGGGAGACGACGGCCAGCGAACTCGACCTCGCCCTCGTGAACGCCCTCCAGATGCGCCCGCGAGCCTCCTGGTCCGAGCTGGCGCCCCTGCTCGGCGTCACGGCGAGCACCCTGGCGCGCCGCTGGGAGCGGCTGTGCGGCGCCGGACTCGCATGGGTGTACGCGGTGCCGGGCCGGGAGTTCACCCGCAGCCGTTGCACCGCCTTCGTGCTGCTGCGCTGCGCCCCGGGTGCCCGGTCGCGGCTGATCGCCGAACTCAGCACGTTCCCGCAGGCCGCCACGATCGAGGTCACCGCGCCGGGCAGCGCCGACCTGTTCCTGGACGTCCTCGCCCCGGACCTCGCCTCGCTCGGCCGCTTCGTGACCGAGACGCTGGACGCGCTGCCCGGCATCACCTCGGTCCGCTGTCTCTTCGCCACCTCGCTGTACGTGGAGGGGAGCCGCTGGCGGCTGCGCTCCCTGGACCCCGCCCAGCTCTCCGCGCTGGGCAACTCCGGCTCGGGGACCGCCGATCAGATCCGTGTGCTCGAACTGGACGCCGTCGACCGGACCTTGCTCGAGGCGCTGGTACGTGACGGGCGCCTGGCCCTCGCCGAACTCGCCGACCGCACCGACACCAGCCCCGCCACCGTCCGCCGCAGGCTGCGCCGTCTGACGGACGCGGGCGTGCTGAACTTCCGCTGCGACCTCGCTGCCCCGCTGGCCGGGCATCCGGTGCCGGTGACGCTGCTCGCGCAGGTGCCTGCGCGCGACGTGGGCGCCGTCCACCGCACGCTCGCCGCGCTTCCCGAATGCCGTCTGGTCGCGGGCGTCACGGGCCCCGCCAATGTCCTCGCCACGCTGTGGGTCCACGACATCGCGGACATCCAGCGCCGGGAGACGGCCCTGTGCGCACGCCTGCCCTCGCTGACCGTCACCGACCGCATCGTGGGCCTGCGCACCGTCAAGCGGATGGGCCATCTCCTGGACGAGGAGGGCCGCCGACGGGGATGGAACCGATCGCGCCCTGGTAGCGGGCGCGCGATGGGCTTGGCTCAGGTACGGGCGGCGGCCGGGGTGCGGGCCATTTCCACCGTGAACTGTGCTCCGGCAAGGAGCGCCAGGTTGGACACCCAGAGCCACACCAGGAACACGACCACTCCGGCCAGGGAGCCGTAGAGCTTGCCGTAGGTGCCGAACCCCGTGGCGTACAAGGTGAACAGGCCCGAGGACAGGAGCCACAGGAGTGCGGCGAGCAGGCCTCCGGGCAGGCTGCGGCGCCATCCGCGCTCCGAGGGGGGCGCGTTGCGGAAGAGCACGAGGACGAGCAGGACCACCAGGCAGACCAGAGCGGGCCACTTCATGACGCTCCATGCGGTCTGTCCCGCGTCGCCGACCCCGATGTGCTGCCCGATCGTCTGGACGAGTGAGCCGCTCACCACGAGCAGGAGCGCGCTGGCGGCCAGCAGCGCGAGCAGCGCGAGGGCGGTCATCAGGACCCGGTGCGCCTTGCGCCACACGGGCCGGGTGTCCTTCACGCCGTGCATCGCGTGCAGAGCCCGGCGGAAGACCGCCGCGTAACTGGAGGCGGACCACAGCGCGCTGACCGCACCGCCGATCACCACTGTCACGGCGGCCGCGTGTGCGTCGGCCATCTCGGTGAGCGCCTCGTGCAAGGCGCTGCCCGACTGCGCGGGCGCCCAGTCGGTGACCTCGGCGATGAGCTCCTGCGTGGTGTCGGGGCTGACCAGGCTGATCAGGCTGACCGTGACGAGGAGCGCGGGCAGCAGGGCGAGAATCGCGTAGTACGTCAGGGCCGCGGCCCAGTCCGAGACGTCGTCGTTCCACATCGCCACCGGGGTGCGCCGCAGCGCGGCACCCCGCCGCGCCCATGCCGAGGGGGCCCTGGCCGGTCCGGCGGGGACGGCAAGCCCGCCGGACCCGCCCGACAGGGGAGTGTGCCCCGCACCTTCGGGCGCAGCGGAACTGTCCATGGGGCTACTCCTCGTTGTCTCCTGCGGACGCCTTTGTCTCCTGCGGACGGCGTACTGCGCCGTCTTCCCGGTTCGACCCCTTGGACACGTGGTGCCCGGGTCCGTCACGCGGAAGCGGGCGGAAAGCAATCTTCCCCTTCCCGTCACCCGTGGCTCACGGCGGGTCCGCGCCTCCGCGCCCGTCGGTCGTGAGCGGAGGTAACCATTCGGTGACATCACGGACAGGGCTGTGACGTGGGTGAGGGCAACGAGCACGGGGTGTCGCGGGTCGTATGTGGTGTGAGGGCAGGCAAGCTGACCCTCTCGAAACGGGGAGCTGACGATGATGAGTGTTCGCATGAACCGAGGTCTGTGTGCGCTGGGTGCCGCGGTGGCCGTGGCGGGTGTGGTGGCCGGCACGAGCCCGGCGGCCGCCGCCGGCTCGCCCCGGTTTCTGGCCCCGGCCGAACTGCCGCCGCACGCGTCGTCGGCGTGGACCGCGGGGCCGGTGACGGCGGGGCAGCCCGACCCGCTGCCGATGTGTGTGGGGGAGGCCCTGCCCTCGATCTCCGTGCACCGCGCCTACCGCACGGAGTACGACACCGGCGCCCTCCAGGTGACCGTGGTCGAGCGCAGCGAGCAGCGCGCCAAGGACTTCGCGGCGCTGCTGCGCAAGAACCTCCAGGGCTGCTCGGAGAAGGTGATGAAGGAGAACCCCGATGTCACCGCGACCCAGAAGTACTACGGAAAGCTGGACATCGAGGAGGGCGCCCACGTCTACGGCGTCCACACCGAGGCCACGACGGGCTCCTCCGACATCAACATGTTCTCCGTCGGCCGTGACGGCAACACGGTGACGGTCGTCCAGTGGGGACAGATGGGCAACTTCGCCCACGCGCAGGTGGGCGACTTCAAGACCACGACCATCAAGGCCGTCGCGAAGCTCTACTGAGCGAGCCAGGGCGCTTCAGCGCCACCTGCAGATGCCGTCCATCAGCACCGTCGATGGGCGGCATCGTCGTTCAACAGGGCTGCCCCGCAGGCTGGTTGAGGGCGAACGGGGGTAAGGGGCGCGGCCGTGACCGGGGAAGGGCCGCGCGTGCTTTTCGCCCGGGTCGGGACCCCCTACTTCCAGCCAGACTAAGGTTAGGCTAACCTGCACGCCGTGAGATCAGGTGAACGCGCAGGTAGCGCAACACGTCCGCGCGGTCACGAACTGTCCGCCGAGCACATGACCGTGTCGTACGACGGCGTCGACGTCGTGCACGACGCCGCCATCCAGCTTCGGCCCGGCGAAGTGACCGCCCTCGTCGGCCCGAACGGGAGCGGCAAGTCGACACTGCTGCGCAGCGTCGCCCGACTGCAGGGCGCCCGGCTCGGCACGCTGACCCTCGACTCCGGCACGGCCGAGGCCGCGGACGGCTTCGACCTCACCGCGCGCCAGTTCGCCCGCCGTGTCGCGCTCCTGACCCAAGGACGTCCCACGCCCGGCGGTCTGACCGTCCGTGACGTCGTGGAGTTCGGCCGCTACCCCTACCGGGGGCGCTGGGGTCAGGCCGATGCCGGGGGTGCGGCCGTGGTGGATCGCGTGCTCACCATGACCGGCGTCGAAGGCCTCGCCGGGCGCGCCGTGGACCAGCTCTCCGGCGGACAGCTGCAGCGGGTCTGGCTCGCCAGCTGTCTCGCCCAGGAGACCGGCGTGCTCCTCCTCGACGAGCCGACCACCTACCTCGACCTGCGCTACCAGATCGAACTCCTCGACCTCATGCGTGACCTCGCGGACGACGGCGGCATCGCCGTCGGCGTCGTCCTGCACGACCTCGACCAGGCGGCAGCCGTCGCCGACCGGATCGCCCTGCTCGACGCCGGGCGCATCGTCGCCGACGGCGCCCCCGAGGACGTCCTGCGTCCCGAGCGGCTCTCCGAGACGTACGGCATCCGTATCGAGGTCGACACAGACCCCCTCACCGGCCGGCTGCGCACCCGCGCGATAGGCCGCCACCACAGCAGAAGTGAAAGGCTCCACTCCTCATGAGACGCCCCCTCATCGCCGCGGCGGCCGCCGGCGCCGTAGCCCTCGTCCTGGCCGGCTGCGGTACCTCCGAGCCCGCCAAGACCAGCTCGGACAAGAAGGCCGACCCGATCACCGTCACCGACGCCAACGGCGCCGAGGTGAAGCTCGACGGACCGGCCAAGAAGGTCGTCGGCACCGAGTGGAACGTCGTCGAGTCCATGGTCACCCTCGGCGTGGACCCGGTCGGCGTCGCCGACGTCAAGGGCTACAAGGCGTGGGACTCCGCCGTCCCGCTCAAGAACGACCCCAAGGACATCGGCACCCGCGGTGAGCCGAGCATGGACACGCTCGCCGGCCTCACCCCGGACCTCATCGTCACCACGACCGACATGTCGGCCTCCGCGGTGAAGCAGATGAAGAAGGTCGGCCCCGTCCTCCAGGTCAAGGCCGCCGATGGCTCCGACCAGGTCGGCCAGATGATGGACACGCTCGACGTCATCGCCAAGGCCACCGGCACGACCGCCGAGGCCAAGAAGGCCAAGGAGTCGTACGAGGCGAAGGTCGCCGAGGGCAAGAAGGCGCTGAAGGAGGCCAAGCTCGACGGCTCGAAGATCGCCATGGCCGACGGCTACGCCGCCTCCAACCAGGTCTCCTTGCGCGGCTACACCAGCAACTCGCTGCTCGGCGCCGTCAACGAGGACCTCGGCCTGAAGAACGCCTGGAAGATCAAGGGCGACAAGGACTACGGGCTCGCCACCACCGACGTCGAGGGTCTCACCGCGCTCGACGACGACGTGAAGTTCGTCTACATCGGCAACAAGGGCGACGACAGCTCCGACGTGTTCACCGACGAACTCGCCGACAACTCCGTCTGGAAGTCGCTGCCGTTCGTCAAGGACGACGAGGTCCACCGCCTGCCCGACGGCATCTGGATGTTCGGCGGACCCCAGGCGATGGAGGCGTACATCGACGCCCTCATCGACAGCCTGAAGAAGTAGGAGACCGTGGCCGTCACCGCAACGCCCTCAGCCACACCCGAGCGCGCCGTCGGGTCGTCCCCGACGGGCGCGGTCGCGGTGACGGCCGGTCTGGTTCTTCTGGTCGCCGTTCTCGCCGTCATCGACATCACGCAAGGCACCGCGTCCGTCGGCCCCGGCCAGGTGTGGAAGGCCTTCACCGGCCAGGCCGAGCAGGGCGACTCCTCCGTCGTCATCGCCTCACGCATGCCGCGCATGGTCGCCGGGATACTCATCGGCGTCGCGCTCGGCGCGGCGGGCGCCACCCTGCAGGCCGTCACCCGCAACGTGCTCGCCGCTCCGGACACCCTCGCCGTCAACACCGGTGCCTACCTCGCGGTGACCATCCTGGTCGCCAGCGGCGCCACGGCGCCGCTGCTCGCCTCGTCGGGTGTGGCGTTCCTCGGCGGTCTCGCGGCGGCCGCCGTCGTTCTCGCGGTGTCGGGACGGGGCGCCGGAACCGTACGCCTCGTCCTGGCGGGCAGCGCGCTCGCCCTCGGGCTCAACGCCATCACCGAGGCGTTGCTCCTGCTCTTCCCCGAACGGACCGAGGGCCTCTACCAGTGGGGCCAGGGAAGCATCAGCCAGAACGGCTTCGACGGCGTCGTCCAGATGGCGCCGGTCATCGTGGCCGCACTCGCCGGCCTCCTGCTGATCGCCCGCCGCATCGACGCCCTGGCCCTGGGAGACGACGCCGCGCACGGACTCGGTGTCCCGGTCCGCGGCACGCGCGTCACGTCCGTCGTCCTGGCGTCGCTGCTCGCTGCCGCGACGGTGACGCTCGCGGGGCCGATCGCCTTCGTGGGGCTGTGCGCCCCGGCCCTCGTGCGGCCGCTGGCCGGGCGTTTCCGCGCCTTGGTGCGCCACCGGATCCGTATCCCCGTCGCGGGTCTCGTGGGCGCCGCCCTGGTGCTCGGTTCCGACGTGCTGCTGCGCGCCGTGACCTCCGCGCAGACCGCCGTCACCGTACCCACGGGCGTCATCACGAGCGTCGTCGGCGCCGTGTTCCTCGTCGTCATGGCGATGCGCACCCGCGACGGCGCCAACGCCACCGCGCCGGACCGGCTGCGCATCCCGAGCCGCACGGCCTACGTCATCACCGTGGTGCTCCTCGTCGCCACCCTGGTCGGCGTCACGATCGCCGCGGTGCTCGTCGGCGACAGCACGTTCCTGCTCGGTGACGTCGTCAACTGGGTTCGGGGCCAGTCGGGTCAGGCCATCACCTTCGTCCTCGACACCCGCGTGCCACGCGTGTACGCCGCGCTCCTGGCGGGCGCCGCGCTCGCGCTGTCCGGCACGCTCGTGCAGTCCGTGACCCGCAATCCGCTCGCGGAACCCGGCACCCTCGGCGTGTCCGGAGGAGCGGGCCTCGGCGCCATCATCCTCGTCACCTCGGCGCCCGGCTCCGGGTCGTGGGGCATCGCGGGCGCCGCGTTCGCGGGCGCCATGGTCAGCTCGCTGGTCGTCTTCGGGCTCGCGGCGCGGGGCGGCTTCCAGAACAGCAGGCTCGTCCTCGTCGGCATGGGCGTCTCCTCGGGATCTCTGGCGCTGATCAGCCTGGTCATCGTGCTCACCGACCGGTTCAGCGCGACCAAGGCGTTGATCTGGCTCTCGGGCTCCACCTACGGACGCACCGGCACCGATGTCCTGCCGGTCGCGGCCGTGCTCGTGGCCGCGACGGTCGTGGCGATCTCACGCCGCAAGGAACTCGACCTCGTGTCGCTCGACGAGGACACCCCGCGGCTCCTGGGCCTCAACCTGGGTCGCGGACGTTTCGGCTTCCTCGTCCTGAGCGTGCTGCTCAGCGCCACCGCGGTGGCGGCGGCCGGCACGATCGGCTTCGTGGGACTCGTGGCGCCGCACGCGGCTCGTGCGCTGGTGGGCAGGCGCCACCTGCGGGTGGTCCCGGTGGCGATGATGCTGGGCGCGACGCTCGTCTGCCTCGCGGACCTGCTGGGCCGGACCGTGATCGCCCCCGCGCAACTGGGCGCGGGACTCATGACGGCGGCCGTCGGAACGCCGTACTTCGTGTACCTGCTGGTGCGCAGCCGTCGATGACGGACAGCGGCCCCGCCGCGACGGGGGGACGCGGCGGGGCCTAGGAGGCGGGTGCCCCGGAAAACGCATGTCACTCATCCGGATTCCGAGGTGTTCGCCTGCGGTCAGCCGCCCAGCTCGTTGAAGCGCACGATCTCCTCGATCGTCTTCTGGAGTTCGAGCTCGTCCGGGTCGGAGACGATGGCGTGCCCCACCTTGCCGTACGGCCCGAGTGGCGTGTGGGGCGACGAGGAGTACGCGATGTCGTCGAAGGAGAAGCGGCGTTCGAAGTCCTCCTGCGTCAGGTTCCCGCCGGCAGGTCTGCGGAGAAGAATGTAGCCGTGGAGACGCTCCGGCAGGATGTGCTCCAGGGGCTGGGTGAGCTCCTCCCCGAGCGCGAGACTGATCTCGGCGTCGAAGAGGTCCACACCGAAGGTCAGTTGGTTGATCTGCGGGGACAGTGCGCCGGGCAGGCGGATCGCGCACTCGCCGAAGGTCAGCCCCGCTTCTTCCACGAAGGCCTCGAGGTGGAAGACGCAGTCGGGTGCGGCGAGGCCTTCGAGCACGTCACCGGTGAGTGTCTCCATCCGCTCGAAGAGGCCCGGATTCCGTCTCTTGTCCAGCAAGTGCGCGGCCAGGACGCCGCCTTGTGCCGCGCTGAGCGGCGAGAGGTGGTAGCGGGTCATGGACGACCATCGAAGAGAGCCGTTCTGCCAGATGCCGTCCATATAGACCTCCGGCGCATCGACGAAGGACTCGGCGACGACCTCGACATCCGACCGGCCGGTGAACGGTTCCAGTGCTCGCGCGTACTCCTCCGCGGAACGGACGATGTTCGTGCGAAGGGATCCGGCTCCGGTCGCCGGCTTGACGACGAAGACCTCGCCCAGATCACCGGCGAGATCCGCGAAGGAGGTGTCGTGTGACGCGTACCGGCAGCGCGCGCGCCTCACGTGAGACGGCAGCCGGCTCTTCTGCAGGAACTTGTCCCGGAAGCAGAGCGTGGACCCCGAGTCCGCGTTTCCGGGAAGACCGAGCTCCTTTCGCAGGTAGGCGGCCCCGAAGACACCCATCTCGTGGACGGTGAGCACACCGGCCACATCATCGAGGCGCGCGGCGAGTACCGCGCGCAAGATCTCCTGGGCGTTCTCCATGTCGGCGACGAGCGTGAATCGTCGGTCCGCGGGCGGGATCGACGGTGCCTGCGCGAGGTAATAAGGGCTCAGGCCACGGCGTCGCAGAGCCTGGTCGAGATCCGGTCTGTATCCGATGACAACCATGGTCGGCATTTACGTCTCCATGCGTGAGGGCCTGGATGTGCGTCACACGTCTCGCGGTCTGTCGCTGTGATCGGGATCAACTCGCAGGCATCGTCGCATGGTTGCTCGATTCTCCCAACGGGCCACCGCGGGGATCACCGCGACGGCCAGCGTGCCCGCGGCCACCGCCAGGAGCGGATAACCGCCGCCCGCCACCACCAGGCCCGAGGCCATGCCGCCCGTCGCGCCCGCCAACGACATGCCCACGTCGGCCAGGCCCTGCACCGAGGCACGGCTGTCGGGCGGGGCGGCATCCGTGATCAGGGCGGTGCCGCTCACCAGGGCGAGGTTCCAGCCCAGGCCGAGCAGGACCAGAGCACAGGACAGCAGCGGCACGCTGTCCGGCGGGGTGGCGGCGGCGAGCACGCCCGCGCTCAGCAGGACGGCCCCGGAAGCGGCCGCCACGGGCAGCCGTCCGAGCCGGTCGGTGAGGATGCCGCTGAGCGGTGAGGGCAGGAACATCGCGCCCACGTGCAGGGCGATGACGAATCCCGCGGCCTGCGTGCTGTGGCCATGCCCGGCCATGTGCGGGGGAGTCATGGTCATTACGGCGATCATCACCAGCTGGGCGGTGATCATCACGGTGGCGCCCGTGACGACACCGGGGGAGAAGCGCTCCTGAGCCCCCGGTGCCGTTGCGGCGGCCGGGGCAACGGCAGTCCTGGTCACGGGTTTTGGGGCAGCCGAGGCGTCCCGCGCGGGTCGGCGCCGGGCCAGGTGCAAGGGGTCGGGGCGCAGCCACACCAGCAGCACAAGACCCGCGGCCGTGTACGCGCATGCCGCCAGCAGGAAGGGGCCGGCCAGCCGCGGGATGCCGTAGGCGTGCGCGAGTGCGCCGGTCGGGCCGACGAGGTTGGGTCCCGCGACCGCGCCCAGCGTCGTCGCCAGGAGGACCGTGCCGGTGGCCCGGCCCCGACGCTCGGGTGGGGCGAGGTCGGCGCCCGCGTACCGGGCAAGGAGCCCGGTGGCCGTACCCGCTCCGTACACGAAGAGCGAGAACAGCAGCAGCCCCGCCCACTCGCCCGTGGCCGCCGCCACGACTCCGACGCTGCCGAGCGCGGCGACGGCGTGCCCGAGCGCCAGGCCGGGGCGTCGGCCCAGGCGTTGCGAGACCCGCCCGATGACTGCGGCCCCCAGGGCGGCGCCCGCGGTGAACAAGGCGACCGGAAGGCCCGCGAGGCCGGTGGAACCGAGCAGATCCTCGGCGAGCAGCGCACCGACGGTGATGCCGGCTGCCATGCCCGCGCCGCCCAGGGCCTGCGAGAGGACGAGTACGGTCAACACGCGCCGCAGCACGCGGGGCGAGGCCTCTTCTCCGGTCCGCGTGACGGTGACGCTCATGCCGTTCTCCGCACCGGCGTTGCCGTCTCGGGAGCGGTCGTCACGGTGCGGCGAGAGGGTGAGGACCGGGCGCGGACGGCTGCTCGCCGACGTCGAGGTCCGCGATCTGCCTCAGGGACAGCTCCAGCTCCTCGTGCAGGAACCGTACGACCGTCCAGTGCGGCAGCGCGGCCTCGTCGAAGGGGCCGAACGCGGCGGTGTAGAGGGGGATCCACCGCAGGGCCTCCTCGGCGGCTGCCTCGCGCCCCGGGTCCGTCTGATAGGTGTCGTACGAGATGCTGCGATGGTGGATGAAGTGGCCGCCGGGCAGCCGCTGTTCGCACAGTTGCCGGTACTCGCGCGTCTGCAGGATGAGGTAGTGCCAGATCTCGTCGATGTCCTGCTCGACGGGGAGGAAGAGGCCGCCGAGGCGGTCGGGATGGCGCGAGACCAGGTAGAGATGGCGCAGACACTCGCGGACCTGGTGGGTGACGACGGAGGCGGCCGGGGCGCCGGGCTTCGCGGCGAAGTGCGCCACCACCTCGTCGTGCAGAGCGGTGCCGAGCAACTCGCGGGCGGTGGGGGCTGCTTGGGTGCGGTCCTCGGAGGAGAAGGGGGCGGCGGCAGGTGGGTGCGTCATGGCGTTGTCCTGTCGGCGGAGGCGCTGCGGGTGGCGTGGGGCGCTGGAAAGTCAGGCGGGGGCGGGCGTGGCCAGCCAGGCGTACTTGCCCGAGTGGCCGATCGGCACGTGGGTGCGGTGCTCGACGTGACAGGAGCGGCCGGTCAGAGCGCCGACGGAGGCCGCCAACTCGCTCTCCTCACCGGGAGTCAGGGGCGCGCCGTCGAACGTGGTGCACCACAGCCGGCACTGGTCCTCGCCGGTCAGCTGCAACTGGTGCAGGAAGACGCGGGGACAGACGGCTGCGATGCGGGTGTCGAGATCGGCCTGGGCGACGGGGCCGTCGGGTGTGGCGAGGAGTTCCTTCTCGCGGCCGCAGAAGGAGACGATCTGCGTCGGGTCGGTGCTGCCGTCGCGGGTGCGGACGCAGTCGCCGGACCGGTAGCGCACGAGCGGCATGTAGGGGTTGCGGATGCTGGTGACGATGAGGCTGTGGATGCCGCTGCCCTCCTCCACCGGGATCAACTCCACGCTCATGTCGTGCAGATAGGGCTGATAGCGGCCCTCGGCATCGCTGTAGAAGAGGTATCCGAGTTCCGTGCTGCCGAAGAGGTCGACCACGGGGCAGTCGAAGTGGGCACGCAGATAGGCGCGCACGTTCAACGGCGTGTACTCGTAGGCATGGACGATGGCGGTCGGCCGCGGGAAGCCGTCCCACAGGTCCCACTCGGTCACTTTGCGGACCAGATGCGCCAGGTGGTAGCCGGAGCAGTCCAGGAGATAGGAGCCCTCGGGGTGTGCGGCGCTGACCTCCCGGATCTCGGCGAGTATCCGCTCGACCTCCGGACGCTCCCAACCGGCCGGGTCGAGCTGTTGGTTGAGGTACAGCGTGCGGTCGTCGAGCCAGCGTTCGCCCGCGGTCGCTCCCGGCTTGCGGGCATTGACGCGTGCGACGTGTTCGGTGGCGAGGACGGTGGTCAGTGACACCCGCCGGGCGCCGGTGTGCCAGGAGGCGCCGAGATCGGGGTGCTCGCTCCACAGTCGGTAGTAGGAGCGGAGGAGGAAGTACGGCGGGCGGATGATCTGCATGCGGGCGTGGTTGGTCCCGGTGGAGAGCACGAACTCGGCCTCGCCTGTCTCCAGGGCCCGGGCCAGCTCGGGAGTCATCCAGTTGTCGGGAAAGCCCCGGGCGATGTCCGGCTTCTCCAGGACGGGGAAGTCACCGCGCTCGGCGGACGCGCGGTAGAGGGGGATGTCGCGTACGCGGTCCAGGACGTCGGCGCTCGGCAGGCGGTTCACGGCGGCTCCGGTGCAGGTGGGGGTGGGTGAGCGGGTGCGGGGCCGCCGCCGGGAAGGGCGCGGCGGCGGCCCCGCGGCCTCAGCGGCTCAGGAGATCAGCGGCTCAGGAGATGCAGCCGCTCTTGCCGGTGGCGCTGATGCAGCCGCTCTTGGGTGCCGAGCTGATGCAGCCGTCCTTGGAGCCCTGCCCGGAGCCCGTCCGGGCGGAGTTGGCGGCCACCCACTTCTGCCACACGGACTCCTCGGTCATGCGCCTGATGAGCTGGTCCATGGTGGAACCTCCATACATCGATTGGTATGCGGCGACAGCTGGTGAATCGATGGGTCTATGAGCTTTCGCCGCTTTCATCCCATCCCCTTGAACGTAAAGAGATGGTCAAGGGAGTGTCAATGGGGGCGGACTGGATGGCGTAACCGCACGCCTAAGCCCGGCTGTTGCGCGGTGGTGGGCACGCCGACGGGCCCACCGGCCCGCACCGTCTGCCGCCGGGGCGGGCGGCAGACGGCGTTCAGGGGTGGGCGTCCGGCGTCAGTGCCGGCGGATGCCCGGCATCAGAGCCGCGTGCGGGCCCGCGCGTCGGAACTCTCGGTCCCGGAGCTGATCCCGGGGCCGGCCCCGGAGTCGATTTCGGCATCGGCCCCGGAAGGGGACACCGGAGACGTCTTCATGCGGACCGCCTCCGTGCCGCTGTCGTTGTGCCGCAGCGCCCAGTTCTCCAGCGTCGTGCGGCAGGCGTGGTCGAGATGCCGTACGGCCGTCAGGTCCAGCTCGATGGGCCGGTCCTTGGGCAGGGCCTCCAGTGTCTCCAGGATGCGGGGCAGCCGAAGGAACGTGGCGTTGCCGGTGAGGGTGACGACCGTCCGGCCGCCGGTCAACTCCCGTACGTCCAGGTGCACATGCGAGGTGTCCCAGGCGGACTTGACCACCGCGAGCACCAGGCCGAGCACCACGCCCTCGAACATGTTGGTCACCACGATGGCGATCGCCGTGGTGGCGAGGACCAGGGCCTCGCCCCGGTGGGCGCGGGCGAGCGGGACGATCTCCTTGACGGGCATCAGCTTGAAGCCCGCGTGGACCAGGACGCCGGCGAGCGCCGCCAGCGGGATGATGCCGAGCGCGGCCGGGAACAGTACGGCGAACAGCAGCAGCCACGCGCCGTGCAGGATGCGGGAGAGCGGAGTGCGCGCGCCGGCCTCGACGTTGGCGGAGCTGCGGACGATGACGGCCGTCATCGGCAGCGCGCCGAGCACGCCGCACGTGGCGTTGCCGATGCCCTGGGCGACGAGCTCCTTGTCGTACTGCGTGCGGGGCCCGTCATGCATGCGGTCGACGGCCGCGGCGCTGAACAGCGATTCGGCCGACGCGATGAGGGTGAACGCGAGCACCGTGCCGAGCACGGCCACGCTGCCCAGGGCCGCCAGGTCGCCGAGCCCCGGCGGCTGAATGGCGTCGACCAGGCCGCGTACCGTCACGTTGGCGACGTCCAGGCGCAGTCCGGCGGCCACGGCCGTGGCCAGGGCGACGGCGGCCAGCGGGGCGGGCACCACGCGTACGGCGGCGGGCAGTTTCGGCCAGAGCATGAGCACGGCGATGGTGCCGAGGCCCAGGCCCGCGCCGGTCAGGGAGGCGGTGTCGCCGAGCACGTCGACGAGCAGTCCGGGCAGCCCGGCTATCTTGTCGATCCCGGAGCGCGGCTGTTCGGCCCCGGCCATGGTGTAGAGCTGGCCGAGGATCAGCACGAGTCCGATGCCAGCCAGCATGCCCTGCACGACGGACACGGAGATGGCGCGGAACCAACGGCCGCAGCGCAGCAGGCCGAGGATGATCTGCAGGGCGCCGGTGAGGAGCACGATGGCGCCGAGCATGCCGAGCCCGAACTCCTGTACGGCCTCGAAGACGAGGACGGTCAGTCCGGCGGCGGGCCCGCTCACCTGCAGGGCGCTGCCCGGCAGGAAGCCGACGACCAGGCCGCCGACGATGCCGGTGACCAGGCCCAGTTCGGCGGGTACTCCGGAGGCGACGGCCACGCCGACGCACAGCGGCAGGGCGACGAGGAAGACGACGAGCGAGGCGAGGAAGTCCTTGCGCCGTACGCCCGGTTCACGCAGGGGGCTGAAGGGGGAGCGGAGGGATGAGAGGAAAGAGGACATGAGGGTGGGGGGTCCTGTCGTGGGAGCGGGCCGGTGGGTGGGGCGTGGCAGCTCTCACAGCGGACCGAACGCCGGCCGGTCGTCGAACGACAGGCCGTGGGCGGTGACGGCGCCTGTGTGTACCTCGTAGTACCAGGCGTGCAGGTTCAGTGAGCCGTCGTCGAGGCGCTCACTGACACAGGGGTACGCGCGCAGCCTCTGCACCTGGGCGAGCACGTGGGTCTGCACGGCTTCGGCGACGTCCGCGGGGGCCTGGGAGGCTTCGCCGAGGGCGCGCAGGGCGGCGTCGGGGGCAACGGAGTGGTTCAGCCAGTCGCGTACCGCCGGTACGGCCGACAGGTCTTCGCCCCGCACCAGGGCGCCTACCGCGCCGCAGTGCGAGTGTCCGCAGACGACGATGTCGCGGACTCCGAGCACGCATACCGCGTACTCGATGGTGGCTGCCTCACTCATGGGGTGGGCGTCCCGGCCGGCGTCGTTGCCGGAGGGGTAGACCGGTACGACGTTGCCCGCCGTGCGGAGTTCGAAGAGTTCGCCGGGGCGTGCGCCGGTGATCAGGGACGGTACGACGCGTGAGTCGGAGCACGTGACGAACAGGACTTCGGGCGACTGCCCGGCGCCGAGGGCCTGGAAGGCCGCGGCGTTCTCCGGGGCCGCGACGTGTGTCTCGGCGAAGGAACGGGCGTTGTCGATCAGGGACTTCATGCTGGCCTGCCTCCTGCGTCGCTGCGGACGGAGCCGGGACGCGGTGTGGTCGGGTCGATGGTGACAGTGAGGCGGCGCGGACCACTGAAGAACAGCGGGCACCGCGTCGCCCCGGTAACAGCCTGTACGGAAGCTGTGTCTCTCACTTTGCCATCGCATTAACCTCGGATGACAGAGCAAAATTCTGCCAAAGATTGAGTAATAAGCGCCCCTGAGCTGCGAGTTAGTCGAAATCTCAACCGTTGGTCAAGGGTTCACGTGGAGATCATGTGGAGCACATGAGGCAGTTCCGTTCACGCTCCGTTGCAGGCGCTATGAGCGGGAACTATTTCGGGACCGGGGGGAACGCTGTCGTGCCGCTACGGTTCGCCCGTGATCAACACGGCGGCCCGCGGCCCCCGGCTCATGGCGCTGCCGTGCGAGCTGGTGTGGGCCACGACGTGGGAGGCCGACGCGAATGAATGCATCGCACCGTGGCTCGGTCTGCCGGAGCTGCCCGTGATGCTGTGGCCGGAGCCGTCCGAGGAGTCCGGGGCCGAGGGGGTGGTTGAGGCTGATGCGAGACGCGGACTGCACTGGAAGACCCGGCCCGTGCTCCGTTGGGCAGCGGGACGCGCGTTCGCCTGGGTGGACGACGAGATCACCGGCGCCGATCGGTCCTGGGTGGCGGCACACCACTCAGGACCGGCCCTCCTGCACCGGATCGACCCCGCGCGCGGCATGACGGACGCGGACTTCGCCGCCCTCGGGGCGTGGCTGCGGTCTCAGGCTGGGCCGTAGGGGGGCGGCCCTTTCCGGTCGCACGTCATGATCCCGGCCCAGCCGTCACGCGTGCCACTCTGTTGCCATGTCCATTGAAGTGCGCCCAGCCTCTGTGTTTGAGGACGTTCGTGCCGTGGTGGGGCCCAAGTCGCCCGGTGCCAATGTGTGCTGGTGTCTGAGCTATCGCATTCCGTCGAAGCTCAACAACGCATTGCGTGGGCCGGAGCGGGGGGAGTACGTCGCCGAGTTGTGCCGGGCGCGGCCCTCGCCGGGCGTGCTCGCCTACGAGGGGGAGGAGCCGGTGGGCTGGGCTGCCGTGGCGCCGCGCTCGGAGACGTCCTTCGCGCGCAATCGCAAGATCCCCCACGTCGACGATCTGCCGGTCTGGTCGCTGTGGTGCATCCGGGTGCGTCCCGGCCATCGGAAGCAGGGGATCTCGCACGCCCTCATCGCCGGCGCGGTCGACTTCGCCCGCTCCCACGGCGCACCGGCGGTCGAGGCCTACCCGCTCGACAACGGTGATGCCAAGGTCGACCTGACGATGGCGTATGCGGGGATCCGCAAAAACTTCGAGCGTGCCGGGTTCACCCACGCCGCCGACACCACCTCCGTGCTGGCCGGTCACCCCCGCATCCTGATGCGGCTCGACCTGCGCTGACGGGATATCACTGGCTACGGCTACGGCTACGGCTACGGCTACGGCTGCGGCGGGGCAGGGGCTGGAGCGCCCCGCCGATCAGCCGGCCGTGCGTCGTGACGCGGTCACCTCGCCGTGTCGGTGCCCTCGGCGTCCTCGTCGATGACGTGCACCGCGGCTTCCTCGGCGGATGCCGCCCCGCCGTCGATGCCCATGTCCTCGCCGATCATGTCCTGCTCGGCGTCGTCCTCCGCGTCCCCGCTCGCGCCTTCGTCCGGGGCGAACAGGCGCCCGGCGCGGGCGTCCCCCACCTCCGCGTCCTCGATCGGCTCGCCGTCGGTGTCGGTCGTGTCACCGATGCCGTCGTCCGCCTCGGCGGGATCCGGTACCTCGAGCGCGGGGTCGGGCCGCTCCTCGGAGAGGCGTTCGGCCAGGCTCTCGCCCTCCTGCTGCTCCTGAGCGGTGGTACCGGTGTGGGCCACTCCAAGCGGCCGTTCGGGAGGCGACCAGCCCTCGTCGTACGGATCCGCCCCGCGGTCGTTGAGCGTGTCCTCCGCGTCGAGGATGCCCTCGTCCTCACGGACTTCCTCCGCATCGGGCTGGTAGACCTCGTCGCCCATGACCTCGTCGTTTCCCACGGTGCTCGTCCTCCTTCATGCGCGACTGTCGCTGGTGTCCTGCCGTGTATCCACCCTGATCCAGAACACACGTTCCGGCACGCGGGAGAGTCGCGGGGGGAGTGGGGAAGGCGTGGGGGAGTGGCAGGTCAGCGCGTTTCCGATGGGCGCCACTCAAGGAGCAACAGCGTCGCGTCGTCCCGCAATTGGTTGTCCTGCCGGTCGAGGATGGAGTGGATGAGCTGTCGCAAAGCTTCAGGCGCGGGTTCACCCGCGGCGGTCGCGCGGATGATGCTGTCCGTGAACCGGTCCAGGCCGAACTGGGACCCGCCCCCGGTACGCAGCTCGGTGACGCCGTCGGTGTACATCAGCACCCGGTCACCCGGCTCGAGCGCCTGCTCGTGGACCTCCCACACCGCGCCGGCCAGCTGAGCGGGCGTCCCCATGGGCGGCTGTGACGGTCGTTCGAGCGCCCGGTCGAGCACGCGGTGGTCCCGGATCAGCAGGGGCGGCGGGTGTCCGCAGTTGCACCAGCGCAGGATGCCGTGGGTCAGGTCGAGCTGAGCGAGGATTCCCGTACAGAACTGCGCGGGCAGCCACTCGGCCAGTGCGTGCTGCACGGTGGCCACGAGCTCGGGCAGTTCGGCGTCCGCACGCCGCGCGTTGCGGCAGCCGGCCATGGCCACGGCGGTCGTCAGGCCCGACGCGAGGTTGTGACCCATGGCGTCCAGGATCGCCACGTGCAGCGTCGAAGGGGTCAGCGAGTGATCGAAGGCGTCGCCGCCGATCTCGTACGCGGGTTCGAGGACGGCCGTCGAGATCACCTGGGAGTTGCCGATCGTCCTGGGTGGCAGGAAGGCCCGGAGCATCTCGGCGGGAAGCTGCATGGGCTCGGACCGGGTCCGGCGCGCGAAGCTGTCGCTCGATGCCCGCTTCGAGGTGATCGTCATGGCCAGGACGGACGCCAGCATGCGGCAGCGGCGCAGCAGCGCGACGTCGATGACGGACGCCGTGGCGCCGATCACGCCGAGGCGTTCGGCGCCGTCGATCAGCGGCAGCCACGCGACGATCCGCCCGTGGGCGAGTTCCTCGATGCGCAGCGCGTGCGCGCGGTAGGCCGAACCGGCGATAGAGCCGTCCACACCGAGCGTGGGCGGCCCGTCGGCCAGCGGCACCAGATCCCGCTGCTGGATGTCCACGAGGTAGATGTCGATCCGGTCGAGCCCGACGGCGTCGGCGAAGCGCCGGGCCAGGGCGGGGAGCTCCATCGGCGCCGCAGCGTGCGCCGCGGCCAGCAACTGCTCGAACAGCTGCTCCCCAGGACCGGGCTGCCGGGGGTCTGACTTCCCTGAGCCGGGGGCTCCGGGGCCGGGGCTTTCCGGGCCGAAGCTTCCGGGACCCCGGTTCCCGGGGCCGGACTCCCTGGAATGGCTCGCCATGTGTGATCACCGCCTCACCAGCAGTCTCACATCGGGCCGCTGATCCCGCCCGGCCTCGGGCGTGTGGGGCGCGCATTTCGCCTACGCCCGCCGGATTCCCGGCCTTCCTGGGCTTTCCCCGGTGCGCTGGGCAGGCCGTCTCAGCGTTCGACCCCGGTCCCCGGAGGCCCGCACGCGCAGCGTAAGGTCGCGGACCGGCCGCATGCGGCCGATCTGAACCATTACAGCCACCCGAACAAGGAGCCGCTGGTCATGCCAGCCAATGACGCCGCTGAGGCGCCGATCTACGAAACCCTCGTCCAGGAGCACGGCGACGTCCTCGCGACAGCCCGCAAGGCCGCCGAGGAGACCCAGCAGAGAGCCGAGGCCGTGCTGGACTTCAGGGGGCCGATCACCGTCGTGCCCGACGCCCCGTCCGCCGAACCCGCGGCGTAGGCGCCTCTCCGGGGCGCGGGGGGCTCCGGCCCTCACATGCCCCGCCGCCCTTTGTGGGCGACGCTGGAAGCACACATATGCCGTCGTGAGCCCCGACGGCCGGAGGTGCTGATGGATCCCGTCGAGGCGCTGGAACGGATCGCCTTCCTGCTGGAGCGTGGCCGTGCCCCGACCTACCGGGTGCGGGCCTTTCGCACCGCGGCCGCCGTGGTGGGCGGTCTTGCCGACGGCGAGGCCGCGCGGCGCGTCGCCGACGGGTCCCTTGAGTCGCTCAAGGGGATCGGCCCCAAGACCGCCGGTGTGATCAGCGAGGCGCTGGGCGGCGACGTACCGGCGTACCTGGAGCGGCTCGAAGGTGAGGCGGACGCCCCGCTCGCCGGGGGTGGCGCTCAGCTGCGATCGCTCCTGCGCGGTGACTGCCACCTGCACTCCGACTGGTCCGACGGCGGCAGCCCGATCGAGGAGATGGGCCGTGCGGCCCAGGCGATCGGCCACGAGTGGGCCGTGCTCACCGACCACTCGCCGCGGCTGACCATCGCGCGCGGGCTCTCTCCGGAGCGGCTGCGCGAGCAGCTGGCGGTGGTGGCGGACCTGAACGAGCGCTGGGCGCCCTTCCGGCTGCTCACGGGCATCGAGTGCGACATCCTGGACGACGGTTCGCTCGACCAGGAGCCGGAGCTGCTCGACCGCCTCGACGTGGTGGTCGTCTCCGTGCACTCCAAGCTGCGGATGGACGCCGCCGCGATGACGCGGCGCATGGTCGCCGCCGTCAGCAACCCCCGGGCCGACGTGCTCGGTCACTGCACCGGCCGCCTCGTCACCGGGCGCGGCAGACCGGAGTCGCAGTTCGACGCGGACGAGGTGTTCGCCGCGTGCGCTGCCGCGGGCACGGCGGTGGAGATCAACAGCCGCCCGGAACGGCTCGACCCGCCGCGCAGGCTGCTGCGCCGGGCCGTGGACGCCGGAGTCCTGTTCTCGGTGGACACCGACGCGCACGCGCCCGGCCAGCTGGACTGGCAGGTGATCGGCTGCGAGCGGGCCGAGGAATGCGGGGTGCCCGCCGAACGCGTGGTGACGACCTGGACGGCGGAGAAACTGCTGACCTGGACACGGGCGAAACGGGCGGCGGCCTGAGCCAGGCGGCCGGCCTCGGTGCCGGCGCTGTAAAGGCTGTGCACCGAACGCGTGGTGACGACCTGGACGGCGGAGAAACTGCTGACCTGGACACGGGAGAAACGGGCGGCGGCCTGAGCCAGGTGCGTCGCCGGCCCCGGTGCTTGTGCCTTACAGGCCGCTCGCCAGCAGGCGGTCCGGTGTGAGGGGCAGCTCGCGCAGCCGCAGACCGGTCGCGTGGTGCACCGCGTTACCGATGGCAGCGGCCGTCCCGACGATGCCGATCTCCCCGATGCCCTTGCTGCCCATGGGGTTGAGGTGGGGGTCGTCCTCGTCGATCCAGTGCGCCTCGATGGCGGGCACGTCCGCGTGGGCCGGTACGTGGTAGGCGGCGAGGTCGGCCTCCGTGAAGTCGCCGAAGGCCGCGTCCATGGTGCTGCCCTCGGTCAGCGCCATGCCGAGGCCCATCGTCATCGCCCCGATGAACTGCGAGCGCGCGGTACGGGAGTTGAGGATGTGCCCGGCCGCGTAGACCCCGAGCAGCCGGCGCACCCTGACCTCACCGGACACGGTGTCGACGCCGACCTCGGCGAAGTGGGCGCCGAAGGCGTGGCGCGCGTAGTCGCTGTCCGCGTCGGCGTCGCCCTTGGTGTCGGCGGTGGCGCCGACGCCCTCCGGCGGCAGCTGCTGGCCCTGCTGTCCGGCCAGGCGCTCGGCCAGCCGCGTACAGGCCTCGTGGACGGCCCAGCCCCAGGAAGCCGTCCCGGAGGAGCCGCCCGCCAGCGGCGCGTTCGGGAGGTCGCTGTTGCCGATCTCGGTGTGTACGGAGTCCAGCGGGACGCCGAGCACGTCGGCGGCGACCTGGGCGAGCACGGTGCGGGCGCCCGTGCCGATGTCGGTCGCGTTGACGCGGACCACGAAGCTGCCGTCGGGGTAGGCGTGTGCGCTCGCCCGGCTCGGTGCGACGACCACCGGGTAGGTGGCCGAGGCGACTCCGCTGCCGATGAGTACGGGGCCCTCCGTACGCGAGCGGGGGCGCGGGTCGCGCTCGGACCAGCCGAACCGGCGGGCACCCTCGCGCAGGCATTCGGCGAGGTGGCGGCTGCTGAAGGGCTTGGCGGAGTCGGGCTCGGTGTCGGTGTCGTTGCGCAGGCGCAGTTCGACGGGGTCCATGCCGAGGGTCGCTGCGAGTTCGTCCATCGCCGACTCCAGGGCGTACATGCCGGGCGCTTCGCCAGGGGCGCGCATCCAGGACGGGCTCGGCACGTCGAGGGGCACCACGCGGTGGGTGGTGCGGGCGTGCGGCGAGGGGTACATGACGCGCGTGGCGGCGGCGGCCGTCTCCATGAACTCCTTGATGCGGGAGGTGTGCGCGGTCACCTCGTGGATCACGGAGGTGAGCCTGCCGTCCCGCTCCGCGCCCAGCCGCAGCCGGTGCAGGGTCGGCGAGCGGTGGCCCACCACGGCCGCCAACTGGCGTCGCGGCAGGACGAGTTTGACGGGCCGTCCGGTCGAGCGGGCGGCCATGGAGGCAAGGACCACGTGCGGACGCGGCGTGCCCTTGGAGCCGAAGCCGCCGCCGACGTGTTCGGAGATGACGGTGATCTGTTCCTTGGGCAGCGCGAACAGGGACGCCAGGACATCGCGGACGGTGGTGGCGCCCTGGCTGCTGTCGTGCACCGTCAGCCGCCCGTCCCGCCACTGCGCGGTGGCCGCGTGCGGCTCCATGGGGTGGTTGTGCAGCGGTGGCACCCGGTAGGTGACGTCGACGCGGGAGGGCGCGGAGTCGAAGGCGCCCTCCGCGTCGCCGCGGACGTGCTCTCCCGATGTGCCGTCCTCGTCCTC
The DNA here is from genome assembly GCF_053591915.1 of Streptomyces sp. NPDC002853. Lineage (NCBI taxonomy): Bacteria > Bacillati > Actinomycetota > Actinomycetes > Kitasatosporales > Streptomycetaceae > Streptomyces > Streptomyces sp. NPDC002853. Next base: position 113,154 of record NZ_JBSFUS010000004.1, on the reverse strand, counting down.
GGGTACGAAGGCCGCGGGGTGGTCGGCCTTGAGCGTGACGTCGTGCGGTTCCTCGGTGTAGGTGACGCGGACGGCCGCGGCGCCTTCGCGCGCCGCCTCCAGGCTGTCGGCGACGACGAGCGCGACGTACCAGCCCCGGTGCGGCACGCGCGCGTCCTGCAGCACGCCCAGTGTCGCGTCGTCCGGCTTCTCCAGGCGAGGTGCGTTCAGGTGGGTGAGGACCTCGACGACGCCGGGCACCTCCCGGGCCGCCGTGTCGTCGACGGCGCTGACCGAGCCGCTCGCCACCGTGGCGGGCACCGGCCAGGCGTAGGCGCACCCTTCGGGGGTGTGCTCGGCGGCGTAGCGGGCGGCCCCGGTCACTTTCTGGGGGCCCTCCCTGCGCTCGGCGGGCGCTCCGAGGGCGCTGACGGTGTCCGGCATGGGAATCTCCCTGGAAGCGGAGGGGGCTGAGTTCAGGCGACGGGGGGCGAGTCCGCCAGGTGCCGAAGGACGTCACAGGCGAGGTCACGGGCCAGACGCACCTTGAACGCGTTGTCGTGCAGCGGCTCGGCCGCGGAGAGCTCGGCGTCGATGGCTGCCTCGAACGCCTGGTCGCTCGGCGCGCCGCCGCGCAGTTCCTCCTCCGCGCGCCGGGCGCGCCAGGGCCGGTGGGCCAGGCCGCCGAACGCGATGCGCGCCTGGCGTACGACGGAGTCCTCGACGTCCAGGACCACGGCCACCGAGGCCAGCGCGAAGGCGTACGAGGCGCGGTCGCGGGCCTTGCGGTAGGCCGAGGGCAGGCCTGCCGTCGCGGGCGGCAGCAGCACTCCGGTGATCAGCTCGCCGGGCGCGATCTCGGTGTCCTGCTCCGGACGGCCGCCGGGCAGGCGGTGGAACTCGGCGGCGGGCAGGGTGCGTCGGCCCCGTACGCCGTGCAGTTCCACCTGGGCGTCGAGCGCGGCGAGTGCGACCGCCATGTCGGAGGGGTGTGTGGCGATGCATTGCGGGGAGTGGCCAAGGACCGCGTGGTCGCGGTGGACGCCGTCGCGTGCGCCGCAGCCGGTGCCGGGTTCGCGCTTGTTGCACGGCTTTCCCAGGTCCTGGAAGTAGGGGCAGCGGGTGCGCTGGAGGAGGTTGCCGCCGGTCGTGGCGACGTTGCGCAGCTGGCCCGAGGCTCCCGCGAGCAGGGCCTGGGCGAGAACCGGGTAGCGCTCGCGCACCAGCGGGTGGGCGGCGAGGTCGCTGTTGCGCACCGTCCCGCCGGCCCGGACGGACCCGTCGGGCAGCTCCTCCACCGCGTCCAGCGGCAGCCTGCTGACGTCGATCAGTGTTCCGGGGCGTTCGACGCCCAGTTTCATCAGGTCGACGAGGTTGGTGCCGCCGCCCAGGTAGCGGGAGCCGGGGCGGCCGGCGTGGGCGGCGGTCGCCTCTTCGACGCTGTAGGCGCGCACGTACCTGAAGGGTTTCACCGGGTCACGTCCTCGACGGCCTCGACGATGTGCGGATAGGCGCCGCAGCGGCACAGGTTGCCGCTGAGCCGCTCACGGATCTCGTCCCGGGTCAGCTCCACGGGGGCGCCGGTGTCCGCGGCCGGATCGGTCACGTGCGAGGCGTGGCCGGCGGCGGCTTCCGCCAGGGCGCCGACGGTCGAACAGATCTGGCCCGGTGTGCAGTAGCCGCACTGGAAGGCGTCGCGCTCCAGGAAGGCACGCTGTACCGGATGCAGCCCCTCGCCGTCGTCGGAGCGCAGCCCTTCGACGGTGGTGATGTCGCACCCCTCGTGGGCGACGGCCAGCAGCAGACAGCTGTTGGCGCGCCTCCCGTCGACGAGGACGGTGCAGGCACCGCACTGGCCGTGGTCGCAGCCCTTCTTGGCGCCGGTGAGGCCCATCTGTTCGCGCAGGACGTCGAGCAGCGTCGAACGGTGGTCGACGGTGGGACGGCAGGGTGTGCCGTTCACCGTCAGGGGCACTTGCGACCGGTACACATCGGTCCCCATGGCGCTCTGCTCCCTCGTCGAAGCGGGATCTGCGGTTGACCGCGTAACCAGCCTGGGTCAGGAGAGACGTTCCGGCATGTCGTGCGCGCCCGCGGGCCGTGAGCGGCGGCCCGCGGGCGCGTCACGTCACGGCTTGCGGGCGAGGCCGCCGTGCTCGCCGATGGGCTCCGGGGTGGGGGAGTCGGGGGCCGGGCGCCAGAAGGGGACCGAGACCACACCGGGGTCAAGGAGTTCCAGGCCGTCGAAGAAGGCCGTGATCTGGTCGACGGGGCGCAGGAAGTAGGGGACGGCGCCGGTCTCGTTGTAGGCGTCCTGGGCCTGTTCGTAGGTGGCGTCGGTGCCTCGGGAGCCGTCGTTGATGGAGAGGTAGCTGCCGGATGGCAGGCCGTCCACCAGGCGGGTGACGATGGCGCGCGCCTGGTCGTAGTCGGCGACGTGGCCCAGGATGTTGCTGAGGATCAGCGCGGTGGGGCGGGAGAGGTCGAGCGTCTGGGCCGCGGCCGCCAGGATGCGGTCGGGGTCGGAGAGGTCGGCGTCGACGTACGCGGTCGCGCCCTCGGGCGTGGAGGTGAGCAGGGCGCGGGCATGCGCGAGGACCATCGGGTCGTGGTCGACGTACACGATCCTGGTGCTGGGATCGAGCCGCTGGGCCACCTCATGGGTGTTGTCCACGGTCGGCAGGCCGGTCCCGATGTCCAGGAACTGCCCGATGCCCGCCTCCGACACCAGATAGGTGATGTTGCGGCGCAGGAAGGCGCGGCTGCTGCGGGCGACGGTGACGATGCCGGGGAAGACGGCGCTGTAGGCGTCCCCCGCCTCCTCGTCGACGGGGTAGTTGTCCTTCCCGCCAAGCCAGTAGTTCCAGATGCGGGCCGAGTGCGGCACCGATGAGTCGATCTTCTGATGCGCCGCAGGTCCGGGCGTCGTGGCGTGGTCGGTCATGGGTAGCGTCCGTCTTTCCACCGAGGCGTGAACTGTTCAACGCACAACCTACGTCCCAACCGTGCGGACGCGTACACCAGTTCACGCTCTCGGCGCGTTCTCTATTTGTTCCGCTTCTCCCGTCGGGTGGGCACGATCCTCGCGACCATGTCAACAGGCGGCCGCACAAGGTCTCCTGAGTTCGCAGGACGTCGTGTCGGCGGTATGGCGGGGCCTCGTGGCCTCCGCGAGGATGTGCCCTTCGCGCGGGTGTCTCGCCGGGTCCTGTGGGGCCCGGGTGGCCGGGAGGAAGGGCATCGCGATGGGACTACACGCGGCGGCCGGGCGGCGCAGGCCCGTCATGGCCGCGGCGCTCGGCGCCACCTTGCTCGCCGCCCTGCTGTCCATCCCGAGTGCGGGGGGAGCGCCGCGCGCGGGCGACGCCTGCGGCAGCGTCGGCACCGAGCTGCCGCGTGGCGACTGCGGGCCGTTCTGGCAGGTCGTCGCCGAGGACTTCAACGGTGACCGGGTGCCGCTGGGGGCGTTCAGCGACTGCGACCATCACCCGGACACCTCGGCCGCGTACTGCGACGGTCTCGAAGGCGCCTACCGCGACAACTGGTGGGCCTACCCGACCGGTTGGCGCGACACCTCCAACGACCGGGACCGCGACGTCGTCGGTGTCTACCACCCGGAGGACACCGTGAGCGTGGGCCCTGCGGAGAACGGCGACGGCCGTATGCGCATCCGGATGTGGCGGCCCGCCGACGGAGGTCCCGTGCACGCCGCCGCGGTCGTACCGCGCGCCGTCATGCAGATGAAGTACGGCAAGTACAGCGCCCGCATCAAGGTGACCAAGCCGGCCCCCGGATACAAGTCGGCCTGGCTGCACTACGGCGGAGGCTGCGAGATGGACCACCCCGAGGGCAACTGGTCCGGGTCCCTCACCGCCTTCCATCATCCGTGCGGCGGCGGCGAACAGGGCTACTTCCGCGGGGCCGACGAGTGGACCGAATGGCACACGGTGTCGACCGAATGGACCCCGGGGCATGTGCGCTTCTTCGTCGACGGACGGGAGACCGGACACGACACCCGCGGTGTTCCTGACCGACCGCTGTCGTGGATCCTGCAGAACGAGAGCGCGCTGGAAGGACCGGGCGCGGCGCCCGGCAGCAGCGCGCAGCTGGAGATCACCTGGGTCGCCGCCTACGCGTACGACTGGAAGTAGGCCCGGAGGGCACCCGAGTACCACCAACGGGCGTGGGCGGCGGTCTCACGCGCCCGCGGACGGTGAGGTTTCAGCAGGAGCAGTTCGGCAAAGCGTACAAATATGGTGCAAATCGGCTACACGATGATGACCGAGCAAGCGGGCCCCCGTGCGCTCGTCGACGACCTCGTCGCGGCGGAGCAGGCCGGGTTCGACTTCTCCGTCACCTCGGACCACTACTTCCCCTGGCTCGACTCGCAGGGGCACGCCCCCTACGCGTGGAGCGTGCTGGGCGCGGCGGCGCAGGCGACCTCGCGGATCCCGCTCATGACGTACGTGACCTGCCCGACGGTGCGCTATCACCCCGCCGTGGTGGCGCAGAAGGCCGCGACGATGCAGTTGCTCTCCGAGGGCCGCTTCCGGCTCGGCCTCGGCTCGGGCGAGAACCTCAACGAGCACGTCGTCGGCGCGGGCTGGCCGGCGCCACAGGTCCGCCTGGAGATGCTGGAGGAGGCGGTGGAGATCATCCGCGCGCTGTTCACCGGCGACAACGTCAATCACCAGGGCACCCACTTCGACGTGTCGAACGCCCGCCTGTGGGATGTCCCCGACAAGCTGCCGCCCATTGGAGTGGCGGTTTCCGGCGGCCGGTCCTGCGCGCTGGCCGGGCGCCTGGCCGACCTGGTCATCGCCACCGAGCCCAAGGCCGACCTGATCGAGGCCTTCGACCGGCACGGCGGCAGCGGCAAGCCCCGCGTCGGCCAGCTGCCCGTCTGCTACGACACCGACAAGGACGCGGCCATCGCCCGCGCGCACGACCAGTTCCGCTGGTCGGTCGGCGGCTGGCCCGTCAACTCCGAACTTCCCGGTCCTTCCGGCTTCGCGGGCGCCACCCAGTTCGTCACCCGCGAGGACATGGCGAAGCAGGTCCCGTGCGGCGACGACGTCGACACCTTCGTGGACGCCGTACGCCCCTTCGTCGACGCGGGCTTCACGGAGGTCGCCCTCGTCCAGGTGGGCGGCGACCAGCAACGCCCGTTCATCGACTGGGCGGAGAAGAAGCTGCTTCCCGCGCTGCGCGACCTCTGAGCAGTTCGGGTGCCGCCACCGGCCGCCGTTCCGTCCCGGACAGCGGCCGCCACCCCAGATACCTGCCCTCACATCGGGTACCCGTGATCACACATCAGGCCCCGCGACCCCACTGGAGCACAGCGTGAACGACACACCCGACCCGGCAACCCCCACCGCACAGTCCGACTCCCCGGACCTGGTGCAAGTGGTACTCGGCGAGTGCTCCGCGGCCGACGCGGACGCCGTCTTCGGGGTGCTGCGCACCCACTTCCCCTCCGACCGCGGCGAGGACGCGCCCCACCGCACGGAGCAGCCCCGCCCCGCCGTCTGGACCGGCGGCTTCCTCGCCGCCGACAGTCCGGGACCGGTCCGCGGTGTGCTGCTCGCGGGGCCCGTCACCGCCGACCTGCAGGGCAGCCCGGTGGCGGTGGACCGGCTGCGGACCACGCTCGAATCGGCCTTCGTCGTCTCGCCGAAGGGCAACGTGTCGGGCGACCAGGAGGTACAGGTCCAACTGCGCCTGACGGGCGCCGAAGAGGGCGAGCCGCCGCTGCCTGGCCACTGAGCGGCGGCGCGGAGCTCGGCGGGGGCTACTCGCCTCCGTCGAACATGCTGACCAGGCCGTGCGGCGCGTCGGCGCCGAAGAGGAGCTCGTGGAGCTGCGCGCCGTCGGTGGCGGCTGCGGCGCTGCGGGGGAACATGGCCTGCTCGTACGAGGTGAGGGCGGCCTCGATGCCCTCCGGGTGCGTGGCGATGGCCGTGCCGAGTTCGGCGCCGTCGTACATCGCCAGGTTGGCGCCCTCGCCGTTCGGGGCCGCGAGATGGGCGGCGTCACCGAGCAGGGTCACGCCGGGCACGCGCTCCCAACGGTGCTCGGCGGGCAGGGCGTTGAGGGTGCGCAGAACCGGGGCGGTCTCCCCGTCGGTGATCAGTGCGGTGAGTTCGGGCGCCCAGCCGTCGAATTCCCGCGCGATGCGTGCGGCGGCCGACGCGGCGTCGGTGAAATCGATGGCGGCGAACCACTCCTTCGGTTCGGTGAGCGCCACGTAGGTGTGCAGGGTCCCGCCGCTTTCCCGGTGTGCCTGGATCCCCTTTCCCGGCGCGAGCGCGAACAGCGACCCGCCGCCCACCGCTTTCGCGGCGGCCGGGTGCCGGGCGTCGGCGTCGAAGAGGTACGTCTCGACGAAGGATCTGCCGATGTACTCGGGCCTGGCGTCGGAGAGCAGCGGCCGCACCCGCGACCAGGCGCCGTCCGCGCCGATCAGCAGCCTCGTGACGGCGGTGGTGCCGTCGGCGAAGGCCACTTCGTGGCGGCCCTCGCCGAGAGGGCGGACGCCGCTGACCTTGTGCCCCCACCGGACGGTGCCGGCGGGGAGGGAGTCGAGCAGCATCTGGCGGAGTGCCCCGCGCTGTACCTCCGGGCGTCCGCGTGCGCTGTCGTCGTCGTACAGGACGGTGCCGTCCGTGGCCAGGACCCGTGTTGCCTCGCGGCCCTCCAGGATGAGGCCGTGGAACTCGTCCATGAGGCCCGCGGCCCGGAGTGCCGGCTGTCCGGTGTCGTCGTGGATGTCGAGCATTCCGCCCTGTGGCCGGGCCGTGGGTGAGGCCTCCGCCTCGTAGACCGTGGCCGGGATGCCGTGGACGTGCAGGACGCGGGCGAGGGTCAGTCCGCCCAGGCCGGCGCCGATGATCGCGATGTCAGTGCTGTGCGTGTTCATGGTGGCTCCTCAGGTCATGCGCCTCCCGGGTGGGCCCGACGGGCCCCCTCTGGAATGGCGTTCCACAAACACACTGGAACCTCGTTCCAGCGATGTCAAGCTGGAACGAGGTTCCAGAGATATGCCAGGATGTGTGCATGGCAACGAGGACGCGTCGTGCGGAGCGACGAGAGGAACCGCTCTCCAGAGAGCGCATCGTCGAGGCGGCGATCGCCCTGCTCGACTCGGCGGGCGAGAGCGGGCTCACCTTCCGCGTGCTGGCCGAGCGCCTCGCCACGGGGCCCGGCGCGATCTACTGGCACGTCGCGGGCAAGGAGGAACTGCTCAACGCCGCCACCGACGCCGTGATCGCCGAAACCGTGGCCGCCGGCACCACCGACACCACGCCGCAGGAGGCGATCCGCGCCCTCGCGCTCGGCGTGTTCGACGCGATCGAGGCACACCCGTGGGTCGGCACCCAGCTCTCCCGCGCCCCCGGGCAGTCGCCCATGCTGCGGGTCTTCGAACACATCGGGCGCCAGGTCCAGGCGCTCGGAGTGCCCGGGCCGGCCCAGTTCACCGCCGCGTCGGCGTTCCTGAACTACATCCTCGGCGTGGGCGGCCAGAACGCGGCCGACGCCCGCGCACACCAGGCACGCCGACCCGACACGAGCCGCACCGACTTCCTCGACGCCGCCGCGGCAGCGTGGTCCGACCTCGACCCCGGCGAGTACGCGTTCCTCCGCAGTGTCGCGGACCAGCTACGCGATCACGACGACCGGACGGAGTTCCTCGCCGGGATCGATCTCATCCTGACCGGCATCACCGCCGGTCACTGATCGGTCGGGCCGTACCAGACCGTCGTGGCGTTGCAGAACTCGCGGATGCCGTGGCCCGCCAGCTCACGTCCGTAACCCGAGCGCTTGATGCCGCCGAAAGGCAGGCCGGGGTGCGAGGCGGTCATGCCGTTGAAGAAGACGCCGCCCGCCTGGAGGTCCCGTACGCAGCGTTCGATGTCGGCGTCATCGCGCGTCCACACATTCGAGCTGAGCCCGAACGGCGAGTCGTTGGCCAGGGACACGGCCTCGTCCAGATCCGCCACGCGGTAGAGCGTGGCCACCGGGCCGAACGCCTCCTCGCGGTGGATGCGCATCCGCTCGGTGACATCGGCGAGGACGGTGGGGGAGTAGTACCAGCCCCGCTCCTGCTCCTTGGGGCGCTGCCCGCCGCACAGCGCGGTGGCGCCGTTGGCGAGCGCGTCGTCGACGAGCTCCTCCAGATCGGTGCGGCCCTGTTCGGTGGCGAGCGGACCGACGTCCGTCTCCTCGCTCGTCGGGTCACCGACGGTCAACTCCCGCATGCCCGCGACGAAACGGTCCCGGAAGGCGTCATAGACGTCGGTGTGCACGATGAAGCGCTTGGCGGCGATGCAGGACTGGCCGTTGTTCTGCACCCGGGCGGTCACCGCGGTCGCGGCGGCACGCTCGACGTCGGCGCTCGGCAGCACCAGATAGGGGTCGCTGCCCCCCAGTTCCAGGACGGTCTTCTTGATCTCGTCGCCCGCGGTGGAAGCCACCGAGCGGCCCGCCGGTTCGCTGCCGGTGAGGGTCGCGGCGACCACCCGGTCGTCGCGCAGGACGGCCTCGACGGAGCCCGAGCCGATCAGGAGCGTCCGGAAGCAGCCCTCGGGGAACCCGGCTCGGCGGAAGAGATCCTCGAGGTACAGGGCGGTCTGCGGCACGTTCGAAGCGTGCTTGAGCAGGCCGACGTTGCCCGCCATGAGGGCGGGCGCGGCGAACCGTACGACCTGCCACAGCGGGAAGTTCCACGGCATCACGGCGAGCACGACGCCGAGCGGGCGGTAGCGGACGATCGCCCGGGTCGCCCCGGAGTCCGCCACGTCGTCCTGCGCGGGGTGCTCGTCGGCCAGCAGCCCCTCGGCGCGCTCGGCATACCAGCGCATGGCCTTCACGCACTTGGCCGCTTCGGCCCTGGCCGCCTTGATGGGCTTGCCCATCTCGGTGGTCATGGTCCGCGCGATGAACGCGTTGTCCTCTTCCAGCAGGTCCGCGGCCCGGTTCATGAGCCGGGCACGCTCGGAGAAGGCGCTGGTGCGGTATTCGCCGAACGCGGTTTGGGCCGCCGCCACCCGGCGCCGGACCTCCGCGTCCTCAAGCGGCTCGAAGGTTTCGAGCGTCTCGCCGGTGGCGGGATTGACCGTGGCGATGGGCATGCCGTTCCTCCTCGGGACGCCTAGCGCGACTGCGAGGGACCCTCGTGGGGTTCCTGCCAGGAATTCGCGCGCGGCTGGGGCTCCTGCGGTGGGTTGGGGCGTCGGGTGACCTGCCGCCGTCCGAACCAGAAGAGGGCGAGCAGTACGAGGACGATCACCACGCCGATGATCAGCAACAGTGACGAGGATCCGCCTGCGGCGAGGGTCATGTACGGCCTCCGAATTCACCCTAGAGCGACCTGCGCGGGGAAGCATGCGCAGGACTTGCGGGTGCCCTGACATGCGGAGCGCACACTTCCCCCGGCCGGGATGATCAGAGAATCTCCAGGGGCTCCTTGCGCACCGGCGCCGGGAACGCGGCGTCCAGAACCTTGAGGTCCGCATCGGTGAGGCTGACGTCGAGGGCGCCGTGGTTCTCCTCCACGTGCGCCGGGGCGGACGCCTTCGGGATGGCGATGACGTCGTCGTGCCGCAGCACCCAGGCGAGCGCCACCTGCATCGGTGTGCAGCCGTGCGCGGATGCCACGGACTCCAGGGCGCTCCGGCCGAGCAGGCGTCCCTGTTCCAGCGGCGAGTACGCCATCAGGGGCACCGCACGCTCACGGCACCAGGGGAAGAGGTCGTACTCGGGGCCGCGGCGGGTGAGGTTGTAGAGCACCTGGTCCGTCTGCGGAAGGGCGCCGGCGGGGAGTTCCGAGAGGTCGTCGACATCGAGGTTGCTCACGCCCCAGGCGCCGATGCTGCCGCGGCTCACCAGACCTTCGAGGGCCTCGACGGTCTCGGCGAGGGGCACCCCGCCCCGCCAGTGCAGCAGATACAGGTCGATCCGGTCGGTGCCCAGGCGGCGCAGGCTGGCCTCGCAGGCGTCGACGGTGCCGCGCGCGTCGGCGTTCGACGGCAGCACCTTGCTCACCAGGAACACCTCGTCCCGCCGCCCGCGAATCGCCTCGCCGACCAGCTCCTCCGAGGCGCCGCTGCCGTACATCTCGGCGGTGTCGATCAGCGTCATGCCCAGGTCCAGGCCCCTGCGGAGGGAGGCAAGCTCCTCGGCGCGGCGCGCGGGGTCGTCGCCCATGCGCCAGGTGCCCTGGCCCAGGGCGGGCACGCTCACACCGGAGGGGAACGTCACCGTCTTGGCCGCTGTCATCACATGTCCCTTCTCGTGTCCTCGCGTGTACGTCCGCGTGTGCGGACACGGACGTCACGCCGAGAACTTCACACGGCCGTACGCCGACACACAACCGCTCACCACCAGTACGCGGGATAACGCGGCGCGCCGGGCCGGGCGCACGAGGCGGCCCACCCCGCCAGGACGACCACCACGACCGCTCCGGCGAGCAGGGGCACGAAGGTCGCGGGCCGGGGGTGGTGCAGCACGATGACGACCGCGGTGGCGCAGGCCGGCGAGTGCGGGGTGCGTGCCACGGTCATCACGGCGAGGCCGATGCCCGCGGCCAGCGCCGCCGCCCATGGGGCGCTGCCAAGCGCCGCCAGGATCGCGTACCCGACACCGGCGCACAGCAGGTGGCCCGCGATCACGCTGCGCGGCTGGGCCAAGGGCAGCCCGGGGGCGCTGTGCACGATCGCCGCGGAGGCCGCGAGCGGGGGTATGAGCACCGGCTCGTGGACGACGGAACCGACCGCCACCAGGGCCAGCAGCACAGCGGTGACGGCGCTGATGTTGTGCAGGGTGGTGCCCGTCGGCGGCGGGGCGGGGGCGCGGCCCGCGAGGCGGGGCAGGATGCGGGGGCGGACAGGGAGCGTGGGGCTCGGTGGGACAGGCGCGGGCGGCGCCTCGATGATCTCGTCGGTACTCAAGTAAGGACGTTCCGGACTTCAGCCGGCGGGAGACCCCGGACGGCGGGATGACAAAGGGCAGGAGTGGCCACGGCCGCCCCTGCGGTCGGCAGGGGGCGCGGGCAGCATCGGCGGCCCGGGGTCGGGGCGTCCGCGTACTCACCCAAGATCCTACGAAGCCCGGTCACGGGACCTGCGGCCAGGTCCCGTGATCACCGTTCTGACCAGGTGCGACACGGCCTCCCGTGCCAACCGGCTCGGCGGATTCGGGCACAGCGTGCAGATCGCCCGGAAGCTCCGTTCGTCCCAGGCCCCGCAGCCGCGCGAAGGAGAAGAAGCCCGCAGCCGCCATGACGGTGGCCGCCCCGATCGCGGCGTAGCCCATCCCGTGGGTGAAGGCGTCGCGCGCGGCCGACAGCACGCCCTGCGCCGTCTCGGCCGGGAGGCGCGAGGCCACGGTCGTCGCACTGCCGAGGGTTTCGCGCACCGCGTCGGCCTGCGGGATGCCGGCCGGGAGGGCGTCGGCCATGTCGCGGCTGTAGACCGCCGCACCGATGGAGCCCAGGATCGCCATGCCCAGGGCCCCGCCCAGTTCCTGGCCCGACTCCAGGACGGCGGCGGCCGAGCCCGCACGCTCCGGCGGGGCGGCCCCCAGTGCGAGCTCGTTGGCGAGCGTCATGGCGGCGACCAGACCACCCGCGTAGACCGAGGCCGCGGCGAGGGTGACCCAGAGAGCCGTGTCGGTGTGCACCTGGGTCAGCCAGAGGAAGCCGCAGGCGGAGACGAGGAAGCCGCCGCCCATGACATACGCGCGGTCGACACGCTGCGCGAACACCGCCGCGGTCGGAGCCATGACGGCCATACCCGCGGCGGGCACCATGCTCCACAGCGCGGCCTCGAACGGGCTCATGCCGCGGACGGACTGCAGATACTGCGTGAGGAAGACGGCCATGCCCACCGTGGCGAACATGGCGAGGAGATTGGCGACCATCGGGCCGCCGAAGGCGCGGCGGCGCAGCAGACCGAGGTCGATCATCGGGTGCGCCAGGCGCTGCTGGCGGTGCACGAAGACGTAGCCGAGCACCAGCCCCGAGGTGATGCCGAGGGCGGGCAGGGGCTCGTAGCCGTGCTGGGCCGTCTCCTTGATGCCGTAGATGACCGGGAGCAGGGCGGCGAGCGAGAGCACCGCGCTCAGCACGTCGAAGCGGCCCTGCTGCGGCGACTTGAACTCCGGCACCAGGAACGGCACCAGGACGAGCAGCAGCACCATCGCGGGCAGATTGATCAGGAAGACCGAGCCCCACCAGAAGTGTTCCAGGAGCAGACCGCTGACCACCGGGCCGAGGGAGATGCCGGTGGTCATGACGGCCGTCCACACGGTCACCGCCTTGCCGCGCTGCTTCGTGTCCCAGAAGAGGTTGCGGATCAGGGCGAGCGTCGAGGGCATCAGGGCGGCGCCGCCGAGCCCGAGCAACGCCCGTACGGCGATGAGGAGTTCGGCCGAGTGTGCGTAGGCGGCGGCGGCCGAGGCGGCACCGAAGACGGCGGCGCCCGTGAGCACCAGCGTGCGCCGGCCGATCCGATCACCCAGGGAGCCCATGGTGATCAGCAGGCCGGCGAGGACGAAGCCGTACATGTCCAGGATCCACAGCTGCTGCGTGGCGCTGGGCTCCAGGTCCTGGCTGATGTAGGGAATCGCGAAGTAGAGGATCGAGACGTCCATCGAGACCAGCAGCAGCGGCAGCATGAGGACGCCGAGTGCGGACCATTCCTTGCGGCCCGCGCGGGGGCCGGGTGTGTTCTCCATGCCCGACACGGAATCGGGTCCCTGCGTACGCCGCAAACAATGGCCTAGTGCACCTCGTCCGGTGACGCTGCTGAGCTGGGGGAGTGGCGCGGCAGTGCACTAGTACAGTGAGGTCATGACCGCCGACCCGCCCTATCTCCGTATCGCGCGCGACATCCGCCACCGGATCGACTCCGGCGATCTCGCCCCGGGCGACCGTGTCCCCTCCACCCGGCACATCACCCAGGAATGGGGTGTCGCGATGGCGACCGCCACGAAGGCGCTCGCCGCGCTGAAGCAGGAGGGCCTGGTGCGCGCCGTGCCCGGTGTCGGCACGGTGGTGGCGGAGCCCGTACGGGAACACCGTGCCGCGCCGGGGCAGGGGCTGACGCGCGAGCGCATCATCCGCTCCGCTATCGCCTTCGCCGACGCCGAGGGCCTCGCGGCGCTGTCCATGCGCCGCGTCGCGGCCGAGTTCGGGGCCTCCACCATGGCGCTGTACCGGCATGTGCCGAGCAAGGGTGAGCTCGTGCGGCTGATGTCGGAGGCGGTGTTCAGCGAGGAACCGTCGGGTCCGCGGCCCGTCAGCTGGCGCGCCCAACTGGCCCAGGAGGCACGGTGGTTGTGGGGCCGGTATGAACGCCACCCCTGGCTGGGGCGGGCCATGGCCGGACTGACCCGGCCGATGGCCTCACCCCACGCGATGCGGTACACGGAGCGGGTCCTCGGCGCCCTGAGCGGGCTCGGCCTCTCGCCGTACCAGATGATCCATGTCCATCTCACGCTGCTGGGGTACGCCCAGGGCGTCACGCTGGCCATGGAGCTGGAGACCCAGGCGCGGCAGGACACCGGCATGACCCCCGAGGAGTGGATGGCGACGAACGAGCCCCGGATGGACGCGATCCAGTCCAGCGGGGCCTATCCGGTCCTCTTCCACCTTTTCGGCGACGACGACTTCGATCTCGAACTGGGCACGCTCTTCGAGTTCGGGCTCCAGCGCTTCCTGGACGGGGTCGAGGCGCTCATCGCGAAGAGCTGAGCCGTCAACGCACCAGGCAGGGCCGCTTGTTGTCGAACCGCCAGTCGGGGATGAGGTAGCGCATGCCGGTGGCGTCGTCGCGTGCGCCCAGGGCCTTCTCCTGGTAGAGGTCGTGGGCCGCCAGGAGCCGGTCCATGTCGAGCTCGATGCCGAGCCCGGGTGCTTCGGGCACGGCGATCTCCCCGCCGACGATGCGGGGCGGGGTGGTGGTGAGGCGTTCCAGGCCTTCCTGCCAGATCCAGTGGGTGTCCAGGGCGTTGTAGTCGCCGGGGGCCGCGGCACCGCAGTGGGTGACCATGGCCAGGGAGATGTCGAAGTGGTTGTTGGAGTGGCAGCCCCAGGTGAGACCCATCGCGTTGCACAGCTGCGCCACGCGCACGGAACCCTGCATGGTCCAGAAGTGCGGGTCGGCCAGGGGTATGGAGACCGACTGCAGGGCCAGGGCGTGGGTCAGTTGCCGCCAGTCGGTGGCGACCATGTTGGTGGCGGTCGCCAGCCCGGTGGCCCGGCGGAACTCGGCAAGCACTTCGCGTCCCGAGTAGCCGCCCTCGGCGCCGCAGGGGTCCTCGGCATAGGCGAGGGTGTCGGTCAGGGGAGCGCACAGCTCGATCGCCTCGCGCAGGGACCAGGCGCCGTTGGGATCGAGGGTGATGCGGGCCTGGGGGAAGCGGTCCTTCAGGGCGCGTACGGCCGCGACCTCCTGGGCGCCTTCCAGCACGCCGCCCTTGAGCTTGAAGTCGCGGAAGCCATACCGGTCGTAGGCGGCCTCGGCCTGCCGGACGATCGCCTCGGGGGTGAGGGCCTCCTCGTGCCGGATGCGGTGCCAGTCGACGGAGGCGTCGGGCTCGCGGACGTAGTCGAGGTCGGTGCGGTCGGGGTCGCCGACGTAGAAGAGGTAGCCGAGCACGCGGACGGAGTCGCGCTGTTGTCCGTCGCCGAGCAGCGCCGCCACGGGCACCTCCAGGTGCTGGCCCAGGAGGTCGAGCAGCGCGGACTCGACGGCGGTGACGGCGTGGACGGTGGTGCGCAGGTCGAAGGTCTGGGCGCCCCGGCCACCGGAGTCGCGGTCGGCGAAGCGGTCGCCGATCTCGCGCAGGACGCGCTTGTAGTCACCGACGCGGGCGCCGACGACGAGGGACTCGGCGTCGCGCAGGGTCTGGGTGATCTTCTCGCCGCCCGGTACCTCGCCCAGGCCGGTGCGACCGTCGGAGTCCTTGAGGACGACGATGTTGCGGGTGAAGTAGGGGCCGTGGGCGCCGGAGAGGTTGAGCTCCATGCAGTCCCGGCCGGCGACCGGATAGACGCTGAACGCGGTGACGGTCGGCTGCCTGTTCATGATGGGCGATTCCTCAGGTGTGAGAGCGGGTGTGGGATGCACGAGGGAGGTACAAGGGTCAGAGGCTCAGGACGTCCAGCGCCCACTCCACCGCGAGGACGCCGCCGAGGCCGAGGATCGCGAGAACCGTCGTATAGGTGGTGCGGACCTTGATCGCCTCGATGACCGAGAGGTTGAAGTACTCCTTGAACAGCCAGAACCCTGGGTCGTTGACATGGGAGAAGGCGATCGATCCGCAGGACACGGCGAGCACGAGCATCTCGGGGTGGACGCCGCTGCCCGCCAGGAGCGGCAGCACGACACCGGACGCGGTGACGACGGCGACCGTGGCGGAGCCCAGGGCGATGCGCAGGATCACCGCGATCAGCCACGCGAGGATGAGCGGCGAGATGGACCAGCCGTCGGTGGTGTCCTTGATGTGGTCGGAGATGCCCCCTTCGACGAGGACGTTCTTGAAGGCGCCGCCCGCTCCGATCACCAGGAGGATCATGGCCATGGCCTTGGCCGCCGACGCACAGGAATCGCTGACGTCGGAGAGACTGCGGCCGATGCGCGGCCCGAACGCCCAGATCGCCAGCAGCAGGGTCAGGAGCAGGGCGATCGGTGCCGAGCCGATGAAGGTGACGGAGTGCAGGAGCGGGCTCTCGGAGGAGGTGGCCATCTCGGTGACCGAGGCGCCCGCGATCAGCACGACGGGAAAGAGGGCCACGGTCAGCGACCACCCGAGGCCGGGCATCTCCTCGTCGGTGAACTCGTGCTCGCTGACCAGGCCCTTGGGGATGGTGGGGTTCATCGCCCTGACGAACGGAAGCCGGGGCCACGTCAGCGCGATCAGCGCGCCGGCGGGTATCGCGATGAACAGGCCGTAGACCAGGGTCAGTCCGACGGAGGCGTGGAACGTGGCTGCCACGGCGGTGGGGCCGGGGTGCGGCGGCAGGAAGCTGTGCATCGTGGAGAGCGTGATCGACATCGGAAGCCCGATCCACAGCAGCTTCGCGCCGGTGACGCGTACGAGGGTGAACGCGATGGGCACGATGATGATGAAGGCGACCTCGTAGAACATGGTCACGCCGATGAGCATGGACGTGACCACCATGGCCACCTGGACCCAGCGCGGTCCGAACGCGTCCAGCATCTTGTTGGCGATGCGCTGGGCGGCGCCGGAGTCCCCCATGACGCGGCCGACCATGGCGCCGAGCCCGATGACCAGCATCGTGTCGCCGATCTGGCCGCCGATGCCCTCCGAGAGGACGTCCGGGATCGTGGCCACCGGTATGCCCTGCACCAGCGCGACACCGACGGCCACGAGGAGGAGGGCGGCGAAGCCGTTCAGTTTCAGGCGGGTCATGAGGAACAACAGGATCAAGACACTGACCCCGACTACGACGAGCGGCATTTCAGTTCCCCTTTGAACTGTGGGTCAAGTCGGTGTGGGGGGTGGGGAGGTCGGGAAGGGCAGAGCGCTCAGGCCCTGCTGCGAGGGGCCGAGACCAGATCCAGTCCGGCGTTCAGCACCTTCTCCAGGTCGGCGATGTCGGCCGGAGCGGGGTCGGTGAGGGGCGCGCGCACCGGGCCGACCGGCAGGCCGCGCAGCCGGGCGGCGGCCTTGACCAGCGCGACGGCGTATCCCGGCGCGCGGTCGCGCAGTTCGACGAGCGGGACGTAGAACTCCCGCAGCAGCCGGTCCACCGCGGCGTCGTCCCGCTGCCGCAGCGCGGCGAAGAACGCGTCGGCGATCTCGGGGGCGAAGGCGTGCACGGCGGACGAGTAGGCGGGTACGCCGACGGTGCTGTAGGCGCGGGCCTGGATCTCCGCGGTGGCGGCGCCGTTGAAGAAGAGGAAGTCGCCGGGGGCGGCGAGCGTCAGGCGCTGCAGCCGGTCGAGGTCGCTGTGTCCGTCCTTGAGGCCGATGACGGTGGGGATGCCGGCGATCTCGCGCAGGGCGTCGGCGGTGAAGGTGACCTGGCCGCGCTGATAGGCGATGAGGGGCAGCCGGGTGCCGGCGGCGATACGGCGCAACTGCTCCACCAGGCCGTCCTGCGAGGCCTCCACCAGGTAGTGGGGCATCACCAGGAGGGCGTCCGCGCCCTCTTCCTCGGCGATCCGGGCGAACCGCAGCGACTGGGCCCACCCGTATCCGGTGCCCGCAACCACCGGCAGGCGGCCGTCGACGACCTCGACGGTGACCCTGACGACTGTGCGGTACTCCTCCTCGTCGAGTGAGAAGAACTCGCCGGTGCCGCATGCGGGGAACACCGCGCCGGGCTCCGTCGCCAACTGGGCCGTCAGATAAGCCCGGTAGGCCTCCGCGTCGAGGCTGCCGTCGCTGCCCATGCTCGTGAGCGGGAAGGACAGCACGCCACGTGCCATGCCTTCCCGCAGCCGGTGGGCGATGTTCTGGGGCGTCGTACTGAGCTTGTTCATGCGGAGCTCGCTCACGAATCTCATCTCTATATGCAGATGGCGTCCACGTATGAGAATGGAGGCTAGAGTCATGAACGATCGGGGTCAATGGTCAGATCACGCGGATCTACGATGGGCGCATGTCGCAGAGCGAGACGGACCCCGGGAGGGGCCCTGGGGTGGACTCCGGGGCGGGCGCGGGCGTTCGCGGGGTGAAGTCGGCGCTGCGCACCGTGGCGCTCCTGGAGCTGCTCGCCGAGCGCGCCGACCGGCCCGCCCGCCTGGACGAGCTCGCCGAGGAGTTGGGCGTGCCGCGCAGCAGCATGTACCAACTGCTGCGGACCCTCGTCGACTGCGGCTGGGTGCGCACGGACACCACCGGATCCCTGTACGGCATCGGGATCCGCACCCTGCTCACCGGCACGAGTTACCTGGACGGTGACACGCGCGTGCAAGCCATCCGCCCGTATCTGGACGAGGCGTCGGACGCCCTGGGTGAGACGATCCACCTGGCGCGGCTGGACGGCCCGCACGTCGTGTACCTCGCCACCCGTGAGTCGCACGAGTATCTGCGCACCATCAGCCGGGTCGGCCGCCGCGTTCCCGCGCACGCCGGAGCCCTGGGGAAGGCGCTTCTCGCCGAACGCCCGGACGGTGAACTCCCGCTCCCCGAAGGCCTCTTGGAGTCCCGCACCCCGAGCACGCACACCGACCGCGCCGCCCTGCTCGCCGACCTGGGGCGGGTGCGTGAGCGGGGCTACGCCATCGACCGCGAGGAGACGGTGACCGGCATCGCCGGCTTCGGCTTCGCCCTGCGGTACGACGTCCCGGCCGTCGACGCCATCAGCTGTTCGGTGCCCGTGGCCCGGCTCACCGACGTACACCAGAGCCGCGTCGTGTCCGTCATGCGGGAGATCCAGACGAAGGTCGAAAGTCTGCTGTCCCCCGTTTCGGGCGCTCCCGACTGGCGCTGATCGCCCGCCGAGGTCCGTTGGGCGACCGCGGGGATCCGACTTGATAGGCAAGTCGTCACTTGCCTATGGTGGTGGTCATGTCGGAGGATGTGTTCAAGGCGCTGGCCGACCCCACCCGTCGGCGCATCCTTGACGAGCTGGTGGAACGGGACGGCCAGACCCTGTTCGAGATATGCGCCAGGCTGATCAACAAGCACGGTCTCGGGCTGTCGCGGCAGGCGGTCAGCCAGCATCTGGCCGTACTGGAGTCCGCGGGCCTGGTCCGCTCGCGACGCGAGGGCCGCTACAAGTTCCACGATCTGAACACCGAACCGCTTGAGCACATCGTGACCCGATGGCTCAGGCCAAAACCACCGGAGCGCACGCCATGAGGATCCACCTGACCAGCGTTTTCGTCGATGACCAGGAGAAGGCCGCCCGCTTCTACACCGACGTGCTCGGCTTCGTGAAGAAGCACGACGTCCCCGTCGGCGAGGACCGGTGGCTGACCGTGGTCTCGCCGGAGGACCCGCACGGCACCGAACTGCTCCTCGAGCCCTCCGGCCACCCCGCGGTGCAGCCGTACAAGACGGCGCTGGTCGCGGACGGCATCCCGGTGACCTCCTTCGCCGTCCAGGACGTGGCCGCCGAGTTCGACCGGCTGCGTGGGCTCGGCGTGAAGTTCACCCAGGAGCCGCTGGAGATGGGCCCGATCACCACCGCGGTGTTCGACGACACCTGTGGCAACCTGATCCAGATCCAGCACGGCGAGTAAGTCGGTGGCGCGCCGGGCCCGTGCGGACGACCATGTCCCGCATGAGTGACCAACCCGAACGCTGGAGCCAGGCAACCACCTACCCCGACATGTGGGCGGACCCGGAGGACGACCCCCGCAACAGCGACGGGGTCAGCCCGGACGGTGAGCTGGCGACACTGCAGGACTTCCTGACGAGTTACCGCATGACCCTGAAGATGAAGTGCGAGGGCCTTGACGCGGAGCAACTGGCCCGGCGCTCGGTCCCGCCGTCGACGCTCTCGCTGCTCGGCCTGCTGCGGCACCTCGCCGAGGTGGAGCGGGACTGGCGCAACTGGATCAGGGACGGCGAGCCGCTGCCGAAGCTGTACGGCGAGCGCGACGCCGATTTCCACGGTGCCGTCGGCGAGCAGGCCGTGGTCGATGCCGCGTACGCCGATCTGGCGCGCGAGCAGGCCGCACTGGACGCCGAACTGGCCGAGCACCCCGACCTGGGCGAACGGCTGGGGAAGGACGGCTTCGCCGTTCGCGAACTGATGGTGCACAGGATCGAGGAGTACGCCCGCCACTGCGGGCAGGCCGACCTGCTGCGCGAGTGCATCGACGGCAGGGTGGGTCAGTGACGGAATTGCCCTGCCCGTAGGGGTTCGCGGCTTCCGCGCTTTCTGCTGGCTTCTGCCCACATTTCGCCCGCATTCGCCGCTCGGTGGAGGTCCTCGTCCTTGACGGTCGGCTACCGAGCTGTGTGGGCATTGTGCGAAGATCCGGAGACCGTTTGACGGCCGTTGCGGCATAGTCAATGTGAAAGTGCCGACGGCAACGGCCGCATGGCCAGGCGAACTTACCGGGTGGGAAGGGCGGGAGAATAGCGGTGGCGTCACAGCCATGTACTTCCGGCGTGCGTGCGGTCGGTGAAAGTGATGCCGCGGCGACCCGGCAGTTGGCGCCGCCGCTGGTCCTGCTGGTGGAGGACGATCCCGGCGACGCACTCCTTGTCGAGGAGCTCGTCGCCGACAGTGCCTTGAAGATGCGGCTGCAGTGGGTGCGTTCCATGGCCGAGGCGCGCGAGTCGCTCACCATGGAGATGCCGGACTGCGTGCTGCTCGACCTGCATCTGCCGGACGCCCAGGGCCTTGAGGCCGTCTCCATGGTCCGGTCCCGCGCCGAGCAGGTCGCGGTCGTCGTGCTCACGGGCCTCGCCGAGGAGGAAACCGGCTCCGCCGCCGTGGCCGCCGGAGCCCAGGACTACCTCGTCAAGGGCCGCGTCGAACCGGAGCTTTTCGGCCGCGCCGTGCGCTACGCGATCCAGCGCAAGCAGGCCGAGCAGGCGGCCGTCGCCCTGCAGGCCAGCCAGATGCAGGCACAGGAGAACGCCCGCCTGGAGCGCGGACTGCTGCCCAGGCCGCTCCTGAACAGCGCGGGCGTGGACGTCGTGGCCCGCTACCGGCCCGGCCGCGCCCAGGCTCTGCTGGGCGGCGACTTCTACGACATCGTCCAGGGCGCGGACGGCACCGTCCACACCCTCATAGGAGACGTCTCCGGCCACGGGCCCGATGAGGCCGCCCTCGGTGTGGCACTGCGCATCGCCTGGCGCACCCTGGTGCTCAGCGGCGTCACCGGCGCCGAACAGGTGGGCCGGCTCGAGGAGATCATGCTGGCCGAGCGGGTGAAGCCGTACGTCTTCGCCACGCTGACGAGCCTCTCCGTACCGGTCGGGGCAGCGCACGCGCACGTGACGCGCGCGGGCCACCCCGGGATGCTGCTGCGCACCGCGCAGGGCGGCGTCGAGTGGGTGGAGACGTCCGGCGGGCCGGCCCTGGGCGTCGCGCCCGGTGTGTCGCTGTGGCCGGTCGAGCAGCTGCCCCTGCCCGCGGGGTCGGCACTGGTGCTGTTCACCGACGGGCTTTTCGAGGGGCACATAGGAAACGGACGCGAGCGCCTGGGCGAAGAAGGGCTGCTGGGCATCGCGCGCGAGCTGGGCGACCTGGCACCCGAGGCCTTCGTCGACACGCTGATCCAGCGGGCCGAGGACCTCGCCGAGGAGCAGGGCGGCCTGGCCGACGACGTGGCCGTGGTGCACCTGCACTGGCACGGGAACGAAGATGGCCCGACGAGATCTGTCGTCGAGGGCCGGTACAAGAGCAGCATCGGAGAACAACGCCGTGGTTGAGACGACGAGCAGAACGCGGATCGGCCGTCGGCTGACCGTGCAGGGCTGGTTCCAGCTGGTGCTGGCCCTGATGGTGCTCCTGGTGGTGGCCGGCACCGTGATCGGCGCCCGCCTGCTGGGGCAGACCGCGGACGTCACCGACGAACTGGTCGACCGCCTGCAGCCGGCCGGCACGCAGACCTACCGTCTGCAGGCCGCCCTGGTGAACCAGGAGACCGGCGTCCGGGGCTACGCCATCACCGCCGACCGTCAGTTCCTGCAGCCCTACACCCAGGGCAAGCGGGACGAGGCCCGCGCCGCCGCCGAACTCCGCGACCTCCTCGCGGACCGGCCCCGGCTCCTTGCGGACCTCGAGGAGGTCCAGCGGGAGGCGGCGGCCTGGCGGCGCGCGTACGCACAGCCTCTGGTGGACAAGGTCACACCCGGGCAGCCACGCGACCTCTCCGAGACGGACGCCGAGCGCGGCAAGGAGGTCTTCGACCGGATCCGCACCGCCTGGGCCACGCAGAACGCCGACCTGGCCGAAGCCGTCGACGACGGCAAGGACGAGCTGGACAGCTCGCGCACGGTGCGCACCGTCATCCTCGGCGCCATGGTCGTGGTCTTCCTGCTGGCCGGGATCGTCCTGGCGTTCCTGGTGCGCGCGCTGGTGGCCCGGCCCCTGGACGCGCTGCGGGTGTCCTCCCGCCAAGTGGCGCGCGGTGACTTCGACCACGTCATCGCGATCGACGGCCCGGCGGACCTCAGGGCGGTGGCGGCGGACGTCGAGGGCATGCGGCAGCAGATAGTGGAGGAACTGGAAGCCTCGCGCAGCCGGCGGGACGCGCTGACCCAGCAGGCGGCCGAACTGGACGCCCAGGCGGTGGAACTGCGCCGCTCCAACGCCGAACTGGAGCAGTTCGCCTACGTCGCCTCCCACGACCTGCAGGAGCCCCTGCGCAAGGTCGCCTCCTTCTGCCAGCTTCTGGAGAAGCGGTACGGGGACACGCTCGACGACCGCGGCAAGCAGTACATCGACTTCGCGGTCGACGGCGCCAAGCGCATGCAGGTCCTCATCAACGACCTGCTCACCTTCTCGCGCGTCGGGCGTCTCAACGACGCCAGTGTGCCCGTCGACCTCGACCAGGCCCTCGGCAAGGCGCTGGCCAACCTGGAGACCTCCGTCCGTGACACCGGCGCGATCGTCGAGCGCCCCGACCATCTCCCCGAGATCGTCGGCGACCCGACGCTCCTGACGATGCTCTGGCAGAATCTCGTCGGCAACGCCGTGAAGTTCCACCACCCCGAACGCACCCCGCGGATCCGGATCACGTGCGAGGAGGACGAGGACTCCGGCAACTGGAGCTTCAGCGTCACCGACAACGGCATCGGCATCCCCGAGGAGTTCGCGGAGAAGGTCTTCGTGATCTTCCAGCGCCTGCACGGCCGGGATGCCTACGGGGGCACCGGCATCGGCCTGGCGCTGTGCAAGAAGATCGTCGAGCATCACGGCGGACACATCTGGATCGACAGCGGTCAGGACGAGGGAACCCGCCTCTGCTTCACCCTGCCGTCCGATGCCGCGACCGATGCCGGCGCCACCGAGGACGCCACCGAGAACACCGCCGAGAACACCGCATCCCGCAACGAGGAAAAGGCCCTGACATGACCACCCCTGATGCCGCGCCGATCGACGTGCTCCTCGTGGAGGACGACCCGGGCGACGAGCTGATGACGCGCGAGGCGTTCGAGGACAACAAGATCCGGAACAACCTGCATGTGGTCAGGGACGGCGAGGCGGCGCTCGACTTCCTCTACCGGCGCGGCGAGCACGCGTCGGCGCCGCGTCCCGATCTCATCCTGCTCGACCTCAACCTCCCCAAGTACGACGGGCGCCAGGTCCTGGAGAAGATCAAGTCGGACCCGGACCTGCAGGACATCCCGGTGGTGGTGCTCACCACGTCGGCAGCGGAGGAGGACATCCTGCGCAGCTACAAGCTGCACGCCAACGCCTACGTCACCAAGCCGGTCGACCTGGACCAGTTCATCGCCGCGGTACGGCAGATCGACGACTTCTTCGTCCAGGTGGTACGCCTGCCGCGTCGCCAGTAGATTCCTCGTTCATGACTGAGACCTCCCCCTCCTACCTCGCCACGACGGCGGACGCGTACGGGTCCATCGCCCCCCTCTACGACAAGCTCGCCCGCGGCGCGCTCGACGCCTTCCCGCTGGATCGCGCGGTGCTCGCCGCGTTCGCCGAACTCGCGTCCGCCGGCGCCGGGCCGGTCGCCGAACTGGGCTGCGGCCCTGGGCGTACGACGGCGCATCTGAGGGATCTGGGCCTTGACGTCTTCGGCATCGACCTGTCGCCGGTGATGATCGACCTCGCCCGCGAGAACCACCCGGACCTGAGGTTCGAGGTCGGCTCCATGGACGCCCTGGACCTGGCCGACGGCAAGCTGAGCGGCATCGTGTCCTGGTACTCGGTCATCCACACCCCGCCGAAGGACCTGCCTCCGTACTTCGCCGAGTTCCGGCGGGTCCTCGCCCCCGGCGGCCACCTGTTGCTCGGGTTCTTCGAGGCGGAGGGCGGGCCGGTCACGGCGTTCGACCACAAGGTCACGACCGCCTACCGCTGGCCCGTCGACGGCCTCGCGGAACTGGCCCGCGAGGCCGGATTCGTGGAAGTCGGACGGATGCTGCGCGAGCCGGGCGAGGACGAACGCTTCCGCCGCGGCCACCTCCTGATGCGCGCGGGGGACTAGCTCGGACGCCGGCCAGGGTCGCGAGGCTCGCGCCGCATGGACCACAACGTCGGTCCGCCGCCCGGCAGTTGCACCTCACCGAGCACCGTGAAGCCGAAGTGCTCGTAGACGGGGAGGTTCGAGGGCTTGGACGATTCCAGGTAGGCGGGCAGACCGTCCGCGTCGGCCTTGGCGAGGCCCGAGCGCAGGAGTGCGGCGCCGTGCCCCTGCCCCTGGGCGGCCGGGTCGGCGCCGACCACCGCCAGGTACCAGTGCGGCTCCTGGGGGCCGTGCTCGGCGGCGGCGGCCGCGGCCTCCTGGAACAGCGCGGCGCGGTCGCCCAGTATCTCCACGAGCTCCTGGATCGTCTCCGCGTCGGGGACGGCCTTGTCCTGCGCGTGCGGCGGCACCCAGTACGCGGCCGCCGACGCGGTGTGCTCGCAGACACCGTGGTGGACGTACTGGCGGGTGAAGAGTGTCGAGAAATAGCGGCCGAGCCCCGTCTCGCGCGTCGTGTCGTCGGGGAAGAACCAGCGCATCATCGGGTCGTCGTCGAAGGCGCGGGCCAGGGTCCCGCCGATGTGCGAAGCATCGTCGATGGTGGTCGTCTTGGGCGTAGTCGTCATTGACATACGGGTCATTCTGCACCCGATGATCTTGGACTGCGGAGCCGGGTCCGCCGCGAAAATCGACTCGCTCCCGCCGCGCGCCGAACCTATCCTCGGCGAAGCGGGACCGCGCGGTCCCGCAGGTTGCGGCACCGTGGCAGAGCGGCCCAATGCGATCGGCGTGCGGGAAGCCCCCCGCACGTCGACTGAGGGGGAGCCGGGCGGGCCTTGCCTCTCCCCTCCGCGGGTTCGAATCCCGCCGGTGCCGCAGCCGACTCGTACGAGAGCCGTAGGTCCGCCCCCGCTGACTGGAGTCCGCATGAGCACGCCCGTCCCCGCCGCCGCGGTGTTCGTCGGACCGGAGCAGACCGCGGCCGTCGGGCGGGGGCAGATCAGCCTCCTGTGGTCGCTCGGCGAGCGGACGAGGGATCTGGACGCCTCCGTCGTCCGGCTGGCCCCGGGGGCGAGCCTCGGAGAGCACACGGAGGAGTACGGGGTCCTTCTCGGCGTGCTGACCGGTACGGGTGAACTCCGCACGCCTGACGACGCCTGGCCGCTCGCACCGGGCGCCCTGGCCTGGCTCCCCGCGAGCCTCACCCGTTGCGTGGACGCGGGGGACGAGGGGCTCGTCTACACGATCGCCCATCGCCGACGCCCGGCCGCCGGTGCCGGACCGGGCGGTGGCGCCGACGCGGGCGAGCCGGTCTGCCTGCTCGGCCGCGTCTGCCCCGACTGCGGCCGACTCGCCACCGAAGGCGACGCCCGGTACTGCGCCCGCTGCGGCACGCCGCTGGCGGCCTGACCGATGTCACGGGCGAAGGCGGGACAGGCGGGGCAGCCCGGTACGCAGGACGTGCTGACCGGCGACCACCGCTCCGCGCACCTCCTCGCCGAGAACGTGCACTGCGTCCTCGGCGACCGCATGGTTCTGCGGGATGTCTCCCTGAAGGTGTCCCGCGGCGAGCGCGTGGGCCTGATCGGCGAGAACGGCCGGGGCAAGTCGACGTTGCTGCGCGCACTCGCCGGTGACCTTGTGCCGCAGCGCGGCCAGGTCGTACGGGCGGTCGCGGGCCAAGTGGGATTCCTGCCGCAGCAGCCCGGCTTCCCGGCCGGGGCGAGCATCGAGGCCGTCATCGCGCGGGCGACCGCCGCGTTCGCCGAGCTGGCCGAACGGATGCGGGCCGCCGAGGAGTTGATGTCGTCCGGCCCGCAAGACCTGGGCGATGTGCTCGGTGAGTACGGCCGTCTCCAGGACGAGTTCGCCCGACGCGGCGGCTGGGAGCTCGACGCCCGCGTCGGCGAGGTCCTCGATGCCTTCGGCCTCGGCGGCCTGGACCG
Organism: Streptomyces sp. NPDC002853; assembly: GCF_053591915.1. NCBI lineage: Bacteria > Bacillati > Actinomycetota > Actinomycetes > Kitasatosporales > Streptomycetaceae > Streptomyces > Streptomyces sp. NPDC002853. The sequence goes on along the minus strand of NZ_JBSFUS010000004.1, from coordinate 87,137 downwards.
GCGCCGGCCCACCGAGACGCTGTCGGGAGGCGAGCGATCCCGTCTGGCGCTCGCCGAGCTGGTTCTCGCCGAACCCGCCGGGCTGCTCCTCGACGAGCCGACCAACCATCTCGACGACCGTGCGGTGGACTGGCTCGTCCAGTGGCTGGTCCAGTACCAGGGGCCGTGCCTCATCGCGTCGCACGACCGGCTGCTGCTGGACACCGCCGTCACCGCCATCGTCGACCTGGACGGCTCCCGCGGCTCGACCGTGCGCTACGGCGGCGGGTACCGCGACTATCTCGACGAACGCGCCGCGGCCCAGGCGCGCTGGTGGCAGCAGTACCGCGACTGGCGCCAGGAACTGGCCGAGGCGCGGCGCAGGCTCGACAGGGCGGGTCGGTCCGGCCGCACCTTCGGCGCCATGCGGGACAGCGACAAGCTGTCGTACAACCTCGCCGGAGGCGGCGCCCAGGCCGCCGCGTCGCGCGCCACCCGCGCGGCCCGGCAGCAACTGGGGCGGCTGCTGGACGAGGAAGTGCGACGCCCGCCCGAGCCGCTGTCCTTCCGGCCGCCCTTCCCGGCGGCGGGCCAGGCGCCGGGCCAGGCGCCGGATCAGCCGCCGGTTCAGGTTTCGGAGCGCGAGGGCCCGCCCGATGGTGTGCTGCTGCGGGCCGAGGGCCTGGTCGTCGGCGATGTGCTGCGGGGCGTGGACCTGGAGCTCGCTCCCGGTGCGCTGCACGTGATCACCGGAGCGAACGGCGCGGGCAAGAGCACCCTCCTGACCGTCCTGGCAGGCCTACGGGAGCCCGAGGCGGGCGTGGTGGTCCGTGAACCGGGCCTGCGTGTCGGCTACTTGCCGCAGGAGAGTGACTTCTCCCGGGAGGAGCGCGGCGTGCTGGCCACCTTTGCGGCGCACCGCGCGGCTTATGTCGACGACGCGGCGCGGGAGTTGACGAGGTTCGGTCTGTTCACGGCCGCGGAGTTCGATGTCCCGGTCAACCGGCTGTCCGTGGGCCAGTTGCGACGCCTCGAACTCGCGCTGCTCTTCTCGCGGCGCCCGCACCTCCTGTTGCTGGACGAGCCGACCAACCACCTCAGCCTGGCGCTGGTCGAGCAAGTCCAGGAGGCGGTCGCGCTGTTCACGGGGCCGGTCGTGATGGTCACCCACGACCGGGCCCTGCGCGAACGCCATCGGGACAGCCTGCTGGAGCTGTCCCGGGGACGGCTGGTCCAGCAGGCCTGAAGCCGGTCGGCCGGCGCCTCCCTCAGTTGTCCACGTCTCCGTAAGTCGTGCCGACCTTGAGGCCGTCGATCCAATTGATGACGCGCTTGTCCTTGACCTCGGAGCCGTACGAGCCGAATCGGGTGTCGTTGCCCAGGTCGTCCCAGGTGCGGCCGGAGAACTCGGTGACCTTGGTGCCGTTGTAGAAGGCCGACACCCACCCGGCGGAGGCGTCGGAGGAGGTGTGGATGCCGAGCACGATGCGCTTGTACGTGCTGGTGGTGACGGGCGTGGACCACTTCAGGGTCCACTTCTCGCCGGCCTCGATGTGGAACAGCTTGAGGACTCCGCCCTCGACCTTCATCAACACCGGGTAGTTCTGCTGGTGTTGGTCGTTGGTGCCGTACGACTTCCACTGGAAGATCGTGCCCGCGTCCGGGGTGTTGGTGGAGGTGTCCCAGCCGATCCAGTACGTCGAGTTGTTCTTGAAGGTGTACCGCGAGCCGCCGACGCTGATCCCGTGTGCCTCGCAACGTTCGAGGCCGAGCGGCTTGTTGAACTTGAAGACCTGTCCGCGGCCGTCGTCGTTGTCCTGCGCGGTGACGCTGCCGGGCGAGTCGCACAAGGTCGAGGAGAACACGCCGGTCCCGCCCGAGGCGTCGCCGTCCCAGATGACGGAGGCGTCGGCGGGTGCGGCGGTGAGCAGGACCAGGGAGGACGCGGCGGCCGTGAGCGTGCCGGTTCGCTTACGCATGGGGCTCCTTGCGAGTGGGGGGGGGAGGGGCTCGCGTGGTAAGCGGTTTCTAGCACGGCCGTGTCCGAACGCTCAAGGGTGTGGCGCCAGTTGGGGACCTCGGCGCAGAAAACGGTATCTGGTGCCCGGTGGGAGCTCGCCGCACGATCCCGTTCGCCGGGGCGGTGATCAGCAGCCGCTCGCCGGGGCGTTGATCAGCCCAGGACGAGCGGGAGCCTCCCGCCCAGGTCACCCAGTGCGGACTTCTCCGCGTCGCTCGGGGCGCGCCGCCCGGTGCCGACCAGCAGCGCGTCCGCGTCGGAGAACGACGCGGGGAAGGCGGCGCCGGCGATCTGCTCCAGCATCTCGCGGCTGCGGGCGAGCCCTTCGGCGGGCGGCCCGGCCACGTTCGGGAGGTGGGCGATCAGGTCGAGGTGGTGCAGGGTCCATTCCATGACGTACGTGGTGAGGTAGTCGCCCGTGGTCAGGATCTCGTCGCGGGTGCTCACCCGGGCGTCGGGGTCGGCGAGTGCGGCGGCGCGGCCGGCGGCCGACCCCAGGTCGTCGAGGTGGAACTTGAGCAGCCACGGCTCCTCGTACGCGGCGGCCAGCCGGACGGTCAACGCGTCGAGCGGGTCCTCGCCGGTGGGCGGCGTCGCGGAGACGTCCCAGTAGGTCAACGCGTCGCGGGTCGGCTCCGCTTCGGCGGGCGTCACCAGGGTGATCAGGACGTCCTGCGCGTCGACGACCAGATGGCACACCAAGTCCCGCACGAGCCAGCCCGTGCAGCCGGACGGCCGGGCGAAGGCGTCGTCGGGGAGTTCGGCGACCGCCGTGCGCAAGGCCGTCCATGAGCGCGAGAAGAGATCCACGGCGTCACGGTAGTGCGGCGCGGCGAAAGGGGACAAGGCTGCCATGCGGGCGGGCCCGCTCATACGGGCGGGCCTCTCCCGCGCTTTCCTTGCCCTCCGCCGCCGCGTCCTCCTTGGCGGCGGAGGGCTGACTGAGCGATGCAGGGTCAACTCAGCGGCGTGGCCCGGATCGCGGAGATGTCGAACTGCAGCCGGACCTTCTCGCTCACCATGGCGCCGCCCGTCTCCAGGCGCTGGTTGTAGACGAGGCCCCAGTCGGTGCGGTCGATGGTGGTGGTGCCGTCGAAGCCGGCCCGCTCGAAGCCGAAGGGGTCCACGACCGAACCGAGGTAGTCGAGCTGCAGCTCGACGGGCCGGGCGACGCCGCGGATGGTCAGCTCTCCGGCCATCCGGAAGGTCTCCCCGCCCTCGTGGACCGTGGAGGTGCTGCGGAAGGACATCTCCGGGTGGCGGCGCGCGTCGAAGAAGTCGCCGCCCACGAGGTGCGCGTCCCGCTGCTCCACGCCCGTGTCGACGCTGCCGACCCGGATGACGATCTCGGCCCGCGACTCGGCGGGCCGGGCACCGTCGAAGTACAGCGTGCTGTCGTAGTCACCGAAGGCGCCTCGCACCGTCGTCACCATCGCGTGGCGCACGGAGAATCCGATGCGGCTGTGCGGACGGTCGATGGTCCACTCCCCGGTCAGCGCGCGAAGCGCCGGGTCGAGTGCGGCGCCGGAGGATGCCGAGAAGGGCGTGTTGGGGCCGACCGCCGGTATCGGCTCGAGGGTCGGGGTCTGGCGACGGCTGAAGATACCCATGATGTCGCGTCGTCTCCTTCGGATTTGATCACTCCGTGTTATCACGCCGACGGCAAACACCACTCAGCAAGATGGGAGGTCTCGTCCGGGTTCGACGCCTGGGACTGGAAAGATGCACAAGATCGACACGGATGTGAATGCACGAATGGATGGTCCGGCATCACACACCGTCACATCGGTGTCCGAATGGTCTGCGAGTCGCGGATTGTTCCACCGCCCGGCGGCGCCGGCGCCGAACTGTCATCGGCATTCAGAAGGTGCATACTTGAAATAATTCTGAGGGTCGGAGGCGCAATGATCGCACTCGGAATCATCCTGCTCATCATCGGTCTAGTGGCAGGCATCTCCATCCTGTGGACCATCGGTGTCATTCTTCTCGTCATCGGTGTGGTCCTGTGGATTCTCGGATCTGTCGGCCACGCGGTGGGCGGGCGAAAGCATTACTGGTAGGCGCATCCTCGATGTGCCGTGCGGGCCCCACGGCCCGAAGTGCGCATGCGGACGGCTCCTCCGGGTAGCAGGCTGAACTCGATCAACCTGTTGGACGGAATGGAGTCGGTGCATGGCCGGCAAGGGCGGAGGGCAGCGGACGCAGTCCGCGGCCCAGGGGTGGTTGGACCGTGTGCGCCACTGGTGGCAGCGAGCCTGGGACACACCGGGCCATGAACGCCACACCCTGCTCCTCGTCCTGAAGAGCACGCTGGCCGCGACGCTCTCCTGGGTGGTCTCCTACTACCTGCTCGACGCACCGTCACCGGCGTTCGCACCGTTCTCCGCGGTGCTGATCATGCAGGTGACGGTGTACCAATCCCTGCTGCAGTCGCTGCGCTACCTCGGCGCGGTGGCCGTCGGTGTGGCCATGGTGGCGGCCCTGGGATTCCTGGGCGGCCCCGACCTGCTGACGTTCGTCCTGGTCGCGCTGGTGGGCCTGTCCATCGGACGCTGGCCCACGCTCGGTGCGCAAGGTTCACAGGTCGCCACGGCGGCCTTCTTCGCCTTCTCCACGTATGCCGCCGCCACGTCCGCCTCGCAGAAGATCACCCAGCTCGGGGAGATCATCCTGCTGGTCCTCATCGGCTGCGGCATCGGTGTCGTCGTCAACGTCACGGTGGCACCGCCGATGCGCTACCGCAGCGCCGAATACGGAATCCGAACGCTGTCCATCGCTCTGACCGAGCTGGTGAGCGACATGTATCCGGCGCTGCGCGAGGGGGAGGTGGACGAGGAGAGCTGTCGGCAGTGGCGCCGGCGGGCCGAGCAGACCGGAGGTCAGATCACGCAGGCCAAAGAGGGGCTGCGTACGGCGGAGGAGAGCCTCTACTTCAACCCTCGGCGGCTGCTGCGCAGGCATCGGGGCCGGGCCTCGTTCGAGGGGTACGGCTCGGTGCTCGGAGCCCTCGAACGCTCGCTGTACCAGGTGGCGTCGCTGACGCGGGGCCTGCATCAGTGGCAGGAGGACGAAGGGGGCCGGCACGACGACCGGGCCTTTCTCGACGATTACGCCGGCTTCCTCGAATCCCTCGCGAGGATCGGCGAGGTGCTCTCCCAGCTGGACGAGGACTCCCTCACGGAGCAGTCCCGGCAGCTGTGTCAGCTGGCCGACGAGGCCCAGGAATGCTGCCGGAAGGTGCGGGACGGAGCGAGCCGGGCCGGCCTTCCGCTGGCCGACCCGGCTCGTCCGTACGGGGTCCTTGTCGTGGAGTCCACCCGGCTGATGGAGGAGTTCCAGTACGCCTGCGACGTGCTTCAGCGGTACGTCGGTCAGGAGGCGTGACGCCGGGCCGCGAGGTCACCGGTGACCTTGCGGTCAGTGGTGGCCGTGGGCGCTGGAGGAGGCACCGCCGAAAAGCCGCGCGACGGCGCGGAAGGGAAGGGTGACCACCGTGGCAATGGCGCCACCGATGGCGCGGAGTACATCTGCAATGGCCTTCAGCATGAGGGACCTCCAAAGAACGTCTTTACTTGCTCGTCTTGCCGTGTGTTGCGCTTCTTGCCCGCCGTCGGTTCGTTAACTGCCGTACGGCTTGTCCACTACCGGCTGCCCTGCGAATGACGGCGAAAACATGAGCCGCTTTGAACGGGGGCCGCAGGTCGCGGCGGATCCGTTCTTTAAAGCCCGTTTGATTAGGGCTGATCCGATCGGGAACGCCTCCATGGATACCCCCGCCCCCGGCACCGAAGAATGGAGCATCACATGCGCGCGCTGTCCCTGGTATGCACGCTGAATTCCTCGCCCACCGCGTCCAGCAGCCACACACTGTCCGATCAGGTCATGGCCGAATTCGACAAGCTGGGGGTCGAGGTGGAGACCGTCCGGGTGGCCGACCACGACATCCACCCCGGCATCGCGGCCGACCTGGGCAACGGCGACGGCTGGCCGGCCCTGCGCGAGAAGGTGCTGGCGGCCGACATCGTGCTCCTTGCCACGCCCATCTGGCTGGGCCACCCGTCGAGCGTCTGCCAGCGCGTCCTGGAGCGGCTGAACGCGGACATGTCGGAGACCGACGACGACGGCCGCCCCCTGATGTACGGGAAGGTCGCGGCGGTGGCCGTGGTCGGCAACGAGGACGGCGCCCACAAGGTGAGCGCGGACGTCTTCCAGGGCTTCAACGACCTCGGCTTCTCGCTGGCGCCCTACGCCGTCACGTACTGGGTGGGCGAGGCGAAGCAGGGCACCGACTACCAGGATCTGGACGAGACCCCCGAGTCCGTCGCCTCCGCCACACATGCCCTCGCCGTCAACGCCTTCCACCTGGCCGAGCTGCTCGCCGGCAAGCCCTACCCGGCGCCCTGACCCCCCTCGCCGGGCGGCCTTCGGCCAGAACTAGGACCAGAGCACCAGGCGCGACGGAAGGACGGGAGATGACCACGAAGGCGGGCGCCGGCAGATGGACGTGACTGCTGCGGACATCGGATACGCCTGCATGGGCATCGGTGCCCTGCTCGCCGCGGTGCTGCCCCGGCTGGTGGCGCGACAGCCCATGTCGATGCCGATGGTCTTTCTCGCCGTCGGCTTCCTCGTCTATCTGCTGCCGACAGGGCTGCCCGAGCTCGACCCCTATGAGCACCGGGTGTGGTTGGAGCACCTCACCGAGGTGTGCGTCATCGTGGCCCTGATGGGCGCGGGTCTGGCGATCAACCGGCCGTTCGGCCGTCGGTCCTGGTCCACGGCATGGCGTCTGATCGGCATCACGATGCCCCTGACCGTCGTGGTCACCGCGCTCGTCGCCTGGGGTCTGGTGGGCTGGCCGCCGGCCGTCGCCCTGCTCCTGGGCGCGGTGCTCGCTCCCACCGACCCGGTGCTCGCGGCGGAGGTTCGGGTCGGTGAGCCGACCGACGCCGAGAACGACGAGGACGAGGTGCGCTTCGCCCTCACCGGGGAAGCGGGCCTCAACGACGGTCTCGCCTTCCCGCTGGTCATGGCCGCCATGGCGATGTTCGCCGCGTCGGAGACGGGCTGGTCCGGCGAGTGGGTGGGCCACTGGCTGTGGAGCGACGTGATCGTACGCGTCACGGTCGGCGTGGTGGTGGGCCTGCTGGTCGGCCGGCTGCTGGGCTGGATGTTCTTCCGGGCCGGCTGGGAAGCGCTGCGGCTGTCCGAGCACCGGGAGGGATTCGTTGCGCTGGCGGCGACCTTCATCTCGTACGGCCTCACGGAAGTACTGCACGGCTACGGATTCCTCGCGGTGTTCACGACGGCCTGCGCGATCCGGGCCGCCGAGCGCGCCCACGGCTACCAACTGGTGATGCACACCTTCATGGAACAGGTGGAGCGGCTCCTCACGGCCGGTGTGCTGCTCCTCATCGGAGGGTTCATCGCCTGCGGCGGACTCTCCGCGCTCTCCTGGGGCAGCGCGGTGACGGCCGTCCTGGTGCTGCTCGTGATCCGTCCGCTCACCGGCTGGATCGCCCAGCTGCGGGGGCGGACGACCTTCGGGGAGCGCGCGGTGACCTCCTTCTTCGGCATCCGGGGGATCGGGTCCGTCTTCTATCTCGCGTACGCGCTGGGGGAGGGGGATCTCCAGGCGTACCAGGAGGAGCTGTGGGCGGTGGTGACGTTCATCGTCCTGCTGTCGGTGGTGCTGCACGGAACCGCGGCCTCACCCGTGCTCAGGCGCCTGGACAAGGTCGTCGACCGCGGACGATGAGAGGGCGGCGGGGAAGCGGGGCCTATCCGTCCGGCCCAGGGGCACTCGGTTGGCGACCGGACGCCAACCAAGGGGAAATCATGGAGATTTCGGGTCTCATCAGCGCTGTGGTGATCGGAATCGTCATCGGGATACTGGGGCGACTCGTCGTTCCCGGACGTCAGCGCATCGGCATTCTCTGGACGCTGGTCGTCGGCATCGTGGCGGCGTTGATCGGCACGGCTGTCGCGGCGGGTCTGGACGTGGCGAACACCGACGGCGTGGACTGGATCGAATGGCTCATCCAGATCGGTCTCGCGGCGCTGGGCGTTGCCGCGCTGAGCAAGGTGAAGCTGCGCTGAGCGGAGCAGCCGACCTGGCGGCAGCAGGTCGGCGGCGGCGAAGCCCGCAGTGCGAACAAGCAGCCCGGCGAGCTTCTCCCCGTCCGGTCAGACCTCGACGCCCGCTGTCTCCCAGGGGCTTGGACCGGTGCCGTCGAGCCAGGCCCGCAGGTCTTCGCCGTTCACGCACACGATGCCGCACTGCTGCGCGTAATCCAGCGCGGGGGCGGTGAAGTCGCTCGTCGTGACGAGCGCCGCTATGTCGGCCTCGTGGACGGTGAAACACGTCCCGCCGAAACGCTGCAGGTCCTGCGAGCCGACCTTGTTGTCGTCGCCGTAGCGCTTGCACTGGATGACGACGCGGAGCCCGTCAGGGGTGATCGCCAGGACATCGGCGCCCAAGTCGCAGGCGCCGCCGACCACTTCCACCTCGCGGCAGTCGTCACGGGCGCACAGCTCGGCTATGGCGTCTTCGAAGCCGTCGGGATCGAGGTCCGCGAAGTCGTCCGGAGCGTCGAGGACGACCGTGGCCTCTTCCCCGTCCCACACCTCTGCCACGGGGGCGGGTCGGGGCACGTCGAGCGGGATCTCCCGCTCCGGAGGGTCCGCCGGTATCGCTTCGGGCCGCGCCTCCTCGGCCGTGGCCGTGGCTTCAAGGCACTCGGAGGCTCGCTCGGCCGCCTCCTCCAGCGCCTTGGCCGCGCGGCGCGCGTATCGCGCGGCGGAGAAGCGCCGCCACCTGGAACGGCACAGGTGCGCGGCCGCGATGCCCACCACGATGATCGCGCCTGCCCACAGCGGGCGGCTTTCGACGATGTCCGCCGCGGTGCGGACCACGAACGCCAGAACGCACAGGATGATCGCGAGCAGGGCGAAGAACAGGGCGGTCGCCCGCAGGTTGAAGCGCCGCTCACGGTCGACACGTCGAACCGGGCGCGTGGGTACGGTCACTGTTCTCCCTTACGGAGGACGACAACGAAGATCACTTGTCTCCGTGTGCCCAAGATCAACGACCTGAAGATCCCTCGACGTGATGCCTGTGGGCGCGCTCCACGTGCCGCCCGCCGGAGTCGCTCCTAGGCTGGTGCCCTCGGGGCTGTCACGGAGGTACCGCATGCCCCGACCCGTCTGGTCAGGCGCGATCTCGTTCGGCCTGGTCACGATCCCGATCAAGGTTCTGCCCGCCACCGAGAACCACAGCATCAGCTTCCACCAGTACCACCTGGAGGACATGGGCCGGGTCCGTACGCGGAAGATCTGCGACCTCGACGGCAAGCAGCTCACGAACGCCGAGATCGGCAAGGGCTTCGAGGTCAGCAAGGACACGATCGTCGCGGTCACCGACGACGAGCTCGACGAGATGCCGCTCCCGACCGCGAAGGCGATCGAGATCGCCGGTTTCGTGCCTTATGAATCGATCGATCCGATCCGGATCGGCGAGGGGTACTACCTGCAGGCCGACGGGCAGGTGGCGAACAAGCCCTACACGCTCCTGCGCAAGGCCCTGGAGCGCAACAGCAAGGCCGGCGTCGCCAAGTTCGCGTGGCACGGGCGTGAGCGACTCGGCCTGCTGCGCGTGCAGGACGACGTGATCCTGCTGCACGCCATGAAGTGGGACGACGAGGTCCGTGACCCCCAGGAGCTGGCCCCCAAGGCGATGGACCTGGACGACGACGAGATCGACCGGGCGATCCTCCTCATCGACTCGATGACCACGGACGGCATCGCGGACCAGGAATGGGCCACCGACCGCTACACCGAAGCCCTGGAACAGGTCATCCAGGCGAAGGCCGACGGGAAGAAGCCGCCCAAGCCGGACGAGGAGGACGCACCGGCCGGGAAGGTTCTCGACCTGATGTCCGCGCTCCAGGAGTCCGTGCAGAAGGCTCAGTCGTCCCGGGGCGAGACCGGCAAGGACGCCACCGTCCACGAGATGCCCAAGATGAAGAAGGCGGCCGCCAAGAAGGCCGCGAAGAAGACGACGGCCAAGACCTCCGGGGCCAAGTCTTCGGCGGCCAAGGGCTCAACGGCGAAGAAGAGCGTCGGCAAGAAGACGACTGGTACGAAAGCGACCGCCAAGAAGGCCACCGCCAAGAAAACGACCGCCCAGAAGTCCGCCGCGAGAAAGCCGAGGCGCACCGCCTGAGCCGCCGGCCCCGCGCGGGCCGTCGGGTCGACAGGGCCGAGGCGGTCAGTGGCCGGACGGTGCCAGGTGCGCGCGCTCACCCTGCGGGCCGAAGAGGGCGAGCAGCTCCGCGGGACGGCTGTCGGCACTGCCGATCCAGTGCGGCACACGGGTGTCGAACTCCGCGGCCTCGCCCTCGGCGAGCTGGAACTCCTGCTCGCCGAGCACGAATCTGACGCGCCCGTTGAGGACGTAGAACCACTCGTACCCCTCGTGGGTCTGGAGGCTCGAGGTGGGCGCCCGGCCGGCGGGCGGGTAGATGACCTTGTACGCCTGGATGCCCCCGGCCCTCCTGGTCAGCGGCACCATCACGAGGCCGGAGTGCCGCACCGGCCGCAGATGGACGCGGGGATCGCCGGTGGGTGGCGCCGCGACGAGATCGTCGAGCGGGACGCTGTGCGCCCGCGCCAGGGGCAGCAACTGCTCCAGGGTGGGGCGCAGCTTGCCGTTCTCCAGGCGGGACAGGGTGCTCGCCGTGAGGCCGGTCTCGTCCGCCAGCGCCGCCAGGGTGGCGCCCCGCGCCTGGCGCAGGGCGCGCAGTCGTGGCCCGACCCCGGCCAAGACGTCTTGTGCGGGGCTGCTCCCGCCGTCCGTGGAATCCATGCCCCGATCATGCGGATCCGCAACTCTTCTTGCAAGAGTGGAACGGCGGTGCCGATGCTGTCGGTACATCACCGGCGTCAAGGCGCATCGCATCGCGCCCGGCACGTCGGCCGACGAAGGGGTACCGAGATGGGTTCCACCGAAGACCGCCGGGCCGTGGCCGACACAGCCGCCGGGGGTGACCACGGCGCGGCGGACGACAACGCCGAACTGTTCTGGGAGCGGCACTACCGCTCCAGGCGTCCCGGGGCCGCACGCGTCAACCCGCTGCTCGCCGAGACCGCCTCACCACTGGACCCCGGCGCCGCCCTGGACCTGGGCTGCGGCGCGGGCGGTGACGCCATCTGGCTCGCCCGCCAGGGCTGGCAGGTCACCGCCGTGGACATCTCCACCACCGCCGTCGAACGCGTGCGGGAACAGGCCCGGGAGCTCGGCGTCGCGGACCGGGTCACCGCCCAACAGCACGACCTGGCGGAGAGCTTCCCGGCCGGGCGCTTCGACCTCGTCTCCGCCCAGTACTTCCACACCCCGCTCCAACTGCCCCGCGCCCGGGTCCTGCGCACCGCGGCCAGGGCCCTGCGGCCGGGTGGGCTCCTGCTGATCGTCGATCACGGCTCCACCGCGCCCTGGTCCTGGAACCAGGACCCCGACGTCCACTACCCCACCCCCGCCGAGATCGCCGCCGAACTCGATCTCGACCCGGTGCGCTGGTCCGTCCTGCGCGCCGACATGCCCCGGCGCCGGGCCACCGGACCCGCCGGTGAGAGCGCCACCGTCACCGACAACGTGCTGCTCGTACGGCACGCCCTCGTACAGCCCGTCGGAACGGAGTGACCTGATGCCCGGAAACAGCGCACGGCGAGCAGGTACGCGGACGAGGGACACCGGGCCCCCGCGGACCGGCGCCGGCGAGAAGGACACCCTGCGGGGCTTCCTCGACCATCTGCGGGACTCGGTCGCGGACAAGGTGGCGGGTGTGCCGGAGCCGCAGGTCAGGACGGCCCAAGTGCCCTCGGGCACCAGTCTTCTCGGGCTGCTCAAGCACCTGGCGTGCGTCGAGCGCTTCTACTTCCTCGGTGAGGATGCCGGCGACTGGCCCGCGACCCTGCGGCCGTCGCCGCAGGACTCCGTCGACGGCCTGCTCGCCGACTACCGGCAGACGGTCGAGCGGGCCAACCAGGTCATCGACGCCTGCCCGGACCTGGCGGAGCCTGCCCCACGAGCCCCGCGCCGCGGGGCGGCGCCGTCCATGCGATGGGTCCTGGTGCACATGATCGAAGAGACCGGCAGGCACGCCGGTCACGCCGACATCCTCCGCGAACAGATCGACGGGTCCACCGGCCGGTGACCGTGCTCGGCCCAGGACCCGTCGACCAACCGCCCGCGGCCTGACTCAGGCCGGTTCGGGCTGGGGTTCCGGTTGCTGTGCCGGCACGACCTTCGGCTCCCACAGCTTGGTGGTCCGCACATAGCCCTGGACCACCGAGATCATCGCCAGGACGAGAAGCGGACCGGCTATCCACGGGTGTTCGGCCATCTGCATCGGCAAAAAGCGATAGGAGACCAGGAGCAGCGCGAACACCGTTGTGCCGTACGCGACGAGCTGGATTCCCGCCCGGTCCCAGCCGCGGGCGAGCGAGCGCAGCGCCGCGTCGATCGTGAACGCGAACACCACACCGGCGATGATGTCCACGCCGTAGTGGTAGCCGAATCCCAGCGTCGCGCCGAGCGTGGCGACCAGCCAGAAGACGCCCGCGTAGCGCAGCGCCCGTGGGCCCTTGCGGGAATGGATGAAGATCGTGGTGGCCCACGCCGTGTGCAGACTGGGCATGCAGTTGCGCGGCGTGATCTCGTCGAACGGCATCGATTGCGGGGTGGCGAGCGGCGGCGGCGTGTGCGGCCACAGGTTGGCCAGGGCCCATTGCTCGCCACCGGTGCCGAACGCGCCGTCGCCGTAGGTGAAGATCGGTCCGACCACCGGGAAGATCATGTAGATGGCCGGTCCGAGCAGGCCGATGACCAGGAACGTACGCACCAGATGATGGGCCGGGAAGCGGCGCTCGACCGACACATTGCGCAGTTGGTACAGCGCGACGATGACCGCGGCCACCGCGAGCTGGATGTAGACGTAGTCGAGCACGTGGGCGCCGACGGACCCGGTGGCCGAGACCATCCGGCCCACCAGCCACGAGGGGTTGCCCAGTGCGTGGTCCGCGGTGGCCACGTACTGGTCGAGCACCGCGGGGCGGGTCTTCGACGTGATGAGCAGCCAGGTGTCGCCCGTCTTGCGGCCGGCCACGAGGAGCAGGCTCAGCCCGATGCCCTTCAGCAGCAGGACACGCTCCTGGCCGGTGCGGCGCGTGAAGGCGATGACCGCACAGCCCAGGATCACCCACAACGCGCCGTTGCCGAACATCATCTTGGCGTCGACAGCCCAGCGCACGAGGAAGAAGACGACGTCGATGCCGACCGCGACACCCAGCGCGACGAACCGCTGACGCCAGGTGAACACCACCATCATCAACGCCATGCCCGCGTACAGCAGTGGCCCTGACTTGGGGGCGAAGATCACCTCGCGCGCCTGGTTGGTGATCGGCCCGGCCACGCCGTAATGGCGCGCGGCGATCTCCAGCGCGACGAGGAACCCGAGGGCCACCACGGTCGCCGCGGTCCACAGCATCGCGCGTGGTCGGCGCCACGCCGCGAGCACTGCCCTGTAATCGATGCGCGAAGCGATTCGCGATTCTCTAGATATCAATTGTTTTGGCCGTTTTGTTAGTTGCGGGTAATAACTCACTCTTCGTGCTGGAAGGTGATGTTTCCTGGTGAAGTATGGGCGATCAGGGCACTCGTCGTGAGTTCGATCATGTTAGCGGAGCAGTACGGAAGACGGACCAGAAGAGTTTCCCCCTGCTTCAACTCCGCCTTCAACATCCGCCCCCAGAAGGCTACTTCTTGGTCTATACCAGCAAGCGTTGTCCCAGTATCCTCATGCGTGCCAGTGGCACACCCCCCCCACCCAGGTTGCGTGCTGGCGCGGGCGAACACCCACCGAACTCTGCCCCCAGCAGCCGGGTGACCTCCCCCTTCGCCGCCTCCAGGAGGATCACGGTGAAAGTTCGCAAAGTTCGCACCAGAAGCTCGGCGATCATCGGCACCCTCTGCCTCGTCGCCTCCCTCGCCTTGGCCAATGCGTCCGCCGACGAGCCCACCTCACCACAGGCCCCGACCGTCACGCTCAAGAAGGTGACCACCGCCACGAACCCGACCGCGGGCACCGCCGGTCCCGGCGGCACGGTGTGGTTGGCCGAACGCGCGGGCACCGTACGGGCCTTGGACCGCAATGGGCTGGGGAAACCCGTCCTCGACATATCCAAGGAGACGACCACCGACGGCGAACGCGGCCTGCTGGGCATCGCGTTCGACAAGAAGTTCGCGCACTTCTACATCTCGTACACGAACCTCGAAGGCACCAGCACGGTGGACGAGTTCGCCGTCCGGCACGGCAAGATCCGGCCCGACACCCGGCGCACCGTCCTCACGCAGACTCAGCCCTACCCGAACCACAACGGCGGCGACATCAAGATCGGCCCCGACGGTTACCTCTACGTCGCGTTCGGTGATGGCGGCGCGGGCGGCGACCCGCACGGCAACGGCCAGAACCTCGACACACTGCTCGGCAAGCTGCTGCGCATCGACCCCAGAGGCGGCGAACCGTACGCGATCCCGCCGGACAACCCGTTCGTCGACGACCCGAAGGCGAGGGATGAGATCTGGGCGTACGGGCTGCGCAACCCGTGGCGGTTCTCCTTCGACGCCGGCACCGGCGACCTGCTGATCGGTGACGTCGGCCAGAGCGCGTGGGAGGAGATCGACTGGGCGCCTGCCAATAGCAAGGGCGGCGAGAACTACGGCTGGTCCCAGATGGAGGGCACCCACCCCTTCCGCGGAGGCACCGAGCCCGCCGACCACGTGCCGCCGGTCCACGAGTACGACCGCACCGGCCTGGGCTGCTCGGTCACCGGGGGATACGTCTACCGGGGCAAGGCCATCCCGGAACTCAGGGGGCAGTACGTGTTCAGCGACTACTGCGACGGCACCATCCGCTCCCTGCGGATGCAGAACGGCAAGGTGACCGGCGTGCACGATCTAGGAGTCAGCGCCGGGGAAGTCGTCTCGTTCGTACAAGGAGGCAACGGCGAGCTGTACGTGCTCGACATCGGCGGCAGCGTCTACCGCATCGCTCGCGGGTAGATCCTGCCTCGCATTGCGGCCGAGCCGTCCGGGAGGGTGTGAGCAAGCCCGCCCGGACGGCAGAACGGGCGTGGTGCCGTGACGCCGGATTTCGGTGGCAGAGTGGAAGAGCTTGTTCCGTCGCCGCCCAGGGAAGGTAGTCCCCGCATGCGCCTGCTGCTCATACGCCATGGCCAGACCCCGTCCAACCTCAAGCACCTCCTGGACACCGAGGTCCCGGGCCCGGCGCTGACGCCGCTGGGGCAGGAGCAGGCGGCCGCACTGCCGGAGGCATTGGCGGCGGAGAAGATCGAAGCCCTGTACGTCTCCACGCTGCTGCGCACCCAGGTGACGGCCGCGCCGCTCGCCGCCGCGACGGGTCTTGAGCCGCGGATCAGGGACGGCATCCGGGAGCTGTCCGCCGGGGACCTGGAGATGCGGGGTGACCACGAGGCCGCCGCCGTCTACATGTCCACCGCGTTCGCCTGGTCCGCGGGCGACGTCGAGCGCCGGATGCCCGGCGCCGAGAACGGCCTGGAGGCTCTGGGACGCTTCGACGCCGTCGTCGCGGAGGCTGCCGCGACGGGAGCCGAGACGGTGGCGCTGGTCAGCCACGGTGCCGTGATCCGTACGTGGGTGGCGGCCCGGGCGGTCAACGTCGACGTGGAGTACGCGGCGAATCACCCGCTGGCCAACACGGGCGTGGTGATCCTCGACGGCTCACCCGACGAGGGCTGGCAGGCCCTGGTGTGGGAGGGGCGCCCGCTGGGCCCGGAAGGAGAGTGCCCCGAGGACAGCGGTCCGACGGGAGAAGCACCCGTGCCGGTGGCCTGACACAGCGGAGGGCCGCGAGTGATCGTACGGTGGCCGAAGGCGTTCCCGAGGACGCTGTGGGGTGGGCCCGTTTCCGTTCGCACGTGACGGGCCCGCCCTTTTTGCGTGTGGGTGCTCGGCTCAGGCGCGGCGTGCGGCCCATACGGTGCGCTCGGTGCGCAGCGCGAGGTCGCCGCGGCGCAGGACGCCGAGCGGGCCGTCGGTGTCGAGCAGTTGGTCGAGAGCGGCGACGTCCTCGGCGGCCAGGGCACGGGCGCCGGCCCGCAGACGCTTCAGGCTGCTCAGCGCGTACCGGCCGACCGCCGCGCTGCGGGAGCCGTCGACGTGCACGCTGATCGTGCGCTCGCCCTCGACGGTGAACCCGGCGGCCGCCAGCTTGGGACCCCAGTCCGCGCCGCGGTGCGGCATGTGCTCGGCTTCGTGATGATCGAGCGCGGCGTGGCAGCGCTCCTCGAGTCCGGGCCGGTCCGCCGGAGCGTCGGCGGGCAGGAAACGCGGGAAGCCGGCCAGCTCGACGACGGCGAACAGGCCACCGGGCGCGAGCAGGCCGTGGGCCATGCGCAGGGCGCGGTCGGGGTCGGCCATGTGGTGCATCGACGCCGAGGCCCACACCAGCTCGGGCCGGCCGAGGTCGGGCCAGTCCGCGTCGAGATCGGCCGCCACCGTGCGCACCCGGTCGGCCGTCCCCAGCTCCTCCGCCTTCGCTCGCAGGCGTCGCAGGTGATCGGCCGACGCGTCGACGGCGGTCACCTCCGCCTCGGGAAAACGGGCCAGCAGTGCGAAGGTGCCCGCCCCGGTCCCGCACCCCAGGTCCACGATGTTTCTCGGCGCTTTCCCGACGGGCAGCCATGCGGTGATGGACGCGATGTGCTCGGCGAGCACCTCCGCGTCGAGATCGAGGATCTCGGCCTGGCTGTCGGTGTCCGGTGCGTGGTGGGAGTGGAGGTCGGCGCCGTGGTGGCCTGTGTGTGAGGGAGTGTGGTTCATGCCCACGACGCTAGGCCGCTCATGCGTTCTGAGCATCAAGCATCCCGGAGTACGCAAGAAGATGGCGCGCTGCGCTGCCGTACGCGCAATCGACCGGCCCTCGCGTCTCGACGCGGGCCGAGAGGTTGGGGCCGTCGCTCGATGCGTCATCGGCCTGGGCGGTCGCCGTCGTCCTTGCCGGCCTCGTCCGCCTTGTCCGCGCGCTGATGGCCTCGGCGGGCGTCGCGGTCGAAGATGCCCAGGATCTCGCACGGTCCGCCTTCGGCGCCGATGGCGTGCGGAAGCATCGTGGGGAACTCCGCGGCCTGGTTGGTCTCGATGCGGAAGCGCCGGTTGCCCAGCAGCAGGACCGCCGTACCGGACAGCACGACGAGCCATTCGCGGCCGGGATGCGCGCGCATGCGTGCGGGGTTGTCGGGCGGCGGGTTCGTCATCCGCTGACGTACGACACTCATGCCCGGTTCTGCCTTGATCGGCCAGCGCA
This sequence comes from Streptomyces sp. NPDC002853, assembly GCF_053591915.1. Taxonomy (NCBI): domain Bacteria; kingdom Bacillati; phylum Actinomycetota; class Actinomycetes; order Kitasatosporales; family Streptomycetaceae; genus Streptomyces; species Streptomyces sp. NPDC002853. Next base: position 69,734 of record NZ_JBSFUS010000004.1, on the reverse strand, counting down.
TCTGCCCGTGGGCCGCGTCGATGGTCGGGCTCGTGATGACGTCGTCGGTGGCGGTCTCGACGAGTTGGTCCAGGGAGGTGTCCAGGGCGCGGGCGAGGGTGACGAGCTGGTCCAGGGCCAGGCGGCGCTGACCGTTCTCGATGCGGCTGAGCGTGGACTGGCTGATCGAGGCGCGGGTGGCCAGTTCCTCCAGGGACCAGCCCTGCGCCACGCGCAGGGCGCGGATCCGTTTGCGCACCAGACTGTCCATCTCGCCATCGCCTTGCGTCATGGGCAATACTGTATGCCCTGACCGCAAGTCGTGCGTCATGCCGTGAGAGGGCCGCAGCGCCGGGAAGTCGAGCGAGGACGGCGGCGTGAGAGGGGTCAACACGGTGCCTGCGCGCCGAACTCAAGGGCGGGAGCGGGGCCGCATCGCGGAAATCCCAACTGAAGGAGTGATCTATGCGCTCGCAGGAGTGACGCTCCTTGCTGGGGCGCCGACAGTGTTGTGACCATCGCCGGATGAACGGACAGAAGCGGAAGGCCGAGTTGGATGGCGTCGCCGAGACGACGCTATGGACGTTGCACCACCGCGCTCTGGCCGCGAAGGACCCCGGCTCGGCACTGCGGGACCCGAAGGCGATCGAGGTGATCGACGCCGTCGACTACCCCTTCGAGGGCCGATTCGGCACCGGCAACTGGGGCTACGCGCAAGGAATGGCCGTACGGGCCCGCTGTTATGACCGTGAGGTGGGACGTTTCCTCAGGGACCACCCGGACGGCACGGTCGTCTCGCTCGGGGAGGGCCTGGAGACGCAGTTCTGGCGGGTGGACAACGGCAGGGTGCGCTGGCTCGGCGTGGACCTGCCCGAGGTCGCCGAGCTGCGCCAAAGGCTGCTGCCGGACGCGCCCCGCCACCGCACGCTGCCCTGTTCGGCCACCGACACACGGTGGATGGACGAAGTGGATGCCTCACGCGGGGTGTTGATCATCGCCCAGGGGATGCTCATGTACCTCCCGCGGGATGTGGTCCACCGGCTCATCGAGGCCTGCGCCGCCCGATTCCCTGGAGCGGAGCTGGTGTTCGACACTCCGCCTGCCTGGATGGCGGCCCGCACCGAACGCGGCCGCTGGAAGTACCCCGCCGGGTACCGCCCGCCGCCCATGGTCTGGGGGATGACACCGGCGGAACAGCGCAAGCTGCGCACGGTCCACCCGAACATCACCGCCGTGCGGGCGGTCCGCGAACCACGGGGCCGGGGTTTCCTCTGCGGATGGCTCCTGCCGCTGGCCAACTTCCTTCCTGCCATCCGTACGCGAAAACCACTCTGGGTCACGCGCGTGTCGTTCGGCCCGACGAATCAGCCCCAAGGAGTCAACCGATGACCGAACGCCTGGAAGCCGCGCGGGAGCAGGCCCACCTGTGGCCTCCGCGAACATCGCCCCAGGCGCGCGTCGACGAGCGGCCGCCGCCGGTGCCGGAGCAGCGTGCGGTGCTCGTGGAAGGCAGCACGCTGCGCCTGCGGGAGTTCCTGCCCAGTGACGTCGAGGGCGTGCTCGGCATCTTCGGCGACCCCCGCACGACCCGGGAGTTCGGCATGCCGCCCTTCCGGCACGCCGACGCCGCGGCGCTGGTCGAGCAGGCCAGGGCGGGTGCCCGCCGCACTCCCCGCACGCACTACCGCCTGGGAGTCAGCGAGATCGCCACGGGTGAACTGATCGGCTCGGCGAAGCTGATCGTGGAGGACCAGTCGGGCGAGGGCGGGATGGTCCGCGTCGGCTACCGCAGCGCGGAGGTGGGCCTGGCCCTGCGCGCCGACCGGGTGAGCGTGGGCCACAGCGTCGAGATCGGTTTCCTGCTGGGCGTCCTCGGCTTCGACCGCCTCAAACTGCACCGCGTCTGGTCGGGCTTCATGCCGTCGAACGTCGCCGCGCAGCGGGCCATCGAGAAGGCCGGCATGGTCCGTGAGGGGCGACTGCGCCACTACGGCCATGTGGACGGGGTGTGGCACGACATCGTCCAGTACTCGATTCTCGAGGACGACTGGAAGGCTCTGCGCGGCCGCTGAGCGCGTGGTTTCGTACGTGGCGACGAACGCACCGCGCTGACTTGTGTCGCCACACGAACGTCAGCGATAGTCACCCTCTTAGCCTGAGGTGGTGACTCCTGACGTGCCCGCGAACCTTCGCACCAGTCTTGCCCGCGTGCTCGAGGACTTCAGCCCCGCCCTGCTCGACCTCGTGCACGGCAGCCCCGGTCCGGCCGACGAGGTCGGCGGGGTCGTCATCCACGACCCGGGAGACGCGGTCGTGTACCCGCCGCGTGCCATCGTGCTCGGCGTCGGGGTCTACGGGGCGGAGGAGATCGCCCGGCTCCTGCGCGAGCTGGGCGGACACGGTGCGGCGGCGTTGGTGGTGCGCGGCCCGGTGGAAAGGGACCAGGTGCTTGCCGAGGCGTCGGCGGCCTCGTCGGTGGTCCTGATCAGCCTGACGCAGGGCGCCTCGTGGTCGCAGCTGACGGAGCTCCTGCGGACGCTGCTCACCGAAGGGGACGTTGGTGACGCGGGGGGCGAGTCGCTCGGGGGAGTTCCTTCCGGTGATCTGTTCGCGCTGGCCAACGCCGTCGCGACCCTGCTGGACGCGCCGATCACGATCGAGGACCGGCGCCAGCGCATCCTGGCCTTCTCGGGCCGACAGGACGAGGCCGACCAGTCGCGCGTCGCCACGATCCTGGCCCGCCAGGTGCCGGACGGATATCTGCGGATCCTGGAGAGCCGGGGCGTCTTCAGCGAGCTGTACCGCAGCGACCGCCCGGTGCACATCGCCCCGGCGACGGTCGAGGAGGGGGAGACGGCCATCCCGCGGGTCGCCGTCGCGGTGCGCGCCGGTGACGAGTTCCTCGGGTCGGTGTGGGCCGCGGTCGAGGAGCCGCTGACCCCCGACCGCGAGCAGGCGTTCCAGGACGCGGCGAAGCTTGTCGCCCTGCACCTGCTGCGCCACCGCGCGGGCGCCGACGCGCGGAACCGGCTGCGGGCCGACCTCGTGAGCACGGTGCTCGAAGGCGGCACGGGCGCGGTGGACGCCCTGGACCGGCTCGGCCTGGTGAAGGAGCCCACGGTGGTGATGGCCATGGGCCTGGCCGGCGAGCAGGGTGATCACGCCCAGCTCGCGGCGGAACGCCAGCGGCTGACCAGCGCCCTGGGCATCCACCTCAACGCGGTGCAGCCACGGTCGGCGCTCGCGCTCCTCGGTGACGTGGCCTACGCCGTGGTTCCGGTGCCGGCGGACCCGGAGGCGGGCCGGGAGCGAGCGGAGCAGATCGCGGGCAACTTCCTGGAGCGGGCCGGCAAGCGGTCGCAGGTGGTGATCGGCATCGGCTCGGTGGCGACCGACCCGTCGGCGCTGGGCCGCTCACGCACCAGGGCGGACCGTGCGCTGCGTGTGCTCATGAGCGACCTGGGCAGCAGGCGGGTCGCCTCGATCGGCGACGTGTACATCGACGCGCTGCTCCTCGACCTGCGGGATCTGGCCGCGGTGCAGGGGGACGAGCTGCTGAGCCCGGTGGCCCGGTTGGTGGAGTACGACCTCAGGCATCGCTCACACCTGGTCGAGACGCTGCGCGCGTGGTTGGACGCCTTCGGCGACGTCATCGCCGCGTCGGCGAGCGTGTTCGTGCACCCCAACACCTTCCGCTACCGCATCCGGCGGGTCGCCGAGGTGGCGGAGATCGACCTGCAGGACCCCTCGGTGCGGTTCGCGCTCATGCTGCAGCTGCGGTTGACGCACCCCTTGGGCACGGACACACGGGAGTAGGGCCACCGCTGAAACCGTGCCCAACACAGCGGCCCCTGGGGCGAATCCGCGAAGGATCCGCCCCAGGGGCCGTCACCGTACGGGCCGGGCGGTCGCCGTCACAGCTGGATCCATTCCTTGGCCGTGGTCACCCGCTCAAGGATCTCCTCGAGCGGTTCGACGCCGAGCCCCGGCCCGGTGGGAACGTCGAGATGGCCGTCGGCCAGTTCGAAGGGCTCGGTGATGTCGGTGGCGAAGTAGCGGCTCGAGCCGGAGGTGTCGCCGGGGAGGGTGAAGCCGGGCAGCGCGGCCAGCGCGACGTTGGCGGCGCGGCCGATCCCGGTCTCCAGCATGCCTCCGCACCACACCGGGACGCCGTGGGCCACGCACAGGTCGTGGATGGCCTTGGCCTCGAGGTAGCCGCCGACCCGGCCGGGCTTGACGTTGATGATCGATCCCGCTCCGAGCGTGATCGCCGCGGCGGCGTCCTCGGCGGACTCGATGGACTCGTCCAGGCACACCGGCGTACGCAGCTGCTTGGCGAGCGCGGCGTGCTGGACCAGGTCGTCGTCCGCCAGCGGCTGCTCGATGAGCAGGAGGTCGAAGGCGTCGAGCTTGGCGAGCTGACGTGCGTCGGCCAGGGTGTAGGCGGCGTTGGCGTCCACCTGGAGCAGCAGGTCGTCGCCGAAGCGTTCGCGCACCGCGCGGACCGGTGCCACGTCCCAGCCGGGCTCGATCTTGAGCTTGATGCGTACGTAGCCCTCGTCGATGAAACCGGCGACGGCGTCGAGGAGTTCGGGGATCGAGTCCATGATGCCGACCGAGACGCCGCACGGCACGCGCTCGCGCTCGGCGCCGAGGAAGGATCCGAAGGACTGCCCCGTGGCCCGCAGTTGGGCGTCGAGAACGGCCGTCTCCAGTGCCGCCTTGGCCATCTTGTGGCCTTTGAAGGGCTTCATGGCGCGCTTGACCGCGTGGGCGTCGGCCGCGGCGGGCAGCGCCGGGATCAGGAAGCGGCGCAGTACGTCGGCCGCCCCGTCGACGTACTCGGAGCAGTAGCGCGGTTCGGACATGGCGACGCACTCGCCCCAGCCGTCGCCGTCGGGCGTGACCACGCGGACGAGCAGGACGTCACGTGCGGTCTCGACACCGAAGGAGGTCCGGAAGGGTGCCCGCAGGGGCATCGCGATCCGGCGCAGTTCAATTCCGTTGATCTTCATGCTGTTTGGCTCCTGGAGGAATGGTGCGGGCGTCACGCGGTGGTGGCGCGCGTGACGACGTAGAAACGGCGGTCGTGGAAGCCGGTCACGCGGGCGCCGTCGGCAAGGAGACCGCCGAGCACGTCGCGCATCGCGAGACGCCAGGCCTTGGCCGCGCCGGGGTCGGTGCGGCGCAGCCCCTCGATGTCCGGCGGAACCTCGACCAACAGGGTCGCGGCGTCACCGCGGCCGATGACGGGCAGGCCGTCGCGCACGGACAGCGCGGTCGCGGCGTCGCCCGGGATCGTCGGCACGGGCACGGGGTGTGAGGCGGCTGCGGCGATCGCCGCCGCATCGTTCAACTCCCAGGCGACGAGCGCCCGGTCGGTGTCGTCACCGCCGTTGATCACGTCGTCCATCGGCCCGTAGAAGCTGGTGAGGTACTCCACCGGCCGCCCGCCCAGCTTGGTCAGGTTGAAGTGGGCGTTGCGCCGCACCAGCGGGTCGTAGGTCCATGTGATGCGTCGCAGCCCACGGTCCATGGCCCACTCGCGCTGGTGGAATTTGAGGGCCAGGCCCGCCCGGCGGCCGGGAAGGGCGCCGGTGACGTGCGAGTGCAGGGCCTCGCCGACCGGGGCGGCGAAGAAGGCGACGGACGCGCCGACCAGTTGGCCGCCGTCGAAGGCCCCGGCGACGTAGTTGCCCGCGTGGGAGAGCGCCCGCATCTGCTCGACGCCCATGGGGGAGGCGCCGGGGGAGCTGCCCCAGATCTCCTCGAACAGCGCGTTCGCACCCTCCAGTTCAGGCAGGTCGTGCAGTTCCCGTACGACGAGATCGTGCGCCGTGGGCGGCTCGTTCGCGTTGCCGGCGCTCACCGGGTGACCTCCTCGACGAGAGCGGCCAGCAGGCGGGCGCGGGGAACCATCTCGGCGACGATCAGGTGCTCGTGGTCGGCGTGCGCCCCACCGCCCACCGCGCCCAGGCCGTCGAGGGTGGGGCAGCCGAGCCCGGCGGTGAAGTTCCCGTCGGACGCTCCGCCCACCGCCGCCGACGACAGCGGCTCAAGGCCGAGCCGCTCGGCGAGGCGATGGGCCCGCTCGAACAGTTCGGCGGAGGAAGACAGCTCCAGGGGTGGCCGATTGGGGCCACCGAGTACGTCGAGACGCGCTCCGGGCACGGTGGGCTTCAGCGCACGCATCGCCGCATCCACCCGTTCCTGCGCCCTGAGGGTCGGGACGCGCACGTCCACCGAGACGCGTGCCTCCGCGGGCACCGTGTTGGTCGTCGTGCCGGCGCCGACCACCGTGGGGACCACGGTGGTGCGCCAGTCCTGCGGGGCGCCGACGTTGACCTCCTCGGTCAGTCCCTCGAGGGCGAGGATCAGATGCGCCGCCTCCACCGCCGCGTTGATGCCCTTCTCCGGCTCCAGGCCGGAGTGGGCCGCCTTGCCGTGAACCACCAACTCGTAGGCGGAGGTGCCCTTGCGGGCCGTCTTCAGCGCGCCGCCGTCGGCCGCGGCCTCAAGGACAAAGGTCGCGGCGCACTGCCGCGCCACCTCCTCGATCAGCGGCCGTGACGCGTCCGAACCGACTTCCTCGTCACCGGTGACCAGGACACAGACCCCCTCCAGGGAGGGCAGCGAGGCCAGCGCGTGGAACATCTGCACGAGCCCGGCCTTCATGTCGAAGATCCCCGGACCGCGCGCGATGCCGTCGGTCACCGACCACGGGTGGGTGGCCAGCGAGCCCATCGGCCACACCGTGTCGTGATGCCCCAGCAGCAGTACCCGGGGTGTGCCGAACATCCACCGCAGGTGCGTGACGCCGTCGACGACGATGCGTTCGGGCGGGACGCCCAGGTGACGCGTTCCCTGCTCGGCCACGACGTCCGCGCTGCGTGCCACCGCGTCCAGGTCGGAGGAGAAGGACTCGCACACCACCAGTTCCTCGAGGTCCGCGAGCATCGCCGTGAGGTCGGGCGCCTGCTGTCCTTGCGTCGTGCCGTTCATCGTGCCCTCCCGAGCTGCTCGCGGAAGAGGCGGCGGACGTTGCCGCCGAGGACCGCGCGGATGGTGTTCTCGTCGAGACCCCGCTCGACCATGACCTCGGTGAGCGCGGGGAGCTGCGCCGGTCCGTCCAGGCCCGGGAGCGAGGCGTCGAGGGCGATCCCGTCGTAGGCGCCGGCGTCGCAGCACGGCGGGGTGATGTCCTTGGCCACCTCCCGCAGGAAGTCCGGGCCGATGCCGACATGGTCGACGCCGACCAGCTCGATGACGTACTCGATGTGGTCGACGACCCGCTCGATGGTCTGCGACTCCGTATCCGGGGCCAGGAAGGCGGGGACGAAGTTGACGCAGACGACTCCGCCGGTGGCCGCGACGCCGCGGATCTGCTCGTCGGTCAGGTTGCGGTGGTGGTCGCACAGCGCGCGTACCGCGGAGTGCGAGGCGATCAGTGGCCGGGTGGAGAGCTCAAGGACGTGTGCCACACCGGCCGCCCCCAGATGGGAGATGTCGAACACGATGCCGAGGCGCTGCAGTTCACGCAGCGCCTCGACGCCGTCGAGGGTGAGTCTGGACCCGGTGGCGTCCTCCCCGCTGCCGTCCCCGAGCGCGGACCGCCCCCAGTGGGCGATCGAGACCATCCGTACGCCGAGACGGTGCAGGGTCCGGAACAGCTCCACGTCGGCGTCCACGCCGGGCGCGCTCTCCAGGGCGAGCACCAGGGCGATCCGGTCCGCGGCGAGGGCGGCGTCGATGTCGTCGCCATCCAGGCACAGGCGTACGTGCCCGGGATTCCCCTCGGCGACGGCGTGCGCGCACTCGATCATGCGCAGGGTGCGGCGCAGCGCGCCTTCCGGCCGGAACTGGTCGTCGACGAACACCGGCAGGACCTGGATGTTCACGCCGCCCTGGCGCAGCTGCGGGAGCCAGCGCTCGCGGAAGAACTCCGCCCATCGGTGCGGTGGCCGCTCGACCACGGACATGAGCAGATCGTTGTGCGTGTCGGCGACGACCGTTCGGCTGTGCAGATCTTCGGTCACCTTCGACTCCTCCTCAGATGCATGCGTGCGACGCTATGCGACTTTGGAGGAGCACGGTTGGTGGCGGAGAACCAACATCAACACCGTTCTCGGTATCCCCGGACAATCCCAGCCTGGTGTCAAGCGATCCTGATGGCCACCGCCCGGACTCTAGTGACCGATCGCCTTGGCGTTGCGCCGGAAGTCCGACCAGGCCGGCGAGGCGCAAGCGCCGCAGTCCGCGCCGAAGAATTCGGCGCGCGCCTGCTGGTCGCCCATCAGGAAGTAGCGGAACCAGGCGGTGATCGGGCCGCGGAATCCGCCGCCGTCCCCCGCGGGCGTCACATGTGAGGCGCCCGCCAACTCGCCGTAGACGGCGGGGACATGCTCGGCGCTGTGGTAGCGGGGGATCACCAGGAGCTCGGGGACGACCACCAGATCGTGCTCACCGCCCAGGATGAACATGGGCCCCTTGAGGTCGCCGATCCTGCCCTGGGGGCCCGGCTCGACGGGGACGGTCACGTCGACGCGCGGGTCCGCTCCGGCGTTGATCGCTCCGCCGCCGCCCTGCGAGTGCCCCGACGCTCCGACCTTGTCCAGGTCGACCTTGCCGTAGTAGGGGCTTCGCGGGTCGGCGACGGTCTTCCTCAGCACGTCGATCCCGTCGAGCATGGCGGTGCCGGACCCCGACTGCGTGGTGTTCGCGGCGACCACGATGAACCCATGTGACGCCAAGTGCTTCAGGAGCCCGTCGTAGATGACCGGCGTCACGAACGAGCCATTGCCCCAGATGATCACCGGGTGCTTCGCGCAGCCCTGGCTGCCGAGCTCGGCGGGGCGCAGGATGGTGTGACTCAGCCCGGCGCGCTCCTTGGTCACGGCGAAGGGGCCGTCGTCGGCCCAGTGGCCGCCGACCGACGGACAGCTGCCGGCCGCGCGGGTGGCAGCTGCCGGGCCGCTGTCGTCCGGCCGCGCCAGGCCCTGTCCGGTGAGCGCGACGGACAGCAGGAGCGAGGCGGCCAGCACGGTGGCACACCGCCGCACTCCGGACATGGCCGATACGGCGGGCGACCGCCGCATCCTGTTGTTCATCGGCATGGGGTTCTCCCGCCCCGGGACGCGGGCCGTCACGGGCGCGCCGCCTTCGCGATGGCCTCACCGAAGGCGGCCATGCCCCGGGCGTTGGGGTGCAGCGGCGCCGCGACGCTCGTGGGGACCAGGCCCTCGATGTAGCGCTCGGACGGTGCGGCGCAGGTGTCGTGCCCGGCGCTGACGGCAGCGGTGTCGACGTATGTGGCGCCGTGGGCCTTGCTCTGCTCGGCGAGCACGCCGTTGAGCTGGTTCACGCGTGCCTGGAGGTAGTTGCCGTCCTTGCCCCAGATGGGCTGGGTGGGCCAGCAGCCGTCCTTGCGGATGTAGGTGGCGTACCCCGCGACGACGACCCGGGCGTTCGGGGCGCGCCGGTGGATCTCGTCGAGGGCCTGGCCGAACGAGGCGCGCCAGGCCTCGATGGCCTTGGCGGTGGGATCGCCCTTGGCCGCGGCGGTGTCGGCGCAGGAAATGCCGGCGGGCTTCGGCAGGAGGTTGACGCAGCCGAGCGCGGTGGTGACGAGGCTGACGTCGTTGCCGCCGATGGTCAGGGTCACCAGGTCGGTGCTCGGCTTGAGGGCGTTGTACTGGGGCGGCAGCAGGCCGAACTGGCGGCCGGAGAAGTCACCGACCTTCGCGCCCGAGCAGCTGACGTCGGTGAGCCGCGCGCCCAGCGCCTCGGCGACGACGGCCGGGTAGTTCCGTGCGGAGCGCAGACAGGACCACTGGCTCTGATCGGGGATGAGGGGTCCCGCCGCGAAGGAATCGCCGATGGCGACGTACTCCAAGGGCTCCTCGGCTCGCGAAGACGTGGCGCCGGCCGGGGACACGCCGAGGGCGCAGGCGGACAGGGCGGCGGCCATGACCGCGGTGGTGCGGGCGCGTGTGGGGCGCACGGGCTCTCCTGAGTGGGGTGTACCGGGGGTAACGGACGCCCTTATGATCCGGGCCATCGACGCCTTGGTGTTCTAGGCGCGCAACCAGACTTTCCGAGGGGTCAGTTGTGACCGGTGACAAAAGCGTGGGCCGCTTCCTGATCGCCGACGTACCGGGGCTGGCCGCGACCGTCACCCGGCGCCTCGCGGACGACCTGCCGGTCTACGGGCGGATGCCCGCCGAGGAACTGCACGGGGACGTCCGCGCCATCGTCGACAGGACGATCCGCGTCTTCGCCGACGTGCTGCGCACCGAGCGCATGCCGCCCCCGGAGTTCCTCGGGACGGTGCGCCGCTCGGCGGCCAGGCGCGCGGAGGAACGCATCCCCGTGGAGGCGGTCGTCAGCGCCTACTACTACGGGGCCCGCATCTGCGTGGAGGAGGTGACGGCCAAGGCCGAACCGCAGGACCTGATCGAGGCCCACCGGCTGCTTCTCGACTGCCTGCGGGAGATCACGGCCGCCGTCACGTCGGGATACGTGGAGGAGAGCCAGTCGCTGATCGGGGAGCGCGACGCTGCCCGCCACACCGTCCTGTCCGCCCTGCTCGACGGCGAAGGCCCGCAACTCGACTCCGCCCAGCTGGGGATACGCCTGCCGCCGTGCTATCTGGTGCTCGCCTTCACCATCGGCCGCCACCCCGACGAGGACCGAGCGGACGTCGACACCGCCGTGGCCTCCCGGCGCAAGATCAGACGCCTGCGTACGGAACTCGACCGCGCCCTCGGCCACCCCGTCCTCTCCCGCCTGTCCGCCGACGAGGGACTCGCGCTCATCCCGTCCGACCTCGCGCCGGACCGGGCGGCCGACGGCGACCGGGCCCGTCTGGAGAGGCTGACGGCATCCCTCATCACCGCCGGTGGCGTGCCCCTGGTCGCAGGTGTCGCCGCGAGCACCCCGGCCGAAGTCCCGCACGCCGTCCGCCTGGCCACCGAGCTGCGCGACACCGCCACGGGCACCGGGCGGCCACCGGGCGTCTACCCCCTGACCGCGCTGCTCCTCGACTACCAGCTCACCCGCGCCAGCCCCGCCCGCGCGCACCTGGCCGCACTGCTGACCCCCTTGGCGGACGGCCCGGACCTGACGGTGACCCTGCGGACGTACTTCGCGTCGAACCTGGAGCGCCGCGAGACGGCGGCTCGTCTGCACGTGCACCCCAACACCGTCGACTACCGCCTGCGCCGCATCGCCGCCCTGACGGGCCTGGACCTCGCCGCGCACACCGACCTGCTGACACTGCGGGCCGCGCTGAGCGCGTATGACGCGGGGGTGCGGGAAGGGCAGAATCCTTCACCGTGACGATCACCGCGCGCGAACTGAACCGGGCCACCCTCAGCCGTCAACTGCTCCTTGAACGTGAGCCATTGACCGTCCAGGAGGGCATGCGGCGCGTGGTCGCGCTCCAGGCGCAGCAGCCTGCCTCTCCGTACGTCGCCCTGTGGAACCGGCTCACCGGTTTCACCGCGGCGGACCTCGACGCGGCGTTCACCGGGCGTTCGCTGGTCAAGGCGACCCTGATGCGGATCACGCTGCACGCCGTGCACGCCGAGGACTACCCCGTCTTCCGTGCCGCGTTGCAGCCCACGCTGTACGCCTCCCGGCTCGGCTCCCGCTTCGCCGCCTCGGGGCTGAGCCCGCAGGACGCCGACGAACTGGTGCCGGAGCTCCTTGACTTCGCCGAACGGCCGCGGACCTCGGCACAGATGCAGGCGTGGGTCGAGGAGCGCCTCGACGCGGAGAAGAAGGAGGGAGCGTGGTGGGGGCTGAAGGCGTACGCGCCGTTGCACCACGCCCCCACGGAGCATCCCTGGTCCTTCGGCCACCGGCCGTCCTTCGTCGCCGCCCGCAACGGACCCGTGCCCACGGGCCGAGCCGCGGACCCGCAGGCGCTGCGGACCTTGATCCTGCGCTATCTGGCCGGGTTCGGGCCCGCGTCGGTCGCGGACGTGGCGCAGTTCGCCATGGTGCGGAGGGCGCCCGTCCGCGCGGCGTTCCTCGCGATGGGCGACACCGTCGAGCAGCTCCGGGGGCCGGACGGGGACGTACTCTTCGACATCCCGGGCGCTTCCCGGCCACCGGCCGAAACCCCCGCCCCTGCCCGCCTCATGGCCATGTGGGACAGCGTCCTGCTGGCGTACTCCGACCGTGGCCGGGTGATACCTCCGGCCTACCGGCCATGGGTCATCCGGCGCAACGGCGACGTTCTGCCCACGTTGCTGGTCGACGGTCATGTCGCCGGTGTGTGGCGCCCGCTGGACGACGGTATCGAGGCCACGGCCTTCCGCCCGCTGCCATCGAAGACGTGGGACCAACTCGCCGCGGAAGCACAGTCCTTGGCCGCCCTCCTCGCTGAGCGCGAGGTGGCGGTCTACAGCAGATACCACCACTGGTGGGCCAAGCTTCCGGAGGGCGCGGGCGAGGTGCGGATGCTGTAGTCGGCGATCCCGCGCGGGCCCGTGTCGCTCACCGGGTCCTGCGGGTGTTCCACAGCGGCAGTTGCTCGAAGAGGGCGACGGCCTCGCCGTTCCAGTGCCGGTGCCAGGAGGCGGCCTCGGCTGCCGCGGCGTGGGCGTGACGGTCGATGACCGCCTGGAGACGGGTGTGGACGTCGTGGCGGAGGGCGATGTCCCGGACGCGGTCGACGGTCTCCGGGGTGCAGCGGGGGTCGGCGAGGGCGGCTCTGACCGTGTCGTGATCGTCGCCGTCGGTGCCGGCGAGGAGTTCGCGGGTCAGATAGGTGTGGCGGCCTGCCCGCAGGTCGGCGCCGCTGGGCTTGCCGGTGAGGCCGGGGTCGCCGAAGAGGTCGAGGTAGTCGTCGCGCATCTGACCGCTGAGACCGGCCGCCCGGGCATAGCGGCGCAGGCTCTCCTCGTGTTCCGCCAGGTCCTGGCCGGCGGCCAGCAGGCCCAGGCGCATGGGGGCGAGGATGGTGTAGCGCGAGGTCTTGTACTCGCACACTGTCTCCAGCAGCGTCTCGTCGCCGCCCTCACCCTCTCTGTCCTGTTCACCCCCGATGCCTTCGCCGGCTGAGGGGCGCACGTCGCGTTCGAGGTCGAGGACCTGGCCGATGACGGTGTCGGTCGTCACCCCGAGTTGGACGTCGAGCATGGCCTGCTTGCGGTCGGCGGGCAGATCGGCGTCGAGCAGGACGCGCAGCGCCAGGAACCCGGCGAGGTCGCCCGCCATCATGGCGAGGCCCAGCGCGGCCTGTGGGTGGTCGGGGAGATCCTCGCGGCATGCGTAGTACGTCGAGGGGCCACCACGTCGCATCGGCGAGTCGTCCATGATGTCGTCGAGGATGAGCGCGTGGCTGTGGAGCAGTTCGAGACTCAGTGCGGCTTCCGTGAGCCCCGGTAGCTCGTCCCGGGTGACGAGGGCGGCAGCCTCGTAGAGCAGCGTGGTGCGGACCCGCTTCCCGCCGCGCAGTGACAACTGGGCCAGGAGTTCCAGACAGCGTGCCGGGAAGCGGCCCAGATGCGCGCCGTTGAGGTCACCCGCGAGCTCGGCGAAGTACTTCTCGAAGGACGCGTCGAACCGCTGCCGGTGACCTGTGGCACGCTCGAAGGCGCTGACGGTGCTGCTGTTCATGGTTGTTCGGGCCGACCTTCCTGTACGGGTGCGGTGCCCAGCCTGCCATTCGGCGTGAAAGGGCCCGCCGCCGGCACCGGGGTGGTCGTCAACAGGCCTCGATGCGCCTTATTCCTGGCGGTAATTGGAGTGCGTTGTTCCTGGAAACAAGGATTGCTGGCCGATGCCCGTTCCGATAACGTGCCCGCACCATCGGAGGCGTGAGGAGAGTGCCATGCCATTCGTCCTGTGCTCGGACTTCACGATCTTTCCCGACGACCTGCAACTCGGTCCGGTCTTCACCCTGTCGGGAATGGACTTCCAGGATGCCCCGAGCAGTAAGTTCACCTCCTTCGTCAACCGCACCGCCGGGCTGAACGGCCTGCAGTTCGGTGACGTCGGGATCGAGGTCACGCTGCCCACCACCGTCCCCTGGGCGCGTATGCACGTGGGTCAATTCAACACCGCGTTCACCATCGAAGCCATCGACCCGAACGGCACCACCGTGCACACCTATTCCGCCAACAAACCCAACTCCTATTACTTCGCGAACTTCACCAAGGGGGATATCGCGTCATTCCGTTGCACCGGTGGCGGAAACGAAGGCGTCATCGTCTCGCTCTGCGTATTCGTGCCCTGAGGCAGTCCGGCGCGGCGCCGCGGGCACGTAGGGCGCCGACCCTCCTCGGGATGGACGGTTTCTCCATCGACACTCCGTGAGGCCGGAGATTTTCTCCCTGTGCCTTGCACGACCGCCTGCCTACGGTGAGCGGGCTCACCTGGCGAGACGGTCGTACACCCGGCACAGGGACCTGAGGAGTCGTCGATGACGGAAGCCGAGACGCTGCGCCGCAGCGCGCTGCGCAAGATCGCCCGGAGGCTCATCCCGTTCCTGGGGCTCGTGTACTTCGTGAACTACCTGGACCGCACGAACATCGGCTTCGCCAAGCTGACGATGAGCGAGGACCTCGGGCTCACGGAGACCATGTTCGGGCTCGCGTCGGGGCTGTTCTTCATCGGCTACCTGCTGTTCGAGGTGCCGAGCAACCTCGCCCTGCACCGCTTCGGCGCGCGGCGCTGGATCGCCCGCATCATGGTGACGTGGGGCCTGTGCGCGATGCTGCTGGCCTTCGTGCAGTCCGCCGGGCAGCTGTACGCGGTGCGTGTGCTGCTCGGCGTCGCGGAGGCGGGCTTCTTCCCCGGGATCATGCTGTACCTGACGTGGTGGCTGCCGAGGGCCGAACGGGTGCGGCTGATCGGCACGTTCCTGGTCGCCATCCCCTTGTCCAGTGCCCTGGGCGCGCCGCTGTCCACGGCGATCATCACCTACCTCGACGGGTTCCTCGGACTTGAGGGCTGGCGCGTGATGTTCCTGCTGGAGGGCGTGCCCGCCGTGGTGCTCGGCGTGGTCTGCTGGTTCTACCTCACCGACCGGCCCGAGTCCGCCGGCTGGCTCACCCCGGGTGAACGCCGGGCACTCACCGCCGCGCTGGAAGCCGAGCGTGCCGAGCTCGCGCCCGCCGCGGAGGGCTCCGCCTGGCGGGCCCTGCTCAGCGGCAAGGTACTCGCACTCGGCGGCATCTACTTCGGGGTCGTCTACGGCCTCTACGCTCTGTCGTTCTTCGGGCCGACACTGGTGGCGGGCTTCTCCGAGCGCTTCGACACCGACTTCAGCCTGGTGCAGACCGGGGCCGTCGTCGCCGTGCCCTTCGTGGCCGGAGCGATCGCGATGGTCTGGTGGAGCCGTCATTCCGACCGCACCGGGGAGCGGCGCTGGCACCTGGCCGGACCTGCCGTCGTCGGCGGCCTGACGATCCCGGTCGCCCTCTACCTGGACTCGCCGTACGCGGTCATGCTCATGGTCACCATCACGGCGATGGGCATCTTCTGCGCGCTGCCGGTCTTCTGGCATTTCCCGCCCACCGTCCTGACGAGCGCCGGTGCGGCGGCGGGCATCGCCCTGATCAACACCCTCGGCAACGCATCGGGTTTCCTCGCGCCGTACGTGACGGGGTGGGCCCGCGACGCGACCGGGGACATCGACACCGGACTGTGGATCGTCGGCATCGTGATGGTCGCCGCCGGGGTGGGGGCGGCCGTGCTGCGCGAGGGGCCCCGGGCCAAGGGCGGCCAGGCGGCGGCCCGCACGGGTTCGGCCACGGAAGGGGGCAGGGGAGCGGCGTCCGTCAGGTAGGGGGCCGGTTGCTGCCGCTGGGCGCACGGCTCAGGTCGACGACGCAGAAGAGGTTGCCGTCGGGGTCGGCGAGAACGACGAAGTCGGGGTCGGGCGGGTACAGGTCCCAGTCCACGGCTTGCGCACCCAGCGAGATCAGCCGCCGGACCTCTGTCCGTTGTTCCCCGGTGGTGTCGGCGAACAGGTCCAGGTGCAGACGCGGCCGGGGCTCTGCCGGTGACGCGCTGTGCATCAGACCGAGGGCGCGGCCGGTTCCGTCGGCGTGGTCGAGCGTCCGCCATGCCTCGCTCTTCCACTCCTCGGTGGCGACCAGGTCGAGGGCCTGCGTCCAGAAGGCGACAGCGCGAGGAATGTCGGTGACTCCGAGGACGGGAATTCCGAGCTTCAGCATGGGCGAAACCCTAGGCGAGCCGGTCTGCCAGGGCGTGCAGTCGCAGGGCGAGTTGGATGTCCAGGGCCCGGTCGGCGCCGCGCCAGCCCTCGCCGAGCAGGCCGTCGGCCCGGTTGAGGCGCTGGTAGAGGGTGTTCGCGTGGATGTGCAGGTCCGCGCACGTGCGGGCGTGGTGCTGCGCGTTGGCCAGGTACACCCCGACCGTGGCCGCCAGGTCGCCGCCCCGCCCCCGTACCCGGTCGTGCTCGAGCAGCGGGCCCACGGTCGTACGGACGAAGACCTGGGCCTCGTCGGCCCCGGCCTGGGTGAACAGGGAACGGTAGGCGCCCAGTTCGGCCGGTTCGGCCACCACGCCTCGCCGGCCGAGGGCCCGCAGCATCGTCGCCGTCTGCCGTGCCTCCCGGTGCGCCCGGCGGATCTCCGCGACGCCCCGCCCGCACGCTGCGAGGCCCACGGGCCCGGCGAGACCGCGCTGCTCCACCAGCGCCCTGAGCGCGGCCGGATCGAGGCCCGGCACCAGGAACGTGATCTGGTCCCCGAGCTGGGCACTCCAGCCCGATGTCTCCTGGGCGAGCCGGGCGATCTGGTCGGCCGTGTGATCGGTGTCGCGGGCGTCCACGACGGCGACAGCCGCCACGGAGTCCACGTCCATGCCCGCGCCCAGCGCCCGGCGCCGCACACCGGCCTCGTCGGCCTCGGCGGAGAGCAGCGAGGCCAGCACCTCGCCACGGGTGCGCAACTGCGTCTCCTGGACCGAGCGTTCCAACGCTGCCACCAGTGCCACGGTGACCGCGCCGATCGACAGCAGCCGTACGTCCTCGTCGTGCAACGCACGTTCCCCGGTCGCCACGAGCGAGCCCGTGGGCCCGCCGCGGACCACCACGGGCAGGGCCACGCCGTGGCGGCCCTCGTGTGCGAACCGGCGAGGGGACTGCGCCTGGTCACCCGCCCAGGGCCGCGGCCGCTCGCACGGCGGCCCGGCGACCAGCTCGCCGTGCGAGTCGAGGACCGAGACCGTGAGACCGGTGGCGCCGGTGATGGCCTGCGCCACCTCGCGATAGCCGCCGCCGCCCACCACGACGTCGGTGAGCCGGTCGCGGAGCTCGGCCTCGGCCCGGCGCAGGGAATCGGTGCTGCGCAGCGTGAGGTTGGCCGCGCGCAGATCCGCGATGAGCGCGGCGTTGCGCAGGGCCACCGCCGCGTGCGCGGCCAGTGCGGCGAGCAACTCCACCTCGCGGTCGGTGAACCGGCGCGGGCTGCGGTCGGCGGCCAGCAGGACCCCGACCGGCTCGTCGTCGACGATCATCGGCACGCCCAGGATCCCGCCGAGCTGCTCGGCGGCCGCGGCACTGTCGACGGCGGGTGAGCGGTTGATGGCCGGGTCCTCGCGGTAGCGGACGGTCGACTGAGGTGCGCCGCTGCGCAGGACGAGTCCGCCGAGGCCCGTACCCGGTTCGAGTTCGATGCCCCGCAGGGTCGAGCCCATCGAGCCGTCGACGGTCTCGATCCGCAGCCGCCGGTCGTCGTGGAGCACCATGATGTAGGCGAGGTCCACGGAGAGCAGTCGACGCGCGTGCGCCGCCACTTCCCGCAGTACTCCGCTGGACGCGGTCAGCGCCCCCAGGCGCCGGGCCAGGTCGTTGAGCGCCGAGAGCTCGGCCGACTCGCGCTGCTGGCGGTTCATGCGCCGCAGGATCTCCCGGGCGTGCGCGGCGGAGTCCTCGACCTCCCCGGCGGGCCGCCCCTCGGCGAGGAGCGTGAGGCGCAGCGCGTCGATCTCGTCGGGCGACGGAGCCTCGGACAGCAGCCGCAGCCAGCGGTTCTCGGTCAAGTGCACCCCCTCATGATGCAGGGGGCCGCAAGAACCCACTGTGGAGGGTCTCTCCGTGGCGGGGGTCGGAGCGTGGAGGTTGTCTCCGTACGGATCGCCGTGCCGTCGTGTTTCGATCGACATCAGCAGCACCGCCCGCGCCGGCCCGGCGGTACTGCGCCGAGGGGACGGATACAGGTATGCACGCCACCGGAAGGCCCGCCTCGGGGCGAACCCACCGAGAGGACACACGATGAGTACCACGGTCGTTCGAGCGATCCTCGAGCACATTCCCGCCGACCGGGTGCTCACCGATCCGGACAGCGTCGAGGCCTTCCGCCGTGACCAGGCGGCATGGGCGCCCAGCGGTCGCCCCGCGGCCGTCGTCCGCGCGACCTCCACCCAAGACGTCGCCGACACGGTCCGCGCCTGTATCCGTCACCGCACCCCGGTCGTCGCCCGCGGGGCGGGCACCGGCCTCTCCGGGGGAGCCAACTCGGGCGACGGGCACGTGGTCGTGGCGCTTGACGCCATGGACCGGATCGTCGAGGTGAGCCCCTTGGAGCGGCTCGCGGTCGTCCAACCCGGGGTGATCAACGACCACTTGCGGGGCGCGGTGGCCGAGCACGGGCTCTGGTACCCGCCCGATCCGGCCAGTTCTCCGTGGTCGACCATCGGCGGCAATGTGGCCACCAACGCCGGCGGCGTCTGCTGCGTCAAGTACGGCGTCACCGGTGACTACGTACTGGCCCTGGAGATGGTCAACGGACTCGGTGAGATCGTGCGGCTCGGCCGGCGTACCGCGAAAGGCGTAGCGGGCTACGACCTCACGGGTCTCGTCGTCGGGTCGGAAGGCACGCTCGGCATCATCACGGAGGTGACCGTCCGCCTGCGGCCCCTGCCGCCACCCGCGGTCACCATCGCCGGGCATTTCGGTTCCGTCGTGGACGCGGGAGCCGCCGTCCGCGCGGTCGCCGAGGCGGGGCTGACCCCCTCGGCGCTCGAACTGATCGACCGGCACTGCCTGCGCGCCGTGGACGCGTGGAAGAACATGGGGCTCTCGCTCGACGCGGACGTGGTGCTTCTCGGCCGGATCGACGATCCGGGCGAGACCGGCGCCGCCCAGGCCGAGCGCATGGTCGACTGCTTCCGCGGGGCGGGCGCCTCCTGGGCCGAGCGGTCCACCGACGAGCACGAGGCCGACGCCTTGTTCGCGGCCCGCAGGCTCGCCTATCCCGCGCTGGAACGCCTGGGCCCGGTGCTCACCGAGGACGTCTGCGTGCCCAAGGAGCACATCCCGGAGATGCTCGGCCGCATCGAGAGGACCGCCGCCCGGCACGACATCCTCATCGCCAACATCGCGCATGTGGGTGACGGGAATCTGCACCCCCTGTTGATCACAGAGCCCGGCGACGACGTCGCACGCTCGCGGGCCCAGGCGGCCTTCGAGGAGATCATCGCCGACGCGATCGCGCTGGGCGGCACGGTCACCGGCGAGCACGGAGTGGGCCTGCTCAAGCGACCGGGGCTCGCCGCGGAGGTCACGCCGGAGGTGATGGCCATGCAACGGGCCGTGAAGCAGGCCCTCGACCCGTACGGCGTGCTGAACCCCGGCAAGGTGCTGTCCTGAACGCCACCGTCGGCCGCCGCCCGAGGGCGGGTCTACGGCATGCCTGGTGCGCCGTCCCCCGGGTCATGCCTGCCCTCGGTCCTTGGCTTCTCCGCCAGGAGCCTGTCCACGCCGAGGAGCTGGAGGATCTGCCGTACGGCCCTGGAGGGGTGGAGCACGACGAGACGGCCGCCCGCTGCTCGGCTCCGTTCGTGGTGCGAGAGGAGTGCGTTCACCCCGGAGGAGTCGATGAACGTGACGTTGGCGAGATCCAGCTCGACCCTCTTGGCCGTCACGGGCTCAAGGACCACCGTCAGCGACGGCACGCTGTCCATGTCCAGGTCCCCGCACACACGGATCAGTACGGGGTCGAGACCCAGGACCGCATCCACGTGCAGTGGTTGGGGTGTAGCGGGAGCCATGCTTCGTGGTCTCCTCAGGTACGTGGACCGGCCGGTCGGTGGCTACTCCTCCGTCGCGCATGAATATGCCCCGAAATGCTGCGCCGCACGCACGGCATAAGTGGAACGCTGCTTCCAGGAACACCCCGGGCGGAGTCGGTGCCGTGCCGGGGTGGGCAGACCTCCGGATCATACGGTGCGTCTGCGCGGGCCCCGCCTGGAGTGCTCCCTCCTCGAGAGGCGAGGCCCGCTCCCTCGACCAAGTGCTCGGGAGCCCGCGCGACTCCCGATCGGTGCGGCACTTGGGAGGCTGCCTTGCTGGCATGCCTGCCCTCGTCACCGGCAGGTAGGCGGGCCAGATCGCGTCAAGCAGAGGCGATGGGGCCGGTGGCGCTCAGGCCGTCCTCGCCGCGGGGGCCGGGCGGGGCTCGTTGGGGACGGGCTCGTCGGGGTCGCCGGGCTGCGGCAGTTCGCGCCGGGTGCGGACCGGAGAGAGCAGGACCGGCAGGAACGCGACCGCCATCAGGACGCCGCCCACCCACAACGCGACACGCAGCCCGGCGAACTCACCGAGTACACCCGCCACGGCGGAGCCGACCGCGATCGCGCCGGTGAGCAGAAAGCGGAACGTGGCGTTCATGCGCCCCAGGAGGGAGTTCGGTGTCAGCTGCTGGCGCAGGCTCACGCCGAGCACGTTGTCGACCCCCATCTTGAAGGTCACCAACAGCCAGCCGGCAGCGGCCACATACAGCCAGGCGCCGCGGTCGATCAGCGGTACGAGCAGCGCGGCGGGCGCCAGGCAGAGACCGACGAGGCCAAGGGTGCGGCCGTAACCGAAGCGTCCTGCGATCGGGCGGGCGGTGCGGGCGCCGAGGAAGATGCCGACACCGCCGACCGCCCAGTAGAGGCCCAACACACCCTCGGGCAGGCGCAGTTCTCGTACGAAGAGGACCGGGAGCAGGGTGTTCACGATCACCGCGCCGAAGTTGAGCACGGCAGCCGTCAGGGCAAGGGCCCGCAGCTCCGGGTTGCCCAGTACGTGCCGAAGACCCTGTGCCATCTCCGCGCGCAGGCCGGTGGTGCGGTCTTCTTTGTGCGGGGCGGGCGCCGGCGGGCGTACGCCCGTGAGACTGATCGCCGAGGCGAGATATCCGACGGCGCTGCAGACCACCGCGAGCGGCGCGGTGAGCAGCTGGACGAGCGCGCCGCCCGCACCCCGGCCCGCGACGCTGCCCGCGGCCTGCAGGCTGACCATCGCGGCATTGGCCCCCACCAGGCCGTCCCGGCCCACCAGTTGCGGCAGCATGGTCTGCGAGCCGACGTCGAAGAACACGGTCGCGCAGCCGTTGAGCAGCACGACCACATAGAGCTGGCCGAGCGTGAGCTGGCCCAGGCCCCAGGCCACCGGGACCGAGGCGAAGAGCACCGCCCGCGCCACGTCGGCGGCGATCAGCACCCGCCGTTGCCGCATCCGGTCCACCCAGGCTCCGGCGGGCAGCCCGATGAGCAGGAAGGCGGCGGTGCCGAGGGCGGCGAGCAGACCCACCTGCCCGGCGCTCGCGTCCAGCGCGGAGACGGCGAGCAGCGGGACGGCGACGTAGCCGATGTTGGTGCCGAGCTGACTGATCGCGGTCGCGGTGAACAGGGCGCGGAAGTCGGCTGTCCACAGCGCGCTCCTGCTGCCCGAAGGCTGGTCCGGTCGTCGGTGCATGGCGCACAAGCTGCCCCATGACCTGCGCCGTCCTTAAATGATTTAGCGTGAGCTGAATGCTGCAGATCGAGTTCACGGCCGAGGACGTGGCCCGCACCCGCTTCGCGATCTCCCCGCTCTGGGAGGTCGTGGCCAGCGTGCGGGTCCTCAAGGGCGCCGACGAACAAGGGCTGCACCGCACCTGGGCCGATCAGGTCCGCCCGCGCCTCGCGGCCGCCAAGCTGGATCTGGCGCCGCTCTCCGCCCTGGTCCAGGTCCCCACATACGGCATCCCCGGCTTTCTGGTCCCTCCGCCGACCACCCCGCAACCTTCCCTCGACGTGGAACTGGCCGCGCTGCGCACCACCCCCTTCGAGCTCCTGCGCACCACATCCGACGCGGCGCAGGCCGGCGTGGAGGCCCTGCGCGCGGATCCCGAGCGCGGCCTCGGCCTGCTCGCGGACACCATCGCCGCCTACTGGGACGTGGCGATCGCCCCGCACTGGCCGCGCATCCGTGCCCTGCTCGAAGGCGACATCCTGTACCGCGCGACACGCCTGGCCGAGGGCGGCGCACGGCGTCTCTTCGACGACCTCGACCCTCAACTCGCCTGGGACTCGGGCACCTTGAATCTGGAACACCGCTTCGTCCGCGGTGAGCGCACCCTGGACGGCCGCGGCCTCCTGCTCTGTCCCTCCGCGTTCACCTGGCCGCGCATCTTCTCCACGGTGGGCTACGACCCCTGGCAGCCGACCCTGCGGTATTCGCCCCGCGGCGTCGGCACGCTGTGGCACCCCCGCGCCGTGGCTCCCTCCGCCGCCCTCACCGCCGTCCTGGGCCGCTCCCGGACCTCGCTCCTCACCCACCTCACGGCCCCCGCCACCACGACCGACCTCGCCGGGCGCACCGGCCTCACCCCCGGCGGCGTATCGCAGCACCTGACGGCGATGCGGGCCGCGGGCCTGGTGACGGCGCACCGCACGGGACGGCTCGTGCTCTACGCGCGCACAAGCGTGGCAGAGGCACTGCTCACGGCGGGCAGCTAGGCTGCTTCCTCGTACGTGAGGGACGGGAGGCCGAGGTGGCCGGGACGGCGCTGACCGAGGTGCTGGCCGAACTGGCCGACCTCGAAGACCCGCAGGTACGCGCGGCGAACGAGAAGCGCGCTGACGATCACGGCGTGAACCTCGGCAAGCTGCGCGCGCTCGCGAAACGGCTGAAGACGCAGCAAGACCTCGCGCGTCAGCTCTGGGGGACCAAGGACACCGCGGCGCGACTGCTGGCGCTCCTGATCTGCCGCCCCAAGGCCTTCGAGCGCGACGAGCTCGACGCCATGCTGCGCGAGGCGCGCGCACCCAAGGTGCACGACTGGCTCGTGAACTACGTGGTGAAGAAGAACCCGCACGCGGAAGAGCTGCGCCTGGCCTGGTGTGCCGATCCGGACCCCGTGGTCGCGAGTGCGGGCTGGGCGCTGACCACCGAACGCGTGGCGAAGAAGCCCGAGGGCCTGGACCTCGCGGGGCTGCTCGACGTCGTCGAGGCGGAGATGAGGGACGCGCCGGACCGTCTGCAGTGGGCGATGAACCACTGCCTGGCCCAGATCGGGATCGAGCACCCCGAACACCGCACCCGGGCCATCGACATCGGCGAGCGCCTGGGGGTGCTCAGGGACTACCCGACCTCCGCGGGCTGTACGTCACCGTTCGCACCCGCCTGGATCTCGGAGATGGTGCGTCGGCAGTACGCACACTGAGACGTGACGCGACCGGATGCCGTTACGCGGAACGCCTGCGAGAGGCCGGAACACCTGCAAGGCTCACCGAACGCACCGCCCTCGCCGCGTGACCGGACAGGAGAACGACACAGTGCAGAGCATCGGCATCATCGGGGTCGGCGAGATCGGCCGGGCAGTCGTGACGGGTCTGTGCGACGGGGCCGACGAGTCGCCGCAGGTGTTCCTCTCGCCGCGTGGAGCCCGCACGTCGGCCGAGCTGGCCGCGCGCCACGAGGGCGTACAGGTCTGCGCCGACAACCAAGAGGTGGTGGACCGCTCCGAGGTGGTGATCGTCGCCGTACGCGCGAAGGACCGGCACGAAGCACTCGCGGGCCTGAGCGTGGAGGCCGACAAGACGGTGATCAACGTGATGGCCGGTGTCGCCAACGACGACCTGCGCCGCATCCTCGCCACCGACGCCCCGCTGGTGCGGGCCATCCCCCTGCCCTCCGTACGCGAACGCCGCTCCGTCACGGTGACGTTCCCCTCGCACCCGGTGGCCGACGCGCTCTTCGAGCGGCTGGGCGGGGCGCAGCCGGTCGCGGACGAGGAGGCCTTCAACGTCTTCTCCGCGCTGACGGGAACGCTGACCACCCACTACGCGTACCTCGCCGCGCTCGTCTCGTGGGCCGTCGGCCACGGAATCGACTCCGACGACGCCGACCGTTACGTCCGCGGGCTCTTTCAGGCCGTCGGCCGCGCACTGAGCGACGAGAGCCGCTCCCTGGACCAACTCGCCGCCGACCACGAGACCCCGGGCGGAAACAATGAACGCGTCCGCACCACGTGGTTCGACCCGGCCAACTCCGATGCGCTCGGCAAGACCTTGGACGGCCTGCTCGCCCACCTGAGGTAGCCGGGGGCGCCAGGGGGGACACGTACGCGGGAAGGGAACGCGTCCCGCGTGACTCCCGCAACTCGCGTACGTATCCGCCCTGTCGACCCGTGCCTCAGACGCGTTCCAGGACCACCACCGGGATCTCCCGGTCGGTCTTGCGCTGGTAGTCGTCGTAGGCCGGCCAGGTCGCGGCCATCGTCCGCCACATGTCCGGCTTCTCGTCCGGGGTCGCGGTACGCGCACGGGCGGTGTAGCGGTCGCTCTTCACCTGCACCTGGACCTCGGGGTTCGCCTCGATGTTGCGGAACCAGAGGGGCGGCTGGTCGGCTCCGCCGTTGGAGGCCACCACGAGCACGTCGTCGCCGTAGGGCTGGTAGATCAGGGGAGTGCTGCGCTGCTCACCGCTCTTGCGGCCGGTGGTGGTGAGGATCAGCACCGTGGTGTCCTGCCAGTCGTGGCCCACCTCGCCATCGGTCTCGACGTAACGATCGACGTGCTCTTTGCCGAACAGCATCTGCTGTCTCCTTCGTGTACTCGCTGGATCGTGCGTGTTCTGCCTGCGCTGACCAACTCATCATGGTCACTCCGCGGTTTCCCGCCAGCGTGGCCGCGAATCGGCGCGCCCGGCCTAACGACACCCCGGCGAGGGGGCACGACCGCCTCGAACCGCCCGACCGCGCCGCACCGCCCGGTCAGCGTGCAAAGGCACCCGTCTACCCACTCCTTCTCGGCCGAAGACACCTCGGAGGAAACTTCAGGCGTATGGACGGCTTGCGGGGGTGGTGCGTTTGCGCCCCCAATACCCCTGCCCTCAGGCCTCGTTGGGCGGAACATGGACGAAGACACGAAAGGCATGCACCCCGTGCAGCCCCAAGGCCAACTCCTCACCGGCGCCTACTGGTTGGACTCCCTGGTCTACGCGGGAGACACGTGCATGTGGTGCACGCAGGCGACGCACGAAGAACTCGGCCGGACCCGGATCGCTCAGGAGTACGGTCACGGACTCACCGTGAGGTGACCGCGAGCTCCGCGTTCGCGCGCTCTGTGACCAAGGTCAGCACGCTGCCCGCGGTCGCGAGGTCCTCGGCCGGAATGCCGGCGTACAGCCGTGCGGTGATCTCCGCGGCCTCGGCGCCGGTGTTGTCGTGCAGTTCCCGCCCGGCGTCCGTCAGGCGGATCCGGGACGCGTCCGCCGGGTCCTTCTCCAGCAGCCTCGTGGCCGTCAGATCATCGATCACGCCGCACACGACCGACGCGTCGACCTTCAGCGAGCCGATGACGTCGCCGACGAGTGCGTCGGTGCCCATGGACCCGCCCCCGCTCACGAGGGCCCGGAGCGTCACGCTCTGCTCGAACGTCGCGCCGTGGCGGGTCAGTACGCCCTCCAGGAGTGCGCGTGAGGCGTAGTGAGCCAGGGCGACGACCCGGCCGTTGGTCGTGGGTGCGGGGGTGGAGGCCGGTATGGGTGCGGTGGTGGTCATGTCTGCTCCTCGTTGTTCTCGGTGTGTGGATCAAGAGGTGCTTCGAGCAGGATCGCCAGCTCGTGGGTGAACTGCCGTGTACGCGGGCTGCTTTGTCCTCCGAGCGGTTCGAGCAACTGGTCCAGCAGGCCCTGGACCACCTTGATCGCTCGGCGTGTGACGTCGAGTCCTTGCTCGGTGAGTGAAAGCCGCATGGCGCGTGGGTCGTTCGGATCGCGGGTGCGGGCGACGAGCCCGGCGGTTTCCAGGGCGCGGGCGAGCTTGGAGACGTACAGCGCCTCGAGCCCTGTGTGGTCGGCGAGCCGGCGCTGGCTGGGCTGCTGCCCGGAGCGCGACATGCCGTACAGCGACGCCATCAAGGCGTACTGCGCATGGGTGAGGCCCAGCGGTCCGACCGCCCGGTCGACGGCCACCCGCCATTTCATGGACAGGCGCCAGATCAGAAATCCCGCCGTGGCGCCTTCAGTTGCTGTACTCACAGCAAAGTACGGTACATGGCTACTATGTACATGGCTACTATTTTCTTGCGCCTCAGCACTTGGCACTCAGCGTCAGCACCCGGGGTTCGGGGCCGCAGCTATGAGACGCGGCCCTCGACGACCAGGTGTCCGTCGTCGGTGAGGCGAGCGACGTGGCCGGTCTTGAGGAAGCCGTCGGAGGTGAAGGCGCGAGCGTTCTCCTCGGGGGCCTTGTAGTAGCCGCGCAGGGTGCAGGGTCCGCGCATCCATAGGTGACCGGGAGCCCCTGCGGGCAGGTCGGTGCCGTCCGGGCCGGTGATGCGGATCTCGTCGTCCGGGGAGAGGGGACGACCCTGCGTGTGACGGATGACGTCGTCGGTGTCGGTGTCGGTGAGGCGGGTGAGGGACAACAGCCCCTCGGCCATGCCGAGGACTTGCTGGACGCGGCAGTCGAAGGCCGAGTTGGTGCGGGCCGCGACGTCCGGGTCGAGAGGCGCGCCCACGGTCTGGAGGAGGCGCAGGCTGGAGAGTGCGTACGGGCCGTGTTCGTGCGGGTCGTGGTGGTGTGGGCCGTGGGGGAGGGCGTCGAGCCACAGCTGTGCGTCAGCGGGGGTGAGTGAGGTGACCGTGACCTTTTCCGTCTCGATCGCGCGGAAGGCCGCTTCGGCCGTGTGCGACGTGCCGGTGGGATCGTCGATCAGTACGACGGTGGCTCCGGCGGCGAGGGCGCCGACGATGCCCGGACAGCCGTGGGCGAAGTCGGTCGCGGCCGGGATGGCCGCGAGGTAGACGTCCTCGGGGCCGAGGCCGATGAGTTCGGCCGCGGCGCGTGTCTGGTAGGCGTAGTCGTTGTGGGTGCGCGGGACCAGCCGGGGCGCGGTCGTGGTTGCGGTTGCGTCCGACGGCAGGAGGAACGCGACGTCGTTGGGGTCGTACGCGCGATCCGGGTCGCGCGGGGCGTCCAGGGAGCTGAGCGGAAAGAACAGGCATCCGCTGGGGGCGGTGGAGAAGCCGCCCTGAGCGCCGTCCGGGCCGTCGAGGGTGAAGGCGCGGCGCAGACGCGGATTGTCGTCGCTGAGCGCCGAAACCATCTTGGCGTGGTCGAAGCCGTGGTGCACGCCGGGCCCTAGGTAGGCGGCGGCCTCGGTGACCTGGGCGAGGTGCCCGATCTCGTCGGCGCGGTGAGAGGTGGGCGCCAGCACCGGGAAGGCTCCGGCGCGCATGAGGGCGTGGACGGCGATGACGAACTCGGGCACGTTCGGGAGCTGGACGATGACGCGGTCGCCTGCGCGGACGCCCCGGAGCGTCAGTCCGGCGGCCATGCGGTCGACGCGGCGGTTCAGTTCACGGTAGGTGAGGCGACGTTCACCGTGGACCAGGGCGGTGCGGGTGGTGTGGACGCGGGCGTGCTCGGCGAGGAGCTGGGGCAGGGCGGCACCCTGGTAGTAACCACGGTCGTAGTGGCGGCCTATGGTCTCGGGCAGGTGCGGGGTGCAGCCGTCCAGCATGGTCCAGACTCCTTCCGGGGCGCGTGACCATGTGGATCACGGCCGCTCACACTCGCATGCTGGATGCGGAAGCGACAACCAGCACTTGTGCGCCGCAGTTCCGGGGTCGGCGCCTCTCGGCAGCTCAGGGGCCGGCGCCTCTCGGCAGTACCGGGGTCGCCGCCTTTCAGGGGTCCGGGGTCGCGTCTCGCGCCGGGTTCAGTAAGGCAGTCCCTCGGCCGCCGCACGCAGGGCCGCGAGCAGGCATGCGGTGATTTCCGCGCCGGATGCCTCGGGATCGTCCGCGTACCGCTGGGCGAAGTCCTCCGCCGCCGCGCGCAACGCGCCGTTCAGGGTCGCCGCGTGGACCTTCACGCTCAGGTCGTCGGCGTCGCCGCCGGACCGCTGGGCCAGGAGCTTGCCGAGTACGGGCAGTGCCTCGTCGTGGGCCTGGAGCCAGACGGAGCGCAGGGCCGGGTCGGTGGAGGTCATCCGGATCAGGTCGAGGATGACGGGGGTGTCGGCGGGCAGCTCGCCGATCCTGCAGGTCTCCGCGAAGAAGTCGAGCAGGCTCATGTCCGTTGGCCAGTGGCGCAGTTGTTCCACCGCGAAGTCGAGACCGGCCGAGAGGAGAGGCAGTACGCAGCTTTCCTTGGTGGGGAAGTGGCGCCACATCGTGCGGGCGGAGATTCCCACCGCCTGCGCTATCTGTTCCCCTGTGGTGGCGGTGACGCCCTGTGAGGTGAACAGGCGGACGGCTTCCCGGGCTATCTCGAAGCGGAGAGCCGCTTTCCGTCGTTGGACGAGCGACGGTCTGACGTCGGCTTCCGCCGTCCGTCCGCGCTCCGTGGATGGCGCCTCGCGCACTCTCGACTCTCCTCTCCTGGATCTCGGCAGCATAGCGAGCCCTCAGATGACTCATGCAGACGCCTTGTCACAGACTGACACCCAGCCTTACTCTCGCGTAAGTAACCAGCGGGTAACCCGCGTTGGCTTTTGTGTCATGCGCGCGTCAAAGCGTGCGCCGATGTGTACGTGCCGTCGATGGAGACGCCTCCCTCCCCACGTCCCGCCCGCCAAGGAGCCACTCATGCCCCCTCCCGGCAGACGAGCCCTGCGCACCGGCGCCGCCGGACTCGTGACGGCGAGTGCCTTGCCGCGCCCGACCGCCTCAGCCGCGACGGACGGAGTGTGCCTGACCTGGGAAGAACCCCACTGGGCGGAGGGGCGATGGGTGCCGTGTGCGACCTCGACGGCCGCGTGCGGGGAACGCGGCCTCTACGTCCTCGACGGCGCGCTGACCCCCGGCACGACGGGAGCGCGCAACCCGTCCACGTCCATCGCCGCCGTGGTCGAACGGGCGATGGACGCCATCACCGCCCACGACATCGACACGACCATCTGAATCCGAGCGAGGAGCACACCATGAGCCGCCACAGACCCACTTCCCGTTCGGCCCAAATCCCTGTGGATCGCGAGGAGTCGGCGATGCGCGGTGTCACTCCGGCCCGGCTGCGCCTGGCGGCAGGCGTCGTCGTCGGCACCGTCTGCGTGGGCCTGTCGGGGGCACCGGCCACCGCGGCCGACGGGGAGCCCGTCGTCTCCCGGGGAGTCACCATCCCCACCTTCTACAACCCGCCCGCCGAACTCCCCTCCGTCAACGGCGCGTTGATCCGTACCGAACCCATGCCGCTCGGGCTGAGCATTCCCGGCCTCGACGGGCGCCCCATGCCGGGCACCGCGAGCCGCCTGATGTACAAGTCCACCGACTCGACCGGCAAGCCCGTCGCGGTGACCGGCGCCTACATCGAGCCCTCGGCGGCCTGGACGAAACCAGGGCCGCGCCCGCTGGTCGCGGTGGCCTCGGGCACCATGGGCCAGGGCGACCAGTGCGCTCCCTCCTTCGCCCTCCAGCACCCCCTGACTCTCAACGGCGAAACCGTGTCCGTGGGGTACGAGGCCCTGGCCATCTATCGCATCCTGGCCACCGGGGCGGCCGTGGTCGTCACCGATTACGTGGGCCTCGGGGCCACCGACCGCGCACACACCTACGTCAACCGGCTCGACCAGGGGCACGCCCTGCTGGACGCGGCCCGCGCCGCCCGCTCCGTGCCCGGCGCCTCGGTCACCGCGGAGTCCCGCACCGGCCTGTACGGCTACAGCCAGGGCGGTGGAGCCAGCGCCGCGGCGGCCGAACTCCAGTCCTCCTACGCCCCCGACGTTCGCCTGGCCGGGACCTACGCCGGCGCACCGCCCGCGGATCTGACCTCGGTCATGAAGGGCATCGACGGCAGCGCGCTGGCCGGCGCCCTTGCCTGGTCGATCACCGGCTTCGCCCAGGCCGATCCCGACCTGCGTGCGGTCGTCGAGGCACACATCAACACCGCGGGGAAGGCCGCGCTCAAGGACGCATCGACGATGTGCGTCGGTGACGCCCTGTTCGGCTACGGCTTCACCAAGAGCAACAAGTGGACCAATGACGGCAAGTCCGTCGGGGACATCATCGCCGCCGACCCCCGGGCGAAGGCGGCCCTGGACAAGCAGCGCATCGGCACGCTCAAGCCCAACGGACCGGTGCGCCTGGCGACGGGCGTCCAGGACGACATCGTTCCGCACGGCCAGGCCCGGCAACTGGCCGTGGACTGGTGCCGCAAGGGCGGCAACGTCACCTACGAACCCATCGCGCTGCCGAACCTCGGCGACAAAATCCTCACCAACCACCTCGTGCCCCTCATCACCGACCAGGGCGACGCCGTCTCCTGGCTGACCGACCGGATCTCCGGCAAGCCGGCAAACTCCAACTGCTGGAAGATGCCG
Source organism: Streptomyces sp. NPDC002853 (assembly GCF_053591915.1). Classification (NCBI taxonomy): domain Bacteria; kingdom Bacillati; phylum Actinomycetota; class Actinomycetes; order Kitasatosporales; family Streptomycetaceae; genus Streptomyces; species Streptomyces sp. NPDC002853. The sequence continues at coordinate 39,200 of NZ_JBSFUS010000004.1, read as the reverse complement.
CTTCAGCCCTGACCCCGTGATCGCCCGTCCTCACCCCGACCACGACACGCCTCAGGCGGGGACGGGCTCCTGGCCCACCTCGCCGAAGGGCGGGTAGTTCTCGCTGCCCGTCCGCTCGGCCGCCTCGATGTAGACGGCGAGGGCGTCACGGGACTGCGCAAGCCGGTGCATCTGGTCGTCCAGCCTCTCCAGCCGCGACCGCATCGCGGACAGCAGCTCGGAACACCCGGGCAGTTCAGGTGCTTCCCCGACCGCGCAGGGGAGTACGTAGGCGATGTCCTCGGAGGACAGGCCCGCACCCAGCAGGTGCCGGATCTGTTTCACCCGCAGCACGGCGTTCTCGTCGTAGTCGCGGTAGCCGTTCGCCCTGCGGTCCGCCTCCAGGAGGCCCTGGGCCTCGTAATAGCGCAACTGATGGGCATTGACGCCCGTACGACGACTCAGTTCCCCGATGCGCATCGAACCTCACTTGACCTTCATACCGGTATGAACGTTGAGGATGCTGCCATGAACAACGAAACCGCTGCACCTGTATCCGTCATCGGACTCGGCCTGATGGGCCAGGCCCTCGCGGCCGCGTTCCTGAGAGCAGGCCACCCCACCACCGTGTGGAACCGCACGGCCGCCAAGGCTGACCAACTGGTCTCCCAGGGAGCGCGGTTGGCGCCCACCGTCGGAGACGCCCTCAAGGCGAGCCCCCTTACGATCATCTGCCTCACGGACTACCAGGCCATGCACGAGTTGCTCGACGCGAGCGATGTCACCCTGAACGGCACGACCTTGGTCAACCTGACCTCGGGCGACTCGGCCCAGGCCCGGGAGGCCGCGCGCCTGGCCGAGCAGCGCGGCGCGCGCTACCTGGACGGCGCCATCATGGCCGTCCCCCCAGGGATCGGCACCGCCGACGCGGTGATCCTGCACAGCGGACCGGAGCCGGACTTCGAGGCCCACAAGCCGACGCTCGACGCGCTCGGCACCGTCACCTACCTCGGTGCGGACCACGGCCTCGCGTCCCTGTACGACGTGGCGGGCCTGGCCATGATGTGGAGCGTCCTGAACGCCTGGCTGCAGGGCACCGCCATGCTCAGGACGGCCGGTGTCGACGCGTCGACATACGCGCCGTTCGCGCGGCAGATCGCCGCCGGGGTGGCCGAATGGCTGCCCGGGTACGCCGAGCAGATCGACAAGGGGACCTTCCCGGCCGAGGTGTCGGCCCTGGAGACCGACGCGCGGGCCATGGCTCACCTGGTCGAGGAGAGCGAGGCGGTGGGGGTCAACGCCGAACTGCCGCGACTGATCAAGGCCATGGCCGACCGTGCGATCGCCGCGGGCCACGGTGGCGAGCAGTATCCCGTGCTCATCGAAGAGTTCACCAAGCCCCGCGTCGACTGACCGGCCGCCGGCCCCGGCGCCTCCGGCCGGTGGCGGCGACGCGATCAGCTCGACCGCTACTGGCGGGAGGCGAGGGCCAGTTTGTGCAGGTCTTCCAGGGCGTCGACCAGGACGGTGTGCTGGTGCCACTTGATCCAGGTGCCGACGGCGCGGCTGACGGCCTCCAGTGCCTGCAACTGCGCCTGGTCGAGACCCACCAGGGGGTCGGCGTGGTGAGAGGAGATGACTCCGTGCACGACGCCCTGGTCGTCGATCAGCGGAATGCTGTGGCAGGCCCGGCTGCCGGCCGAGAGGATCACCCGCCGTGTCTCCTCGTCGAAACCGGCCGACGAGGCCACATCCTTGACAGTGACCTGCTGGCTGGCGACGGCGGCCCGCGAGCAGGCGGTCTTTCCGTCGACGAACGCGAAGTAGTCGGTGAACTGACGGGGCAGGCCGGTGTGCTTCGCCATCCGCAGAACACCGTCCTCGACCAGCTGGACGTTACCCATGTCCGTACCGGTGACAGTCAGGACGCGTTGCAGGGCGGCGCCAAGCACCTCGCCCTGGTTGGCAGGGTTGAGCGGTCCCGCCTCAAGCGCGGTCAGGTCGGGTGTCGGCTGCTGTGACCGTCCGCCGAACCAAGCTTTGGCGCCGGGTGCCGGTCCCGGCGTCCGGGCCACCGCGGCGGCCATCTGGTGCAGCTTGATGTTGGCTCGCTGGGACGCCTGGCGCAGCAGCGCGAACGCCGCCTCCGCGTTCGCCAGGCGGTACCGCTCGACCAGGACGCCCTCGGCCATGGCGATCCTGGGGCGTGCACGCGCCTGGACCTCCAGCTCGGACACCTGGCCGCGCAGCTGCTCGGCGGTGGCTCTCAGCTCTTCGGTCTCGGCCCTGAGGGCGGAGGAGTCCTGAGGCGAGGGCTGATCCTCGGACGGGGGCACAGACGGAATGTTCGTCACGTTGTCTCCCATGGCGGCACCCTGGTCCGTACTCCTCGTCGATCGTGAGCAGCGCCGCGACGTCACTGGCGCCGCCCACCCCGGCTCCGTTCGCCGAAGAGGACCGCCGCTCACACACCAGGGGTGACCTTAACCCGAGGTGTGGAGGATGTGACGACCGGCCCTGGAAGTCAGCCGCCCGCGGTGACGGTTGGAGGTGATGTGCCGGGTTTGGGGATGGTTGTGCACCCTCCGGTGGTCGCTCTCTGCCGACCCGTCCGAGAACGGCCTGAAGCTGTCCCGCTCCCGGGTTTGGCCGACCCCCGCAGGGCACCCGGAGAGCCCCGATCGGACGATCGAAGGGGGGCGATGACCGACCACCACCAGTAGGCAATGCCCCATACGTTCAGCGGAGGATCCCGACATGACTACCGCACGCGACATCATGACCGGCGGCGCGCACTGCGTGGACGCCGAGGAGAACATGCTCGACGCCGCCCGCAAGATGACCGAACTGGGTGTGGGCGCGCTGCCCATCTGCGGGACGGACGACCGGCTCAAGGGCGTCCTGACCGACCGTGACATCGTGATCAAGGTGCTGGGCAGGTCCAAGGACCCGGCCACCGTCCTGGCCGGCGAACTCGCCCAGGGTGAGGCCGTCACCATCGGTGCCGACGACAGCGCGGACGAGATCGTGGCGACCATGACGCATCACAAGGTGCGGCGGCTGCCCGTGATCGACGGGCACAGGCTCGTCGGCATGGTGGCCCTCGCCGACGCCGCCCGGGCCCTCAAGGACCCCAAGGCCGGGCAGCTTCTCGACGCGCTCTCCACCGACTGACACCGGGCGGGCCGGGGTCGACTGGAGCTGCGCCACCGACGACACGGCCCCAGCCTCCGCCCTCCGTGCGCGGCGGCGAGGCAACTCCCGCGGCCTCGCACCGCCGGGGGCATGTCGCGCGAGAGCCGATCGAGGGGGAGCCTCGGTCCTCACGCCCCCGGACGCCGCCGCACTCGCGCGGCGACGGCCGGACACGCACAGCGTCCCACCGCGAGCGCTGCCTGTCCCCATGCCGGCCCCCTCACGAACGGGCCGCCCTCGAACCGGCGTCGGGGGCCGCTGCCCGGCAGGGCGGCGCTCCCCGTCACGGGGAAGGGCGGATCTGTTCACGTACCCACGCGGGAGCGGGGTTGACGTGCGGTCGGCCCGCCACGAAGACCGTCGGCACGGTCTCATTGCCCTTGTTGACCGCCCGCACCGCGGCGGCTGCCGCCGGATCACGCCAGATGTCGACCCAGTGCGCCCGGCGGGCGTCGAGACCCAGCCGGATGCGCAGTCGCAGGCAGTACGGGCAGCCCGACCGCCAGTAGACGATCGGCCGACCGTCGGCCGCGGCGCGGCGCTGTGCCTCCAGCGCACCGATCGACCGTGGGAAGAACAGCGGGGAGTGCACCCCCGCGAGGAGCACGAGCACCAGCAGCACTGCCGCGGCCGCGCCGGGATTGCCCCCGGAGACCAACCCGGCCGAGGCGAACGAGCCGCAGACCACCAGCAGCAGGGGAACGATCCAGGCGCGCATCATGAGGACGCAGGCTATCGACGAGCCGAAGCACCCCGACAGCGCCCCTGCACGAGAGGGTCACCCAGGTGTCCGCCGGTGCGGGGCCCGGTCGTCAGGGATGTCCGGTGAGGCGAAGCGGAAGGGCACGCCGAGGTGATCGGCCAGTGCGCGGCCGGCCTCGGCGGCGGCGCCCGCGGGGGAGCGGCCGGGGAGCGGGTAGATGACCGCCAGGCGGCCTTCTCCCCGCGGTTCGTCCAGGACCGCGATCAGCTCCACGAACCAGTCGTGCACGGTGTCGCCGTCCCACAGGGCCTCGACGGCAACCACGCGGCCGGGGAGAGCCGCGGCACGGGCCGCGAGGGAGGAGGTGTCGAGCGGGTCGGGGGCTTTGCGCCGTACCTGGTCGCCGAGAGCCTCGTACCGCGAGTGGACCACCCCCTGTGCTTCGATCAGCCCCAACCCCATGGGGCGCAAGGCTTCCCAGACAGTCTTGACCGCTGCCATCCGGCGGTCACGCAGCACGTCCGCGTCGACCTCGCGACGGGCCTGGCCCTCCAACCGGCCCCACCATTCGCTCACTTGGCCACCGTCTCGTATGTCGCGGCGGGTGTCGGACGCCAGGTCGGCGGCATCATCGAAGCCGCCGTTCGTCGATGATCCCCTCGATGATTCTGAGCAGCCGATCCCCCGCCTCGTCGATGCTCCCGTTCTGCGTGCTGACCTGCGCGCCTTCGAGCAGGAAAGTGATCTCGGCCGCGGTCTGCGCGGGATCGGGCAGCCCGGCCCTCGGTGCACATCCCGACCAGCCTGCGGGTCTGGTGCGCCTTGTGCTCCTCGATCACCCGTCGGGCGGGATTCCCTCGGTCGGGCAGCTCGGCGAGGGAGTTGATGAACGGGCAGCCCCGGTGTGAGATCGCGGGCAGCCCCTCGGCGATGAAACGAGCCAGGCCCAGGATCTGCTCCCGGGGGCGGCCGGGGTGTTCTGCCTCGACCCGGTCGAAGGCCGCCCCGTAGTCGGCCGCGACGATCCGCAGCCACTCGGCGACCAGTGCGTCCTTGGTCTCGAAGTGCCGGTAGATCGCCATCTTCGCCCGGGCCGAATCCTCCCTGATGCGTCGCTTCCGCCGCGCGGGCCTCGTGACGTTCGGGCGCACCTCCGCCGAACGATGATCGCCCAGGTGGGATGGTGTGCAGGTGTCGAATTTCGATCGCAAACATCGCAAGTGATCGTCAGGGGCGCAGATCCTCGTACGCCTCTCGCAGTTCAAGCGACTCGGGGAGCTTGCGCGCCTCGACCGCCCGGACGATCTCCAGAACACGCCAGTAGTTCGCAGGCAGGAGACGTCCGGACAAGATCGCTTTCAAGGCTGCGTCTGTCGCTTCGTCTAGTCGATCGAGGGAGAGCAACGTCAGCGCGAGGTCGAGGTGAGCCGTGACGATGCGGCGCGGCCACGTGCCCGGATCGCTTCTGGGGGCAGGATGTCCGATCACCTCACGCGCGGACGTCTCGGCTGCGCGATCGCCGATCCACGCGAGAGTGGTCGCCTCGTACGACACGACCTTTCGCGGATCGTATTGATAATGATGTTCCGGTCGCGCCCTCATGACCATGGTCGAAGCGAGGTGTTGCACGCGGTCGATGGCGTTGTATGCCTCGGTCTTCTCACCGAGTCGTGCCCGTGCCCGCCCCTCCTGCGCGGTTGCCTGGATCGCGACGGAGCCGCCGCGCGGGGCAATGGCTTGGGCTGCGCGGGACAGGTCGACGGCTTGCCCGTAGTCGCCCGAGATGAGTGCCGTCCACGCCCGCGTCTCGAAGACCCACCCTTGGATCTCTGCGTGCTCGGCGTGCCGAGCGAGCAGCGCCGCCGTCCGGAGTCTGGACGTGGCTGCGGCGCCTTCCTTGAGATCGACGTGAAGGGTTGCGCCGAGCAGTGACAGCCATCCGCCGAGTACGAGCAGACGACGGTGTTCGCTGAGCGTCTTCTTCTCGTCCAGCAATCTCGTGACGTACGAGGAGTGCCGTCGTACGTCGCGCAGGAGAGCAGATGGCTTGGCCGTCTGGTACGCCATAGCCAGCCCGTCGAAGGCCCCTTCGAGGCGGTCGAGAGTCTCGGTGCCGACGTCGGACGCTTCGACGCGTCGCGCGAGTTCCAGCGCCTCTAGGTCGTCGTCCAAGCCGGGTTCCGCGTCCCATGGCGGATCTTTCGGGCTGATCGCCGGCTGGGAATCACACCTGGCCAGGGCCGCTAGCGCGCCCTCGGCACCAACGAGTTGATCTAGTCCTTGGGCTAGCTTCGCGCTCGGCCGCTGTTTCCCGCTCAATACCCGGGAGACGAACGCTCCGTCGTAGTTGAGCGCTCGTGCGGCCCCACGTATCGAGATGTTCTTCTCCGCAAGAGCGGCACGGGCACGGGTAACGAACTCGCTCATGGTCGGACTCCGTAAGGGGCGTTGACCGTTGACTACCCACGTTAGTCAGCGCTCGTCAACTTCTCCCCAGTTCGCAGCCATCGAAGCATCGACAGGTACAGACCCCCGCAACCGCTCGCGCGCGGTCCGGGGGCATGGCCGACTGTGAAGGAGCCGACGCCATGGACGATAGCCACACGCAAGCCACTGAGGGAACGGCGCCCGCGGACACCGCGGAGCACCCCGTCGGCGTCCTGGTCGTCGATGAGGCGCGGCTGCGGCTCGCACGCGTCATGGGGCACAGAGGCGCATACGTGCAAGTCCGGCCCCCGCGCGGGGGCAAGGAGTGGGACGTCAGCCCCGAGTTCGTACGGCTCGCGCACGACGACGAGATCCTTCGCGTCGGCGTGGACGCGGTGATGCAGGGGCGGACGCCATGATGACGATCCGGACCTACAGGATCACGCGCGAGGGCGCCGTCACGGAGGACTCGGGTACCAAGCGCGTGGACACCATGGGCGTGGGACTCCCGAGCATGAACAAGTACCCGCCGTGCTCCTGCCCGTCGTGCCGCAGGAAGCGGGCGACGTCGTGACCGTGAAGACCGAGGTACTCCCCGATCCGAAGACGCTGAGCGGACTCCAGCTGTCCGAACAGGCCTGTGCTCTCTGTGGCGCACGGCTGTTCCGGGACAGGCTGCTCGGCACAGTCACGTACCGGGACCACTACGGCCGCAAGGTCACCGCCGAACTGTGGGCGTGCGCGCCTGAGTGCGAGGTGCCCCTGCGATGACCAAGATCTGCCGCGAGTGCGACCAGGACACGGACGAGCCTGTCGCGGTCGCCTTGGAACATACGGCGTCCGTCGGCGGACGCGTCATCTACCTCTGCCCGCCGTGCCGCAGGGCGCTCGGAATGTTGCCGCTCGACCAGCATCCGGGCGACAGCCTGGGCGCTCCCCTGCCTGAGGAGAGCGGCCCCTAGATCGGGCGCGGCGAGTCGCCCCCCGAGGCCCCCGCCGCCGCTCGTGGCAACGCCCCCGCTCCTTGGAATTCGCCGGGGAGGAACGGGGGCGTTGTGCTGCTCGGGGTCAGTCGCGTGCGTACATGACGACGCTGACAATGGCGACCGCGACGAGCACCATCACGAACCAGTGCGCCCACGTCGTGCGGATGACCTCGATGAGGATCACGACGTCTCCTCACACATCAGGCGGTGGAGCACCTGCGGAGGGCCTTGAGTGTGGTTGAGGGCGGCAGCACGAAGCGCGCGCCGAACTCGACTTCACCGCTGAGCTAGGCCTGCTTCTCGCCGTAGCCAGCGCCGAGGAACGCCTGAGCGCCGAGCACAACCTGGAGTCGAGCCACGCCATCCTTCTCCCATTGCAAGGTCTTGCGCGGCGGATCCGGCCCACCCTCGGCTCCTGGGCGGGAACTGGCTGCCCCCGGATTTCGAGACCAAGTGCCAGACGTACGGGCGGATGTGCCCGCAGGTGCGCTGAGCGTGGGCGTGGCACTCGGCTCGACGGGCCACGCCTTTCTAACTCCAACCTGTGTTGTTCCTAGAATGGCCGGGTGGAGGACATCGATGCGATCGCGGTGCTGCAGGACCCTGTGCGGCGCCGACTGTACGAGTACGTGGCGGCGCAAGGCCGGGAAGTCGGCCGGAACGAAGCCGCCGAGGCGGCCGGGGTGGCGCGAACCCTTGCCGCGCACCACCTGGACAAGCTGACGGATGCCGGGCTGCTGGAGAGCGGCAGTCGACGCCTGACGGGGCGTTCGGGGCCGGGTGCGGGGCGCCCCGCCAAGGTGTACACGCGGGCGCCGGGCGAGCGGTCGGTGTCGCTGCCCGCCCGCGACTACCGCACCGCCGCCGAGCTGCTCGCCGAGGCTGCCGAGCAGGCCGGTCTCGACGCCGGGCTCTGTGCGGCCGCACGGCGCCGGGGCGAAGCCCTGCGGGGCGCGGCGACGCCCTGCGGCGGCCTCGAAGAGGCCATGGAGATGCTGGCCGCGCGCGGCTACGAACCGCACCTGGAAGACGCCGAGGGGGCGGAAGGCGGGGTACCGGTCGTTCGCATGCGCAACTGCCCCTTTCACGCCGTGGCCGAGCGCTTTCCGCCGCTCGTCTGCGGAATGAATCTCGCGCTGCTGGAGGGGCTTCTGGGCGCGGACGGTCCCGTTCACGCTCGTATGGACGCTCGGCCGGGGGAGTGCTGTGTGGTGCTCGACTCTTCTAAAAACAATGATGATTGACATAGAAAAGCCGGGCGTGCTGGGATGAGGCCATGACCGCATCCGAGCATGCCGCCCACCTCGCCGAGCTCAATGTCGCCACGCTCCTCCACCCCTTCGACGACGAGCGCATCGCGCCGTTCGTCGAGCTGCTCAATCCCATCAACGCCGTTGCCGACGACGCCCCCGGCTTCGTGTGGCGGCTGGTGGAGGAGGGTGCGGCCGACGCCACCGGCATGCGCCCGGCGGGCGAGGACGTCATCGTCAACCTGTCGGTGTGGGAGACCCAGGAGGCCCTGTGGGACTTCACCTACCGCAGCGGGCACCTGGAGGTGATGCGGCGGCGCCGCGAGTGGTTCGAGCGGCACATCGAGTCGCACATGGTCCTGTGGTGGGTCCCCGCCGGGCACGTGCCGACGGTCGGTGAGGCCCTGGAGCGGCTGGCCGACCTGCGGGCGCACGGACCATCGCCGCGCGCGTTCACCTTCGCCTCGTCCTACACCGCTGCCGAGTCCGCCGACCACCTCCAGGCCGCTGCGCCCACGCGGCCCACGCGGCCCGAGCAGACCGTGCCGGGCGCGCGGCCGACGCCCGCCGGGGATGCCGCTGTGGTGTAGCCCGGGGCGCCGATGAGTTCCGCCTCGCCGGTCCGTCTGTATGAAGGGAAGCACCCCTTCATGGGGGAAGCCCCCCTTCCGCGTCCGCGGAGGACCCGACGAGATGACGAGGAGCGTGCGCATCGTGGACCAGGAGTACGTGAGCGCCACCCTGACCGTCGAGGCTCCCGCCGCCGCGGTGTTCGCGGTGCTGGCGGACCCGACGACGCACTCCGCGATCGACGGCACCGGCTGGGTCCAGGAACCCGTCGACCGCGCGCCGTTGACCGAGGAGGGACAGATCTTCCGGATGGCCATGTACCACCCCAACCATCCGGACGGCGACTACCAGGTGGCCAACAAAGTCGAGGTCCTCGACCCGCCTCGGTCCATCGGCTGGCTGACGGGCGAGGAGAAGGAAGGCGGTCGCCTGGAGTTCGGCGGCTGGGTCTGGCGATACGCACTCGCGTCGCTCGGCCCGACCGAAACCCAAGTCACGCTCACCTACGACTGGTCGGCGGTGCCGCAGTTCATCCGCGAGTACCTCGACTTCCCGCCGTTCGGACCCGAGCATCTCACCAACTCACTGCACCACTTGGCACAGGTCGTAACCCGTCCTCACCGTCCGTGTGAACCCAGGAGGGACGCAAAACCCTAGGTCAGGCCGTGAAACCCTTGGGTGTCGCCCCCGGATGTCAGACATCGGTCAGACATCGGTGAGATGGCCCGAGCCCAACGCTCCCCGGTGGGCTCGGCGCCCATAGGAACCCCGTCCTCGGGTCTTGGAGAACGTCGCCGCACGGGCGGCAGATGGCCAGGCTGGGAACTGTCACACGCGATCACCCCCGAGATTCTCGAAGTGATCTACCAATGTGTTCAGCACGCGAGCCAGCTGCTGCGCGTGAGCGATACCAGCGGGCAGCCCCGGACGGGCTTCCGTACCCAGCTTCACCCTGGCCTCGCCGATGCACGCGAGAGCGCACGCGCGGGGGACATCGTCCTCGGCAAGCTTCCAAGCTGCTGACTCCACCTCGGGAATCGTCAGCATGATGTGACCCCGGAGCGTCAGGGTCTGGGTGTCGAGTTCCTCCGGGGTGGGCACGTCGGCGTCCTCCCCGATCAGCCGACGGGTTGTCGCACGCATGCTTTCGACGTCGATCGGGATCGATCCCGGATGCTGGGTGGTGCGGGCCGTAGCGATGCGGTGCGGCATGGTCGACTCCTAGTTGGTCGGCTAGCCGCCGGATCGCGCTGCATGTGGTCCGGCGGTCTACGTTGGAGCCCACGCACGGACCGGCTACGGGGTCCGGGTAGCCTCGCGCCCGTGCCCGGGTCGCCTGTTGAGAGTCGACCTCCTCAAAGGACGTATCTCGCCCCCGCGCAGCGACAGTTGAGCTGTACGGGCGCTAGCCTGAAGAAGGCCCAAATGTCGGGGGGAGAAGCCTTGAACACGACGCTTCGTCAGGCTATGGATGCGGCTCACCAGTCACCACGGCGCTTGGCCGCGCGCATCGGGGTTACAAGCAAGACGGTGGAGCGCTGGTTGGCAGACGAAGATCTGGTGCCACATGCTCGGAACAGGGAAGACGCTGCCCGCGCGTTGGGAGTGGATGAAGACATGCTCTGGCCCAAAGCCATCAAGGAGAGGCTGAAAACGGGAGGTGACCTGGAGATCGTTGAGTCATTTCCCTACCGCTCCGCAGCACCTTCGACCCTCTGGGCTTCCTTGATCGAAGAGTCCCGGAACGATCTCTTCCTCAGCGGCTTCACCAACTACTTCTTCTGGACCCAGGTACCCGCGTTCTCCCAGGTGCTCCGGCGCAAGACCAAGCAGGGCGTACGGGTGCGCTTCCTCCTGGGGGATCCGGACGGGGAGGTGACCCGCCAACGCGAGGTCATCGAGGACGTGGCTCTGACGGTCTCGACGCGCATCCACATGACCCTTGAGGAGTTGACGCGCGTCGGGGACCTGGACGGATTGGAAGTCCACTTCAGTGCGCCGGAGGACGCGGTGAATCACGTGTCCCTCTCGGTCTTCCGCTTCGATGACCAAGAGCTCGTGACTCCTCACCTGGCACGGCTCGTTGGCCATGACTCGCCCCTCATGCACCTTCGCAGGGTCAAGGAAGGCGGGATGTTCGACCGCTTCGCAGAACACGCTGAGGAGCTGTGGTCCAGGTCCAGGCCCGTGTCGGAGTCGGGTCGCCGAGACCGGACCTGACCGGTCCTCGTGCCTCCTGAGTGGTGCTCGCGTGCTTGCTAGATTCCTCTGTCATGAACCCGACCACCTCTCACGCGCGGCTCCAGAAACGCGCCAAGAACGCGGAGGCGTGGGGTTTTCTGCTGCTGGCCGCCGGTATTGCGCTGTGGGTGTGGTTCGCCCTGGCCATGGTCCTGCCCTACGACGCCGGTGGCACCTCGTGCGAGTCGCGGCTGTTCACGGACGGGCCCACGGCCAACTCCGGGTCGATCCACTCCGATTCGTGCGGCGCCCGGCGGGACTGGCCCAAGATGCTCGGCATCCTCGGTCTTTCCGTGCCGGCGTCCGTCGCGGGTGCGCTGCTCCACACCAGCGGCAAGGCATCGCAGAGGCTCAACGAGCATGCTGTCGAGATCGCCCGGCTGAAGGAATTGGTCGAGCGGCGCGACTCGTAGGCGACTCGACATCTGGGGCCGGGCAGTGGTGCTGCCCGGCCCCAGATGTCGACTCGCCTGCCTATTCGTGGCACAGGAGGCCGGTGCGGAGAGCGGCGAGTGTGCTCGACAGGAGGCGTGACACGTGCATCTGCGAGAGGCCAAGGGCGGCGCCGATCTGGGCCTGGGTCATCTCCTGGCCGAAACGCATCTCGATGATGCGGCGTTCGCGTTCGTCGAGGCCGGCCAGGAGCGGGGCCAGGGCGTGCAGATCCTCGAACACCGCGATGGCCGGGTCCTCTTGGCCCATGGTGTCGGAGAGGGAGCGGCCGGTGGTGTGGGCCCCGCCCTCCTCGCCCTCGCTGCGCGGGCTGTCCAGTGACCCGGCGGCGTAACCATTGGCCGCCACGATCACTTCCAAGATCTGTTCCTCCGTCACCCCGAGTTCGGCCGCGAGCTCCGTGACCGTCGGTTCGCGGCCGAGCGTCGAGGACAACAGCTCCTGGGACTTGACCAGTTGGAGGCGCAGTTCCTGCAGTCTGCGCGGTACGTGGACGGCCCAGCTCGTGTCGCGGAAGTAGCGTTTGATCTCCCCGAGGATGTAAGGGACGGCAAAGGAGACGAACTCGAAGCCGCGGTCGACGTCGAACCGGTCGATCGCCTTGATCAAGCCCACGGTCCCGACCTGGACGATGTCCTCCAACTGGCCGTTGCCGCGGTTGCGGTAGCGGCCGGCCACGTAGTGCACCAGGGAGAGGTTCATCTCGATGAGGGTGTTGCGTGTGTACAGGTAGGCGGGTGACTCCTCCTCAAGTGTCCGAAGCTCCTCGAAGAAGAGCTTCGACAGCTCCCGGGCGTCCTTCGGCGCGACCTGGTCGGCTTCCTCGATCCACGGCAGCCCGTCGCTCTCGCCGCGGGCCCGCAGCCCGTCGCTCTCGCCCCGCGGCCACTCGGCCGGCTCGGCGGTTTCGTCCACGTCCGCCGCTGCCTGCAGAAACATGGTCTGACTCCTCGCTCTCTCTCGTTCTGCACTGCTCAGCCCGCGGTGACCGTGAAGGTGTTGCCCTCACGGTCCGCCAGCACGGCTTCGCGCCGGTATCGGGCCCCTACGGGCGGTGAGATGACACTTCCGCCCCAGCCGATGGCCGCCACGGCGGCCATGTCGACGTCGGCCACGTGAAAGCACGGGTGCCAACCGGACGGCGTGGCGTCCTTGAACGCGGCGACCGTGCGCAGCCCGTCGCGCACCTCGATCTGCCCGCGGGCGTACTCCACCTCGCAGCAGTCACCCAACGCGCCGGCCCAGTCCAGTACGTCCCCGTAGAAGTAGGCGGCGGCGAAGACGTCCCGGGTACGCAGCTCGAGCCGGGCGACGGGGCCCGCGCCCACCTTCCAGCGCTGGTCGGGGGCGCGTTGGCGCAGCCCGAACACGGCTTCCTGCGGCCCCGCCGCGAGGGCGAGCCGGCCGGTCTCGGTGCTCAGCGGCCCTACGGCGACGGTGGCACCGCGCTCACGCAGCCTGCCCACCGTGAAGTCGACGTCATCGACGCCGAAGTATGGAATCCACCCGGCCGAGACGCCCGTCTCGCACGTCGCCTGACTGAGGGTTCCCACCGGTGCGCCGGCCCGCAGCGCCAGAAACCGCGCCCTGCCCTGCGGGCCGATCAGCGGGACGTGACACCAGCCGAGGACCCGGGCGTAGAACTCCTTGGCCGCCAGGGCGTCACCGGAGGCCAGGCTCAGCCAGCACGGCGCACCACGCTTCCTGCCCGTGGTCCCTGTGGTCCCCGCGGTCCCCGTGGTCCCCGTGGTTCCTGTGGTCCCGGCGGCGCCCGGCTGCGGGCCGTTGCCGTACGGGGCGGCCTGCCGTTCGCCCGGCGGCGGGACCAGGCGCAGTCCTCCGGCCCTGCGGAACGGCCTGACGCCGGTCCCCGCGCGCCCTGTCTCCCGGCCCCGGACTCTCGCGTGCGGGGCGGCCCCCTCTCGCCGCTGCTGCTCACGCTCTCTGCTCACACCGATGTCCCTTGGCACAGCGCCCTCTCCCCATCTGGTTCCGGCGGTCTCGCCAGTGGTTCCGCAGAGGGGAGGCGCCATACCGGGACCTTCCTCACCCATCCGGGGGACGAAGGCCCTGACCTGGCCGGTGCCAAAGCCCCGCGCACCGCTCCCTGGCGGGGCGGGGCGGGGTAGGCGTGTGAAACATGCCTTTTGTCCCGTTTGAGGATCGCCGAACTTCAGAGTGGAGAGGGCCCGGCTCTGGGCGCGCGGAGCTCGGCCACCGCGAGCCGGGCCTCCTCGCGCACGCCGGGATCGGGGTGAGCCAAGAACGGCTCGACGGATGGCAGAGCACGCCTGTCGTGCGTCGCCGCCAGGCTGAACAGGACGTACTCCAACAGCGGAGGTGCGAAGGCGTCGACCTGTGCGGCCAGTGGAGCGAGGACCTCGTAGCGGATCTCGTGCCGAGCGCAGGCCTCACCGACGGCGTGCAGGGCGGACTCCCGCACCGCGTGTTCCGCGTCGGCAACCGCCACCCCGACGAGCCGGCCGACGGCGCGCTCGGCGTCGGCCGGCTCCAAGCAGCCCGACACCAGGAGATCGCCGAGTTCGTCGGCCCAGAGCTCGCGCCGGCGCGCGTCAGCGACGGCGAGCGCCGCAAACGCCGTATCGAGCTCGTGCAGTAGCTGCCGGTACTCGTCCACGGGGTTCCTCAGCCCCGCCCGCCGTCTCTCACGCTCGCCCCGGGGCGGGCACCGTGCTCGCCACCGCGTGAGCCGTCTGTCGGCCGATGGCCGCCAGGCCGGGCTCGTTCGCCGGCACGCAATGCCCCGCGGCTGGGTCGTACACACAGCCGAGCACCCCGGCGTGGTGGGTGGCCGGCTCGGACAGCCGGGAGTCCCAGCCGTGGGAGAGCAGCGCTTCGTGCAGCTCGCGCGAGGACTCGACGGGCACGGCCTCATCGTCGGTGCCGTGCACGAGCCGGACAGGGATCGGCGTCACCGAGGGGTCCACCGCCTGGAGGGGCACGGCGCCCGTGGTGCGTGCCGGGCGCCGGTAGCCGCCCGCGATGCCCACCACCGCGGCGGGCCGCGGGCCGTCGAATTCCTTCGGCCCGAGGGCGACGCCCACCGCGGCTCCGGCCCCCGCCGACCATCCCGCGAGGATCAACCGGCCTGGCCCGTCGCCGAGTTGGCGGGCGTGATCGTGCGCGTACCGCAAGGAGTCGACGAGATGTTCCCGTCCGCCGTCGGGCCGGTCCGAGCGCCAGTCCGGGACAAGGACACGGGGGCCCAGCCCGGCTATCCCACGGGCCAGCGCGGCCAGCACGTGCCGCTCATCGGGCCCCGTGCCATGCCACAGCAGCACACACCGGTCGTCCTGCTGCCCGGAGGTGTAGATGTCGAGCAGTTTGCTGCCGCCGCCGGTGGCGTAGGGCACCGTCCGGGTCGTGATCGTCAAGTCCGTTCCTCCAGGCCGGGCGGGGTCGCGGGACGAACCAGCCGTCGTATCCGAAAAAAACTCGCACGGAGATGTCGAGAACTCCAGACCGGCTCCGTCCCGGTGGTGAACGCGACCACAATGGGTCGCACCAGCACCGAGGAGAACATCATGGCCAAGTACCTGCTGCTCAAGCACTACCGGGGCGCCCCGGCCGCGGTCAACGACGTTCCGATGGGCCAGTGGACGCCCGAAGAGATCTCGGCGCACATGCGGTACATGAACGACTTCGCGGCCCGGCTCGAGAAGAGCGGTGAGTTCGTCGACGGCCAGGCGCTCGCCCCCGAGGGAACCTTCGTCCGGTACGACGGTGAGGGCCGCCCGCCGGTCACCGACGGCCCCTTCGCCGAGACCAAGGACCTCATCGCCGGCTGGATGGTGATCGACGTCGACAGCTACGACCGCGCCCTGGAACTGGCCGGGGAACTCTCGGCGGCCCCCGGCGCGGGCGGCAAGCCGATCCACGAGTGGCTCGAGGTCCGCCCGTTCCTGGGCGCGCAGCACACCGTCACGGAGTGAGCCCGGACATGGACGAGGCCCGGCTCCGGAGCCTCACGCCGAGTGTGATCGGCATTCTCGTCCGCCGCGGAGCCGACTTCGCGGCGGCCGAGGACGCCGTGCAGGACGCCTTGGTCGAGGCGGTCCGCGTCTGGCCCGCCGACCACCCCCGGGACCCCAAGGGCTGGCTGGTCACCGTGGCCTGGCGCAAGTTCCTCGATGCGACGCGCGCGGACACCGCACGCCGCAGGCGTGAGGACCGCATCGACGAGGAACCGGCTCCCGGACCCGCCCCCGCCGTGGACGACACACTCCAGCTCTACTTCCTGTGCGCCCACCCTTCGCTGACACCGTCCTCGGCGGTCGCGCTCACCCTGCGTGCCGTCGGCGGTCTCACCACCCGGCAGATCGCCCAGGCCTACCTGGTGCCCGAGGCGACCATGGCGCAGCGCATCAGCCGGGCCAAGCGCACCGTCTCCGGCGTGCGCCTCGACAGGACCGGCGACGTCGCCACCGTGCTGCGTGTCCTCTACCTGGTCTTCAACGAGGGCTACTCCGGTGACGTCGACCTCGTCGCCGAGGCCATCCGCCTCACCCGGCAGCTCGCGGCCGTCATCAACCATCCGGAGGTGGCGGGCCTGCTGGCCCTCATGCTGATCCACCACGCCCGCCGCGCCGCCCGGACCGCACCCGACGGCAGCCTGGTGCCGCTCGCCGAGCAGGACCGCGGCCGGTGGGACACCGAGATGATCGCCGAGGGCATCGGGATCCTGCACGCGGCCCTCGCCCGCGACCGCCTCGGCGAGTTCCAGGCACAGGCCGCCATCGCGGCGCTCCATGCCGACGCGCCCACCGCCGAGGAGACCGACTGGGTGCAGATCGTCGAGTGGTACGACGAACTCGCGGCGCTGACCGACAGCCCGGTCGTCCGGCTCAACCGCGCGGTGGCCGTCGGCGAGGCCGACGGACCGCGCGCCGGCCTGTCGGCACTCGCGCTCCTCGACGACACACTGCCCCGCCACGCCGCGGTGGCGGCGTACCTCCACGAGCGCGACGGTGACCTGGCGACGGCGGCGCGGCTCTACGCCGAGGCGGCCCGGAAGGCACCCAACCTCCCCGAACGCGACCACCTGACGCGTCAGGCCGCGCGGCTCAACGCCGTGCTCAAGTTTAGGCTTGCTCCCTGACGACGTCGGCCGCGTTCTTGTCGTCGCGCAGCCCCTGATAGCGGGGATGGCGCAGCATGCCGTCGCGCGTCCACTCGGTGAAGGCGACCTGAGCCACCAGACGCGGCCGTGCCCAGTGCGCGGTCCGTTCCGCCACCGGGTCGTCGAACGGCGAGCCCGGCAGGCGGAGTTCGTCGAGCTGCCGGCGCAGGGCCAGCAGCGTACGCCGGTCGAAACCGGTGCCGACCTTGCCCGCGTACCGCAGCCGTTCGCCCTCGTAGTAGCCGATGAGCAGTGCGCCGATGCCTTCGCGGCTGCCCGTGGGCTCGGTGAATCCGCCCACCACAAACTCCTGGCCCCGGGAGCACTTCAGCTTGAGCCAGTCGCCCGAACGGCGCGCCTGGTAAGTGCTTTCGGCCCGTTTGGCGATGAGTCCCTCCCAGCCGCGCCGGCACGCGTCGGCCAGGAGTTCGGGCCCGCCTTCGTTGCGATGGGTGCTGAACCGCAACGGGGCCGTGAACGTGATCGAACGCCGCAGCAGGGACTTGCGGGTGCGCAACGGCAGCCGCCGTACATCCATGCCGTCGAGGCGCAGCAGGTCGAAGACGTAGTAGGTGACCGCGACCTTGCTCGCCGCGACGTCGGCGGGCCGGGTGAGTCCCATGCGCTGCTGCAGTCGCCCGAAGTCGGTCCTGCCGTGCGAGTAGGCGACGATCTCGCCGTCGAGCGTGAAGTCCGCGGTGTCCTGTCCCGCGAGGGCGTCGACGATCTCCGGGTAGGTGGCGTCGAGCCGTCGTCCGGACCGGGACCGGAGCGTCACCCGGCCGTTCTCGCGCACCGCCAGGGCCCGGACGCCGTCCAGTTTCCGCTCGAAGATCCAGCCGGCCGGGAAGTTCCGCAGGTCGGTGAGCGTCGCCAGCATCGGGGAGGCGGCCAGTTCCACGCCCGGCCTCGCCTCGCGGATGCGGCCTTCCAGGCCCGGCGGCAGGCCGTCGAGCAGGCCGGTCATGGCTGTTCACCGCTGCCGGAGTGCCAGGTCGGCGCGTCCGGCGCCTCGGCGACCTGGCGCAGCGTACGGCCGCTGCGTGCTGACCGCGCGCGCCGTGGGTCGGGAGTTCTGCCGCCCGAGCCGTGTCCGGTCCGTACGAGCAGCCAGGTCGGTTTCGCGGCGGAACCCCCGCTCTTCTCCTCGCGGCCGTGGAAGCGGGTGAGCGCGTACTGCCCGCGTAGCTTCTCGCCGTGCAGTTCGAACGTGGCGTGGCCCTTTTCCAGGGATTCGCCGAACGGCACCGGCCGGTGGCGCTTGTCGTGGCTGGTCGGCCGGTAGGTGCCGCGGTCCCAGACGATGACGGTCCCGCCGCCGTACTCGCCGGAGGGGATCACCCCCTCGAAGTCCCGGTACTCCAAGGGGTGGTCCTCGGTGGGGATGGCGAGCCGCTTGTCGTGCGGGTCGGTCGAGGGGCCCTTGGGGACCGACCAGGACTTCAGTACGCCGTCGACCTCCAGGCGGAAGTCGAAGTGCATCGTGCTCGCGTCGTGGATCTGCACCACGAACGAGGGCTCATCGGCCGCTTCGGCATCCGTGTCCGCGTCGGCGGTGTCCCGCGCCGAGGGCTCGCCGCTCGGCTCGCTGGTCTTGTCGAAGTGCCGCTTGCCGCGGTAGGTCCGCAGACCGTCCTTCTCGCTCACGGCGGGCCCCTTCCGTCGGGTCGCTGATCCGTCCGGGCATGGGTTCCTCGGCCCCGGCCAGGTTATGCATCCGCGATCCCACCCGCACGGCGAGCACTCGTATGTGTGGGACCGCGGCCGGCGGGACACCCGATGCACCGACGGCTCGCGTTCGCGCAGGTGGTCCACCGTGAACGGTGTCAGGCGTTCGCGCCTCCGGGAGGTGCGGAGCAAGCTGGAGAGAGTGGATCCGAGGAAGGAAGAGCACCCATGGGTGACAGCCCGCAGGACCCGACGACGAAGCACCCGCAGCCCGAGTTCGCCGCACAGGACCAGGAGCCGCCGGGCTGGACCGGCCCGATGGATCCGGCACCGGACCACGGCGAGGAGTCCTACCGGGGGAGCGGGCTGCTGCAGAACCGGGCAGCGGTCGTGACCGGCGGCGACTCCGGCATCGGCCGGGCCGTGGCGCTGGCCTACGCACGCGAGGGTGCGGACGTCCTGTTCACCTATCTGCCCACGGAGGCGGAGGACGCTCAGGAGACGGTGCGCCTCGTCGAGAAGGCCGGGCGGCGCGGATTGGCCGTGCCGTGCGACATCCGCGAGGAGGAGCAGTGCCGTCGCCTCGTGGAGCGTGCGGTGGCGGAGTTCGGGCGCATCGACGTGCTGGTCAACAACGCGGCCTATCAGATGTCCCAGCCCGAGGGCATCACGGAGATCTCCACGGAGCAGTTCGACCGCGTCGTACGCACGAATCTGTACGGCATGTTCTGGCTGTGCAAGATGGCCGTGCCGCACATCCCGTCGGGCGGTTCCATCATCAACACGACGTCGGTGCAGGCCTACAAGCCGAGTCCCCATCTGCTCGACTACGCCATGACCAAGGGCGCCATCGTCACCTTCACCCAGGGGCTCGCGCAGATGCTGATCGAGAACGGGATCCGCGTCAACGCCGTCGCCCCGGGCCCCGTGTGGACGCCGCTGATCCCGGCCACGCTGCCCGACACCAAGGAGTTCGGCAAGCAGGCCCCCATCGGCCGCCCTGCCCAGCCCGCCGAGATGGCGCCCGCCTATGTGTTCCTGGCGTCGGAGCACGCGAGCTTCATCACCGCCGAGATCTTGAACGCCACCGGAGGCACGCCGCTGCCGTGACCCGGCCGGGGGAGCGACATGACCGCGGAGGCATCGGCGCGAAGGAGGCGGTGACGTGAGCACTGTTGAGTTGCGGGTCGGACGGCGCAAGGTCGAGGTCAAGCGAGCCGAGAAGGAGCTCTTTCCGCGGGACGGCATCACCAAGGCCGACCTCGCCGAGCACTACCGGCGGGTGGCGCCTCGCATGCTGCCCGAGCTGCGCGGCAGGCCCCTGATGCTGGAGCGGATGCCGGACGGGATCGACGGTGACCGCTTCTACCAGAAGGAGGTCTCCGACTACTTCCCCGACTGGATCCAGCGCGCCACGGTCGCCAAGGAGGGCGGCAAGGTCACGCATGTCGTCTGTGACGACACGGCGACCCTCGTCTATCTGGCGGGCCAGGCCTGCATCACTCCCCATCGCTGGCTGAGCCGGGCCGACCGGCCGCGCTCCCCCGACCGGCTGGTCTTCGACCTCGACCCGCCCGCCGACGACTTCGAGTCCGTGCGCAGTGCGGCTCACCGTCTGCACGAGCTGCTCGAAGAGCTGGACCTGCCGTCGGGCCTGATGACCACCGGCTCCCGCGGTCTGCACGTCGTCGTGCCCCTGAACCGGCGCGATGACGCCGACGACGTGCTCGCGTTCGCCCGCTCCGCAGCCGAGGCCCTGGCGGCGCGGTACGACAAGGAGCTGACGGCCGAGCCGCGCAAGGACGCGCGCAAGGGGCGGCTGTACCTCGATGTCGCGCGCAATGGCTATGCCCAGACGGTGGTCGCCCCGTTCGCCGTCCGGTCCAGGCCCGGTGCACCCGTGGCGGTGCCGCTGGGCTGGGACGAACTGGACACACCCGGGCTGACCGCCCGCCGCTGGACGGTGGCCGACCTCGGGGACCGCCTCGACACGGACCCCTGGGCCGGGCTCGCCCGGCGTGCGCGCGGCGTGAGCGCCGCCGCCAGGCGCCTGCGAGAACGCACGCGGGCGTAGCGACGCCCTCACGGGAGACCCGCAGGGGGCCGAGCGTCACCGGTACTGGAGGAGAGGCACGGTGACGGTCCTGGGCCTCGGACCGATCGGCGCCATGGCCGCGCGCGTCGCGCTGCACCGGGGAGCAAGCCTGGTGGTGGGGGTCGACCTGGTGCCCGAGCGGCTGAGCCGGTCCTACGGCAAGTCGGAATGATCAAGACGCTGCTCAGGCCTTGAGGCCGGACACCGGGCTCACCGCACCGGTTTTGAGTTCACCACGAAGTGCGCACCGTCGGGATCGCTCAGGAGTGCCTCCGTGGCCCCTGGTGAACCCTGCAGCACGCTGCCGCCGTGGGCGCGCGCGGCCCGGACACAGGCGTCCACGTCGTCGACCGTGAAGTGGATCTGCCAGTGGGGGCGGATCTCCGGATCGGGCGCCGATTCCACCGCGCCCGAATGGATGCGGGCCACGGTGTCGCCCTGGCTGCGCAGCACGACCCGTTCGTCCTCGTAGTGGACCTCGCAGCAGCCCGATGACGAGGACGCCCAGCCCAGGACCTCCGCGTAGAAGATGGCCGCGTCGAAGGCGTCCCGGGTGTAGAGCTCCACGAAGACCGGGGCCGCGCGGCGCCATGCCTCCCAGTCGGACACCAGCTCGCCCTCCCAGATGCCGAAGACGGCACCTTCGCGGTCGGCGAGCAGTGCCGCCCGGCCCGGCGGGAACGAGATGGGGCCCACCGCGGTGGTCCCGCCGCGCTCCTGGCTGCGGGCCACGGTCTCGTTCGCGTCGGACGCGGCGAAGAAGGGGGTCCAGGCCACGGCCGCCTGCCCCACGGCCTCGACGGCGGACACGCCCGCCACCGGGACTCCGTTCACGCTCGCGAACCTGTACTGTTCGCCGAGCTTGCCGACGCGCCAGTCCCACCCCAGTACGGCGTGGTAAAAGGCCTGCGCGGTCTCCAGATCCCGCGTGGTCAGGCTGACCCAACAGGGTGCGCCGAACACCGAGCTGCTGGGTACGTTGCGGCTTGCGGATGCCTTTTGGCTGCTCATCTTTTTTGTACCGTTCCGAGGTCGAAGGACGCCCCACCCTCTTCGGGCTACCGGCGCCCGACCCTGCGGCCGGGAGACGGCCCGCATCAGCGGCCCGCGCCCGTGGATCCCTGTCGGCTCCATCATCCCCACACAGGGGCCTCACGTCGCGCCAGGCACAAGGCACCCATACCCCTGCATGGATGATCTCGGGCCGGGAACCCGGGCCAGGAGCGGCGTCAGTACGCATCAGGCGACTGGCGGGAGCGTTTTCTCCTCGGATGGGGTAAATCAGAGTTATGCGCACTCACAGCTATACCGTTCTGGCCGTCGAGGGCGGCGGCTCGCTGATCTTCATCATCGTCGGTCTCGCCGTGGTCATCGGCCTGCTCGCCATGTTCGTCAGCGGACGGCGCCGCGCGGCCCGGCGCACCGAGCCCACGACCCCCGCCCGCCACGTCGATCCCCCCAGCGGCGAGGCCCAGCGCGGCACCACCTGGCAGACCCCCGACGACGACCCCGACCAGGGACACCCGCACCCCTGACCGCTGGGGCGGGGCGGTGAAGGGGGTCTGGCGTCGGCGGTGTGGCGCGGGGGAGGGTTCTCTCGCCGGAGACGAGTGCGGGACAGCCCGCCACCAGGAGGGGAGACACCACCGTCATGCCATCTCAGCGAGAACTCGGTGTGGCCGTCATCGGCACCGGGAAGATGGGCGCGGATCACGTACGCAGGCTCCACGACGTCATCAGCGGGGCGCGGGTGGCGGCCGTCGCCGACATCGAGGCGGAGCGGGCGAAGTCCCTGGCCGCCACGATCGACGGCTGTACGGCCTACACGGATCCGGCGGCCGCCATGGCGTCGGGAGAGGTGGACGCCGTACTCATCGCCTCTCCCGGTCCCGCCCACGAGGCGGCCCTGATCGAGGCGCTCGGCCATGACCTGCCGGTGCTGTGCGAGAAGCCGATGACCCCGGACACGGCCTCCTCCCTGCGGATCCTGGAGGCGGAGCAGCGGCTCGGCCACCGGCGCATCCAGGTGGGCTTCATGCGGCGCTACGACTTCGAGTACGTGAAACTGAAAGCGATGCTGGACAGCGGCGAGTTGGGCCGGGCGCTGATGCTGCACCAACGCCACCGCAACCTGGCCATGCCGCCCGGGTTCACCGACGACATGCTCATCACCAGCTCGGTCGCCCACGAGGTGGACGCGACGCGCTGGCTGCTCGACCAGGAGATCGTGGCGGTCACCGTGCACAAGCCGGCGCCGTCGTCACTCGCCCCGGCCGGCATGAACGACCCGCAGCTCGTCCTGTTCGAGACCGCGGCGGGCGCGCTCGTCGACGTCGAGATCTTCGGCCACTGCGGCTACGGCTACCAGGTCCAGGCCGAGGCGGTCTGCGAGCGCGGAACCGTGCGCATCGGGGACGAGCAAGGGCCCCGGGTGAGCATCGACGGCCGGTGGGGAGGCCACGTGCCCCCGGACTACGTCGAGCGTTTCGAGGACGCCTACGACCGTGAGGTGCAGGCCTGGGTGGACGCCACCCGCAGGGGCGAGGTCACCGGACCCAGCGCCTGGGACGGCTACGCGGCCGCGGCGGTGTGCGAGGCGGGTGTCGTGTCCCAGCGGGAGGGCGGCCGCGTCACGGTGGAGCTGATGGAACGCCCGGACTTCTACGGGCGGCCCGTGCCGCGGGACTGAGCGGTGAGGCGGGATGGTGAGGCGGGGCGGGCGGCACCGATCTGGTGCCGCCCGCCCCGCCTTCGTGCTCGATCAGGTGCGCCTACGGGCGGACGGTGAGCACCAGCTTCCCCGTGACGCGGCCCGTCTCGCCCTCCGCGTGCGCCTTGGCGGCCTCGGAGAGGGGGTACGTCTGCGACACGTGGACCCGCAGCTGACCGGACTCGGCGAGCGCGGCGACGGCCGTCATGCCCGCCTGGTCGTGCTCCACGAGCATGTCCGTGGCGCGTACGCCCAACTCCGCGGCGCGCTCGGCCACTTCTCCGAAGTTGCCGGGCAGGATCGACACCAGGATGCCGCCCGGGCGCAGCACCTCCAGGGAGCGCAGCCGGTCCTCGCCGCCCAGCGGATCGAGGACGACGTCGATGTCGCGGGCCTCCTTGACGAAGTCGGCGGTGCGGTAGTCGATGACCTCGTCGGCGCCCAGGCCGCGCACGAAGTCATGCTTGGCGGCCGAAGCCGTGCCGATGACGTAGGCGCCGCGTGCCTTGGCGATCTGCACCGCCGCGTGGCCCACGCCACCGGCCGCCGCGTGCACCAGCACCCGCTGGCCCGCCTCTACTTGTGCGTTGTCGACCAGGGCCTGCCAGGCGGTCAGCGAGACCAGCGGCAGGGCGCCCGCCTCGACGTGGCTCAACCCCGCGGGCCTCGGCACGAAGGCGCGGGTGGGGCCGGTCACGTACTCGGCGTGCGAACCGGCCCCGTAGGGGTAGGGCAGCATGCCGAACACCTCGTCGCCCGGCTCGAACAGCGAGACGCCGATGCCGACCGCCTCGACGACGCCCGACACGTCCCAGCCGAGTGTGAACGGCGGCTCGCCCAGGAAGGCGCCGAACCTGCGGTGCTTCCAGTCGGTCGGGTTCACGCCCGCCGCGTGCACGGCGACGAGGATCTGGCCGACGCCGGGCTCCGGACGGGCGACCTCGATCTCCTTGAGTACGTCGGGCTCGCCCAGGACGTCCTGACTGATGGCCTTCATGGTCACGGTGTCGTTGGTCATGACTCCAGCGTGCGCCAAGGGCCTGACCTGGGCAATGGCAAGATGGCCATTAAGCGATAGGATCGTGCCATGGCTTCGATGGACTTCCTCCCCGATCGCCCGCACCGTGTGGTCGTGCTCGCCCTCGACGGCGTCTACCCCTTCGAGCTGGGCATCCCGAACAGGGTCTTCCCGTTGGTCCCCGGGGCCTACGAGGTGGTGACCTGCGCGGCGACGGACGACCGCACGGTGCCCACCGACGCCGATTTCAGCATCACCGTCGGGCACGGACCCGAGGCGCTGGAGAGTGCCGACACGGTGGTGCTGCCGCCGTACGACCTGCGGCGTATCACCGCCGAGCTGCCGGATCCGGTGCGCGACGCGCTCTCGCGGATCAGGCCGGGCACGCGGTTCGTCTCCATCTGCACGGGGGCGTTCACGCTCGCCGCGGCCGGGCTGCTCGACGGGCGGCCCGCGACGACGCACTGGGCGCTCGCGGACCATTTCCGGAAGATGTTCCCCGGCGTCGACCTGGACCCCGACGTGCTGTTCGTCGACGACGGCGACGTACTCACCTCGGCCGGGGCCGCGTCCGGGGTCGACGTGTGCCTGCACGTGGTGCGCTCCGATCACGGCAGCGCGGTCGCCAACCGGGTCGCCCGGCACTGTGTCGTGCCCCCATGGCGGGAAGGCGGCCAGGCCCAGTACATCGAGCAGCCGATCCCGGACGAGGGTGTCACCGGCACCGCCGCCACCCGCGCCTGGGCCCTGGAGCACCTCGACCGGCCGCTCGCCCTGCGGGAGCTGGCCGCGCACGCCCGGCTGAGCCCGCGCACCTTCGCCCGCCGCTTCCAGGAGGAGACGGGCACGAGCCCCGGCCGGTGGCTGATCCAGCAGCGGGTGCACCGGGCCCGGCACCTGCTGGAGTCCAGTGACCTGTCGGTGGACCGGATCGCCGCGGAGGTCGGCTTCGCCACCGGCACGTCGTTGCGCCAGCACCTGCACGCGGCCATCGGGGTGTCGCCGCAGGTGTACCGCAAGACGTTCCAGGCGGGAGCCGTCGCTGCCGACAGATAGGCCCTGACCTGCACTTATGGGCGTCGATCACGGCTCGCCGCGGTACATGTAACGGCCAGCTGCCGAGGGTGGGGTTGCACTGGAATGGTTACCGCACGCAAGGGTGTGTGTACCGAAAGTAAGGATCGGCCATGGGTAAACGTCAGTCTCCCCGGGACAAGCGCCGCGCTCGCGACCAGGAGCGCAGCAAGCAGCAGCCCCGCAGGCAGGACGAACAGACCGACGTCGAGCGGGTCGAGGAGCACCGACGCCCTGAGCGCGGCGGCAAGCCGGGCGGCGACCTGGACTTCTAGGCCTCAACGCCTGGATGCGGCGCCTCACCTGAACCCGAAGGGTCGGTGGGGCGCCGCGGTCGTGCTCGCCCTCCACCTCCTGCCCTCACCCTCACTTGCCTCAGTTCTTGAGCCCCACGTCGTAGAAGAAGCGGTAGCGGTCCGGGTCGTCCGGCAGGAACCAGTGGAAGCCCTCCAACAGGAAGACCGCGACCAGATTCACGGCGATCACCAGGGCGAGGAAGCCGAGTACGACCCGGCCCGCCATGCCGTGGACCCCTGACAGGGGCACCGCGGCGGCGGCCGTGGAGTGGGCGAAGGCCATCACGACGCCGATCGCCACCACCGAGGCCATGAAGAGGATCCAGGCCCACACGTACATGTGCAGACCGAGCACGGGGGAGCCGTAACCCTTGTCGCCCGGCAGGATGTGCAGCATCGTCTGGCGCCAGGACGTGAAGGCGCCGCACATCACGGCGACCAGAGCCAGACCCCAGCCCGTCATGTAGTCGCGGCCCGTGACGGTGCCGGTCATGCCCCGGCGCACGATGTACGCCGCTCCCAGCGCGGCGAGCAGCATGAACATGCGCTGCACCATGCACAGCGGGCAGGGGTAGTCCCAGGAGATGAACTGCACGCCGAGCCCGCCGCAGACCACGCCGGTCCAGCCGACGGCGAAGAAGCAGGCGAACCAGTACTGGGCCCTGCCGAGCACCTGGTAGCGCTCGGTGCCCGGCAGCGGAGTGGTCAGCGTGCTCATCAGTAGCTCAGCCCCAGCTTGAGGCCGCCGGTGATGTGGTGGGCGAGGAGGACGAGCGTGAGCACGAGCATGATCCACCAGCCGCCGAGCATCATGGCCCGTGACCGCTGCCGGTGGAGCGCGTACAGGGTGGCCAGCAGGCCGCCGAAGATGAGGGTGTCCATGGCCGCGGAAGGTATCCGGGCCGGTGGCCCACCGGCGGCAGGACGGTGGGGACGCGCCACCGGGTCCACGGGAAGGGACCAACCCGCCTCCCGCGACGCTCAGGCGGGGTGCGCCGCACGCCAGGCCGCCATGCAGAGGTTCCACTCCTCGCCGTCGAGCGCGGTGAGCGAGGCCGGGAACAGGCCGTCCTCCTCCTTGGCGATGTGCCGGTGCAGCTCGTCGACGGCTTCGACGAGGGTGGCCGCGTCGTCGGGGTCCGACAGGTCGAGAGCGGGCAACAGAGCGGCCAGCTCGCGGTGTTCGAGCTCCAGGTTCGCGATGTAGTCCGCGTACTCGGGGTCCTTGCGCATCACCGCGAACAGACCGTTCTCCTCACCCCGCCAGTGCGTCCTGAGCTCGCGGGCCATGAGATCCACGAGCGTGCGCGCCCGAGCGGTGTCCCCCCGCTCCAGAGCGCGGACCGCGTCACCCGCCGCATCGGTGACGCGCTCGTGCTCGGCGATGAACTCCTTGATCAGAGGGATCTCTCGGCAACCGCAGTAGTGGCACATGCGCTGTTTCTAGGCGAAACCCGACCTGAGAACGGGACGCCACGCGTGTGCGGGCCTCCTCGACCGGTCCACCGACCGGCCGGCGGGACGATTTCGCTCGCGGTCCGACCAGGTAGGCTGCCCGCTCGCTGAAGTGGAACGAGGGGGAGCGATCATTCGCGGCGTGGTGGGGATCAGGAGCAGGGGAGTGGTGGCCGGCGTCATGCTGGCCGTGGTGTTCGGGGCTGCGGGGTGCGGGGCCGAGGCCGGGCCCGATGGGTCCCGGGGTACCGGCTTCGCCGGGAAGGGTGAGCAGGGTGAGCGGCCCAAGGCCTCCCTCACCTGGGAGTTCGAGCACATCGCGGACTTCAGCGGCGAGCTCTCCGATGTCGCTGTCCTGGCCGAGGACGACATCTGGGCCGTCGGGAGCGAGAACAACGGACAGCCCAACGCCCATCTGCTGCACTACGACGGTGCGAAGTGGCAGCGCGAACCCCTTCCGGAAGCTCTCGGCGACAGCGTCTACCCGCCGCGGCTCGAAGAGGTCGGAGGCGACGAGCTGTGGCTGCGGCCGCAGACCACGGAGGATGCCTCCGCCGCGAGCCGCTGGGCCAAGTGGGACGGCAGCCGCTGGTCCGCGATGCCCAGCCCCCCGCCGGGCAACCCCGGCAAGCTCGTGGCCTCGGGCCCGGACGACATCTGGGCCCTCGGCGGTGAGCGCACCGCCCAGCACTGGGACGGCACCCGCTGGGTCGCGACGCGGCTGCCGTACGAAGCCTCCGACCTCGCCGTGGTGGGCCCGGACGACGTCTGGGCGGTCGGCAGCCGCTCGACCGGGCCCGGCACCGAGCTGGAGAGTTCCGGCGAGGGGTACAGCCAGCCCGCCTCGATGCACTGGGACGGCACCTCCTGGAAGGCGGTGGACACCCCGGAGTTCCGCTTCGAGGAGCCGCTGCCGCCGGAGCCCAGCGCCGGCCTCAACCAGGTCTTCGCGCTCGACAGCGGTGAGGTGCGCGCGTACGGCATCAACTCCTTCAACCACGGCGAGGTCGAGGACGAACCCGACGAGCAGTTCATCCGGCTGCGCTGGGACGGCGCGAAGTGGGCCGAGCAGAAGGCCGCGCCCGGCGGATGTGCGCTGCGGACCCCCGTGGGGCAGGACGACAAGGGCCTGTTCCTGGACGGCAACTGGTTCATGACCGATGACGGCCGGTGCGTGAAGATCAAGCGCCATCGCCTGCCGCTGTCGACGGGAGCCCGCAAGGAGTCCGACCAGTCGCTGTGGCTGGAGGAGATCCACCGGGTGCCGGGCTCCGACGAGTGGCTGGGCGCCGGGCACGTCCAGGTCAACCAGTCGGGAGACCCCTTCGGCGCCCCCGTCGTCGTACGCCTCAAGCGAGGCGGCTGACCCCCTTGGGTCTTGGCCTCGCAGCGGGCTACACGTCGGCCCCGTACGTTCCGTACTCCGGTCGTCCCGTCGCCTCGTAGATCTGAATCGCCAGCCCGCCCGGCGTCGTCTCATTGCTCAGGAGCCGCAGGCCGACCGGCGCACCCCCGTCCGGCAGCAGGCGGCGGCCCGTGCCCACGACCACGGGCGCGACGGCCAGGCGCAGTTCGTCGATCAGACCGGCGGCCAGCAGGGACTGGCCGAGCCGCCCACTGCCGTGGATCTGCAGCTCGCGGCCGGGCTGCCGCTTCAGCTCGGCGACCTGGGCGGGGATGTCGCCGGACAGGATCGTGGTGGGATCCCACTCGGCGCTGGTCAAGCTGTGGGACGCCACATACTTCGGCAGCCCGTTCAGGATGGCGGCCGAGGGGTGCTCGGTCATCTTCGGCCAGTCCCGCGCGAAGTTCAGATACGTACGGCGGCCGAACAGGAACGCGTCGGCCTGACCGAGCCACGTACCCGCCACGCGCTCGAACTCCTCGTCGAGATGCGGCACGAACCAGCCGCCTCGGGTGAACCCGTCACTGGTGTCCTCGTCCGGCGCCCCCGGGCCCTGGTAGACGCCGTCGAGCGACAGGAACTCCTGCAGTACCAACCTCATCGCGCACCACTTTCGTGATCGGGGGACCGTTCGTCCCTCTCACCCTTCAGACAGCGTGCCGCACGAGGACTCATCGGTCAGGACGCCGCCGATTTGATGTTCCCGGAGATCGCAGGAGTCCCCAGGTCCGACAGACCCGGCAGAACCCGCAAAAAGCGCCCGGTCCGACGGAGCGGAGGCCGCCCCCGTTTGACCTGCGATGGCGGGATCGGAGCGGCTTGATGCCTTACGTACGGTCCGTCCGGCATGGCGGGGCCGCAGGCGGGGCCCCGCTTCCCTCCTGAGCTTCAAGGGCCATACTGGTCGGGCCCCGATCACTCACAGAACGACTCCATGGCCAAGAAAAGCAGCTCCTCGACCACCGTCCCCGACACCGCGTGGCTGGGGCGCGGGCGCCACCTCGGGCCCGAGCCCGAGCAGGACGTGCGGCGCAACCTGATCGCCCTCAAGGCGGCCGGGGTGCTCGACGACTTCCTGGACCTCGACCCCGTCGACGCGGCCCGCTCCACCGTCCTGCACCCGCGGGACGAGTCCGCCGACCCCGGCCCCTTGGCCCGCCGCCTCTTCGAGGCCCGCTGGCGGGTGGCCGACGATGTCACGGTGCGCGCGCAGCTGACCCTGTACGACCCCGAGAACCGCCGCAAGGAAGGCGAGGGCGTCACCTGGGTCCTCGCCGCCGAGGCGGAGGGGGTGTGGGACATGCACTGGCCCTCGCCCGCCCTCATGTTCTGGCCCGACAGCGACCGGGTCGCCTGGGACCACGACACGGTGCCGGGCGTGCGCCTGCGGACGGCGAACCACCTGCCGAAGGACGACGACGAGCTGCGCCACCGGCTGCGTGACTGCACCCGGCAGAGCTGGTTCATCCACCTCGTGGTGCACGAGGCGATGACGCCGGAGGCCATCGGGGAACGGCCGCTCTCCGTGTTCCTGCCGCCGAGCCTGCGCCACCAGGTGGTCGAGCACCGGGGGACACCGGAACAGGCACAGATCGCCGACTTCGCGATGAAGCGGGAGCTGAGCGTGCGGATGCCGCGCGGCGGCGCGGTCGTGCTGCCCACGGCGCCGCAGAGCCCGGACTACGACGCGGAGCGCTTCACCGTGCGCACCGTGTTCCTTGACGGCTCGGAACCGACCGAACTCCTCGACAGGATCAAGGAGTTCGCCGCGCTGCCGCGACCGCTGAGCGCCGAGGCCGAGCAAGCCCTGACCCGGCTGCGCCAGGGCTGGCACCTGCTCACCCCGGACGAGGAGCTGGCCCACGCCCAGGGCATGGTCACCAGGTACGCCGAGGCCCTCGAGGCCATGACGACCTCCCGCGACCTGTACCAGCAGGCGGCCGAGGCGGCGCAGGCCGCGCTGGCCGAGGTGGCCGGTGGCGACGGTGTGCCCCGGCCTGCCGCGCCGGGACACGTCAAGGCGGATGGCTCACCGCTGAGCGCCCTGACGAAGGCGTTCGGCCGCTTCCGGGACCCGAACAAGTAGCCGGCGTCGACGTCGATCCGCCGCGTGAGGCGCCGGGCGCCGGACTCACCTCAGGGGCTGATGCTCGTCCTGACCGGCGATCACCCGGCCGGCTGATCCAGATCAGCTGAGGCGTGGCGGTCTTCGCGACCGGGCGCAGGGCGGGCGGCGTCGGCGTAACGGCGCGCCAAGTGGGCGAAGGCGGTTTTGAGTTCATGCGGGCCGACGACCTCGATGTCGGCGTCGAACCTGCCGATGGCGGCGGCCAGACCGGCCCAAGACCATGAGCCGATGACGAGTCGGCAGCGGTCGGGGCCGAGTTCCTCGACGATCCCCTCGCGGCTGTAGCGGGACACCTCGGCCGCCGGCAGATCCAGGATCACCTCCCCGCGGCAGGGCCAGTCGCCGGAGCCGTCGAAGCCCTGGAACCTGCCGGCGACGAAGGCCGCCACGTCACCGCCAGGCACCTCGCGCGGCGTGAAGCGCGGACCCGTGGGAGTACGCGGGGTGATCCGGTCGGCGCGGAACGTACGCCAGTCCTCGCGGTCGAGGTCCCAGGCGACGAGATACCAGCGCGAGCCCCAGGTGACGAGGTGGTGGGGCTGCACCCGGCGAGGCGGTGGCCCGGTGCCGTCGGTGCCGGTGGCCCCGGGCGGGGACACGGGGGCGTAGTCGAAACGCAGCACTTCGCGGGCGTGCACGGCGGCGCTGAGCGCCATGAGCACATGGCCGGCCACCTGCGGGTGCGGCGGGCCGGACGGCCGCTGCACGGCGGTCACCTGCAGGGTGTCGATGCGGCGGCGCAGCCGGGCGGGCATGACCTGCCGGACGGTGGTCAGCGCACGCGCCGAGGCCTCCTCGATGCCGGCGCCGGAGGTGGTGGCGATCTGGAGGGCCACGGCGAGGGCCACGGCCTGCTCGTCGTCGAACAGCAGCGGCGGCAGGTCCGCGCCCGCGTCAAGGCGGTAGCCGCCGTCGGGTCCCTTGACGGCCACGACGGGGTAGCCGAGCTCGCGCAGGCGGTCGACGTCGCGGCGTACGGTGCGCGGGCTGACGCCCAGCCGCTCCGCCAGCAGCGCCCCTGGCCAGTCCCGCCGCGCCTGGAGCAGCGAGAGCAGCGAGAGCAGTCGCCCTGAGGTTTTCGGCATGACTTCATGTTGCCCCGAGTAGCGGCCACAACCTGACCGCTTCTCTTGCGAGGGTCGTGCTTGCCGGACAACGAGCCAGACCGAACGAAAGGCGCCACCACCGTGACCACCACGCCCGCTGCATCCACCGCACCCACCTCACCCGCTACGCCCGCCTCGGCTCTCGACGCCGAGCGCACCGACCTGCTCGCCGGACTCGCCGGCGCGCGATCGGCCCTGATCAGCACGGTGCATGAGCTCAGCGACGAGCAGGCGGGCCGTCGGCCGACCGTCAGCGCACTGTGCCTCGGCGGGCTCGTCAAGCACGTCGCCTCCATCGAGGAGGGCTGGCTGCGCTTCGTCCTGGACGGCCCCTCGGCGATGCGCTACGACCTGCCCGACGGCGTCACCTGGGAGGACCTCGCGGCCGGCACCGCCCGCGTGTTCCCGCAATGGGCGATCGACCACCAGAACGACTTCCGGATGCTGCCCGGCGAGACGCTGGCCGGGATCGTCGCGCGATACGAGAAGGTCGCCGCCCGCAGCGAGGAGATCATCACCTCCGTACCCGACCTCTCGGCGACGCACCCTCTGCCGGAAGCCCCCTGGCACGAGCCGGGAGCCGTACGCAGCGTGCGTGGGGTGCTGATGCACGTCATCGCCGAGACCGCCCAGCACGCGGGCCACGCGGACATCCTGCGCGAGGCCCTCGACGGCCGGAAGGCGAGCTGAGCGACCGGGCGGCGCACCGCATCGCGGGACAGGATGAAACCGATCGAAGGGAACGGTGTGACCGTCACGACCCGCCGCAGGAGGCCTCCGATGACCGTGCTGGACGCCCGGGCGCTCAACCGCGCGACGCTCGCCCGGCAGCTGCTGCTCGAGCGGGCCGACGTACCGGCCCTCGACGCGGTCGCGCACCTGGGCGGTCTGCAGGCGCAGGAGCCGCAGGAGCCGTTTGTCGGTCTCTGGTCGCGGCTGCGGGCGTTCGACCCGGCGGAGCTCTCCGACCACCTCGTAGGGCGGCGCGTGGTGCGCACCCACCTCATGCGCCGCACCGTCCACCTCGTCACCGCCGACGACGCCTTGGCCTGGCGCGCCCGCCACGACACGATGCTGCGCCAGCGGGTGCTCGGCGTCTACCGGGGCGAGCTCGAAGGGACGGACCTCGATGAGCTCGCGGCAGCGGGCCGGTCGGTCATGGCCGACGGTGAGCCGCGCTCCATGACCCAGCTCGCGCGTGCCCTCGCCGAGCGCTGGCCGGAGCCGGATCCACGGGCGCTGGGGGAGATGCTGATGACCCTCGTCCCCATGGTGCAGTTGCCGCCGCGGGGGCTGTGGCGGACGAAGGCGGGGGTGCGCAACGTCCCGCTGTCGGCCTGGCTGCAGCGCGAGGTCGCCCCGCTGTCCCCGGACGGCTCCGACCCCGTGGGTCAGGCGCTGCTGCGCCGCTATCTGGCGGCGTTCGGACCCGCCGCATCGGCCGACCTGCGCGCCTGGTGCGGTCTCGCCGGGCTGCCGGCAGCCGTGGCCGCGCTGCGCGAGGAGCTGATCACCTTCCGGGACGAGCGGGGCCGGGAGTTGCTCGACCTGCCCGACGCGCCGCGCCCGGACCCCGAAACGCCTGCCCCGGTGCGGTTCTTGCCCGCGTTCGACAACGCGATCCTCGGTTACCAGGACCGCACCCGCATCATCGACGACGCCCACCGCGGCCTGTCCGTCGCCGGAGCCCGTGTCGTCCTGGTGGACGGCCGGGTCGCCGCCACCTGGACCGTGGAGGCGGACACCGTGACCGTCGTCCCGCTGGGCCGCTTCTCCCGTGCCGAGCGCACCGCGGTCACCGAGGAGGGCCAGACGCTGGCGGCGTTCCTCTCCGGCGACGCGAGCGACCGCGTACGCATCGCGGCTCCGGGCCCGCCGCAGTGAGGGAGGCGGCGTGTACTCCTGGGTCACCAAAGGGTTACTCAGTCACCAAAAAGTGCGTTCTTCCACGTCACCGGCCGCTCTCCTAGGGTTCTCAAGTAACCACCGGAGAGCGAGGGTGACTCGCCCCGGTGGCATGCGACCCGCAGGTTCCAAGGACGAGGAGCGAGCACATCATGGCCATCACTCTTGTCAATCCCGACGGATTGCCGAAGATCGACGCCTACCGGCAGGTGTCGGTCGCCACGGGATCGAGGCTGGTGTTCCTCGCCGGGCAGGTCGCCTGGGACGCCGAAGGAGTCACGGTCGGGAAGGGCGACCTCGCCTCCCAGGTCGAGCAGTGCTACCTCAATGTCGCCACCGCCCTCGCCGGAGTCGGCGCGTCCTTCGACGACGTGGCCAAGCTGACCGTGTACGTCGTCGACTGGACCCCCGACAAGATGCCCCTCTTCCTGGAGGGAGCGGCCAGGGCCGCGGCCGAGTTGGGGGTCGCGCCGGTGCCTCCGGGCACTTTGATAGGCGTGGCGGCCCTGGACGTGCCCGAACATCTGGTGGAGATCGAAGCCACCGCGGTCCTCGACTGAACCACCGGCTGAACTAGGGTGATCGGCGCGAGTTCCCAGTAGCGGCCCGGTCACTGCGGTCGGTTGTCACAACACGGTTGAGGAGAAGAGCTGTTGACGACATTCCGGCAGCACATGACGGAGATGGCGGCGCGCGCCCTGACGGAGTTCCCGCGGGAGTCGACCGCCGAGATCTATGCGGTCACGTTCCGGATCGACAGCGTCGACCAGGACCCGAGGTTCCCTTACCTGGCGATCGGCTACAACACCGAGACCGACGTGGCCCGGGAGTTCGCCCAGGGGGGCGGGACGGAGCCGTGGGAGAGCCGCTGGCACTACGCCTACTTCGCGCCCTCGGGGCTGGACGGTATCCGCGTCATCGGCCACGATCCCGCACACGATCCGGTCGGCGCCGAGCTGCACCGGGCCGAGTCGGTGGCCCAAGGCCTCTGGTACGAGGACGAGGACGAGAAGGGCGACGAAGGCGAGGACGGCCTGTCCGAGCAGGAGGAGGACGAGCGCGGCGAGGCGCTCGCCGAACAGTTCCACGAGCTCTGCGTCGACCTCGCGCGCGGCCTCCACGCCGACGGCCGGCTCGTCGGCGCCCTCGGACGGCCCGTGCCCGTGATCCTCTACGACATGTTCGACCGCGACGCGATGTTCGACCTGACGCGTGCCGCGAACCCGCCCGAGCTGGTCACGGAGTTCCTGAGCGAGGACCCGCAGGGGCAGGATCCGCGGGGCTAGCCGCGACCGGCCGCAGCCACAGGGCCGTCAGGGGCGGGAGCGTCAGGCTGATGGACGCCTCGAAGCCTTGGCCGGCGAGCGGTTCCCGCGGGCGCGGTGTGTTCTCGATGCCGCTGCCGCCGTAGCGAGCCGCGTCGGTGTTGAGCATCTCCTCCCAGGCCTCGCCCGCCTCGGGGGGCACGCCGAGCCGGTAGTCGTGGCGCACCACCGGCGAGAAGTTGAAGACGGCCATCAGCGGGCTGCCGTCGGAGGCGTGGCGCAGGAAGGCGAAGACATTGTCCTCGGCGGCGTCGGCCGTGATCCAGCTGAAACCGGACGGGGAGGTGTCCTGTTCCCACAGGGACGGTGCCGTGGCGTAGTGGTGGTTCAGGTCGGCCACGAGGTGCTGGATCGCGCGGTGTTCCAGGTGGGCCGGGTTGTTCTCCTCCAGCACCCACCACTGCGGCCCCTCGGCCTCCGACCACTCGGCGCCCTGCGCGAACTCCTGCCCCATGAACAGGAGTTGCTTGCCCGGGTGGGCCCACATGTAGGCGAGGTAGGCACGGTGGTTGGCGCGCTGCTGCCACCAGTCACCGGGCATCTTCGACACCAGCGCCTGCTTCCCGTGCACGACTTCGTCGTGCGAGAGCGGCAGAACGTAGTTCTCGCTGTAGGCGTACACCATCGAGAACGTCATCTCGTCGTGGTGGTACTTGCGGTGCACCGGTTCATGGGCGATGTAGGCCAGGGAGTCGTGGGACCAGCCCATGTTCCACTTGAGCCCGAAGCCAAGGCCCCCGAGCCCGGCCGCCGAGGGATGGTCCGTGGACCGGGTGACCCCGTCCCACGCGGTGGACTCCTCGGCGATGGTGACGACGCCCGGACAACGGCGGTAGACGGTGGCGTTCATCTCCTGCAGGAAGGCGACGGCGTCCAGGTTCTCGCGTCCGCCGTGCGCGTTGGGTGACCAGGCGCCGTCCTCGCGGGAGTAGTCCAGGTACAGCATGGAGGCGACGGCGTCGACGCGCAGGCCGTCGATGTGGAACTCCTGGCACCAGTAAGTGGCGTTGGCGACAAGGAAGTTGCGCACTTCCTTGCGGCCGTAGTCGAAGACGAGGGTGCCCCAGTCGGGGTGCTCGGCCTGCCGCGGATCCTGCGGCTCGTACAGGGGTTGGCCGTCGAACTCGGCCAGCGCCCACTCGTCGCGGGGGAAATGACCGGGGACCCAGTCCAGGAGGACGCCGATCCCCGCCTGGTGCAACGTGTCGACGAGGTACTTGAAGTCGTCGGGCGTGCCGAGGCGTGCCGTGGGCGCGTAGAAGCCGGTGACCTGATAGCCCCACGAACCACCGAAGGGGTGCTCGGCCACGGGCATCAGCTCGACGTGGGTGAAGCCCAGCATCCGTACGTAGTCCGTGAGTTCATCGGCCAGCTCGCGGTAGGTGGAGCCGGGCCTCCACGAGCCGAGGTGGACCTCGTACACGGACATGGGAGCCGCGTGGGCCGGACGGTCGGCCCGGTGCTCCATCCATCGGGCGTCGCCCCACACGTGGTGGCTGCGTGTCACCACGGAAGCCGTCGCCGGAGGGATCTGCGCCTGACGCGCCATCGGATCCGCGCGCTGTGTCCGGGAGCCGTCGGCCCGGGTGATCTCGAATTTGTACATCGCCCCTTCACCCAGGCCGGGCACGAAGAGTTCCCAGATGCCCGACGACCCGAGGGACCGCATGGGCAGCGCGGTTCCGTCCCAGTGGCTGAAGTCGCCGCAGACGCGCACCCCGATCGCGTTCGGGGCCCATACGGCGAATCGTGTGCCCTGCACGCCCTGGTGCTCACCGATGTGCGCGCCGAGCGCCGTCCAGAGCTCCTCGTGACGGCCCTCGGAGATGAGATGCAGGTCCAGCTCGCCCAGGGTGGGAAGGAACCCGTACGGGTCCTCCGCCTCCAGGACCGCCTCCGGGTAGCGCACCCGCAGCTTGTAGGGGGCGGCCGGCTGCACCGGGATGCCGCCCGAGAACAGGCCGTCCCCTTCGTCGTGCAGTTCCCAGACCACGCCGTCCAGCACCGCACATACCGCCTGCGCGCCGGGGCGCAGGCAGCGCAGGTGTACGCCGTGGGGCACGGGATGCGCGCCCAGGACCGCGTGCGGGTCGTGATGTGCGCCGCGCAACAGCCGGGCCCGGTCGTCGGCGGCCAGTGGGGGCAGCGCGCAGGCCCCGCGGACGGCTGTGGCTGCGGGGGCGGTGGCGGCTGGGGACACCTCGGTGACGGCCATGTGTACTGCTCCTCGAACCCGGCGGACCGTCCCTGGTGGGCGGTCCTTGGCGGGTGATCAGTGGTGACGGGCGAGCCGGGCGACGGCCCGGAGGGGGACGGTGATCCAGTCGGGTCGGTGCGTCGCTTCGTAGAGAACCTCGTAGACGGCCCGGTCCGCCTCGTGTGCGTGCAGCAGCACCGGGATGTCCTGCGGATCGAAGAGGCCGGTCGCGCCGTATCCGTCGCAGAAGGCGGTGCGGCAGCGGGCGGCCCATTCCGGGCGGGCGGCCTTCTCGACGTGGGCGGCGTAGTCGAAGGAGCGCAGCATGCCGGCGATGTCGTGGATGGGGGAGCGGTCGGCGCGCCGTTCCGCCAGGGGTTTGGCGGGCTCGCCCTCGAAGTCGACGACATGCCACCGGCCGTCGGCCCGCAGCACCTGTCCCAGATGGAGGTCGCCGTGGATGCGCTGCAGGTGCAGACCGCCGTTCGTCGCGGCGAGCCTGATGAAGACCTCCCGCAGGCCCGACACGTGCGAGCGCAGGGCCGGCACGCTGGCCGCCGCCTGCAGAAGGCGATGGGTCATCTGGTCGGCCAGCCGCGTGTGGTGGTCCGCGGTGGGCTCGGCCACCGGGAACGACTCGGCGAGCGCCACGTGCAACTCGCCTGTCAGGGAGCCCAGTTCGTAGGCCTGGTCGGAGAAATCGCCCTGGGCGACGGCCGATTGCATGGCCAGGGTCCAGCCGTCCGTCGCTCCGGGCAGGAAGCGCTGTACGACGCCCAAGGTGCCCCAGAACGGCTGGGAGGTGTGGAACCAGGCGACGGGCTCCGGAACACGGGTGTATCCGTGCCGGGCGAGCACCCCTGGAATCTCCAGGTCGGGGTTGATGCCGGGCTGGATGCGGCGGAACAGCTTCAGGATGATCTCGTCGCCGTACACGATGGACGTGTTCGACTGCTCGACGTCCAGGACGCGCGGCATGAGACCTGCCGGGACCGCCGAGCGGGGGAACGACTCGAAGCGGAGGTCCCCCATGACGCCGCCGCGCCGGATCCGGTCCAGGAGCAGGATCGTCGCCCGTGGGTCGTAGAGCGCGTCGTAGACCCACAGATCCTGTCCCTGGGAGCCCTCCATCCGGCCCAGGAGGCAGCCTTTGAGGCGGGGCGGCAGGTCGGTGACGGCGCCGAGCAGCAGTTGGTAACAGGCGGTGTCCTGGGGGAGTCCGGTCTGTTCGACCCGCACCAGCAGGTGAAAGACGTCGGGGGTCAGCTCCGTCGCGGCCGTCACGGAGACGCCGGTGACGGCACGCTCCCGGTGGGCGAACCATCTTTGCCGTGGCAGCCAGCGACTCAGCAGGGTCGCCAGCGTCGGGCCGGCGAGGGGATGAGGCTTGGTGCCGTACGACAGCAGCAGGGGCGAAGACATGACGTCACGTCCGATCACTTTGTGGAACGCACGGTCCTAGGCGCTCTTTCGCAGAGTCGGAACCAGTAGGAGCCGTGCCCGGCGAGGGTCAGGAGATAGGGAAGTTCGCCGATGGCGGGGAAGCGGACGCCGCCCATGAGCTCGACGGGGCTGCGGCCGTCGTAGGCCCGCAGGTCGAGCTCGGTGGGCTGCGCGAAGCGGGAGAAGTTGTGCACGCACAGGACCAGGTCGTCCTTGTACTCGCGCAGGAAGGCGAGGACGGCGGCGTTGGAGGAGGAGAGCTCGATGTAGGAGCCGAGTCCGAAGGCGGGGTTCTGTTTGCGGATCTCGATCATCCTGCGGGTCCAGTGCAGGAGGGAGGAGGGTGATGACATGGAGGCTTCGACGTTGGTGACCTGGTAGCCGTAGACGGGGTCCATGATCGTGGGGAGGTAGAGGCGCCCCGGGTCGCA